>NZ_JADWYU010000355.1 GCF_016786325.1 Frankia nepalensis | reverse complement strand
CCCGGGGGGGCGGGGCGGGCCCCGCCGGGCGCGCCACGCCGCCGGAGGCGCTGACGGCGGTGGCCCCGGCCACCGCCTCGCCGCACGCGGATGATCGGGCACACTGACCGCCATGGCATCCTCCCCCGCCCACGCGCGGGCGGCCCGCGGCGCGTCGCCGGCCGCCGGCGCGGCATCGGACACCGTGGAACCCTCGGTGGCCAGGACGGCGCCGGCCGGCGGGACACCCCTGGTGAGCGGGACGATGCCAGCCACCGCCGCGCCGGAACGCGTGCCTTCCGACTGGTCCGAGCGCCGGGCGGACGCGCGGCGCAACCACGAGTTGATCATGGCGGCCGCCCTCGAGGTCTTCGCCGAGAAGGGCCTGAAGGCGACCGTGCCGGAGGTCGCGGCACGGGCGGGCGTAGGGAAGGCCACCGTCTACCGCAGCTACCCGACCAAGGCGGACCTCGTGCGGGCCGTCGCCGAGCACCAGCTGAGCTGGATCGACGCGCGCGTGGCGGCCGCCGCCGAGGAACCGGATCCCTACGTCGGCCTGCGCGGCTTCCTCGACGACATGGCCGAACGGCTGGCCCACGACCTGGTGCTGCTCATCGAGGTACTGCCGAAGGCGGACCCGCGCACCCAGGAGTCAACCGCCACCCGGACGCTCGCCAGGATCGTCGAGGCGGCCCGCGAGCAGGGATCGCTGCGCCCCGACGCCACCGCCATGGACGTCCGCGTCCTCATCGGCGGCTACGCCCGGGTGCTGGCCGACCTCGGCGTGCGCGACCCGGCGGTGTGGCGCCGGTACGCCGGCATGGTGCTGGCCGCGCTACGCCCCTGACAGCGCCTCGGCAGCGCCCGGCGACCCGCCACACCAGAGGCGGCCGCCACCACCGAGCCGAGGTCACCCTCGTCGATCATGATCCGACGCTCGGCCAAGCCCCAGGGCCGGCTTCATGCCGGGCCGACGAGATCGGCGACGATCCGCGCGGACACGGCGACCAGCGGCAGGCCGCCGCCGGGGTGAGCCGAGCCACCGACGAGGAACAGGCCGGGGATCGAGGTCCGGTTCGACGGGCGCAGGAACGCCGCCCAGGCGCCGTTCGACGAGGAGCCGTAGATCGAACCGCCCGGCGCGCCGGTCCGCCGCTCCAGGTCCGCCGGAGTGATCGTCTCGAACCAGCGCAGCCGGTGGCGGACGTCCAGCCCGCGCCGGGCCATCGTGTCCAGCACACGATGCGCGTAGGAGTCGGCGAGACCCGGGCGGTCCCAGTCGACGCCGGCGCGGGCCAGGCCTGGCCGGGGCGCGTGCGGCGGCGCGTTGACCAGCACGAACCACGCCTCGCAGCCGGGCGGCGCGAGCGACGGGTCCCGCGGAGCGGACACGTAGATCGTCGGGTCGGTGGGCAGCCGACCGCGGAAGACCGCGTCGAACTCGGCGTCGTAGTCCGCCGGGAACAGCACAGTGTGGCGAGCGGCCGGAAGGGCGCTTGCCAC
>NZ_JADWYU010000354.1 GCF_016786325.1 Frankia nepalensis | reverse complement strand
GTCCTAATGAGTTCTGGGAGCCAGCCATCCGGCAGACTCCGGGCGGTAGCCGCCGGCAGGTGAGCACTCGTCTGTCCCGGACCTCGAGTCCTGACGAAAGACCGTGCCCCTGCCGGTAGGCCGGGAGAGTTGATCGCTGATGGGATGTCGTGCCCGCCGCTCGCGGCGTGAGCACTGTGTTCATTAGGTCGCTGATGGTTCTCCCGCGGGCTGCTCATGGTGATCGGCACGAGGGGTGGGAGAGGCGTTGCGGCTGTTCGTAGGGGACGACTGGGCGGAAGACCACCACGATGTGGAGGTGATGGACGCCTCGGGACGGCGGCTGGCCAAGGCCCGGCTGCCCGAGGGAGTGACCGGCATGGCCCGGCTGCACGCGCTGGTCGGCGAGCACGCCGGCGACGAGCCCGACGACGTGCAGGTACTGGTCGGGATCGAGACCGACCGCGGCCCCTGGGTCCAGGCTCTGCTCGCCGCCGGCTACACCGTGTTCGCGATCAACCCGCTGCAGGCGTCGCACTACCGGGCGCGGCACGCCGTGTCGGGCGCCAAGAGCGACGCCGCCGACGCGCACGTGCTCGCGGACATGGTCCGCACCGACGCCCACCAGCTGCGACCGGTCGCCGGGGACAGCGCCGCCGTCGAGGCGGTCAAGGTCGTGACCCGCACCCACAAGACGCTGATCTGGGAGCGGACCCGGCACACCCAGCGGCTGCGGCACGCGCTGCGGGACTACTTCCCCGCCGCGCTCGTCGCCTTCGAGGACCTGGACGCCGCCGACACCCTGGAACTGCTCGCCAAGGCGCCGACCCCGGCAGCCGCGGCCCGGCTGACCCTCAGCCAGATCAGCGCCGCCCTGCGCCGCGCGCGGCGCCGCGACGTCGCGACGAAGGCCGCGGCGATCCAGGCCGCGCTGCGCGCGGCCCACCTCGGCCAGCCCGACGTCGTCGCCGGTGCCTACGCCGCCTCGGTCCGTGCGCTGATCGCGGTGCTGACCGTGCTGAACGAGCAGGTCAAGGAGCTCCAGGGGCAGGTGGCCGAGCATTTTGGCCAGCACCCGGCCGCTGAGATCGTCCTGTCCCAGCCCGGACTGGGACAGGTCCTCGGCGCCCGGGTGCTCGCGGAGTTCGGCGACGACCCCGACCGCTACACCACCGCCAAGGCCCGCAAGAACTACGCCGGCACCTCGCCGATCACCCGAGCCTCCGGCAAGAAGAGAACCGTGAGCGCCCGGTTCGTCCACAACGACCGGCTCATCGACGCCCTGATGACCCAGGCCTTCTCCAGCCTGCAGGCGTCCCCCGGAGCCCGGGCCTACTACGACCGGCAACGAGAACGCGGAGCCAACCACAACGCCGCCCTGCGCCAGCTCGCGAACCGTCTCGTCGGCATCCTGCACGGCTGCCTCAAGACCGGCAGCCTCTACGACGAGACGACCGCCTGGCCGCATCACGTCGAACAGGTCGCGGCTTGACATTTCAGCTCCTGGGATGTCTTTCG
>NZ_JADWYU010000353.1 GCF_016786325.1 Frankia nepalensis | reverse complement strand
GGATGTGGCCTGGTTCGCCGAGCGGTGTGATCGGATCGTGCGCAATGTCGAGCGTCTGATCAGGGGTAAGACGGATGTTGTCCGGTTGGCTGTGTTGTGTATGGCGGCTGAGGGGCATGTGCTGATCGATGATGTGCCGGGTACGGGTAAGACGTCGATCGCGAAGGCGTTGGCGGGTTCGATCGAGGGCAGTATGCGTCGGATCCAGTGCACGCCTGACTTGTTGCCGTCGGATGTGACGGGTGTGCAGGTCTGGAACGCGCAGGCTCGGGTGTTCGAGTTTCAGCCGGGTGCGGTCTTCGGGAATGTGGTGCTCGCGGATGAGGTGAACCGGGCGTCGCCGAAGACGCAGTCGGCGTTGTTGGAGGTGATGGAGGAGCGTCAGGTCACGGTCGATGGGGTTTCGCATCTGGTGCCGCGGCCGTTTCTGGTGGTGGCGACCCAGAATCCGGTGGAGCACGGTGGTACCTATGATCTTCCGGAGGCGCAGATCGACCGGTTCATGGTCCGGCTGGCGGTGGGCTATCCGGATCATGCGGCTGAGGTTGAGATCGTGGCGAACCGGTCGGCTGGGCAGTCGGTGCTTGATCTGACGCCGGTGGTGTCGAACGCCGATGTGGTGCGGATGACGGAGATTCTGCGGCGGGTTCATCTGACGCCGGCGATCGTGGACTACATCGTGACGATCACGGCGGCGACCCGGCGGCTGGCCGAGTTGCGTCTCGGGGCGAGCACTCGTGCTGGGATCGCGCTGGCGGTCGCGGCGCAGGCGCACGCGGCCGCCGACGCGCGGACTTTTGTGACGCCGGATGATGTCAAGGCGTTGGCGCCCTATGTTCTTGGTCACCGGTTGCTGTTGCGGCCGGAGGCGGAGTTGAACGGGGCGACGGCGCCGAATCTGCTGGCCGGGATTCTTGCTTCGGTTCCGGTTCCTGGTCTGCGGCCGGCGTACCGGTGATTACCCGTTCTGGGGTCGCGGTTGCCGTGGTCGCGGTGGTGTTCGGTGTGGCCGGGTTCGTGTTGCGTTATCCCGAGTTGGTGGTGATCTCGGCGGCGGCGGTCTGTGCGTTGCTGGTGGCGGGTGGCTGGCTGTTGGTGAGCCCGAATGTGACGATTTCGCGGCAGGTCCGGCCGGCGCGGGTGGTGGAGGGTGAGCCGGCGTTCGGTTATCTCACGGTCACGAACGTCTCGAGCCGGCGTTGCCCGCCGATCCACGCCGAGGAGAAGGTCGCCGGTGTGACCGTCGACATCGCGCTGCCGAGCCTGGGGGCCGGTGGGCGGGCTGAGCGGGGCTACGCGATCCCGACCTCGCGGCGCGGGGTGTTCGAGGTCGGGCCGCTGACCGTCGGCCACAGCGATCCGCTGCGGCTCGTGCACGTGGGTCAGACCCGCCCGGAGCGGACGCTGCTGCGGGTGCGGCCGCGGGTGCACGACGTCGGGCCGTTGCCGACCGGTGGGTCGCCGGACCTGGACGGGCCGACGTCGAACGAGGCCCCGCAGGGCGGCGTCGCGTTCCACTCGCTGCGCGACTACGTCCGCGGCGA
>NZ_JADWYU010000200.1:17394-70441 GCF_016786325.1 Frankia nepalensis | reverse complement strand
CTCCCGGGTCGGGCAGGTCCCGCCGCGCCGGACGCGAGGGCCGGGCGCGCGTCGAAGACCGGGACGCCCCTTCTCGCGGCCGAGAATGCCTGACCGCGCGTGACGGGACGGAGGCCCATTGTGGTAGCGAACGGTGGCCAGTGCGGCATAGATCGCCATGCGGTCGAATGGCTGGCTACGCAGGGCTCTAGCGCGCGTTCCCACAGTCTTCATGGCCCGCGCCACTGGTCGACTCCGACCCCGGCGCGTCGACATTGGCTACTATGAGTATCCAGCGGGCGGTGGGACGCCCGGCTCGTCCGTTGGATGAGTCCGAATAGTCCACGGGACGGGGCAGTCAGCCAGTTTGGGTGCGATGACATCGGCGCCGCACTACGCTGACGGGGCTGACACTCAGTGTTCGGGGGACTCGCGTTCCCTGTTCACCGGGGGCGGGGCTTCGGCGGCGCGGTCGCCTGCCGGCCCGAAGCCGCCGGATCATGGCCGCGTCCCGCCGCGCCGCCGGCAAACAGATGCCCGGCGGCGGGACCATCCGCATCCGCGGCGAGACGCGCTCGATGAGGGAAGCGCCGATGGCGAGGAGGACCACGTGCAGGCTGCCGTGACCCAGGCTCCCCCATTGATTTTTGCTGGCGCAAAGATCAATGGGGACCCCGCGCCCGAGATAGGCCGGAGATCTGGAGCTCGGGCGCCCGGAGCGTCCGCATGATCCTTCGCGCTCGCCGCATCGACCGGCTCGAGGAGCACCCGAACCTGCGCGGCATCCTGGGCATCCTTGCCCAGCTCGTGCACACGACCGACGACGAGCTGATCCGGCTTGCCGCCGAGTGGCGCAACTCGTCCGCGCTCGCGGTCGCCCGGGACCGGGCGCTCTCGCCCGATTCGCCGCTCGTCGTCGAGGTGCTGGCCGCGTTCGACGCGCTGTCGGCCATCTACGCCGATGACCTGGCCGGCGCCGACTTCGTCTCGGTCGACCCGTCGATGACGGCGACCGCCCTGCGCTCGATGCGTGACGCGCTCGCGGCCGCCTACGCCCGGCCGATCCTCTCCCGGTCCGAGTACGCGGGCCTGATGCGTCCCTGGCGGGTGGTCTACCCAAGGGCGCGCTCGCACGAACCCGACCTCGGCCCCTCCTCGGCCGACGTGAAGCGGGTGCTCGCGGCCCTGCCGAGGCTCGCCGTGCGCTGCCACGACACGCGCAGCTCCGAGGTCTTCGAGGGCCTGCTGGTCACCGCGCTCACCCGCGACGAGACCGACCACCAGGAGGCGATGGACGCCGCCTTCGGCACCGCCGTGCTCACCGGTCGGCGCCGGGTCTGGACGCTGGTCCGCCGCAGCGCCGCCGAGGGCTTCTGGCGCCCCTGCCAGGACTGCCGGGGCGGCGCGCTGCTCGCCCAGGACCCGTCGTCCGAGGCGCGTGTCATGGAGCTGTGCGCCGATCTGGCCTGCGCGCTGCTGGTCGAGGACCTGCTCGACCCGGTGCTGTGCGCCCGCCTGACGACGCCGCTGACGGCGCTGATCCCCCTGCAGGACCACTCCGTCCGCTGAGGACCCGTGTCCGCGCGGGACCTTCGTCTACTGAGGACCTTGGTCCGCCGAGGACGCGGGACGCCCGCGTCGGCGGCTCGTCGTCCCGCGGCCCCAGGTGGGCGGGACTGGTTCAGCGCGGCCGGAAGACGACGAGACGGGCGCCGTTCGGCGTGATCATGAGGCGGCGCGCGCGCCCGGTGACCTCGCCGTCCCGGGCGAACGGCATCGACGGGACCCGCCCGCGAGCCCGCCCCCGGGCCGCGGCGACGGCGGTGATCTCGATCCTGGTGGCCGCGCGCTGCTCGTAGACGGGGGTGCGCCGCAGCCGGCCGGTCAGGACGGCGGCGACCAGCCTCGTCCTGGCGAGCGGGACGGTCCCGTCGACGAGCCGCAGGTCGAGCATCCTCTCGTCGAGCCGCTCCCGGTAGGTCGGGGCGAAGCCCGGCGGGTGGTAGATCCCGTTGCCGACGAAGGCCAGCCACAGCCGGCGCCGTTCTCCGCTGGCCGCCCGCCGCGCGCCCGCCGGCCGGGCGAGCCGCGGCCGGGTGGGCCCGACCGGAGTGGGCGGCCGCGTCCCGACGAGCGGCTCGTCGGCGATGATCGTCACGTCGATCGGCGGCTCGTTGCGCAGCACCCAGGACAGCGCCACGACCATCGCCGGCCATTTCCCGAGCCGCTTCTCGAGCCGTTCCCTGACCGCGACCAGGTGGGCGTAGCCGCCCACGCTCGCGGTGTTGAGGAACACGCCGTCGAAGGACGTGCCCTCAGGGCGCGTCCCGTCGAAGCGGCCCACGTCGACGGCGACGGCGCTGCCCTCGCGCAGCGCGCGCACGGTGTCCGCGATGCCGACGATGCCGGCGCCGAGCCCCAGATCGGCGGCGAAGTGGTTGAGCGTGCCGGTCGGGAAGATGGCGAGCGGCAGGCCGTGGGCGAGCGCGCGCTCCGCCGCCGCGTTGACGGTGCCGTCCCCGCCCGCGACGCCGAGCACCCGGGCGGACGCGGCGGCGTCGTCGAGCGCCGCCTCCAGGTCGTCGCCCGGCCCGACCTCGATCACCTTGGCGAGCGGCAGCAGGGAGCGGATCGGCGCGGCGACCCCGGACGGCTGGCCGAACCGGGCGCCGGCGCCGGAGCTCTCGTTGACGACCACGACCAGCCCGTCGCCTTCCGGCAGGCTGGACACCTCCGCCGGCGCCGGCCGGCCGCGCGCCGGCGCCCAGGACCGCCTGGGCAGGACCTTCGTCGTCGCGAACGCGCAGGCCGCGCCGAGCGCGGCGCCGGCGACGACGTCGCTCGGGTAGTGCACGCCGACGTACACCCGGGAGAACGCGACCAGGCTGGCCAGCGCCCCGACCGGCACGGCGGCCCCCGGAGCGTCGAGCGCCACCGCGGTGGCGAAGGCGGCGGCCGAGGCCGAGTGCCCCGACGGGAACGAGAACGTGGAGTGGTCGCGCCGCGGGCGGCGCACGAGCGGGACCGCGTGGGTGGCGGGGCGGCCGCGCCGGAAGATCGCCTTCGCCGGGCCGTTGGTGACGGCGCTCGCGAGCCCCAGCGCGAGCAGGCCGCGTCCCGCCGCCCGGCGGCGCCGGCCGCGGGTGACCCCGAGGAGCCCGGCCACCCCCCACCACAGCAGGCCGTGGTCGGCCGCGTGGGTCAGCCGTGGCAGCAACGGGTCGGCGATGGGACGGGCGCGCGCGACGGCGTCGAACATCGTCCGGTCGGCCGCGTTCACCCAAGACACCCCCTGGCGCAACAGAGGCCGCGGCCGAGGCGCCTGGCGCGCCCGCCGCCACGAATCCAACGAGGTGGCGGCGCCCGCCGCCCGCTGCACCCGCCTACTCTGCGTCACTCCCGGCAGGCTACCCGGCTGGGGTGACCGCCAAGCCTGGCTTTACCCATTATGTGGCCATTGTGGGCCCGGTCTGCCTCGAACGGCCGTCGTCTCGCTGCCCGGTGGCCGAAGCGGCGCTCACCGGGCAGTCATGGTCCACGCGGCGGTCATGGTCAACGCAGTGTGTCGGCGAGGCCCGGGAGCGGCGCGGGGTACTTCAGGGCGCGCCGCTCGGGGTCCGGCAGCCGCCACGGCTGGCGAAGGTCCCTGGCCGCCAGGTCGGCGAGCTCCGGCACGTGCCGGCGGACGTAGGCCCCGTCGGGGTCGTACCGTTCGGCCTGGCGCAGCGGGTTCAGGACGCGGCCCGGCCGGCGGTCGGTGCCGGTGCCGGCGACCCACTGCCAGTTGAGGTTGTTGTTGGCCAGGTCCCCGTCGACCAGGTGTTCCAGGTAGTGCGCGGCGCCGGCGCGCCAGTCGATGCCGAGGGTCCTCGTGAGGAAGCTCGCGGTGATCATCCGTGCCCGGTTGGGCAGCCAGCCCTCGGCGAGCAGCTGCCGCATGCCGGCGTCGACGACCGGGACGCCGGTGTGACCGGTTCGCCAGGCCTCCAGCGCCTCGGGGTCGTCCCGCCAGTCGTCCACCTGACGGCCGTAGTCCCGGTGCGCCGTGTCCGGGCGGGCGTCGAGGAGCTGGTGGAAGAAGTCGCGCCAGGCGAGCTGCCGGACGAACTCCCGGGCGCCGTCGCCCGCCCCCGCCCGGGTCGCGAGCTCGAGGGCGGACAGGCAGCCCAGGTGAAGGTAGGGCGACAGGCGCGACGTGCCGTCCGCGGCCAGCCGGTCCCGTTGGTCGTCATAGTGCTCGACGCCCTGGCCCAGCCAGCGCTCCGCCCGCATAAGGCCCGCCCGCTCGCCGCCCGGGAACCCGTCGGTGCCCGCCCGCGGCTCGACGGGCGGCAGCGCTCCCGGGTCGAGCTCCGGGAGCCGGATCCGTTCCGGGGGCCCGAGCACGCGCCGCCACGGGACGTCGGACCACCGGCGGTGGTAGGCGCCGAAGACCGCGAAATGATCCCGGCCGGCGGGCCGGAGCCGGCCCGGCGCGACGACGGCGTGCACCTCGTCGTGGCCGCGCAGCTCGCGGCGGCGCTCGGACAGCGCCGAACGCAGCGCCGCCTCGCGCCGGTGGGCGTGGGCGGAGCTGTCCGTGGCGATGTGCACCCGGGCGGCGTCGACCTCGTCGGCGAGCCGGCAGATCTGCTCGACCGGCTCACCGGCCCGAAGGACGAGACGCCCCCCGAGCTCTCGCAGCGACCGGTCGAGGTCGGTGAGGCTTTCGGCCAGGAACCGCCGCCGGCCGCCGGCGGCGAATCCGCTCCGGTCCATGGCCGCGTCCAGCACGAACACCGGCACCACGCGCTCGGCCTCCCGCGCGGCGGCCACGAGCATCGGGTTGTCGCGCACCCGGAGGTCCCGGGTGAAGACCGCCAGCGTGGTCACCACGACCGCTCCACGGGGCGCGCGTGCTCGGCGGTGTCCGTGATGTCGCGCGCCATCCGGCCCAGCGCGGCGCCGCGCACCGGCGCGAGGGACTTCCAGCACAGGTGGCCGGCGAGCCCGCGCGGTTCGAAGATCGCCCGCTGGCGGTAGACGGAGCCCCCGGCGGTGGGGGCGGCGGAAAGCTCGATCCAGGCCCGGCCCGGCAGGCGCGTCCGCGCGCGCAGCCGCAGCCGGCGCGGCCGGTCGACGTCCTCCACGCGCCATCCGCCGGGGGGCCATCCGGACCGCCCGCAGAGGGGCTCGCCGACGCGGGGGCCGCGCGGGACCGACCGGCGGCGCGTCGCGGCACCCGGGACGAGCCGGTCGATCCACCCCCGGACGGACCGGGCGCGGGGGCGCCCGCCGTGCTCGTCTCCCACGGACTCGATGACCCGCCACAGCCGCCCGGCGTCCGCGGCCGTGGTCAGTTCTCGCGCGTCCTGGTAGACCGTGCCGCCGGACCAGTCCGGATCCGTCGGGAGCGGTTCCGACGGCGGCCGCGGGCGCCCTCGCGGCATCGTGGCCCACGTCCAGCGCGACGGCTCCCGGGCCTCACGGGTTCTGGCCAGCGCGAGGGCGACCGCCTCGTCGTAGCCCGTCAGGCCGCGGGCGGGGTCGGGGACGTACGCGGCGATGTCCTGGTCGCGGCAGACGACCTCGTTGACCAGTGAGGAGATCAGCGGGACGGCGATGCCGCGAGGCACCGGTGTCACGAGGTTGACCCACTGGGCCGACAGCCACGGCGTGAGCAGCGGCACCGGGACCACGAAACGGCGTGGCAGGCCGGCGACCGCGGCGTACCGCCGCATCATCTCCCGGTAGGTGAGGATGTCGGGCCCCCCGATGTCGAAGCCACGGCTGACGCCGGCCGGAACCAGCTCGGCGGCTCGGGTGAGGTAGTAGAGCACGTCCCGGATGGCGATCGGCTGGACGCGGGTACCCACCCACCGCGGCGTGACCATGGCCGGAAGCCGTTCGGTGAGGTAGCGCAGCATCTCGAAGCTGGCCGACCCCGAGCCGATGACGACCGCGGCCCGCAGCACGACCGTGGGCACCCCGGAACCGAGCAGGATCTGCCCGACCTCGCCGCGGGAGGCGAGGTGGGCGGAAAGCCGCTGCCCGGCTGGGCTGATCCCGCCCAGGTAGATGATCCGCCGGACGCCCGCCCGCCGAGCGGCCTCGGCGACGTTGTGGGCGGCGACGCGGTCGCGTTCGGCGAAATCGTGGTGGTGCAGGGAGTGCACGAGGTAGTAGACGACGTCCTGCCCGGCCAGGGCGGCCGCCACCTGGCCGGAGTCGGTGACGTCCGCCGTCACCAGTTCGGCCCGGTCACGCCAGGGTGCCTCGGCCAGCTTGGCGGGGGTGCGGGCGGCGGCCCGCACGACGTGCCCCCGGGAGAGCAGTTCGGGGACGAGCCGACTGCCGATGTAGCCGGTCGCGCCCATCACCACGCATCTCACCCCGCGAGGCTTCCCATCCTGGGCTCCTTCGACCGCTCCCAGCCGGGTCGATCATGACGCGGCGAGGCCTGTGCCCAGGGGAACGGCCGGTGCCCCCCGGCCGTCGCGTCGCGGGCGGCGTTGTCGGTCGACCGGCCGTTCCGGCACATCGGACCTAATGTAGTGGAGTGAATGCGTGGCGGAGTCGAGCTGACACGCGTGGTGAGCGGGGGCGGGGCGATCGCAGGTGGCCGGGCCGCGGCCGGCCCCGCCGGCCGGGCCGATCCGGCCGAGCCGGGTCGGACGAGATACACCAGGCGATACCCGGCCTGGCGGAGCGGCTGGTCGGCGCGGCGCCCGCCGACGACCTGTATCTGCGCGCGTTGCAGAGCACGGACGTGAGCTTCACGATCGCCGACCCGCACCAGCCTGACACCCCGCTGATCTGGGTCAACGGCGCCTTCACGCGGATCACCGGTTACCCCTTCGCGGAGGCCGTGGGACGCAACTGCCGCTTTCTCCAAGGACCGCGCAGCGACCGGGCGGCCGCCGCCCGGCTCGGCGAGGCCCAACGCGAGTGTCGACCCACCCGGGTGGAGATCCTGAACTACCGGAAGGACGGCGGAACCTTCTGGAACGAGATCGCGATCGCGCCCGTCTTCGACGGCGCCGGCAGGCTCACCCATTTCGTCGGCGTGCAGGACGACGTGACCGCTCGGGTCGAGGCCAGGGCGGAGCGGGAGGAGCTGTACGGGCGGGCGCACGCGGTCGCCGAGATGCTGCAGCGCAGCCTGCTCCCCGAGATGCCGACCGTGCCCGGCCTGACCTTCGTGGCCCGCTACCTCCCGGCCAGTGACACCGCCCGCGTCGGGGGCGACTGGTACGACGTCCTGAGCCTGCCCGATGGCAGGGTGGGACTCGCGATCGGGGACGTCATGGGCCACGACCTGCCCGCGGCCGCCGCGATGGCGCAACTGCGCAGCACGCTGCGGGCCTATGCCTGGGAGCTGGTCGGGCCGGGGGAGGTGCTCGAGCGCCTCGACCGGCTGGCCCAGGGCCTCGCGATGGACAGTTTCGCGACCGTCTTCTACGCCATCCTGGAGCCGAACACCTCCGGCGGGGCCACGCTCAGCTACGCCAACGCGGGACATCTGCCGCCGCTGCTGTGCGCCGCCGGCGGCGGCCCGGTCCACCGTCTCTCGGACGCGCACTCGCTCCTGCTCGGCGTCAGCGACATCGGCGCGCGCGACGAGGCGAGCGTCGCGCTCCCCCCCGGTTCCACGCTGCTCCTCTACACCGACGGGCTGGTCGAGCAGCGCGGGCGAGACGTCGAGGACGGCATCGACCGGGCCGCGGCCCTGCTCGCCGGCCATACCCCGCCTCCCGCCTCCCGCCAGGTCGCCGACTCCGGCCTGGAGGGACTGGCCGACACGCTCACCAGCCAGGCGACGGGCGGCGAGCCCCAACAGGACGACATCGCCGTCCTGCTCGTGCGGCTCGCAGGGGCGGCCTGATCCGACCACACGCGGTTGGTCCGGCGGGATGGTTGGCGGTATCGCCCGAGGGGGAGATCGCCGGGTCGAGGCGTCGGCCGAGCGCGTGATGCCCGCCCGGACGCCGCGTCGAGCGGTCCCGGGGCCACCAAGCGCAAATACATTAAGTGATCTAACGGGTACGTTTCGTTAGATGGTCGTACGATGATGCGGTCCGGTGTCCGAACCCGGAATCAAGGTCGCCCGGCAGGCAGGGGGTGACGGCCGATGCGGGATCCTGAGGCCGGCCCGAGCGCGAGGCCGCGGAAGTCCCGGCTGACCCGGCCCGCGAGCGCGCCGGCGCGCCGGCTGGGCGGCTCGGCGATGAGTGGGCAGACGTTCTGGCGGTTGGCGACTGGCGCCGCCATGTTCCTGCTCGCCGTGCTGCTGGTCGCGCTGGTGGCGCGGCGGTCCGTCGCGATCGTCGTCGAACCGGCGGCGGGGGCGACCGCCGCGGGAGTGGCGGCCGTCTGCGGTGGGCTCGGGGGATGGCGTTGCCGGGGAGACGAGCGCCGATGGCGCTGGCTGACCGGGAGCGCCGCGACCGTGACGATGGTCGGGGTGGCCGCTGCCGCGTGGTCGACCGCCGTGTCCGGCACGAACGTGCCCCGGCTGCATCTGTCCGATCTCGGCTATCTGGTCTGCTACGCGCTGGCGCTGGCCGGGTTGCTCACGATGCCCACCGACCCGCTCGACCACGGGCCGGACGGTCTGGCGGGCCGCGAAGGCCGTGATCGTCACCGGTCGGTGTCCAGCCGCCGATGGCTGGTGGTGACCGTGCTGGACAGCCTGCTCCTGGTCGGCTCGCTGGCGCTGCTCGGCTGGGACCTCGTGGTCGAGGACGTCGTCGTGGGCCGCGGGCACGGCCTGGTCGCCCTCCTGATGGCGTGGGTGCTCGCGCTGGCCGCGCTGGTTCTCATCGTGGCGGTGTTCCTGGTCGGTACGTTCCGCCGGCCGCGGTCCTGGCTCGCGTTCAGCCTGCTCGCCGCCGGGCTGGTCCTGCTGGCGGTGGTGGCGACCACCTACGCCGCGGCCGCGGTGCGTCGCTGGGTGGTGGTGCCACCGCCGATCTCGGCCGGTTTCGTGGCCGCGTTGCTGCTGGTCGGGCTGGCGACGGTCGTCCCGGCGCGGCCGACGTCGCTGCTGGCGGTCGATGCCGGCGACGTCGATGTCCGTGACGCCGATGTCAGTGAGGTGGATGTCAGCGACCGGGAGGGCGGCCGGCGCCCCGGCCGGCTGCAGGTACTGCATCTGATGCTGCCGTATCTGCCACTGGGCGCGGTTGGCCTGCTCGCCGTCGTGCGGCTGGTGGAATCGGCGCAAATCCAGCGAGACGAGATGCTTGTGCTGTTCTTTCTGCTGGCGCTGGCCCTGGTGCGGCAGGTGTGCACGCTGTTGGAGAACGCGAACCTGCTGGCCCGTTATCGCGCGAGTCAGCGTCAGCTGCGGTACCAGGCGTTCCACGACCCGCTGACCGGGCTGGCGAACCGGGCGTTGTTCGGCCAGCGGCTGCGCGCCGCCCTCGAACGGCGTGCCCGCGATGGCGACCCGCGGTCGTTGGCCGTGCTCTTCTGCGATCTCGACGATTTCAAGATCGTCAATGACGCGCTCGGGCACGGGGCGGGCGACGAGTTGCTGCGGGTGACCGCCGCCCGGCTCGCCGCCGCGGTCCGCTCGGTGGACACGGTCGCCCGGCTCGGTGGGGACGAGTTCGCGATCCTGGCCGAGGGCGGCGGCGACGATCCGCGGCAGCTCGGCCGGCGGGTCGCCGACGCCGTCGCGGCGCCGTGCGTGCTCGCCGGAGCGCCGTACACCGTGCGCGGCAGCGTCGGCCTCGCCATCGTCGAGCCCGGCGGGGCCGCCGATCCGGAGACGGTGATCCACCAGGCTGATCTGGCCATGTACGAGGCCAAGCGGGCCGGGGGAGCGGTCACGGTCTACCAGCCGGGGCTGTCAGGGCCGGACTCCGGCCGGCGGCGCGCGCCGCGCGCGCCGGGGCGGTACCCGTGAGCCCGGCCGGGCGGTGAGCTGACCGTCCGCTGACCGTCGGTCGTCGATCCGCGCCGTGGGGCGCCGAGCGCGATCGAGGGCCGCTGGGCTGGCCGCGCGCTCACAGCCCCAGCAGACGGGCCAGCTTGAGGCCCAGGTGGAGGGATAGACGATCGTTGCCGTCCCGGAGATCCAGGCCGGTGTGCTCCGCGATGCGCCCGAGGCGGTAGTAGAGCGTCGTGCGGTGGATCACGAGCGCGGCCGCGGTGGCGGTGGGGTCGCAGCCGGCGTCGAGATAGGCCTCCAGCGTCTGGACCAGGACACGTGACCTCTCGTCGCCGAGCAGCCGTCGCAGGCCGGCGGGGATCGCGTCGGGCCCGAGGGCGTCCAGGGGAAGACGGGCGAGCAGCCCGTAGACACCGAGCTCGTCCGCGAACGCCGTGGGGCCGAGCGACGGGACGAGACGGGCGACCCGGGTGGCCTCCAGCGCGGCCCGGTAGGTGTCGACGCTCTCGCGCAGGCTGTCCCGTTCCGGGCCCAGGCCGATCCAGATCGCCGAGGAGGGCAGCCTCGCGGCGAGCTCCGCCCGGACGCCGTCCGCCTCGGCCCGCAGCGCCGCGCGTTCGGGCAGGACCGGCTGCGCGAGCAGCAGGACCCCGCCGGTGCCGCTGGTGGCCATGCTGAACGCCCGGACCGGCGCGAGCCGCCGCCGCGCGCGCTGGAGGGCAAGGTCGATCTCGACGGCGCTGGCGGCGCCGGGGCCGGGATCGAGGACGACGGCGACCGCGCGGACCCGGGCGTCGGGCGCGACACCGTGGTCGGCGACGAGCCGGCCCACCGCGTGCCGGCGGATCTCGTCCGCCGGGTTGAGGACGTCGCGGAGCAGCTCGCGCTCGGCCGCGCGGCGCAGGTCGTCGAGCAGCCGCTCGCGGAAGAGGACCTCGCCGGCCGCCCGCGCCGCCTCGTCCGCCTGGCGCAGCTCGCGGTCGGAAAGCGCGGTGGGCTGGTCGAAGAGCCAGAGGTAGCCGAGCAGGGTGCCCTGGCAGCGGACGGGCACGCAGACCCGCGCGAGCGAGCCGAGCTCGGGGTTGGCGGGAACCCGCACCGGCCCGGTCGCCGTCGCGATGCCGAGCGCCCGCGCGTAGCTCGTCACCGATGGTTCGGAGCGGGGCCGGCGCAGCATGACCGAGTCGATCCGGAACCGGTCGACGGGCTCCTCGTGCGCGGTGTGGGCGAGCAACCGCGTCTCGAGATCGTCGATCGCGACCGAGCGGCGCAGCCGCGCGGCCAGCCCTTCGGCGATCTCCTGAAGCCCCGTCATCGACTCCCGTCCCGCGCCTTCCGGTCCGCGCCGCCGCGGCCGGTGGCTCCTGACAAGGACGGCGACGAGCGCAGGTGCGCCGTGGCGGACGATGGCTCGTCAGATGTCGAAAGATTCTAGGCAGACTTCCTACGGCTGTCGGAAGCCGGGCGCCCGCCGTCCGGCTAGCGTCTACAGCCGGACGGGCGGCGACGCCGAGGTCGCGGCGGCGCGGTCGCGCCGGCGGCCCGGGACGGACGAACGGCCGACCGGATCGAGGGATGCGTCGTGGCGGGACAACGGGTCGTCATCGTGGGTGGCGGGCTGCTCGGGCTGTCGATCGCGCGGGCGTTGACCGCCCGCGGCGTGGACGACGTGCTCGTGCTCGAGCGGGCCACGCTGGCCAGCGGCGGGACGGGCAAGTCGAGCGGCATCGTGCGCTGCCACTACGGCGTGCCCTCGATCGCGGCGATGTCGTGGCGCAGCCTGCCGACGTTCGAGGAGCTCGGCGACGTGGTCGGCTTCCGGCAGGTCGGCTACCTGGTGGGCGTCGGGGCGGAGAACTCCGCGCCGCTGCGCGCCAACACCGAGGTTCACCAGCGCCTCGGCATCGAGGTCGAGATGATCGACCATGACCGGGTGGCGGGGCTGTGGCCCTACCTGCGGGTCGATGACTTCGCCGCCTTCTCGTACGAGCCGCGCGGCGGGTACGCGGACGCCTCCCAGCTGGCGACGCACTTCGGCGCCCAGGCAAGGTCGGGTGGCGCGCGCATCCGGCAGAGCACCCCAGTGACCCGGGTGCTGACGGCCGGCGAGGCCGTGACCGGGGTGGAGCTCGCCGGGGGCGAGGTCGTCGAGGCGGACGTGGTCGTCGTGGCGACCGGTCTGTGGTCCGGCGAGCTGATGTCCGCTCTGCGGATCGACTTCCCGGTCCAGTCGCTGCGTTCGGAGCTGCTGGTGGTCGACGCCGGCGAGCCCCTGCGTGACCTGCCGGTGCTCTCGGACCTGGTCAGCCTGCAGTACGTGCGCGTCGAGGGCTCCGGCGAGCTGCTGGTCGGCAACAGTGACCACAGCGAGCCGAAGTTCGCCGACCCGGACAACTACTCGAACCAGGCCAGCGAGGCCGGACTCGAACGGGCCGGCGCCAAGGTGCTGCACCGGTTCGACAAGTTCCCGGAGGTCTCCGTGGCGCACACCTACGCCGGCTGTTACGACATCACCCCCGACTGGAACCCCGTGATCGCCCCGGTCGGCTTCGGCGGCCTCTACCTCGCCGCCGGCTTCAGCGGCCACGGTTTCAAGATCAGCCCGGCGGTGGGCACGCTGATGGCCGATCTCATCCTCGAGGGCGACAGCACCGACCCGGACATCCCGGCCGCGGACTTCCGGCTGGAGCGGTTCGCCGAGGGCCGCCCGCTTCTCAGCCGGCACCCGTACGCGGGCGCCGGCGAGATGCGCTGAGCTCGAGACATGCCGATCTTGAGACCTGCTGAGGTCGAAAAGCGGGTTCGAAAAGCGCCCGAGCCCGAAGAACACCGAGCTGATGAGCGTTCACAGCCCCTCGGAGGTCGATGATGTCGGTCGAGTCGGCGCTGGGCGACCTCGCCGCGGTAGGGCGGGCCGCGAGCAGCGGCGGCTACCGGCGCTTCGCGTGGACCCGCGAGGACGCCGAACTGCGCGCCTGGTTCCGCGGTGAGGCGGAGAAGCTGGGCCTGGAGGTCACCGAGGACCGGGTCGGCAACCAGTGGGCCTGGTGGGGCGACCCCGACGCCTCGGTCGCGGCGGGCCGCCCCGGAGTGGTCACGGGCTCGCACCTGGACTCGGTGCCGGACGGCGGCGGCTTCGACGGCCCACTGGGTGTGATCTCGGCGCTGCGCGCCGTCGAGACGCTGCGGGCGCAGCGATTCGCCCCCCGCCGCGCGATCGGCGTCGCGAACTTCGTCGACGAGGAGGGCGCCCGCTTCGGCGTCGCCTGCGCGGGCTCACGGGTCCTGACGGGGGCGCTCGCGCCCGCCCGCGCGCTCGCGCTCACCGACGCCGACGGGGTCAGCCTCGCCGAGGCACTCACCCGCGCCGGCCGCGACCCGCGCGAGATCGGCCGCGACGACGCCACACTGCGCCGGATCGGGACGTTCGTCGAGCTGCACATCGAGCAGGGCCGCCACCTGGTCGACACCGAGGCGCCGGTCGCGGTCGCCTCGTCGATCTGGCCGCACGGGCGATGGCGGTTCGACTTCGAGGGGGAGGCCAACCACGCGGGCACGACCAGGCTGGCCGACCGGAAGGACCCGTCGCTGGGGCTCGCCGCGCTGATCCTCGAGGCGCGCCGGGCGGCGACCCAGCTCGGCTGCGTCGCGACGGTCGGCAAGGTGCGGGTGCTGCCGAACGGGGTCAACGCGATCCCGTCGCTGGTGACCGGCTGGCTCGACGGCCGCGGGCCGGACGAGGACGCGGTGCGCCGGATGGTCCCGATGATCGCCGAGGCGGTGGGGACGAACGCGGTCGAGGAGTCGTTCACGCCGGACACCGCGTTCGACCCGGTGCTCGCCACCGAGCTGTCGGCGCTGCTCGGCGACGCGCCGGTCATCGGCACCGGCGCGGGGCACGACGCCGGCATCCTCGCGACACATGGCATCCGGTCGGCCATGCTCTTCGTGCGCAACCCCACCGGCGTCTCGCACTCGCCGGCCGAGCACGCCGAGCCGGCCGACTGCGAGGCGGGCGCGGCGGCGCTCGCCACCGTCCTGCGCTCGCTCGCCGGCGGCTAGCGGCCGCCGGGGGCTCCCGGGCGACGGGCGGACCGGCGGCTCCCGGGCGACGGGCGGAGAGGCGCGACGGGCCGATCGGTATGACGGGCCAAGAGGCGCGACGGGCCAAAAGGTACGACGGGCGGAGAGGCAGGCGGAGCGTGACCGGCTGGACCGTCGAACGAGCCGCCGAGGAACTGCTGCGGGCGGAGGAGGCCCGCGCCGACCGCGGGCGGCTGACCGACGAGTGGCCCGAGCTGGATCTCGCGACGGCCTACCGCGTGCAGGACGAGGCCCTGCGCCGCCGGCTCGCGCGCGGCGAGCGCCTGGTCGGCGTCAAGCTCGGCCTCACGTCGCGCGCGAAGCAGCGCCGCATGGGGATCGACTCGCCGCTCACCGCCTGGCTGACCGACGCGATGGCGCTCCCGGCCGGCGCGGCCGTCCCCCAGGGCAGGCTGATCCATCCGCGCGTCGAGCCGGAGATCGTCTTCGTGCTGGGGGAGCGGCTCGCCGGGCCGGGCGTGAGCGCCGCCCGGGCGCTCGCGGCGGTGGAGCACGTGTGCGCGGGCGCCGAGGTCATCGACTCGCGCTTCCGCGACTTCAGCTTCGCGCTGCCCGACGTCGTGGCCGACAACGCCTCGTCGGCGGCGTTCGTGCTCGGCGCCACGCGGCTGCCGCCGGGCGGGCTGGACCTCGCGGCCGAGGCGGTCACGGTCGAGGTCGACGGGGCGGTCGTGCACACCGGGACCGGGGCCGACGTGCAGGGGCATCCGGCCGAGGCGCTGGCGCTCGCGGCGAACAGCCTGGCCGGCCGTGGGCTCGCGATCGAGCCCGGCCAGGTCGTGCTGACCGGTGGCCTGACCGATGCCGTCTTCGCCCCGCCCGGCGCCCGCGTCACCCTGCGGTTCGCGAACCTCGGCTCGATCGAGCTCGACGGCGGCGTCACCGCCTGAGGGAGCGCGCCGGCTCCGGCTCGCTCCACGGCCGCCCGGCGGGTGGCCGTGGAGCGAGCGGCGCGGGCGGCATGGGGCGGCGTGACGACCGCCACGGCCTGTTCGGCGACGGCCCGCGGTGCCGGAGGATTGCCGGGTGACGCGTCCGGATCGGCGGCTGGATCGGGAGATCGTCGGGCTGGCGGTGCCGGCGTTGGGCGCGCTGGTGGCCGAGCCGTTGTTCCTGCTGGCCGACACCGCGATGGTCGGGCATCTCGGCACCACCGCGCTGGCCGGGCTCAGCCTCGCGTCGTCGGTGCTGCAGACGGCGATCGGCCTCATGGTGTTCCTGGCGTACGCGACCACCCCGGCGGTCGCCCGGTTACGCGGCGCGGGCGACGAGCGGGGCGCCGTGACCGCGGGGGTCGACGGGCTGTGGCTCGCGGCGGCGCTGGGGGTGGCGCTCGCGCTCGCGGGCTGGTGGACGACACCAGCCCTGGTCGGCGTGTTCGGGGCCGAGGAGACCGTGGCGGACCAGGCGTCCCGCTATCTGTCGATCTCGATGGCGGGCCTGCCGGCGATGCTGCTGGTCTTCGCCGCGGCCGGCCTGCTGCGCGGCCTGCACGACACCCGCACCCCGCTCGTCGTCGCGGCGGCGGGTTTCGCGGCGAACGCGGCGCTGAACGGGGCGCTCGTCTACGGTGCCGGCTGGGGCATCGCGGGCTCGGCGGCCGGCACCGTCCTCGCCCAGTGGGGCATGGTGGGCGCCTACCTGTGGGTGATCACACGTCACGCCCGCCGGGTCGGGGCGAGCGGCCGGCCGCGGCGGGTCGGCATCCTGAGCGGCGCGCGGGCCGGCTCCTGGCTGTTCCTGCGCACGCTGAGCCTGCGGGTGGCGCTGCTGCTGGTCACCTACGTGGCCGCCGCCCTGGGCTCGGACGAACTGGCCGCGCTTCAGATCGGGATGACCCTGTTCGCGACGGCCGCGTTCGCGCTCGACGCCCTCGCGATCGCCGCCCAGGTGCTCGTGGGCGCCCGGCTCGGCGCCGGCGACGTGGCCGCCGCGCGCGTGGTGCTGCGCCGCTGTGTCGCCTGGGGCGTCGCCGGCGGGGTCGTCGTCGGGGCCGTGTTCGCCGCGCTGGCCTGGGTGATCGGGCCCGCCTTCACCAGCGCGGAGGAGGTCGCCGGCCTGGTCACCCCCGCCGTGCTGGTGCTCGCCGTCACGGCACCGCTCGCGGGCCTGGTCTTCGTGCTCGACGGCGTGCTCATCGGCGCCGGCGACAACCGCTATCTCGCCTGGACCGGACTGATCAATCTCGCGGCGTTCGCGGTGCTCGCCGGCGCCGTCCTGCTCTGGGCGCCGGGCGGCCGGGCGGGCGTGGGCTACCTGATGGGCGCGTTCGCGGGCGGCTTCCTCGCCGCCCGGGCCGTGACCCTGTCGCTGCGGGTCCGCGGGTCCGGCTGGCTGGTCGTCGGCGCCGAGCGCTGAGGCGGTCGGCTCAAGGTCGCCCAGGGGCGACCCAGACCTCCCAGATCGGCTCCGCCGATCCGGCAGGACGCCGGTCGGGGCGCTGAGCGCCCCGAGTGAGATACCCGCTCAGGCGGGGGTGGCGTCGCGCAGCGGGGCCTGCCAGTCCGGGGTGACGTTGGAGTTCAGCATCCGGACCAGGTGGAAGGCGCGCCGGCTGATCCGCCAGCCGTCGGCGGTCCGTAGGAGGACATCGTCGTAGCTGCCGATCACGTCGATCCAGGCGTTCGGATCGTCCGGGCGGACCATCAGGACGGCGTGCACGTAGGAGCGGGCCGTCGCCCGGTCACCGGCGACGTCGATGACGAAGTTCGACAGCTGGTGGCGGGTGTCGCCCATGTCCCGGTGGGCCGTGGTCATGTACTCGGTGATGGCGTCGACGCCGGAGAAGCGCAGCCCGTAGTCGGCCTCGACGTCCTCGGTCCAACAGGTCCGGAACAGCTCCCAGTCCCGCCGGTCGATGCCCGTCGAGTATCGGGTCAGCACCTCGCTGATCTGGGCCTGGTCTTCCCGTAAGTCGGTCACCGTCCACCCTCCTGCTCAGGCCTGGCCATTTCGGGTCGAGCCCTCACGTTCCCCGCCCACCTCGCCGATCGCAAGCGATCCGGCGTCGGCGTGCCGGCGTGCTTGCGAGCGGGACGATCGGGCCGGCGCGCCGGGATGGGCGGCCAGCCGAGCCTCCGCACCGGCGGAAGGCGGCGGCGGTGAGGGAAAATCGTCCGGTGACCTATGCGACGGCGCGGCCGGGCCAGCTGCCACCGCGGGAGGAGGTGCTGGTCCGAGCGGCGTGGGTGCTCACGGTCGGGCCCGCGGGCGATCTCGCGTACGGCGCCGTGCACGTGCGCGACGGCGAGATCGTCGCGGTCGGGCCGTATCCGGAGCTGCGGGCCGACCTGCCGGACGTGCCGGTCGTCGGGGACGGCACGGGGCTGCTGATCCCGGGCTTCGTCAACGCGCACACCCACCTGTCGGAGGCGCTGACCACCGGGATGGGCTCGGAGCTGACGCTCTTCGAATGGGGCGAGCGGATCGTGGGTCCGCTCGGGTCCGTGCTGACCATCGAGGACGCGTGCGAGGGAACCCGGCTGCGGGCCGTCGAACTGCTGCTCACCGGCGTCACGACCGTCAACGACATGTTCGTCCATTCCAACCCGGACGAGTTCGCGAGCCTCGGCGTGGTCGACGGGCTGGTCTCGGCCGGGCTGCGCGGCGTGGTCTCGTTCGGCGCCGAGGACGCGGCCGTCCCCGGCGCCCCCTGGGCGGGCGCCGCGCGGATCCTGGCCGAGCAGGACGAGCTGGCGGTCGCGGTGACCGCGGCGGCCGCCTCCGGCGCGCCGATCGGCTTCCGGTACGGCGTCGGCACCCTGCTCGGGCAGAGCGACGAACTGCTGGAGGCGGGCGTCGACGCCTGCCGGTCGCACGGCTGGGCGGTGCACACCCACCTGGCGGAGGTCCGCGAGGAACTGGTCACCGCCAGCGCCCGGTGGGGCCGGCGGACCATCCCCCATGCCCTGGGCCTGGGCATGTTCGACCGGCCGCTCATCGCCGGTCACGGGGTCTGGGTGACCGAGTCCGACATCGACATCCTGGCGAGCCACGACGTGGCGATCGCGCACAACCCGGTCGCGAACATGATCCTCGGCTCCGGGGTCTGCCCGGTGCCCCGGCTGCGCGCCGCCGGGCTCGCCGTCGGGATCGGCACCGACGGCGCGGCCTCCAACGACAGCCAGGACATGCTGCAGGCCGTCAAGATGGCGGCGCTGCTGGCGAAGGTGCACGCGCTCGACCCGTCGGTGCTCGACGCGGCCACCGTGCTGCGGATGGCGACCCTGGACGGCGCCCGGGCACTCGGCCTGGACCACCTGGTCGGCAGCCTGGAGCCGGGCAAGCGGGCCGACCTGGTGCTGCTGCAGGACTCGGTCTGCGTCTCGGTGCTGCACGACCCGTGCGGTCAGCTGGTCTACGGCGCCTCCCCCCGCGCGGTGCGCGACGTCTGGGTCGACGGCCGCCGCCTGGTCGCCGACCACGCCTGCGTCGTGATCGACGAACGGGAGCAGGTCGAGCGCGCCCGCCCGCTCGCGAGCCGCCTCGCCTACGCCTCCGGCCTCGCCGACGCCGGCATCTCCCGGCTGCGCCCGCCCGGCCGCTCGGCCGGGCGGCGAGTCGACGACGTCGCGACGGACGCCGTGGCGCCGGATGCCGGCGAACGATCCGCTCCGAGCTAGTGCGTTTCGCTCATGTCGCCGGCCCGGCCACGTCGGCCCGTTAAAGATCGCCTGGCTGATCACCCGGTCCCAGCCGTCCACGGGCGGCCGCGAGCAACGCGGGCGGTCAGGAGCTCGGGGTGCGTGGGCCGACGACGTCGTAGCGGGCGCAGGCGAAGGCCCGGTTCTGGGCGAGCTCGACCAGGCGCAGGTCCAGCTTGCGGGGAAGCAGGGGAGCGCCCGTGCCGAGCGTGACCGGGGCGAACGAGACGATGACGTCGTCGAGCAGGCCCGCGTCGACGAACTGGCCGGCGAGGTCGCCGCCGCCGACCACCCAGATGTCGAGGTCGCCGGCGACCGCCGCCGCGGCGGCGTGCACCGGTCGGACGTCGCCGCTCGCGAACCGGATGTCCGCCCCCTCGACCCGGGCCAGCTCGCGCTCGCGGGAGGTCATCACCCACGACGGCTGCTTGTAGTCCCAGCTCCCGCCCTTGGCGATGTGGTTGTCGAGCAGCCACTGGTAGGTCGACGATCCCATCACGAGCGCCCCGACCCGTCCCATGAACTCGTCGTGGCTCATCGGGCCCTTCGGGTCGATGTCCTGGGTCACCAGCCAGTCGAGCGAGTGGTGCTCGTCCGCGATGAAACCGTCGAGGCTCGTCGCCGTGTAGTAGGTCGTGCGGCTCATCGGCCCTCAGCTCCCGTCGTCTCGGCCTCTTCGCCCGCCGCCGTGGCGGCTGTCGTGGCGGACGTCGTGCCGTGTGTCATGTCGTGTGTCGTGTCACGCGTCGTCATGTCGTGTCACGCGTCGTCATGTCGTGTCATGTGTCGTCATGTCATGTCGTGTCACGCGTCGCCGTGTCATGCGTCGCCTCGTCCGCGGCCTCGCCGCGCACGGCGCGCAGCCACATGATCGGGTCGCCGTCGTCGACCTCGCGCCCCACCTCGCGCAGCAGGTGACGCACCAGCTGGCGGCGGTGCGCGGCGTAGGTGAGCACGTGCGCGACGACGCCGCTCAGCACGAAGCTCTCCGGCGGGTCACACAGCGCGTCGATCAGCCGGTCGTTCCAGGCGCCGCGGGCCTCGATGTCGCGCACGACGGCCAGCCATCGGCCGGCGGTGGCGTCGTGGCGTTCCAGCAGCCTGGCCGGGCCGTTGTTCTCGTCTCGCGGTGGCAGGTCGAGACCCTCGATCGACGCCAGCCAGACCTCCTTGGTCCAGATGTGGTGCTCCAGCACCGCGGCGATCGACCTCTCGGGGCCCTCCCAGGACGTCACAGCGGGGAACGGGAGCCGCTCGGCGCGGAAGTCGGCCTCGGGAAGGCCCTTGGCGATCTCGAGGAGGGCTCGGGTGTCGTCCAGGTCGTGGCTGACCAGCTGTTCGGTGAGCGGGTTCATCACGTGCTCCGTTGAGTGCACCCACAGCGACATCGGTGGGTGGTAGTGGATGCCGTTGGGCGCCGGCAGCCAGTGGCCGCGCGCCGGCGTGCTCGGCGGATGGCCGAACGCGCGGGTGTAGGCCCGGGTGAAGCCCTCGACGGACTCATAGCCGGCGGCCCACGCGGCGTCGGTGACCGTCGACCCCTGGCGCAGCTGCCAGGCCGCGCGTTCGAGCATCACCCGCCGGCGCATCGCCACCGGCGGCTCGCCCACGGTCCGCGACAGCAGCCGGCTGAAGTGGAACGGTGAGGCGAACGCGCCGGCCGCCATCTCGCCGAGCGACCGCGTGACCCCGTCGTCGGCCCCGGCGAGCGCCGCGTCGAGCAGTTCGCGCAGCCGGTCACGTCCAGACGCCGTCATGCGCCCAGTGTGTCCGCGCCCGCCCAGCCCGTGCCTGACCGATCTTGCGCGGATCCGCGGGACGGCGGCGGCGCGGCGGCGCGGCCGCTGGCGATGCCCGCGTCCGAGATGCCCGCGTCCGAGATGCCCGCGTCCGAGATGCCCGCGTCCGAGATGCCCGCGTCCGAGATGCCCGCGTCCGGGGCGACCCGGGACGCGGGCCGTGTCCTACGCCGGGTGCACGGTGACCGGGAGGCCGGAGTAGTGCGCCATGCCGGTGACCAGGTCCAGGTCGTCCTTGTCGGTGAGGCGGTTGACGTTCGCGGTCTGGTGGCCGTGCGGCACGGAGACCGCCCCGCGGCGGATCTCCGGGTCGACCCGGGTGACGCCGGTCAGTTCGCCGCGTGCGCCGCGCACGATCAGCGGCTGGCCGTCGACGAGGCCGGCCGCGGCCGCGTCGTCGGGGTGCACGAGGACCTCGGCGGTCGCGCCCAGGAAGTCGAACTGGGAGTTCAGGTGGCGCTTCTGCCGGCGGGGCACGAACACCAGCGGCGCCGGCTCCGTCAGCGCGGCCAACTGGTCGATGAGGAGCCGGGGCGCGAGCCGCCAGCCGCCGAGGCGGTCGACGTGGCGCTCGACCCAGGGAGCCGGCAGCTCCCGGCCGGCCTCGACCCAGCCCTCGGCGACGAGGTCCTCGAAGGGGCGCCGGCCGCGGCGCGCGATCGCGGCGAGCATCGCCTCGTCGGTGGCGTCCTTGCCCGTGGTGTCCGCGAGCTCGTGGCCGAGGCGGCGGGCGAGTTCCGCGAGCACCCACCAGGTGGAGCGCCGGTCGCCGACGGGGTCGACCACCGCCGGCGCGTACTGCGCGGCGACCCGCGGGAGCAGGGCGTCCCACAGCGTCACGTCGGCCCGCTCGAGCTGGTCCTTCGTCGGCAGGACGTGGGTCGACAGCGCGGTCGTCTCGTTCTCGATGATCTCGATCGTGGCGAGCACGTCGAGCTTCTTCAGCGCCGGCACCAGGGTCTCGGTGTCCGGGAAGGCCGTGACGAGGTGACCGCCCAGGTTCAGCACGGCACGGATGTTGCCGGCCTCGATCTCGTCCGCGAGCACAGCGCAGGGCCACTCGTTCAGGAAGGAATGCGTCTCCGGGCGGCTGCGCGGTCCTGGCCCGAACGAGCCGTCCGCCGGCGAGATCGGCAGCTCGAAGGACTCGAGCCGGTTCCCGAACCCGGGGTGGAACCAGGCGCCGCCGGGCTGGTTCAGCGAACCGGTCACGATCATCAGGACCCAGGCCAGCCACTGGGTGACGTTGGCGCTGGCGGCCATCGTGACGCCGGTGCCGGTCTCGACCGCGACCCGCCCGGCGCGGCGCACCGCGGCGAGCAGCCGGGCGAGGTCCTCCTCCGCCACGTCGGTCACCGCCGCCGTGTGTTCCAGGGTGAACGGCTCGACCGCGGCGGCCAGCACGTCCGCGTCGACCGCGCGGTGCTCCAGGATGTCGTGGCGGGCGCCGTCGCGCAGCACCTCGCGGACCAGGTAGGCGAGCACGGCGTGGTCGGTGCCGGGGCGCGGCGCCAGGTGGCCGGTGGCCAGCCGCGCCGTCTCCGTGCGCCGGGGGTCGAGGACCCAGAGCTCGCCGCGGGCGGCGATCGCCTTGAGCGTCCCGACGGGGCTGGGCATCGCGACGGTGTGTCCGTGGGAGACGACCGGGTTGCTGCCGACGAACAGGACGAACGTCGCCGCGTCGTAGTCGGGACGGGGGGCGAGCGCGGGCGAGCCGCCGACCAGGTCGGAGATCAGCACCTTCGCGGTGCCGTCGATCGTCAGGGGGCTGAACTTTGCCGGGGTGCCGATGGCGGCATGCAGCCGCTGCGCCATCCGGTAGCCGGCGGCGTCCATGCCGACCCCGCTGCCGAAGAAGATCCCGACCGCTTGCGGCCCGTGCTCGTCGATGATCGCGCGTACCCGGGTTCCGAGGTCGTCCAGGCATTCCGCCCAGGTGGTCGGCGTGAGCTCGGCGCCGGACCGGACGAGCGGCCGTTCTAACCGGCGGGGGTGATGGTGCATCCCAGGCAGCCCACGGCCCTTGGCACAGGTGTAGCCGCCGGAGAGCGGATGGTCGCGGTCGCCGCGGACCCGGATCACCTGGTCGCCAGCGGTCTCGACCAGGATGCCGCACACCGAGGTGCAGACTCGGCAGAAGCTGCGCACCGTCTTGCTCGCGGTCATTCGGCCTCCCGTGCTCCGGGACCCAGCCCGCCCATGCCTGGGCCTCCGCCATCCGCCATCGCGGGCCGGCACGCCCGCCCTGTCGCGGCGCAAAACGTACCCTCGCCGCCCGGCGGCGCACAATCGGTTCCGGCCCGCGGGCCGGGCCGGGCCGAGCCGCAGGTGGCGGGGCCGCGGCGGGTGGCCGGCCGGCCGGTCCGACGGCGGCGGTCAGCCCTGGGGCGGGTTGCGCAGACGGGAGTGCGGGATCTCGTGAGGCTGCCAGCCGGCGAACTTCCGGGAGCCGTCGAGGACGCGGACCGGCCGGCCGAGCTCGACCAGCAGCGAGAGGCTGTAGGCGACCCTGCCGGTGATCGCGCCGGGGTCGCAGGTCGCGAGTACGAGCGCCGCCTCGGCCATGGTCTCGACGGGCTCGGACACCGCGTCCGGGAAGGGCCAGTTGTCGCGCACCTTAACCGCCGCGTCCGGTGCCAGCACGTTGACGGCGATGCCCTCGCCGTAGGTCTCGGCGGCGAGCGAGGTGGTGAACCGGTGTAGCGCCGCCTTCGAGCTGCCGTACAGCGAGCCCTGCCTGTTGGGCAGCGTGTCGCGGTAGGGCGGGCCGAGCGGGTGCTCGGCGGCGGCGCTGCCGACGTTGACGATCCAGCCGCGGCGGCGTTGGCGCATGCCGGGCAGCGCTTGGCGGCACAGCTCCCACGGCGAGCGCAGGTTCACCTCGAAGACCGTGTCGATCCGCGGGTCCGTGATGTCCAGGAACGGCATGTATCCGCCCATGCCGGCGTTGTTGACCAGGATGTCGAGCGGCCCGAGCCGTTCCTCGACGCGGGCGACCAGGCCCTCGCGGCCGCCGT
Source organism: Frankia nepalensis (assembly GCF_016786325.1). Taxonomy (GTDB): domain Bacteria; phylum Actinomycetota; class Actinomycetes; order Frankiales; family Frankiaceae; genus Pseudofrankia; species Pseudofrankia nepalensis. The sequence continues at coordinate 47,022 of NZ_JADWYU010000200.1, read as the reverse complement.
CGGGACGGGACAGGTCGGCGGCGAACGCCACGGCCTTGCCGCCGGCCTCCTCGATCCGGGCGATCACCCCGGCCAGCGAGCCAGGGTCGTCGCGATCGCCGTCGTGGACGGTCCGCGCGGTCAGCGCGACGGCGGCGCCCTCGGCCGCGAGCCGGATCGCGATGGCCGCTCCGATTCCTCGGCTGGCTCCCGTGACCAGGGCGACCCGGCCCTCGGTGGCACCCACGCGTCCTCCTCCACACCTTCCGCCGCCCAGGCGGGCCGCCCGACGGCCCGGCGCCGACAATGGCTCGGAACGCGCAGATGAAGCCCAGATTGCGGCATCGCGTCGGGCACGTTAGCACGCGCTAACTGGTGTTCGTCCAGCCCGAGAGACCGGTCCCACGCCTAAAAGGCCGGTCATCTCGGCGACTGAATGCGCAGGTCCCAGTACCTGATTACGGTAGGTAATTACTGGTCGGCTGACGTGGTGTCAGTTATCGGGAGAGCGAGTTCGCCGCGCCGTTCGCGGCGGGCGCCCCGCGACGCCGACGCCCACGCTCTGCCCCGCCCCGGTGGCCAGCGCCACGTACCCGTCCCGTCGGAACGCGCGACCGTCCCCCCGCGGCGCGCCCAGGCGGTGACCCGGCTCGCGGGGCGGACTGAATCACCGGTCCGCTGTCGCGGGCAAGCGTTTACCGAAGTGAGCAATGGTTCATTCGGGTCCGTGCGGACCCCGAGACCCGACCAGGCAGACTGACGGGCGTGGGTGCGACCGACGAGGGCGAACAGGTCACGGTGCGGCTGGCGGGGGAGACGGCGGAGCTGGTCCGCTCGGCCGCCGAGAGCCTGGGAGCGACGCTGGAGGACTTCGCCGTCGAGGCGATGAGGCGCTATGCCGCCGACACACTGGCCGACCGGCGGCTGTTCGGCGCCACCGACGAGGCATGGCGGGAACTGACCGCGCTGCTCGGCGGGCCGGCTCCGGACGAGGCGCCCCGGCTACACGAACTGCTCGAGGACGGGCCGGACGAGGAAGGCCGATGAGCCCCCGGCCGGCGGCGGCGCCCGCCCGGCTCGCCGAGGAGCACGACACCCGCGGCTTCCGCAGCGGGGACGACAGGCTCGACGGCTGGCTGCGCCATCGCGCCCTCGAGCAGCACGAGGAGGGCGTGACGACGTTCGTCCTCTCCGACGGCGGACGCGTCGTCGGCTACTACTGCCTCACCCGCGGCGCGGTCGAGCACACCCGGGCCGCCCCGCCGCGCTGGCGCGCCCGCCGCGCGGCGCTCGCGCCGTCGGACCCGATCCCGGCGCTGCTGGTCGGCCGGCTCGCGGTGGACGAGACGGTCCAGGGCGCCGGCGTCGGCGCCCGGCTGCTGCGCGACGCGGTCATGCGGGCGGCGACGGTCTACCGGACGGCCGGCCTGCCCCTCCTGCTCGCCCACGCGCCGTCCCCCGCGGCCAGGGGCTTCTACCGGCACTTCGGGTTCACCTCCACGCGGCTCGACCCGTATCTCGTCGCCCTGGCGCTTCGGCACGCGACGGCGGGGCCGGGGCCGGGCCCTGGTGGCTGAGCCGGTCACCGGCTCGGCATCGACCGCCTCCGGTTCGGGATCCCGGCCGCGCCGGCTCGCCCGGACGTTCACCGCCGACCTGCGGCCCCTGCGCACGTCCCCGGCGTTTCGCCGGTTCTGGATCGGCGAGGCGGTCAGCGCGACCGGCACCCAGGTCGTCGTCACCACGGTGCTGCTGCAGGTCTACACCGAAACCCACTCGAACTTCGCGGTCGGCGCGGTCGGCGCGGTCACCTTCGCCTCGCTGGTGGTCTTCGGCATGGTCGGCGGCATGATCGCCGACGCGGCCGACCGGCGGGTGCTCGCGCTGCTGACCGCCGGCGGGATGATGCTCACCTCGGCGGCACTCACCCTGCAGGCGCTGCTCGACGCGCCGATGTGGGTGCTGTTCGGCCTGATCGGGTTACAGACGTCGCTTTCCGCGCTGGACGCCCCAATCCGGCGGACGTTCGCCGCCCGGCTGCTGCCCACGGACATGATGCCCGCGGTCGGCGCCCTCGAGGGCTTCTCGATGACGGTGGCGCTCACGGGCGGGCCGCTGCTCGCCGGCCTGCTCGTCTCCACGGCCGGCTTCACGGAGGCCTACGCCGTCGACATGGTGTCCTACCTCGGCCTGCTGTACGCGACCTGGCGGCTGCCGTCGCTGCTGCCCGAGGGCGGCGGCACCCGGGCCGGCCTGCGCAGCATCCTGGACGGCTTCAGGCTGCTGCGGGAACGGCCGGTGCTGCTGATGACCTTCCTCGTCGACCTGGACGCCATGATCTTCGGTATGCCGCGGGTGTTGTTCGCCTCGCTCGCGGTCACCCAGTTCCACGGCGGCCCGCGCACCACCGGGCTGCTCTACGCGGCCCTGTCCATCGGCGGAACACTGGTCGCGGCCACCGGCGGCTGGATGTCGCGGGTGCGCCGGCAGGGTCTGGTGGTGGCGGTGGCCATCGGGGTCTGGGGCGCGGCCGTCGCGTCGTTCGGGCTGGCCCAGTCGCTGTGGCTGGCCCTCGCGCTGCTGGTCATCGCCGGCGCCGCCGACACCGTCTCCGCCGTACTGCGGATCACGATCCAGCAGGTGTCCGCGCCGGACGCGGTGCGCGGCCGGATCGCCGGGCTGTTCATGGTCACGGTGACCGCCGGGCCGAGCCTCGGCGACCTCGGCCACGGGGTCCTCGCCGGGTTCACCTCGCCGGGGCTCGCGGCCTTCGTCGGCGGCGTCGCCTGCCTGCTGGGCCTGGGCGGGCTGCTCCTGGCCGTGCCGTCCTTCGTGCGCTACGACGGCCTTGCTCCTGCTCCCGCGCCGGACGCCGAGGCGGGTCCGCGGGCCGCCACGCCGGCGGATGGAGAGCCCGTGGCGCTGGTGGCGCGGGACCAGGCCGCCGACGGGCCGGCCTGACGGCCGCCGCGGCCAGACCGGCCTTCGCCAGGCCGGCCGGTCTGGCCGCGAAGGGTGCCCTAGGGCAGTCTGCGGGCGATCGTGAGGCCGTCGGCCAGCGGGAGCATCACCGACTCGACCCGCGGGTCGTCGGCGAGGTGGTCGTTGAAACGGCGGACGGCGGACACGCTCGGGTCGGTGTTGTGCTCCTCGACGACGGCGCCGTACTGGAAGACGTTGTCCACGAGGATCAGGCCGCCGGGCAGCATCCGTGGGACCAGCTGCTCGTAGTAGGTGATGTAGGACGTCTTGTCGGCGTCGAGGAACGCCAGCCCGAACGTCGGCTCCACCGGCAGCGCGGCCAGGGTCTGGGCCGCGGGGCCGAGCCGCAGCTCGACACGGTCGTCGACGCCGGCCTTCGCCCAGTATTCCCGGGCGATGGACGTCCACTCGTCGTTGATGTCCAGGCACAGCAGCTGGCCGCCCGGAGGCAGGGCGCGGGCGATGCACAGCGACGAGTAGCCGGTGAACGTGCCGATCTCGATGGCGCGTCGAGGGGCGACGGCCGCGGTGAGGACGGACAGGAAGGTGCCCTGTTCGGTGGGGACCTGCATCTCGGCGGCCCATCCCAGCGCCGCGGTCCGCCGCGCCAGCTCCTGGCGGACCGGGTCGGGCGGGGAGGTGTGACTGCGCATATACCGCAGGATTTCGTCGTCAAGAAAAGCCGACTTTGTTTCCGACCGGAGGAAGCCGGGGAGGTTTCTCCGCACCACCGCGGCCTGTTTCGTCGTGACGTCACGAAGTCTCTGCGCCTGACGTACGTTCACGATGACTCCAGGGTTCGTCCGTGGACCTGCGCCGAACCTAGCCCCGTCATGGCCGGGTGAACGTCACACGGCGAGACGAGCTCGGCAAGAACTGGTAAAGATCAGTTCCTCGCCGTGGGCTGGTCGGCCGGGGCCCGGCGCCAGGGGCCGCCGGACGGGAGCGGCTGGTCGGTCGACGTGCTTCGGCGCGCTGGCCGCGCACGACTCACATCCTCCGACGACGAGGCTCCAGGCACGCGGCCCGTGGCCGCCGCCGGGAGGTGACTCGGGAGAAACGAGGTTGTCGTCAATGGCGAATCTGGGCGGTCGCGGTACCGCGACCCACGCCGGCCCCAATGCCGCGGGCAATATAGACCGCGGCCTCAGGAAGCACGATATCGGAATCATCGGGTCGGGTGTCCTCGGCCTCGTCGCGAGCTTTCTGCCGTGGTTCGGCGTCAAGTACCGCGGGTACGACAGCTACGGACAGCTCTACACGTGGCACGACAATGTGAACGCCTGGTACTCCGGCGCGCTGGCCTGGTTGCCGGTCGTGCTGCTGCTCGTCTGCGCCGGGCTCGCCGCGGCGCACCTGATGGGCAAGGGCAGGGCGAGCGGTCTCGGCAGCCCGGGGGCGTCGACGGCGATCGCGACGCTGAGCGCCGTGTCGCTGTTGCTGATCGTGCTCCGGTGGATCACGCTGCCGCACTATCACGGCAGCAGCGCCGGCTTCCCCGGCCTCTCGTCCGGTGCGCGGGCCGGGCTGATCCTGGGCCTGATCGCGGCGATCGCGGCGACCTTCTTCGCGCTGCGCCGGCTCAAGGCGAGTGGCGGGCACGGCCTGATGGGCGGCCGTGACGGGGCCCTGACGGGCTACTCGGGCCGCGGCACGGACCGTTCGCGCGAGCTCGACCGCGAGCGCGAGTACGCGGGCCGGGACACGATGGGCCGGGACACGCGCGACACGATGGGCCGGGACGCGATGGGCCGCGAGTCCATGGGCCATGACATGACGGGCCGCCGGGACACGATGGGCCACGAGGCGGCGGGCCGCGAGTCCACGATGGGCCGGGAGCCGACCGCGGGCCGGGAGCCGACGTCGGGCCGGGAGCCGACGGCGGGCCGGGAGCCCACGACGGGCCGGGAGACGACCGGCCGTGGGCCCACCGGCCGCGACTTCTCCGGTCCTGGCGACGAGCGTGACTACCCCACGGAACGCCGCTACGACCGCGGCGAGCCTGGCCGCGCCGATGACGACCCCGGGGAGGGGTTCGTCGATCGCGACCGCTGGGACCGGTGACCGGTCCGGTCCACCCGGTGTGGCGAGGCCCCGGTCAGGGGGTCGCGCCGCGAGCCAGCCCCTGGCCGGCGGCCGGCGCGGGCGCCCGCTGCCCGCGGCCGGTCCCGCCGGCCGGACCGGGTGCTCCCGGGGGCGCGGCCGGCAGGTCGAGCGCTACCAGGAGACCACCCGACTCCGCCTCGTCGAGGGTGACCTGACCGCCGTCGGCCACGACGAGGGCGTGCACGACGGCGAGTCCCAGCCCGTGCCCGCGCCGGTCCGCCCGGACGGGCCGGGCCGCGGTGCCCTGGCGGAATCGCTCGAACGCGACCGCGCGGGCCGCCGCCGTCATCCCGGGCCCGTCGTCCGCGACCGTCAGCCGGATCAGCCCGGCCGCCGCCGCGGCCACGTCCCGGGATGACCCGCGCGCGCCCGCCCGGCCGGCCGAGCCCGGGGCGGTCGCGGGCTCGAGCACCTCGAGAGCCGCGAGGACCGGCGCCTCGCCGGCGCGAGGACGGGCACGGACCACGACCCGCCCGCCCCGCGGGGCGGCCTCGAGCGCGTTCGAGAGCAGGTTGTCGAGGACCTGCTCCAGATGGCCAGCGGTGAGCAGGGCGTCGGCCGGGTCCTCGACGTCGGTGTCCAGCGCGACGCCGGCGGCCCTGGCGACGGGCCGCCAGGCCGCGGCGCGCTCCTCGACCACCCGGCCGACGCGCACCGGCGCCCTGGCGGGCGAGGCGCCCGGGGCCTGCGCGCGCGCCATCGCGAGCAGGCCGTCGACCATCCGGGACAGCCGGTGCACCTCGGCGAGCGTGCCGCCGACCTCGGCCGCCTGATCGGCGGCCACATCCTGGGCGAGCAGCTCCAGGCGCAGCCGCATCGCGGTCAGCGGGGTGCGGAGCTGGTGGGACACGTCGGCGAGGAAGGCCCGCTGACCGCCGACCAGCTCCTCGATCCGGGCCGCCATCGCGTCGAAGGTCGTCGCGAGCTCGCGCACCTCCGCCGGGCCCCCGGCGGCGTCGGCGCGGGTCGACAGCTGCCCGTCGCCGAACTCGGCCGCGGCTCGCTCCAGCCCGCGCAGCGGCCGTCCCACCCAGCGGGCGAGCAGCACCGACAGCGCCAGGGCGATGAGGCTCGCCAGCCCCGAACCCACGGCCAGCCGGATCCAGCGTTCCTGGATCTCGGCCCGGGTCGCGGCGTCCGACCGCCCGACCGCGAGGATCGCGACCAGCCCGTTGGCGTTGGACACGGGGGTGACGACGACGAGCCGGTGGCCGTTCTCGGCGGCCGGCTCCAGCACGAGCCGCTGCTCGCGGGCCGCCGCCAACTGGTCGGCCGTCAGCTCTATCGGCCAGCCCGACGAACCGACGAACGATCCGTCCGGCAGGTAGAGGGCGAGATCGTCATCGGGTTGGATCCGCTCGGGATGCGCGTCGTCGCGCACGGACGTCGGCAGCTGGGGCGCGCCGGCGGACAGGCGCCGCCACTTGACCTCGGCGGCATACGCCTCGACGGCGGACGTCGTGCGCAGCGTGAGCAGGGTGCGGTCGTGCCGGGCGGCCTCGAGGCCGAGGGGGATGCACACACAGGTCACCAGCAGCGCCGTGAGCAGCAGCTGGACGGCGAGGATCCGCCTGGTCATGGCCGTCCCACCGCCGGCCCGGCCGCCGGGCCCGCCGGGTCGGCCAGCCGGAAGCCGACCCCGTAGACGGTCTCGATCATCTCCGGGCCGCCCAGCTTGCGGCGCAGCGACCCGACGTGGACGTCGAGGACCTTGGTGGAGCCGAACCACGGGCCCCACACGGCCTGGAAGATCTCCCGCCGGGTGCGCACCCGGCCGGCATCGGCGGCGAGGAACGCGAGCAGGTCGAACTCCCGCGCGGTCAGCGTCACCGGCCGCCCGGCCAGCTCGACCCGTCGGGTCCGTCGATCCACGACCAGCTCCCCGTACCGGACCAGGTCGGCGCTGACGGCGCCCTCGCCGATCTGGCCCGCTTCGCCGATCTGGCCCGCTTCGTCGATCTGGCCCGCTTCGTCGATCTGGCCCGCTTCGCCGGCCGTGGCGGCGCGGTCGGCCGGCGTGGCTGGGATGCCGGTGGCCGGGATGCCCGTGGCGGGGGTGTCGGACGCCGGGGTGTCGGGCGCCGGGGTGACGGAGGCGCCGTTCGGCTCGGAGCCGCGGGCCGGGCCGGCCACGGCCGTGGCGCGGGCCCAGCGCCGCCGGACGGCGCGGATGCGGGCGAGCAGCTCGGCGAAGCCGAACGGCTTGACCAGGTAGTCGTCCCCGCCGAGGTCGAGCGCCTCGACCCGGTCCGCCTCGTCGGCCCTGGCCGTCACCACGATCACCGGGATGTCGGCGACCGCGCGGATCCGCCGGCAGACCTCCGTGCCGTCCAGGTCGGGCAGGCCGAGGTCGAGCAGCACCAGGTCGGGTGGCTGCCGGCCGCCGACCGCCTCGAGCGCGTCGGCGCCGGTGGCCACGCGGGTGGCCGCGTAGCCCGCCCGCAGGAGCCCACGTACCAGCTGCGTGCCGACCGCGTCGTCATCCTCGACGACGAGCACCGCGGCCCCGCCCGGCTCCAGTGCGCCCGCCGGTCGGGCGGCGCCCAGGTCCCGGGAGCCGGGCGCGGGCGGGGCGGCGTCCTTGGTCATGCCCGTCCCCCGGCCGCGGTGCCGGCATCGCCGCCGGCCGCGTCCGCGGGGCTGGCCTCGGCGCCGGCCCTGATGCCGGCCCTGGCGTCGTCACCGATCTCGCGGAGCGCCTCGGGCCACCACGTCCACTCGGCGGCGTCGATCAGGCTGGCCAGGGTCGTCCTGGGCAGGTCGACCAGGCGGGCCTGAAGATACCCGCGCGGATCCGGCGGCTCCCGCCGCGACAGCGCGTTCTCGATGACCGCCCGAGCGTCCCGCTTCCCCAGCGTCGTCGCGTGCTCCTCGCGGAAATGCGCGATGAGAGCCTCCCGCCACACGTTGCCGATCCGGCCGTGCGCGCGGTCGAGCAGCGACCGCAGCGGCCGGTCGGTCGGGTTGTCGGACCCCGCCAGGTCGAACGAGGCGAAGGGGAGGACCCACAGCCGGCCGCCGGCGGACTGGCCGACGGGCCTGGGTGGCAGCGCCGTCCACTTCGGGCCGGTCGCCCCGACGGGCAGGTGGCCCGCCGGGCCAAGGGACCCCGCGCCCGGGCCGCTCCAGCCCGCCCGGCGCGGGGTGCCGGGCACCGCGGCCGCCATGGCCGGATGGTCGGCGCGGACGACGGCGGCGAGGGCGTCCGCGTTGACGGCCAGCAGCAGCCGAGGTAGCCAGCCGCCGGGGTCGTCGGTCAGGTCGGCGGCGACCGCGACCGGCCGGCGGGCCCTGGCCGCCGGCGGCAGCCCCTGCGCCAGGACCGTCGCGAGGCGAACGTGCGTCACGGGCCAGGCGGCGCGCGCCGCGGTGCCACCGCCGGCGAGGCCGGCGGGAACCGCGTCCCCGACGAACACCAGCTGGCCTGTCGCGGCCGGCGCGTCCGTGGCCGCGGCCGGTGCCGTGGCCGGGCGAGCCGCCGCCACCGTCGCTGTCGCCGTCGCGAGGGGACGGGCGGCGCCGACCGCCGCGTCGCGCAGCGCCCGCGCGGCGGGCTCGGTCATTTCCTTCGCGACGCTCTCCAGGGACGAGCGGCCGTGGGTGTAGATGGCCAGGTCGGCGGCCAGCGGCCCCGTGGATCGCTCCAGATGGCGCCAGGTGTGAGTGGTCGGGCGGCAGACGTAGTGATCGGCCCGGGCACCGACCGCCTCGGCGCCGTCATAGGCATGGAAGGCCGGCAGCATCGCCTCGATCACGAACCCGGCGTCGAGCAGGGCTCGCTGGGTCTTCCAGCCGAGCGTCGGCGTCCGGGCGGAGAACCCGTACGCCAGCAGTACTCGGCCACGTTCGCGGTCGCGCAGCCCCTCGGCGCCCCGGGCGCAGAACAGCGCCACCCCCTCCGGGGTGTACGGCGGGTCGGTGAACGCGATGTCGGCGCCGCCGGCCACCGCCGGCGGCAACCCGAACCGCAGGTCGGCGAAGTAGGGGTGGACCGCCAGCCCGCGAGCCCTGGCCTGGGCGTCGAGGAAGTCGAGCAGGTCGTCGTCGACGTCGACGACCGTGACCCGCAGGCCGGGAATGACGGCGGCGGCGGCCAGCGACGTCAGGTCGTGGTCGCCGACGCAGAGCACGTGGCGGCCCGCCAGGTCGTAGGTCGCCGCGAGCCACAGCGCCCGGCGCGCCGCCGTCTCGGCCGTGGCCGCGACGTGGTCGAGGTCGGCGCGCGGCCGGGGGGCGGCCGCGATCAGCTCACGCATCGTCGCCACCAGGTCGGCGCGCGCGGCCAGCTGCCCGGCCAGCGGGTCCGCCGAGGCGGCGACCGCGAGCCCGCCGGAGTCGACCAGGGCGCGGTAGCCGGCGGCCCGGTCAGGACGGATCCGCGGCCCGACGACCGGATCGTCCACCACGTCGTCGCCGAGCGCCGCGAGCACCTCCTCGACGGTCCGCCGGGGCAGCCCCGCGGCTCGCGTCAGCCGCCCCACCGCCCGGCCGTCCAACACGGCGCCGTCCGACACCGCGCTGTCCGACACCGCGCTGTCCGACACCGCGCCGTCCGACACGGCGCCTTTCGGCGCGGCGGCGCCCGAGCCGGAGGCCACCGCGACCGGCTCCGCCAGCCGGGCCACCAGCGCGCGCAGCGGCCGCGCGTACGCGCCGTGCGCCGCCAGCAGTTCGGCCAGCTGGCTCTGGCCCGGGGTCGTCGCGGGGCCAGCCCCGGCGCCCGGTGCCGCCGGGTCGGCGCCGGCCTTCGGCTCGTCGGGCGGGCGCTGGCCGTGGCCGGGAGTCACCGTTCCAGCGTGCCATCCCCTGGTGGCGCGGTGAGCGCGGGCCGTCGCGGCTCGCGCGGCCGCCCCACCGGGCGCCGTCGGCGCCGGGAGGGAGAAAACCGGCGTGTCCTGGCAAAAATGATGGAAAGGCAAGAAAACCGGCGCGTCCCGGCGGGTGGGCGGAAAGCTGCGTCCGGCCGCTGGTGAGGCGCGGCTCGGCGGGGTGACGCGGCGGCAGAGGTCACTGTGTGATACGGCGGGGGCGAGAACCGCGTTTCACGCACGCCGGCCGATACCCTCGTGTGCGTGTGGAGAAGGCTGGACCTACGCGGCGTGGCCGCGCGTGTGAACGAGCTGTCACCGGCCGAGATCCGCCGGCGGCTGCCGCGGGCCGCGACGGACGTCGACGTCGCGCTCGACGTGGTCCGGCCGATCTGTGACGACGTCCGCGACCGCGGCGACGCCGCCGTGCTGGACGCGACCGAGCGGTTTGACGGGGTCCGCCCCGCCGCGCTGCGGGTGCCCGCCGCCGCCCTGGCGGCGGCTCTCGACGCGCTCGACCCGGCGGTGGCCGACGCGCTCACCGAGGCGATCCGGCGTGCCCGGCTCGTCCACCGCGCCCAGCTGCGCGAGCCGGTGACGGTCGAGGTCGCGCCGGGCACCACCGTCACCGAGCGCTGGGTGCCGGTCGAGCGGGTCGGGCTGTACGTGCCGGGCGGGCGGGTCGCCTACCCGAGCAGCGTGGTGATGAACGTGGTGCCCGCCCAGGAGGCCGGCGTCGGCTCGCTCGCCGTCGTCTCCCCGCCGTGGCGCGGTGGCGACGGCCTGCCGCACCCGGTCGTGCTGGCCGCCTGCCAGCTGCTCGGCGTCGACGAGGTCTACGCCGCCGGCGGCGCGCAGGCCGTGGCGATGCTCGCGCACGGCACCGAGAGCTGCCCGGCGGTCGACGTGATCACCGGACCGGGCAACGTGTACGTCGCCGCGGCGAAGCGGCTGCTGCGCGGGCTCGTCGGGATCGACGCCGAGGCCGGGCCCACCGAGATCGCGATCCTCGCGGACCACACGGCCGACCCCGCGTTCGTCGCCGCCGACCTGATCGCCCAGGCCGAGCACGACCCGATGGCGGCCTGCCTGCTGGTCACCACGTCGGCCGAGCTCGCCGACGCGGTCGAGGTGGAGCTGGGCAAGCGGGTGCCGGTCACCCGCCACCGCGAACGCGTCGAGGAGTCGCTGTCCGGCCAGGGCGCGGTCGCGCTCGTCGACGACCTCGACGCCGGGCTGCGGGTGGTCGACGCCTGGGCGGCCGAGCACCTGCAGATCCAGACCGAGAACGCCGCCGCCGTCGCCGCCCGGGTGCGCCACGCCGGCGCCGTGTTCGTCGGCTCGTACGCGCCCGTACCGCTCGGCGACTACCTCGCGGGCTCCAACCACGTCCTGCCCACCGGCGGGACCGCCCGTCATTCCAGCGGGCTGGCGGTGGCCGCGTTCCAGCGCCAGGTGCACGTCGTCGAGTGCACCAGGGAGGCGCTCGCCGCGATCGCGCCGCGGATCGCGGCGCTCGGCGCCGCCGAGGACCTGCTTGCCCACGTCGACGCGGTGGAGGTGCGTTCTCGATGACGAGACCCGTGACAGGCGCCGGGGACCCGTCGGCGGTGGCCCGGTGAACCAGCCGTCCAGGCCGCACGCCGGCCGTCTCCTGGCGCGGGCCGACGCGCGGCAGCCGGCCGCCGACCGGCCGTGGCGGCCGGCGACCCTCGACGACCTGCCGTTGCGGGACGACCTGCGGGGCCGCTCGCCCTACGGCGCTCCGCAGCTGGAGGTGCCGGTCCGGCTGAACACCAACGAGAACCCCTACGGGCCGTCGGCCGAGCTGGTGGACGCGCTCGGCAAGGCGGCGACGCTCGCCGCGACCGAGGCCAACCGCTACCCGGAGCGCGAGGCCGAGGCGTTGCGCGCGGACCTCGCCTACTACCTGACCCCGGACGCCGGCTTCGGCCTGCACACCAGCCAGGTCTGGGCGGCGAACGGCTCCAACGAGGTGCTCCAGCAGCTGCTGCAGGCGTTCGGCGGACCCGGCCGGCGCGCGCTCGGCTTCGAGCCGTCGTACTCGATGCACCGGCTGATCTCGCTGGCCACCGCGACCGAGTGGGTGGCCGAGGACCGGGCCGCCGACTACACGATCGACCCGGTGGCCGCGGCGGACGCGGTCCGCCGGCACCGCCCGTCGCTGGTGTTCCTGTGCTCGCCGAACAACCCGAGCGCGACGGCGCTGCCCCTGGACGTCGTCAAGGCGGTCTGCGCGGCGGCCGAGGAGATCGGCGGCTGCATGGTCCTCGTGGACGAGGCGTACGCCGAGTTCCGCCGCGCCGGGGTGCCGAGCGCGCTCACGCTGCTGCCCGAGCAGCCGCGCCTGGTCGTCACCAGGACGATGAGCAAGGCGTTCGCGCTCGCCGGCGCCCGGGTCGGCTACCTGGCCGCCCACCCGGCGGTCGTCGACGCGCTGCAGCTCGTCCGGCTGCCCTACCACCTGTCGTCGTTCACCCAGGCGGTGGCGCGTACCGCGCTCGCGTACGCCGACGAGCTGCTGGGCACGGTGGAGGCGGTCAAGGCCCAGCGTGACCGGATGGTCGACGAGCTGCCCGCCCTCGGCGCGCGGGTGGTGCCGTCGGACGCGAACTTCGTGCTGTTCGGCCTGTTCAGCGACCAGCGAGCGGTCTGGCGCGGGCTGCTCGACGCCGGCGTGCTCGTGCGTGACCTGTCCCTGCCGGGCTGGCTGCGGGTCACCGCCGGCCTGCCGAACGAGACCGAGGCCTTCCTCGGCGCGCTGCGCGGAGTGCTCACGGAGAACCCGTCGCTGCTGGCGGGAGCGGAGTAGGAGAGATGGCAGGAACGCGGACCGCTCGGATCGAACGCAAGACGCTGGAGTCGGACGTGCTCGTCGAGCTGGACCTCGACGGGAGCGGCGTCGCGACGGTGGACACCGGTGTCGGGTTCTACGACCACATGCTGGCCCAGCTGGGCAAGCACGGCGGTTTCGACCTCACCGTGCGCACCAGGGGCGACCTGCACATCGACGCGCATCACACGGTCGAGGACACCTCGATCGCGTTCGGCGAGGCGCTGCGCGCGGCGCTCGGCGACAAGTCCGGCATCAGGCGGTTCGGGGACGCGATGGTGCCGCTCGACGAGGCGCTGGTGCAGGCCGCCGTCGACCTGTCCGGCCGGCCGTACTGCGTGCACGTCGAGCCGGAGCTGGCCCCGATGATCGGCACCTACGACACGACGCTCACCCGGCACATCTTCGAGTCGATCACCTCGGCGGCCCGGATCGCGCTGCACGTGCGGGTGCTGTCCGGCCGCAACGCGCACCACGTCGTCGAGGCCCAGTTCAAGGCGGTCGCCCGGGCGATGCGTGACGCGGTCGCCTTCGACGCCCGCGTCACCGGAATCCCGTCGACCAAGGGCGTCCTGTGAGCCGACCGAAGGTCGTCGTCCTCGACTACGGGTCGGGCAACCTGCGCTCGGCGCAGCGGGCCGTCGAGCGCGTCGGCGCCGAGGTCACCGTGACCGCCGACCTGGCGGCGGCGGCGGAGGCCGACGGGCTGGTCGTGCCGGGGGTGGGCGCCTACGCGGCCTGCATGGCCGGCCTCGACGGCATCGGGGGCGCTCCGGCGGTCCGGGCGCGGGTCGCGGCCGGGCGGCCGGTGCTGGGCATCTGCGTCGGCATGCAGATCCTCTACGAGCTGGGCGACGAGCACGGGGTGCGCACGGTGGGCCTTTCGCTGCTGGCCGGCGAGGTGCGCCGGCTGGCCGCGCCGATCCTGCCGCACATGGGCTGGAACACCGTCACCCCGCCGGCCGGCTCCACGCTGTTCGCCGGCCTGCCAGCCGGGACCCGGTTCTACTTCGTGCACTCCTACGCCGCCAAGGCGGACGTCGACGCCGGTGACACCGTCGCCGAGCACGGCGAGCCGTTCGCCGCCGCCGTCGAGCGCGGCGCGCTGTGCGCGACGCAGTTCCACCCGGAGAAGTCCGGGGACGCCGGCGCGCACGTCCTCACCAACTGGCTGGCCACGCTGCGCTGACCGGCCCGGCCGTCCGGCCATCGGGCGCGGGCACGCCGGCGGCTGGCGGAGCCCGCGGCGGCGGTGGGCCAGCGGGGCTGGCGTCAGCCGGCGCGCAGGGCGAGCAGCAGGTCCGTGTCGCCGAAGGCGGTCAGGCCGGGGGCGTCGAAACCGGTCCGCCCCCACAGGGCGAGCAGCGCCGGGCCGGCCTCGCCGCGCAGGCCGGCGTCGCCCTTCGCGTGCCCCTCGGTGACGTCGACCTTGTCGCCCGCCAGGCCGATCATCCACTCGCCGGGGGTGTCGGTGAGGTGGATGTGCGCGGTGCCGTCGCCGGGCCCGGACAGGCCGGCGGCCCGGCTGGCGGGCAGCAGGGCGCGCAGCAGCTCGTCGATGCCGTCGGCGGCGAGCACCGGGTCGAGCGGGCGCGCCTCGCCGGCCGCCCCGGCCGCGTCCCAGGCGTGGATCTGCAGCTCGTGGGCCAGCCGGCGCCGCCAGAAGCCGACGACCCGCGGCTCGAGGGTCATGTTCCACGCCGGCGCCGCCGGGTCCAGGTCGCGCAGCAGGGCCGCCGTGGCCGCGACCGCGCGCCGGTAGTGCTCGACCAGCGCGGCGGACTCGGCCGGGGGCCGCTCGACGCGCGGCGGCGGGTCGACGACGCCGCGCGGCAGGTGCGCGACGGTCGAGTCGAGCAGCCGGGCGACGTGCGACACCAGCCGCCGGCAGTCCCAGCCGGGGCAGGCGGGCACCGGCGCGTCGAGGTCCTTGGCGGCGGAGGCGAGCAGCGCCTCGGCCTCCGCCTGGAACAGCGCGGGATAGTCCATTCGTCGGAGTCTCGCGCGTTCGTCGCGCGGGCGCATCCCTCCTCGCGTCCTCCCTGACATCCCTCCCGGCGCGGGGGCGCGGCGGTCCAGGTCACGATCGGCCCGAGGGCCGGCGGATCTCCCGCCGTGGCCCCGTAGGGTGGGCGGCGTGACGTTGACGTTGTTGCCCGCGGTGGATGTGGCGGACGGGGTGGCCGTCCGGTTGGTGCAGGGCGAGGCCGGGTCGGAGACCGTCTACGGCGACCCGCGCGAGGCCGCGCTCGCCTGGCAGCGCGACGGCGCGGAGTGGATCCACCTCGTCGACCTCGACGCCGCCTTCGGCCGGGGCTCCAACCGGGAGCTGCTCGCCGAGGTGGTGAAGTCGCTCGACGTCGCCGTGGAGCTGTCCGGCGGGATCCGCGACGACGACTCGCTCGACGCCGCGCTGTCCACCGGGGCGGCGCGGGTGAACGTCGGCACCGCCGCGCTGGAGAACCCCGACTGGGTGCGCCGGGCGATCGACCGGGTCGGCGACCGGATCGCGGTGGGCCTGGACGTGCGCGGCACGACGCTCGCGGCCCGGGGCTGGACGAAGGAGGGCGGCGAACTGTTCGAGGTGCTCGCCCGCCTCGACGCCGACGGCTGCTCCCGGTACGTGCTCACCGACGTCCGGCGCGACGGCACCCTCACCGGCCCGAACCTGGAGCTGCTGGCCGCCGTCACCGCCGCGACCGACCGGCCGGTGGTGGCCAGCGGCGGCGTGTCCTCGCTCGCGGACCTGACCGCGATCGCCGGCGTCCCCGGCGTCGAGGGCGCGATCATCGGCAAGGCTCTCTACGCGGGTGCCTTCACCCTCCCGGAGGCCCTGGCGGTGGCCCGGGGCGACGCCACGCGATGAGCGTCGCCGTCCGTGTGATCCCCTGCCTGGACGTCGACGCCGGGCGGGTGGTCAAGGGGGTCAACTTCACCGGCCTGCGGGACGCCGGCGACCCGGTCGAGATGGCCCGCCTCTACGACGCCGAGGGCGCCGACGAGCTGACCTTCCTCGACATCACCGCCTCCAGCGGCAACCGGGAGACGACCTACGACATCGTGCGCCGCACCGCCGAGCAGGTGTTCATCCCGCTCACCGTCGGCGGTGGGGTGCGCGCGGCCGACGACGTCGACCGGCTGCTGCGGGCCGGGGCCGACAAGGTCGGCGTCAACACGGCCGCGGTGGCCCGGCCCGAGCTGCTGCGCGAGTGCGCGCTGCGCTTCGGCAGCCAGTGTGTCGTCCTGTCGGTCGACGCCCGGCGCGCGAAGGACCCGGACGGCCCACGGTTCGAGGTGACGACGCACGGCGGGCGGCGCGGCACCGGCATCGACGCGGTCGCCTGGGCGGCGCGCGCCGTCGAGCTGGGCGCGGGCGAGATCCTGCTCAACTCGATGGACGCCGACGGGACGCGGGACGGCTACGACCTGGAGATGATCGCCGCGGTCCGCGCCGAGGTGGACGTGCCGGTGATCGCCAGCGGCGGCGCGGGCCAGCTCGCGGACTTCGCGCCCGCGGTCGCGGCCGGCGCCGACGCGGTGCTGGCCGCCAGCGTGTTCCACTTCGGCCACCTGCGCATCGCCGACGTCAAGTCCGTCCTGCGGGCCGCGGAGGTCCCCGTCCGCTGATCCGCCCGCCGCGGGAATGCGACAAAGGTCTCTCCGCGGTCTGCCCGCGGGGGCGGTGGCGACGCCGCGGGATCTCCGGGGCCGTCGTCGGAGGGCCGCGTGTCCGGCAAGGGGCCGCTCGCGGCGATGGGCCGGGGCTGGATGATCGGAAACTGCCTGGCGGTGACGCTCGCCCCGTTCCCATGTGATCCACGGACGGGAAGCGGAGGGACGCTTCCGGTTGGCGGTATCATCCGGAGCGCGATTCCGCTTCTCGTCCGCCCCGTGAACGGAGCCCCATGTCCGCCGAACCCGGCAGCGGCGCAGGCCGTGCCGCCTCGCCCGGCCCTGGCGCCGCGGGCAACCGCCCGGCCGCCGCGCGCACGCCCGGCCGCGGCAGCCCGACGCTGATCTTCGTGACGCTCGCGCTCGGCGCGTCCGCGTACACGGTGCTGCAGTCCCTGGTGCTGCCGGCGCTGCCCGTGATCCAGCGCGACCTGCACACCTCGCAGGCGACGTCCTCGTGGCTCCTGACGGCGTTCCTGCTCTCCGCGTCGATCGCCACCCCGATTCTCGGCCGCGTCGGCGACCTGGTCGGCAAGCGGCAGATGCTGCTGGTCGTCTTCGCCGCGCTCAGCGTGGGATCGCTGATCTCGGGACTGGCCGACTCGATCGGCGTGCTCATCCTCGCCCGGGTCATCCAGGGCCTCGCCGGCGCGATCTTCCCGCTGTCGTACGGCATCATCCGCGACGAGTTCCCGGCCGCGCGGGTCCCCGCCGCGATCGGCCTGATGTCCGGCATGCTCGGCATCGGCAGCGGCCTGGGCGTCGTGCTCGCCGGCCCGATCGTCGACGCGCTGTCGTGGCACTGGCTGTTCTGGTTCCCGCTGATGGTGTCCGGGCTCGCGCTGGTCGCGACGTTCGTGTTCATTCCCGATTCGCCGGCGCGGGCGACCGGCTCGGTGAACCTGCCGGCCGCGGGCGCGCTCGCCGCCTGGCTGGTGGCGCTGCTGCTCGGCCTGTCCAAGGGCTCCACCTGGGGCTGGGCGTCCGGCGGCACGATCGGTCTGTTCGCCGCCGCGGTCGTGCTGTTCGGCGTGTGGGTGCTGGTGGAGAGCCGCTCGGCGGTGCCGCTGATCGACCTGCAGGTGATGCGGATCCCGGCGGTGTGGTGGACGAACATCGCCGCGCTGCTGCTCGGCATCGGGATGTACGCGTCGTTCATCGTCGTGCCGCCGCTCATGCAGACGCCGACGAGCGTCGGCTACGGCCTGGGCGCGTCGGTGACGCTCTCGGGCCTGTACATGCTGCCGGGCACCGCCGCGATGCTCGTCGTCGGCGTGCTGATCGGCCGGATCACCGACCGGTTCGGCGCGAAGCTGCCGCTCGTCGTCGGCTCGGTGATCGCGGCGGCCGCGTGCGCCCTGCTGGTCGCCGTACACAACGAGCCGTGGAGCTTCATCGTGATGTCGGCTGTGCAGGGCATCGGCATCGGCCTGGCGTTCTCCTCGATGGCCAACCTGATCATTCAGTCGGTCCCGGTCGAGGCGACCGGCGCGGCCACCGGCATGAACGCCAACATCCGGACCATCGGGGGATCCATCGGCAGCGGCATCATCGCGAGCGTGCTCGCCGCCGGCACGCTCCCGAGCGGCTACCCGAAGGAGTCCGGCTACGTCATCGGCATGGTGGTGCTGGGCGCGGCGACGCTGGTCGCGGCGCTCGCCGGGGCCCTGGTCCCGACCGCCCGCGCCCGGGCGGGCCGGGCCGGCGGAATGGGCGCGCCGACGCCCGTCGTCGCGGCTGGCGAGGCCGTGAGCGCTCCGGCGGCGAGCTGATCGGGCAGCTGACCGGCCGCCGAGGGACCAGCCACTGGTCGCCCGCCATCCCGCCATCCCGCCGTCCCGGTGGCGCCGGCCGGCGCGTGCCCGCCGGCCGCGGGACTGCGCGGCGGTCATCCGTTGTTGCAGCCTGAAGGTCACATGGCTGTCATGAAGCGGTAGCTGGACGGTAGCCGTTACGTATCAGTCCGGCTGTTTCGGAGCATTCGTCGCCCGACGGCGAGCCGGTCGGCCTCGGGGCGATCCGGGGCGATCCGGGGTGAGGGACGCGTAGCGCGGCGAGCCGGCGCGTGAGTGGCGAGAGGAGAACCGTGCCCGGATCCGGTGCGGCCCCGAACGGGCCGACGAGGCCCGCCGATGTCGAGATCCCGGCCGATGTCGAGATCCCGGTCGACGCCGCGAGCCCGGTCGACGCCGCGAGCCCGGCGGGGTCCGCCGACCCGGTCGACGCCGTGGGCCCAGCCGGTTTCGCCCAGGCCGCGAGCCGGGTAGACGCGACCGGCTCGGTCATCGGGCGTGGCCTGCGCATCCTGCGGCTGGCGGTCCATGAGGAGCCGCGGCTGTTCGCGCTCTCGGTCTTCGGCAGCGGGCTGTTCGGCCTGGCCACCGTGGCCAGCTCCTACGTCCTCGGCGAGGTCACCCAGCGGATCGTCGTCCCGTCGCTGCGAGACGGGCACGCCGCCTGGGCAGGCGTGGCCGGCGCGGCGCTGCTGGTGTTCGCCGTCGGCGCGACGCGCGCGGTCGGGATGTTCTTCCGCCGGTTCGCGGCCGGCGTCCTGCAGTACCGGATGCAGGCGCACTACCGGCGCCGGGTCACCCGCCAGTACCTGCGCCTGCCCCTTGCCTGGCACCAGCGGCACTCCACCGGGGCGCTGCTGTCGAATGCCAACGCCGACGTCGAGGCGCTGTGGGCCCCGGTCGCGCCGTTCCCGTTCGCGGTCGGCGTCGTGCTGATGCTGGCCGCCGCCGTGGTCCTGCTGGTCGCCACCGACCCGCTGCTCGCCGCCGTCGGTTTCGTCGTCTTCCCGCTCGTCGGCGTCCTCAACTACGTCTACTCGCGGCGCGTGTCGCCGCTGTTCGCCCGGGTGCAGGAGCTGCGGGCCGAGGTCAGCGGCGTCGCGCACGAGTCGTTCGACGGGGCGCTCGTCGTCAAGACGCTCGGCCGGGAGGCCGACGAGACCGCCCGCTTCCGCGGGTCGGCCGAGGCGCTGCGCGACGCGATGATCCGCGCCGGCCGGGTCCGGGGGATCTTCGACCCGCTGATGGAGGCGCTGCCGAACCTGGGCGTGCTCGCGGTCCTCGTCGTCGGCGCGCACCGGATCTCCGCCGGGAGCCTGTCCGTCGGTGACCTGGTCCGGGTGGCCTACCTGTTCACGCTCCTGGCGTTCCCGATCCGGGCGATCGGCTGGGTGATCAGCGAGCTGCCCCGGTCGGTCGTCGGCTGGGGCCGGGTGTCGGCGGTGCTGACCGCGAGCGGCGAACAGACCTTCGGCGGGGCGCGGCTCGCCGCCACCGGCCCGGCGCGGCTGCGCCTGGACGGCGTCTCCTACCGCTACCCGTCGCCGGCCTCCGAAGCGCCGGCGTCCGAAGCGCCGGCGTCCGAAGCGGCCGGGGGCGGGCACGCGCGCGGCCGGCCGGCCCCGGCGGCGTTGACGGACGTGACCTTCGAGGCCACGCCGGGAAAGGTCATCGCCATCGCCGGCCGCACCGGCGCCGGCAAGTCGACGCTGGTCGGGCTGCTCGCCCGGCTCGTCGACCCGGACGCCGGCGCGGTGCGCCTCGACGGCACCGACCTGCGCGACCTGGCCGCCGGCGAGGTGACGGGAGCGGTCGCGCTCGTCGCGCAGCAGGCGTTCCTGTTCGACGACACGGTCCGGGCCAACATCACCCTCGGCGCGGACCTGTCCGACGACGCCGTCTGGGACGCGCTGCGCCGCGCGCAGGCCGACCGGTTCGTCGCCGCCCTGCCCGACGGGCTGGACACCGAGGTGGGGGAGCGCGGCACCACGCTCTCCGGCGGCCAGCGCCAGCGGGTCGCGCTGGCCAGGGCGTTGGTCCGCAAGCCCCGGCTGCTGGTGCTGGACGACGCGACCTCCAGCGTCGACCCACGGGTGGAGGCGTCCATCCTGGCCCGGCTGCGCTCGGACGCCGGGGCGTCGACCGTGGTGGTCGTCGCGCACCGGCGGGCCACGATCGCGCTCGCCGACGAGGTCGTCTACCTGGAGGGCGGCCGGGTCGCCGCGCACGGCCGGCACGACGAGCTGCTCGTCGGCTCGCCCGGCTACGCCGACCTGCTCACCGCCTACGAACGGGCAGCCGCCGGCGCCGCCGGCGCCGCGCCGGCCGGTACCGCGGACGTGGCGGCGGACGCGGACGCGGACCTGGACTGGGACGAGCTGGGCGGCGGCGGCGAGCTGGGCGGGGACGAACTGGACGAGGGAGTGCTGTCATGACGGCCGGGCGTCCGCGCGGCGACGAGCGGCCCACGACCGACGCGGCCGCCGGGACCACACCGCCGCCCGCCGACGCGCCGATCCCGCGCCAGCGCGGCGGCCCCTCGGCCGCGGGCGACCAGCCGGTGCCCGCCGCCAGGCGGGAGGGACTGTGGAGCACGGCGCGCCGGCTGCGCCGGCTCGTCCCGGAGGCGACGAAGGGGATCGGCGTCACCCTGCTGCTCGCGCTCGTCGCCACCGCCGGCAAGATCGTCATTCCGCTCGTCGTGCAGCAGACGCTCGACCGGGGCATCTCCGGCTCCGACGGCGTCGACCTCGGCTTCGTGTACGCCGCCGTGGCGCTCGCCGCCGCCGCGATCGTGGTGACGGCGGGCGCGACGTACGCGATGAACCTGCGCCTCTACACGGCGTCCGAGGGCGCGCTCGCGACGCTGCGGGTGCGGGCCTTCCGGCATATCCACGACCTGTCGATGCTCACCCAGGCGACGCAGGCGCGCGGCGGGCTGACGGCCCGGGTGACCACGGACGTCGACCAGATGTCGCAGTTCCTGCAGTTCGGCGGCGTGCTGCTGGTCGTCTCCACCGGCCAGATGGTCGTCGCGACCTGCCTGATGCTGGTCTACTCCTGGCAGCTCACGCTGCTGGTCTATGTCTGCTTCATCCCGATGGTGTTTGCCACCCGTGGCTTCCAGCGCCGGCTGTCGACCCGGTACGTGGTCGTTCGCCGCCGCGTCGGGGACATGCTCGGCGCGGTGTCCGAGTCGGTGGTCGGAGCGCACGTGGTCCGCGCCTACGGAGCCCAGCGGCGCACGGCCGCCCGGGTCGACCAGACGGTGGAGGCCTACCGCTCGGCCCAGAGCCGGGCGCAGGTGCTGGTCGCCTCCGTGTTCTCCGCCGGCGAGCTGATCGCGTCGGTCGCGCTGGCCGGCGTCGTGCTGGCCGGCGTGGCGCTCGGTGTCGGCGGGGCGCTCACCACCGGCCGGCTGGTGGCGTTCCTGTTCCTGATGACGCTGTTCGTCATGCCTGTGCAGATGCTGACCGAGGTGCTCAACGACGGCGCGAACGCGCTCGCCGGCCTGCGCCGCGTCCTCGACATCCTCGACACTCCCAGCGACGTCCGCGACCCCGCCGAAACAGGGGCCCACGAAGGCGCGAAGGAAGAGCATTTTCGCGCCTCCTCCGGCCGGGCCGAAACGGGGAGCCACGAGCCGGGCGGCCGCGACCTGCCCGCCGGCGTGCTCGACGTGGCCTTCGAGCGCGTCACCTTCCGCTACCCGACCGGCCCGCCGGTGCTGCACGGCATCGACCTGCGCATCCCGGCGCGCGCCCGGGTCGCGGTCGTCGGCGAGACCGGCTCGGGCAAGACCACGATCGCCAAGCTGCTCACCCGCCTGATGGACCCCACCGAGGGGCGGGTCCTGATCGGTGGGACGCCGCTGACCGAGGTGCGCTTCTCGTCGCTGCGCGGCCGGGTGGTGATGGTGCCGCAAGATGGCTTCCTGTTCGACGCGACGATCGCCGACAACGTCCGCTACGGCCGCCCCGACGCGACCGACGCCGAGATCGTCGACGCGTTCGAGCGGCTGGGCCTCACGGACTGGCTGGCCGGCCTGCCCGGCGGGGTGCGCACGCCGGTGGGGGAGAGCGGCGGGCAGCTGTCCGCCGGCGAACGCCAGCTGGTCGCCCTGGCCCGCGCGGAGCTCGCCGACCCGGACCTGCTCGTCCTCGACGAGGCGACGTCCGCGGTCGACCCGGCGACGGAGGTCCGCCTCGGCGCGGCGCTGCTGGAGCTCACCCGCGGCCGCACCTCGGTGACGATCGCCCACCGCCTGTCCACCGCCGAGACCGCCGACCTGGTCGTCGTCGTCGACGCGGGCCGGGTCGTCCAGCTGGGCACCCACGCCGAGCTCGCCGCCACCCCCGGCGTCTACCAGCGCCTGCACGACTCCTGGTCCGCCGGCATCGCCGCCCTGTGACCTGCCCGCCGGCACCCACGGCGTGGGCGTCCGCGGGGCGGGTCTCAGCGGTGGGCGGTGCCGCGGCTCTCCAGGACGATGAGGGCGCGGACCTCGGGGCCGGGCAGGCCGCGCCAGCGGTGGGCGAGGCCACCCGGGTAGTAGAGGGTGTCGCCGGCGCCGAGGACGACCAGGCCCTCGTTCTCGATCTCCATCTCGACCGTG
The DNA here is from genome assembly GCF_016786325.1 of Frankia nepalensis. Lineage (GTDB taxonomy): Bacteria > Actinomycetota > Actinomycetes > Frankiales > Frankiaceae > Pseudofrankia > Pseudofrankia nepalensis. The sequence continues at coordinate 24,213 of NZ_JADWYU010000200.1, read as the reverse complement.
CCCGCCATGACGAAGACGAACTCGTCGCCGGAATGGGTGTAGGTCTCGCTGAACTCGGTCGGCGCGCCCTCGAAGAGCAGCGGATACATCGCCCGCGTGCCGGAGACGAGGGCGCGTACCACGCCGTGCTGGTTCGCGATCGAGAAGCCGTTGCTGGCTCGCACCAGGCTTACCCGGCGGCCGTCCGGCGGCGCTTCCGGGTCGTCGTGATGCGCCATCGACATCAGCGCCTGCTGCGTCGTTCCGAGCGCCTGGGCGATCCGGTGCAGCGACTTCATGCTCGGCCGGGCCCGGCCGCGTTCGAGCTGGCTCAGGAACGGGTGTGACAGGCCGGCCAGCGCGGCGAGCTGTACCAGGGTGAGATTCTGGCGCCGCCGCAGGGTCCGGATCGAGTGGCCGATCCAGTTGCGCAACTCCTCCTCGGTCTGGCCGCCCAGCTCGGCCGCGCCCGGCCCTCCCCGCCGGGTCGGGCCGTCGTAGGCATTCGCTACGTCCACACCCATAGAGACCATTGTCGCATCAACCAATCGTGCTCCGTCGCTGACCAGGCCAGATGCCGCGCGGGCGGTCGCGGCGCGGCCCGGACCGCCGGCCGCGCCCGGGCCACGAGCCTCAGTACGCGGCCGGGCAGGCCCGGGTGGCGAGGGTGAGCAGGGCCCGGTCGGTGCCGGCGGCGCCGACGAGGGCGACGCCGACCGGGCGGTCGCGGACCCTCAGCAGCGGCAGCACGACGACCGGCAGACCGGCGAGGCCGGCGGCGCAGGTCAGCGTGAGGGTGGCGGCGCGCACCCGGTCCTTGACGTCGACGGCAAGATCGACGGGTGGCGCCGGGCTGCTGCTGGCCGGCGCGACCAGCACGGCGCCACCGCCGAGGGCGGCGGCGAGCGCCGCCCTGGCCTGGGCGCGCGTCGCCCGCGCGGCCGCCACCTGCTCGGCGGTGACGGCGGCGGCCGCGGCGAACCGGGCGGCGACGCCAGGCCCGAGGGCGCCCGGGTGCGCCGCCACCCAGGACCCGTGCGACAGGTGCGCCTCGTGGCCCTGGCAGTGCCGGAACGCCGTGAGCCACGCGCCGAGCCGCCCGCCGGCGACAGCCGGCACCCGCCGGACCGGCAGCCCGACGGACGCGGCGAGCCCCGGGACGGCGGCCGTGAGCGCGGCGGCGACCTCGGGTTCGGCGAGCGTCGTCAGGTCGTCCGCGAGGAGCAGCTCCGCCGGCGCCGGAGCCGCGCGGTCGGCCGGCGGCAGCAGGACCGCGCCGACGCGGGCGAGCGTGGCGGCGTCCCTGGCCAGCCATCCGACCGTGTCGAAACTCGGCGCGAGCGGGACGACTCCGGCGGTGGACACAGCGCCGTGGGACGGGCGGATGCCGAACAGCGCGCAGTAGGACGCCGGCACCCGCACCGAGCCGCCGGTGTCGGTGCCCAGCCCGACGTCGGCGAGGCCGAGCGCGACCGCGCTGGCCGGGCCGCTGCTGGAACCGCCCGGCACGACGCCCGGCGCCGTCGGGTTCGGCGGCGTGCCGTAGTGGACGTTCGTTCCGGACAGGCTGTAGGCCAGCTCGTCGGTCTGGGCGATGCCGGCGACGTCGGCGCCGGCCGCGAGCAGCGCGGCGACGGCGGGCGCGTGGTCGGGCTCGGGCCGTGCCTGGGCCAGCCAGGTCGGGTTGCCGGCCCCGGTCGGGTATCCCCGGACGGCGAACAGGTCCTTGACCGCGACGCTCAGCCCGCGCAGCGGCCCGGCGGGGGCGCCCGCGACCAGCGGCTCGTCGTCCCTGTCCGCCCGCGCGCGCCACACCGCGCGGGCGGCCTCGCTCGGCGGGTCCGCGGGCGCCGATCCCGCCGGGGCCTCCTGGCGCGCGGGCGAGCCGCTGACGTGGGCCGCCGCGACCCGCCACCGGGGCCGCCCGGCCGCGTCGTTCCCGGCCGCGTCGTCCCCGGTGGCGTCGCCGCCGGATCCGGGGCCGTCGGCCGCCACCCACAGCTGGGTCTGCAGCCCGCGTCCGCCGTCCGCGCGCACGACCTCGGCGACCAGCACCACGCAGGCCGGGCCGTGTACCTGGACGTGCAGCCGCTCGACGGCGCGCGGCCCCGGTAGCCCGGGGCCGCCGCCCCGCGCCCGCCGGAACAGGCTGATCTCGGCGTGGCCGACCAGCACCCCGGCGCCGTCGGCGCGCAGCGTGGCCGGGTCGTCGAGGAACAGCTCGTCGAGCACGTCCAGGTCGTTGTCGAGCAGCGCGCGCTCATACCGCCAGAACGCCGCCTCCAGGCCGGCCCGCCAGGCGGGGTCCCCGGCGGGCGCGGCGGCCCCGGGCCGGTGGGACTGGCCGACCGCGTGGTAGCGGACGTCGCACGGCACAGGTGGCTCCTTCGGACATGGCGAGTTCTGACACGGCGAAAGGCTGAACCAGTAGACCACCGCGCGACGACGGATCACTATCCGCTACGGCGGCGCGGGCCGCGGGCGGCTGGTCCGGGCGGGTTGGCGGCGCCCCTACCGTGGTAGCCGGCCCGCGCGCCCCCGGTGGGGCCGGGCCCGGTGATTACCCCGGGTGACGTTCTTCACGAGAGTGGGGCTCTTAACGGTCGATTGACCGGTCCGAAATACGCGCGAGGCAATGTCGTCGCGGCAGCGTCCATCACAGCGGCGTTCGTCGCGGCGATGTTGGTCGTGGCAGTGTTCGTCGTGGCAGCGTCCATCACATCGATGTCCATCACATCGATGTTCATCGCGGCAACGCCGCTCCACGGCCGCGGGCCGCGCGACAATGACGAAGCCGCGTGGTCGACGGCCTCGGCGGTATCGACGTCCCGCGTCCGGCGGGGAGGGGAGCGCGATGCGCGTCGGCGTCTTTCTCTTCGGAGCCGTCGAGATGGGCGACACGATCGGCGCCGGGGGCACCGAGCCGACGGCGCGCCGCTACGGGCAGGCCGACTTCCTGTCCGCGATGCGCCGCATCCTGGACACCGGGGTGCTGGCCGACGAGCTCGGCTACGACGCGTTCTGGCTGACCGAGCACCACTTCCAGCACGAGGGCTACGAGGTCGTGCCCAACGGCCTGCTGTTCGGCGCGTTCCTGGCCGAGCGGACCCGGCGGATCCGCATCGGCACGATGTTCAACGTCGTCGGCCAGTGGCACCCGCTGCGCCTGGCCGAGGACTTCGCGATGCTGCACAACCTCTCCGGTGGCCGCGGCATCCTCGGGGTGGGCCGGGGGACCGTGCCGCGCGAGATGGAGCCGCTCTCGCTCGGCCGGATGTCGGTCGGCTCCAGCGACAATCCGGACGCGCTCGCCGCCGACGGCGTCAACCGGGACGTCACGGGCGAGGCCCTCGACCTGCTGCTCGCCGCGCTGGACAACGAGACGTTCTCCCACCGCGGCCGGTACTTCCAGGCACCGCCGCCGGGCATCCCCGACCGGGGCGGCGAGGTGGAGTCCCTCACCCTCATCCCGCGGCCCGCCTACCCCTACCAGGTGTGGCAGGCGATCAGCAGCCCCGGCTCGCTCGCGGCGGTGCCGGCGCGCGGCTTCGGCGGCGTGTTCTGGCTGGTCAACCGCTCGCTGCTGCGTGGTCGCTGGGACCGCTACGCCGAGGTCTACGCGGACACGCACGACGGCGCCCGGCTCGCTCCCGGCGAGAAGCGGATGGTGGTGCTCAACACCTGCCTCGCCGACACCCGTGAGCAGGCGATGGAACTCGCGCGCCCCGGCCACGACGAGTTCTGGCGCTTCCTCGGCCCGTACGGCTGGAACCGGGCCTACCTCGGCCCCGACGGCGGCAAGCCGCCGGCCGGCTGGGTGCCGACGCTGGAGGACTCGGTCGACCAGGGCGTGTGGGCGGTAGGCACCGCCCAGGACGTCGCCGAGGCGATCGCGCGGCTGCGCGACGACCTGGGCGGCCTGACCGACCTGACGATCTTCCCCACCGGCCCCGGCGAGAGCTACGACGCGACCGACGAGCAACTGCGCCGCTTCGCGCGCGACGTGCGCCCGCTCCTCGACGCCGCCGGCACCGCGCGGACCGGCGCCGTCGCGGCCGACATCACCGCCGCCGACGTGGCCCCGGCCCCCTTCCGGTGAGCCCGTACATCCCCGATCACGAACCGCGGATCCGCGCCAGGCACGCGCGGCGGCCCGAGCCCGGGCACGGATCCGCGGTGACGACGGCGACCGGCAGGAGATGCCTGGCCCGATGACTGACGACGCCGCGCGAAGCGGCCTCCGGGACCGCGAGGCTTCGTCATCGTCCCCGCTGGGATCCCCGGGGACCGGCGCCAGCCGGCCTGCCGGGCAGCGCCCGCGGGAGGGTGACCCGACGGTGCCGCTCGGCCCGACGGCCGCCAACTCCTGGCGGGTCGGGCCAGGCGCGGTGGACCTGCGCCGTCCGGCCAGGCCCGAGCGGGCGATCACCCTGCCCGCGCTGCCCCAGCGGCTGACGCTGGACCTGGCCCGCGCCGCCATCGTGGTGATCGACATGCAGAACGACTTCTGCCACCCCGACGGCTGGCTCGCGGGCATCGGCGTCGACATCGCCGCGGCGCGCGCCCCGATCCCGGTGCTCGCCGAGCTGCTGCCCGCGCTGCGCGCCGCCGGTGCGGCGGTCGTCTGGCTGAACTGGGGCAACCGCCCCGACCGGGCCAACCTGCCACCGGGCGTGCTGCACGTCTACGACGGCGACGGGTCCGGCACCGGCATCGGCGACCCGTTGCCGAACGGCTCCCCGGTGCTCACCGAGGGCGCCTGGGCGGCGGCGGTCGTCGACGAGCTGCCGATCGCGCCGGGCGACATCGAGGTCTCGAAATACCGCATGAGCGGCTTCTGGGACACCCCGCTGGACACGATCCTGCGCAACCTGCGCGTCGACACGCTGCTGTTCGCCGGCGTCAACGCCGACCAGTGCGTGCTGGCGACCCTCGTCGACGCCGCCTGCGCCGGCTACGACGTCGTCATGGTCGAGGAGGCGGTGGCGACCACGTCGCCGGACTTCTGCATGGCGGCGACCGTCTACAACGTCCGTCAGTGTTTCGGGTTCACCGTCACGGCCGCCGACCTGGCCGACGCCCTCAAGGCGTTGCCGTGACCGGCGGCCGGGCGCCCGGGCCGGCGCCCGCCGTGGCGTCGCCAAGGGTGGTGGGGCCGCCGGTGGTGCGGCCCCTGGGCGAGGTGACGGCCCACCGGATCTCGCCGACCGACACGGTTCGCCTCGCCGTGCTGTCCGGGCCGGCCCAGGGCTCGCCGACCACCGTGGTGTTCGAGGTGTGGGAGCCGGGCGGGTCACAGCCGCCCAACTCGCACCCGGCCTCCACCGAGACCTTCGTCGTGCTCGCCGGCCACGGCCGCGCGCACAGCGACGGGCACACCCGCCCCATCGGACCGGGCGACGTCCTGGTGCTCCCACCGGGCTCGGTGCATCGGATCGTCAACACGTCCGACACGGAGCGGCTCTACACGATCACGGTGATGGCGCCGGACGACGGCTTCGCGGCCCTCATCGAGCGCGGCCCTGCGGTCGCCCTCGACCCCGCGGACCTCGCGGTCCTGCGCGGCGCCACCGGCGGCTGACGGCCCGTCGGCGGCTCCCGAGCCGAGAGCGGTGCGGAGGCCGGCGGGAAGGGCCGCGGGAAGGCGACGAGGACAGGAGAGGACGAGATGGCCGAGCCCGACCCCTGGTTCATGACCCGGAGGCTGCGCGAAGGCGTGTGGCTGGTCGCCGAGCCATGGCACGTCTACTGCTTCCTCGTCGTCGGTACCGAGCGGGCCGTGCTGATCGACACCGGCACCGGCATCGCGGACATCTCCGCCCCGGTCCGGCGGATCACCGGCCTGCCGGTGCTCGTCGTCAACACCCATGCGCACGATGACCACCGTGGCGGGAACGTCTTCTTCGACGAGGTCGCCGCCCACCCGGTCGCCGTCGAGCGCCTCGCGCTGGCGGTCCCCGCCGACCGGGTCGGCGCCTACCTCACGGTCGCCACCGAGCAGCTCGCCGCCTACGAGACGACCCGCGCGCTCGACGACCGGTACTTCCACCTGTTCACCGCCGAGACCCGCCCCCGCCCGCTGCCGCCGGGCGTCCATCCGGCGACGGCGGCACCGATCGCAAGCGGCCCGGCGGCGCGCCCGCTCGCCGACGGCGACGTGATCGACCTTGGCGGCCGGGCGCTGCGCGTCCTGCACAGCCCGGGCCACTCGCCGGACTCGCTGTGCCTGTTCGACGAGCGCGACGGCCTGCTGTTCGTCGGCGACACGCTGATCACCGGCGACTTCTGGGCGCACACCGACGACACGGATCTCGAGGCCTTCGTCACCAGCCTGCGCCGGCTCGACGGCGAGCTCGCCGGCCAGGTGGCGCGCGTCATGCCAGCGCACACCCGCTCCTGCGAGGCCGGGCCGCACCTGCTGCGCGACGCCGCCGACGCGATCGAGGCCACCCGCGCCGGCCACGTCGGCGAGCCCGGCGTCGACCTCTACGGCCGCCCGGTCCTGCGCCACCGCTTCGCCGAGTTCAACATCCTCCGCCCAGCCGCATAACGCCCCTCGCCAAGACCGTCCGCCGCAACCGGCTGGCGCGAAAGCACACCACGAGCGAAGCGACGTGGCGGTCCGCCCGGCCGGAGCGAACCAGTACCAGCCCTCGCAAGGAGTAGCCGATCCGTAACGTTGCAGCGTCGCGTAACTGAGCTGGCGCGCAGGCGCGCCTCCCTGGAGGCCCGCCACGAGCGAAGCGACGTGGTGGTCCGTCCAGCCGGAGCGAACCAGTACCAGCCCTCGCAAGGAGTAGCCGATCCGTAACGTTGCAGCGTCGCGTAACTGAGCTGGCG
>NZ_JADWYU010000200.1:0-17294 GCF_016786325.1 Frankia nepalensis | reverse complement strand
CGCAGGCGCGCCTCCGCGGAGGCCCGTCCACGAGCGAAGCGAAGTGGTCGGGCCGCGGCGGAGGTCGCCGGAGCGCACGTGAGCGGAGGAGGACGGCGCGCGGAGGTCCCGTGGGAGCGAAGCGAGCACGGGGCCGGAGCGCGCCGCCCGGACGGAGCGAACCATCAACACTGCACAATGGCCGGGTGAGCATGACCTCGTCCGGGCTTGATCCCGCTCTCGCCGAGCGGCTGAAGCGGGACTCCTACGGGCTGTTCCCCGCCGTCGTCCAGCAGTTCGACACCGGCCGGGTCCTCATGGTCGGCTGGATGGACGACGAGGCGCTGCACCGGACGCTGACCACCGGCCGGGCCACCTACTGGAGCCGCAGCCGGCGGGAGTACTGGGTCAAGGGCGACACGTCCGGCCACGTCCAGTGGGTGCGCTCCGTCGCGCTCGACTGCGACGGCGACACGGTGCTCGTCCAGGTCGACCAGGTCGGCCCCGCCTGCCACACCGGCTCGTCGAGCTGTTTCGACGGCCGCGAGCTGCCGTCGGCGTTCGGCTCGCCGGCCGGCGTCACCCCGCCGCCGGGCGCGGCGGGCACCGACCAGGACCCACGCTCAGCGTCGATCGCGCGCACGGGAGACTCCGATGACGACCGGTGAGATCCACCCGAGCCGCGACGAGTTCCGCGTGCTCGCCGCCGGCCACGCCGTCGTGCCGGTGACCCGCCGGCTGCTCGCCGACGGCGAGACGCCGGTCGGCGTCTACCGCAAGCTGGGCGGCGGTCCGGGCACGTTCCTGCTGGAGTCCGCCGAGCACAGCGGGACGCGCTCCCGATACTCGATCATCGGGGTGCGCGCCGCCGCCACCCTCACCGGGGCCGACGGCGAGGCTCGCTGGACCGGCGGCGAGCCGCCGCCCGGGGTGCCGGCCGGCGGCGACCCGCTGGCGGTGCTGCGCGCCGTGGAACGGGCGCTGCGGGCGCCCCGGCTGCCTGGCACGCCGCCGCTGATGGGCGGCCTGGTCGGCTACCTCTCCTACGACTTCGTGCGCCGGATCGAACGGCTGCCGGAGTACGCCGTCGACGACCTGGGCACGCCCGAGCTGCGCCTGCTGCTGTGCACCGACCTCGCGGTGCTCGACCACGCCGACGGGTCCTGCCTGCTGGTGGCCAACGTCTTCACCCGCGCGCGCGGCGCCGCGGACGGGCAGCCGGCGGTCGACCAGACGGTGCTCGACGAGGCCGCGCTCGACGCGGCGTACGACGACGCGGTGGGCCGGCTCGACGTGATGACCGCCGAGCTGCACAAGTGGTCCGAGCCGACCGTCGCCGCCACCCAGGCGGTGCCGCCGCTCGACGTCTCCCGCTTCGTCTCCGCGATGGCGCCAGGGCAGTTCCAGAACGCCGTCGAGCGCTCGATCGAGGAGATCCGCGCCGGCGAGTGCTTCCAGATCGTGGTGTCCCAGCGGTTCGAGCGGGCGACCACCGCCGACGCGCTGGACATCTACCGGGTGCTGCGGGCGTCCAACCCGAGCCCTTACATGTACCTGCTGCGCTTCGGCGACTTCGACGTCGTCGGCACCTCGCCGGAGGCGCACGTCAAGGTCACGGGAGACCGCGCCCTGCTGCATCCGATCGCCGGCAGCCGCCCGCGCGGCCAGACGCCGGAGGCGGACGCGGCGCTCGCCGCCGAGCTGCTCGCCGACCCCAAGGAGCGGGCCGAGCACGTCATGCTCGTCGACCTGGTCCGCAACGACCTGGGCCGGGTCTGCGTGCCCGGAACGGTGCGGGTCGTCGAGTTCGCCGCGGTCGAGCGTTACTCGCACATCATGCACATCGTGTCGACGGTCATCGGCGAGGTCTCGCCGGACCACAGCGCCATCGACGTGCTGGCCGCGACCTTCCCCGCCGGCACGCTGTCCGGCGCGCCAAAGGTGCGGGCGATGGAGGTCATCGACGAGCTGGAGCCGACCCGGCGTGGCCTGTACGGCGGCGTCGTCGGCTACCTGGACTTCGGTGGCGACCTGGACACCGCGATCGCGATCCGCACCGCGCTGGTCCGGGACGGCGTCGCGTACGTGCAGGCCGGCGCCGGCGTCGTCGCCGACTCCGACCCGGACTCGGAGGACCGCGAGTCCCGTACCAAGGCCGCCGCCGTTCTGCGCGCGATCGAGATCGCCGAGACCCTGCGCCCACCGGGGTGAAGGACGAGCACATGAGAAACGACACAGACATGGACACCGGCGCGGACACCGGCGCCGGGCCGGACGGCGGCGTGGAGCCGACCGGCCGGACGAACGTGCCGATGCGCGTGCATCCGCGGGCCGGCGGCTCGCTGACCCGTCGGCTCGCGGGGCGGTCAGGGCTGGGGACCGCGGTCGTCGGCTGCCTGGTGGGGGCGGCTCTGGTGCTGTTCGCGAACTCGGCGACGTGGGTGCGCGCCGAGGTCGCCGACGCGGCGACGGCCGTCGGCGGGGTGGGGGCCGCCTCGCTGAGGGTGAGCCTGTCCGGCGGCGACCTCGCCCCGGCGGTGAGCGCGCTCGGCCTGCTGGGCCTGGCCGCGGTGGTCGCGCTGGTGGCCACCCGGGGCGCCGGCCGGCGGGTCGTCGGGACGCTGGTCGCCGCGGCGGGTGTCGGCGTGCTCGTGCTGGCGGCCCGCGTGGTCGCCGACCCGGACGCGGCGGCGCTGCGGGCGCGCCAGGCGTCCGAGCTGGCCCCGAGCGGCCAGCCGAGGCTGACGGACTCGGCCACGCTTACGGCCGCGCCCGTCGCCGTCCTGCTCGGTGGGCTCGTCCTGCTGGGCGCTGGCGCGCTGGCGGTCGCGTTCGGCGGGCGCTGGCCCGCGATGGGGGGCCGTTACCAGACCAGGTCCCGGCGCCCGCTGGACGACTGGGACGCCATCGAGCGTGGCCACGATCCCACGGATCCCACCGCCTAGCACCGGCTTAGCCCCCTCGCCGCCGGGTAGCCCGGTGGTGAACGCGATGGCGCGCCGGATGATGCGCCATCGCGTGGCCGAGCGGATGCCGGGCGCGCCCGGCGGCGCCGACGGGCAACAAAGAGACAACCACGCTGTGTAGTGTGGGGACGCTGGCTCCTTGCTGGATATGGGCTGTTTGGCCGTTGATCGCGCCGATCGATCCCGTCCGGACAACCAACCGGCAACTACTTACAGTGAGCGGGTTGGTGCGGCCGTGGGGGGTCATGTGCGTTCTTTGAGACGGGGCCTACCATCGGCCCCATGGCAGCGAGAGCCACAGGAGCCGGGCTGTGACCGTCCTTGACGACATCATCGCCGGTGTCCGTGTCGACCTGGCCGAACGCGAGTCCCGTACCCCCCTTGACGTGCTCAAACAGCGTGTCGAGCGAGTGCCGGACCCCCGTGACGCGCTGGCGGTGCTGCGCGCCCGCCGGGTGGCGGTAATCGCCGAGGTGAAGCGGCGCAGCCCGTCCAAGGGGGAGCTGGCGGGCATCCCGGATCCGGGTGCCCTGGCCGGCCTCTACGAGGCGGCCGGCGCCGCCGCCGTCAGCGTGCTCACGGAGCGGCGCCGGTTCGGCGGGTCACTGGCCGACCTGGACGCCGTCCGCGTAGCCGTCGACGTGCCCGTCCTGCGCAAGGACTTCATCGTCTCCCCATACCAGATCTTCGAGGCGCGCGCCCACGGCGCCGACCTCGTGCTGCTGATCGTCGCGGCGCTCGAGCAGCCGAGGCTCGTCGGCCTCCTGGAGCGCGCCGAGTCGCTCGGGATGACCGCGCTGGTCGAGGTGCACGACGAGGAGGAGACCGAGCGGGCGCTCGACGCCGGCGCCAAGCTCATCGGGGTGAACGCCCGCGACCTGAAGACCCTCCAGGTCAAGCCGGAGACCTTCGCCCGGCTGGCGCCGCTGGTGCCGGCCGGCATCCTGAAAGTCGCGGAGTCCGGCATCCGCGGGCCGCACGACCTGCTCGGCTACGCGGAGGCCGGCGCCGACGCGGTGCTCGTCGGCGAGGCGGCGGTCAGCGGCCCCGACCCCCGCCAGACGGTCGCCGACCTGGTCGCCGCCGGCGCCCACCCGGCCACCAAGGTCGGCCGCTGAGTTTTCTGGTTCGCTCCGTCCGGGCGCGGCGCTCCGGCCCCTTGCTCGCTTCGCTCCCAAGGGACCTCCGCGCCGCGTCCTCCTCCGCTCACGTGCGCTCCGGCGACCTCCGCTGCGGCCCCCCTCCATCGCTTCGCTCGGAGGAGGGCCTCCGCGGAGGCGCGCCTCCGCGGCGCTGGGGCGCAGTCCCAGCGTCAGGGTTTTTCTGGGTCCGCTCCGTCCGGGCGCGGCGTGCCTCCGCGGCGCTGGGGTGCAGTCCCAGCGTCAGGGTTTTTCTGGGTCCGCTCCGTCCGGGCGCGGCGTGCCTCCGCGGCGCTGGGGCGCAGTCCCAGCGTCAGGGTTTTTCTGGGTCCGCTCCGTCCGGGCGCGGTGCGCCTCCGCGTCGCTGGGGTGCAGTCCCAGCGTGAGGGGTTTTCTGGGTCCGCTCCGTCCGGCGCGGCGCTCCACCGCGCCGCTGGGGCGCAGCGCGAGTTGAACGTCTGCCTGATCTTTCGCTGTGCTCCCACCCGGACCTGGACCGGTAAAACCGCTGGCGGTTGCCGATAGAGTCGGGGCCGTGAGCGCTCGTAGCGCCGGATCCACCGGCACCGTTGTCCCACCCGCCCTTGCCGCGACGCCCGGGGCCGGCGACTGGGCGAGTGTGCCGACCGAGCTCGGGCACTTCGGCCGGTTCGGCGGGCGGTTCGTGCCGGAGGCGCTGATGGCGGCGCTCGACGAGCTGACCGCCGCCTACGCGGAGGCCATCGCCGACCCGGCGTTCGTCGCCGAGCTGGACGGGCTGCTCGCCAGCTACGCCGGCCGGCCCACCCCGGTCACCGAGGCCCGCCGGCTCACCGAGCACATCGGCGGCGCCCGGCTGCTGCTCAAGCGCGAGGATCTCGCGCACACCGGCTCACACAAGATCAACAATGTCCTCGGGCAGTGCCTGCTGACGAAGCGCATGGGCAAGACGCGGGTGATCGCCGAGACCGGGGCCGGCCAGCACGGCGTCGCCACCGCGACCGCCTGCGCGCTGCTAGGCCTCGAGTGCGTGGTCTACATGGGCGAGGAGGACACCCGGCGCCAGGCGCTCAACGTCGCCCGGATGCGGCTGCTCGGCGCCGAGGTCGTCCCGGTGGCGTCCGGCAGCCGGACCCTGAAGGACGCGATCAACGAGGCGCTGCGCGACTGGGTCGCCACGGTCGAGCGCACCCACTACTGCATCGGCTCGGTGATGGGCCCACACCCGTTCCCGATGCTCGTCCGCGACTTCCAGCGGATCATCGGCGTGGAGGCGCGCGAGCAGGTCCTGGCGCTGACCGGGAAGCTGCCCGACGCGGTGGTCGCCTGTGTCGGTGGCGGTTCGAACGCGATGGGCATCTTCCACCGGTTCATCCCGGATACCTCCGTGGCGCTGATCGGCTGCGAGGCGGGCGGCGACGGCCTGGCCACCGGCAGGCACGCGGCCGCGATCGCCGGCGGCTCCTCCGGCGTGCTGCACGGCATGCGCTCGTACTTCCTGCAGGACGACGACGGGCAGACGAAGGTCTCGCACTCGATCTCCGCGGGCCTGGACTACCCGGGCATCGGGCCGGAACATGCCTGGCTGCACGACACGGGGCGGGCCACCTACCGCGTGGTCGACGACACGGCCGCGATGGACGCCCTGGCGCTGGTCGCGAGGACCGAGGGGATCTTGGTCGCGATCGAGAGCGCGCACGCGTTCGCCGGCGCCTTCGAGGTCGCCCGTGAGCTGGGGCCGGAGGCGACCATCCTGGTCAACTGCTCCGGCCGCGGCGACAAGGACGTCGACACCGCCGCCCGCTGGTTCGACCTGCTCGACGCGCCCGCGGACGGCGAAGCGGGCTGACGGCCCGGCCAGCCCCGTCGGGCGGGCCGTAACGGCCAGATGACGGGTTTTGTCTCACGAAATCCATCGTTTACATCGCCGATACAAAACGGGCCGGCCGGACAGGCTCACCCACCAGAACACACACGCGGATGGACGGCCGGAGCCCGGCCGGGAGACGGACAGCAGGTGGTCGTACAGGGCACGCGCGGGCGGCTCGCGGACAGCTTCGCGGCCGCGCGCAAGGAGGGCCGCTCGGTCCTGGTCGGCTACCTGCCGGCCGGCTACCCGACGGTCGACGGCGCGATCGCCGCGATGCGCGCCATGGTCGAGGCCGGGGTGGACGTCGTCGAGGTCGGCCTGCCGTACTCCGACCCGACGATGGACGGGCCGGTGATCCAGGACGCCGCCGACGCCGCGCTGCGCGGCGGCGTCAGCACCGCCGACGTGCTGCGCACGGTCGAGGCGGTCGCCGACACGGGCGCCCCGACGCTGGTGATGACCTACTGGAACCCAGTGGAACGCCACGGCGTCGAGCGGTTCGCCGCCGATCTCGCCGCCGCGGGCGGCGCCGGGGTGATCACTCCGGACCTGCCGCCGGAGGAGGCCGGCCCGTGGCTGGACGCCGCGGGGGCACACGGGCTCGACCCGGTGTTCCTGGTCGCGCCGAGCTCGACCGACGAGCGGATCCGGCTGGTGACCAGCATCACCGGCGGCTTCGTGTACGCCGCCTCGCTCATGGGCGTGACCGGCGCGCGCCAGTCGGTCGGCGCCGCGGCCGAAGGCCTGGTGGAGCGGGTGCGGGCGGTCACCGACCTGCCGGTGGCGGTCGGGCTGGGCGTGCGCGACGGTGGCCAGGCGGCGACCGTCGCCGCCTTCGCCGACGGCGTGATCGTCGGTTCCGCGCTGGTCGCCGCGCTGCTCGAGGCGGAGCGCGCGGGCACCGGCCGGGAGGCGGGCCTCGCGGCGATCCGCGTGCTCGCGGCCGACCTCGCCGCCGGCGTGCGCGCGGCTCCCGCGCCCGCCGCCGCGACGAGCTGACGGCCGCCGCCGTGGGCGAAGCGGGCGGAAGTATCTTCGCTGGCAACTTTTGTGCCGGGTCTGCTGGACGACGGCGCGGCCTCGCTGGGTAGCCTTGCGCCGTGGTCCTAGCCGCGATTCCCAGCCCGTCCCAAGGCGTCATCCACCTCGGTCCGCTGCCGCTGCGGGCCTATGCCTTCATGATCATCATAGGGGTAGTGGTCGCGGTCTGGCTGACCGGCCGGCGGCTGAGCGCCCGCGGCGCGGACCCGAGCCTCGCCGGCGACGCCGGCGTGTGGGCGGTGCTGTTCGGCATCGTCGGTGCCCGGCTCTACCACGTCGTCAGCAGTCCCGACGCGTACTTCGGGGCTGACGGCAACCTGGCCGACACGCTGAAGATCTGGAACGGCGGCCTGGCGATCTGGGGCGCCGTGGCCGGCGGCGCGCTCGGTGTCTGGATCGCCTGCCGCCGCGCCAAGGCCTCGTTCCTGCTGTTCGCCGACGCCGCCGCGCCGGGCCTCGTGCTCGCGCAGGCGATCGGCCGTTGGGGCAACTGGTTCAACCAGGAGCTGTTCGGCCGGCCCAGCACGCTGCCATGGGCGCTCGAGATCGACGCGGAGCACCGGCCCGCCGAGTACCTCGACTACGCCACGTTCCACCCGACGTTCCTGTACGAGTCGCTGTGGTGCCTGGGCATCGCGGCGGTGCTGCTCGTCGTCGACCGGCGCCGCCGGCTCGGCCGGGGCCGGTTGCTGCTGCTCTACATCATGCTGTACACGGCCGGCCGGGCGTGGATCGAGGCGCTGCGGATCGACGACGCCGAGCACATCGCCGGCCTGCGGCTCAACGACTGGGTCAGCGCCGTGGTGTTCGTCGCCGCGCTGGTGACCTTCCTTCTCCTGCGCAAGCCGGTCGACGCGCCGGCCAAGCCGGCCGCCGCCGCGGTCCCTTCGGCGTCCTCCGCCGCGGGCGACGCCGCCTCGTCTCCCGCGGGCGCGCCGGCCAAGGACGCGTCGGCCAAGGAGGCACCCGCCGCGGAGGCGGCCGCCTCGGACCTGGCCAAGGACCCGGCGAAGGACCAGGCGACGCCCGCGGGCACGACGCCCACGGACCCGCCCAAGCCCACGGACCCGTCGAAGGACACCGCGGACCCGTCCAAGGACACCGCCGCGGACGCGACGACCAAGCTCAAGAAGGACGGGGACGCGCCGGCCGCGGTCGCGGGGGGCCCGGCCACGGCTCCGGCCGACCCCGAGGCGACCGTGGTCGCGGCGGGCGCCGTGAGCGGGCGCGTCGGTCTCGACAAGCCGGGGACGGCGGGAGCCACGCGGGGTGGTGACGACCCCGCGGGGGGCACCCGTCGCGATGCCTGACGCCAGGCGTCCCGATCTCCGGCCACTCGCGCGGGGCGAGGCCGCGGCCTGGCACCGGCACGGGCATCGCGACGTCTCAGGCGGTTGGCTGCGGCCCGCGGTGTTCGGGGTGATGGACGGGCTGGTCAGCAATGTCGCGCTGCTGTCCGGGTTCGCCGGCGGCTCGGCGTCGAGGTCCACGGTGGTTCTCGCGGGCCTGGCCGGTCTCGCTTCCGGCGCGTTCTCGATGGCGACGGGGGAGTACACCTCGGTCAGGTCGCAGAACGAGGCGACGACGGCCGAAATCGAGGTGGAACGGCGCGCGCTTTCGGAGTTCCCGGCGGCCGAACTCCGGGAACTGGCCGCGATGTACGCCCGGAAGGGGGTCGACCCGGCGCTCGCCGCCGCGCTGGCCCGCCAGCTGCACGTCAACCCCGAGATCGCGCTGGCGGTGCACAGCCAGGAGGAGCTGGGGGTGACGCCGGGCCGGTTGCCGAGCGCGCCGCTCGCCGCCGGGGCGTCGTTCGTCGCGTTTGCCCTCGGCGCGTTGATACCGGTGCTGCCGTACCTGTTCGGCGCCGAGAACTTCCTGGTCAGCGCGGTGTTGGCCGGTGTGGCGCTGTTCGCCGTCGGGGTGCTGGTGAGCCGGTTCACCGGCCGTTCCCCGCTGCTGTCCGGTGCCCGGCAGCTCGCGCTGGGCGCGCTGTCGGCCGGCGCCACCTACCTCGTGGGCGTCCTCGTCGGCGGCGTCGCCGGCTGATCCCGGTCGGCGCGGCCGCGAGCCGCGGTCTGGCCGGCGCGCGGGCCGATCGGGCCGGGGTTAGCCTGGAGTTCGCCGGCCGTTGATCGGAAGCCTGGTTGTCGGAACGGCAACACACCAACTAAGCCAGCAAGCGTAGAACTAGCGTGCTTGGAACACAACTGTCACATTTATGTGACCTGCCGGACACTGATGATCTCAGCGAATCGGGCGGGGGCATGGCACACTCGTTGGAGCGCATGACGCCGCTGGCTCACCGCGCCCTGTCCCAGCTGCCTCGGTTCTAGTCCACTCGGTGCCGGCTCACGGTACCGGGCGCCCTGGGTCCGAGGGCGCTGTGCCATGGCACCGGTGCGAGGCACCGGTGCCGCCTACCCGCCGTCTGCGCTCATCCCGGACAGCGTCGTCCGCACCCCTTCAGGCCCTGAAGACGGACAGGACACCTCCGGATGCCGACTACGCAAGGTCTCTACGACCCCTCCTTCGAGCACGACGCCTGTGGTGTCGGTTTCGTCGTTGACGTGCACGGGCGGCGGAGCCATGAGCTGGTCGATCAGGCCCTCACCGTACTGCGCAACCTCGACCATCGGGGAGCATCGGGTAGCGACCCGGACACGGGCGACGGCGCGGGCATCCTGCTCCAGGTCCCGGACGCGTTCCTGCGCGACGTGGCGGGCTTCCCGCTGCCGGCGCCCGGCCGGTACGCCGTGGGCATCGCGTTCCTTCCGCAGGTGGCTGGTGACCGGGACGAGGCGGTCCGGACCATCGCCCGCCTCGCCCGGCAGGAGGGCCTGCGGGTGCTCGGCTGGCGGGAGGTGCCGGTCGTCAGCCACATCGTGGGCCACGCGGCGCGCGAGGTCGAGCCCCGAATGCGTCAGCTGTTCGTGACCCTGCCGGGCACCCCGGTGGGCTCGGCGGTCGGCGCGCCGGTGGAGGTGGCCGCCGGCGACGGCTTCGACGCGCTGGCGCTGGAGCGGCGGGCGTTCTGCCTGCGCAAGCGGATCGAGCGGGAGACCGGTGTCTACCTCCCGTCGCTGTCCGCGCGCACGCTCGTCTACAAGGGGATGCTGACCACCCACCAGCTGTCGGCCTACTTCCCGGACCTCGACGACCCGCGCCTGGCGAGCGCCATCGCGCTGGTGCACAGCCGGTTCTCGACGAACACCTTCCCGAGCTGGCCGCTGGCGCACCCGTACCGCCTGATCGCGCACAACGGTGAGATCAACACCGTTCGCGGCAACCGGAACTGGATGCGCGCCCGCGAGGCGCTGCTGGCCAGCGACCTGATCGACGGCGACCTGGCCCGGCTGTTCCCGATCTGCGCCGACGACGCCAGCGACTCGGCCAGCTTCGACGAGGTCCTCGAACTGCTGCACCTGAGCGGGCGCAGCCTGCCGCACGCCATCCTCATGATGATCCCGGAGGCCTGGGAGAACCACGAGGAGATGGACCCGAAGCGGCGGGCCTTCTACGAGTTCCACGCGGCGCTGATGGAGCCGTGGGACGGCCCGGCGTCGATCGCCTTCACCGACGGCACGCTGATGGGCGCGGTGCTCGACCGCAACGGCCTGCGCCCGTCGCGCTACTGGGTCACCGACGACGGGCTGGTCGTGATGGCCTCCGAGGTCGGCGTGCTCGACATCCCGCCGCACCGGGTGATCCAGAAGGGCCGGCTCCAGCCGGGCCGGATGTTCCTCGTCGACACCGCGAAGGGCCGGATCGTCAGCGACGACGAGATCAAGGCCGAGCTGGCCGCCGCCGCGCCCTACGAGGAGTGGCTGCACGCCGGGGTGATCGAGCTGGACGACCTGCCCGCCCGTGAGCGCGTCGTCTACAGCCACGAGTCCGTCACCCGCCGCCAGCAGGTCTTCGGCTACACCGAGGAGGAGCTGCGGATCATCGTCGCGCCGATGGCGCGCGACGGCGCCGAGCCGATCGGCTCGATGGGTACCGACACCCCGGTCGCCGTGCTCTCCGAGCGGCCCCGCCTGCTGTTCGACTACTTCCAGCAGCTGTTCGCCCAGGTCACCAACCCGCCGCTGGACGCCATCCGCGAGGAGCTGGTCACCAGCCTCGGCCACTACCTCGGCCCCGAGGGCAACCTGCTCGACCCGGGCCCTGCCTCGTGCCGGATGGTCCACCTGCCCTTCCCGGTGATCAGCAACACCGACCTGGCGAAGATCATCGGTGTCAACGACGACGGGGACATGCCCGGCTTCGCCTCCGTCACCGTCCGCGGCCTCTACGAGGTCGCCGGCGGCGGCGCGGCGCTCGCGGCCCGGATCGAGGAGATCTGCGCCGGGGTGAGCGCGGCGATCGCGGACGGGGCCCGCATCGTCGTGCTCTCCGACCGCGACTCCAGCGAGCGGCTCGCCCCGATCCCGTCGCTGCTGCTCACCGCGGCCGTGCACCACCACCTGATCCGGGAGAAGACCCGGACCAAGGTCGGCCTGATCGTCGAGAGCGGCGACGCCCGCGAGGTGCACCACATCGCGCTGCTCGCCGGCTACGGCTGCTCGGCGGTGAACCCGTACCTCGCCTTCGAGTCGGTCGAGGACCTGATCGTCCGTGGCGAGATCGAGGGGCTGACCCCGGAGAAGGCGGAGAAGAACCTGATCAAGGCGCTCGGCAAGGGCGTCCTGAAGGTCATGTCCAAGATGGGCATCTCGACCATCGCCAGCTACACCGGCGCGCAGGTGTTCGAGGCGATCGGCCTGCGCTCCGACCTGGTCGCCAGGTACTTCACCGGCACCCCGTCGCGCCTGGAGGGGGTCGGCCTCGAGGTGCTCGCCGACGAGGTCGCCGCCCGGCATCGCCGGGCCTACCCGCGGGTGCCGACCGAGCTCGCGCACCGCGTCCTGGAGACCGGCGGCGAGTACCAGTGGCGCCGCGAGGGCGAGCTGCACCTGTTCAACCCGGAGACGGTGTTCCTGCTGCAGCACGCCACCAGGAGCCGGCAGTACGAGGTGTTCAAGGAGTACACGGCCAAGGTCGACGAGCTGTCGAAGCGCAACGCCACCCTGCGCGGCCTGTTCGAGCTGCGGGCCGGCCTGCGCGTGCCGATCCCGATCGAGCAGGTCGAGCCGGTCTCGGAGATCGTCAAGCGGTTCGCCACCGGCGCCATGTCCTACGGCTCGATCAGCGCCGAGGCACACGAGACGCTGGCGATCGCGATGAACCGGCTCGGCGGCAAGTCGAACACCGGTGAGGGCGGCGAGGACGCCGAGCGCTTCGTTCCGGACGCGAACGGCGACCTGCGCCGCTCGGCGGTCAAGCAGGTGGCCAGCGGCCGGTTCGGGGTGACCAGCGAGTACCTCGTGAACGCCGACGACCTGCAGATCAAGATGGCGCAGGGCGCCAAGCCCGGCGAGGGCGGTCAGCTGCCCGGCCACAAGGTCTACCCGTGGATCGCCAAGACCCGGCACTCGACACCGGGCGTCGGGCTGATCTCGCCGCCGCCGCACCACGACATCTACTCGATCGAGGACCTCGCCCAGCTCATCCACGACCTGAAGAACGCCAACCCGAAGGCGCGGGTGCACGTCAAGCTGGTCGCCGAGGTGGGCGTCGGCACCGTCGCCGCTGGCGTCTCCAAGGCGCACGCCGACGTCGTGCTGATCTCCGGCCACGACGGCGGCACCGGCGCCTCGCCGCTGACGTCGCTCAAGCACGCGGGCGCCCCGTGGGAGCTCGGCCTAGCCGAGACCCAGCAGACGCTGCTGCTCAACGGCCTGCGCGACCGGATCGTCGTGCAGGTCGACGGCCAGATCAAGACCGGCCGCGACGTCGTCATCGGAGCGCTGCTCGGCGCCGAGGAGTTCGGCTTCGCGACCGCGCCGCTGGTGGTCGCCGGCTGCGTGATGATGCGGGTCTGCCACCTCGACACCTGTCCCGTGGGCGTGGCGACCCAGAACCCGGCGCTGCGCGAACGGTTCGCCGGCAAGCCCGAGTTCGTCGAGAACTTCTTCCTGTTCATCGCCGAGGAGGTCCGCGAGCACCTGGCGCGGCTGGGCTTCCGGACGCTCGAGGAGGCCGTCGGCCGGGTCGACCTGCTCGACGCGGCCGCGGCCGTCGAGCACTGGAAGGCCGAGGGCCTGGACATCAGCCCGCTGCTGCACACCCCGGAGACCCCCTTCGGCGGCTCGCCGCACAACTCGGAGAGCCAGGACCACGGGCTCGACAAGGCGCTCGACAACTCGCTCATCCAGCTGTGCGAGGGCGCGCTGGAGGACGGCCGTCCTGTCTGGCTGGAGATGCCGATCCGCAACGTCAACCGGACCGTCGGCACCATGCTCGGCTACGAGGTCACCCGCCGCTACGGCGCGGTGGGCCTGCCGGACGACACGATCTCGCTGCGGTTCACCGGTTCGGCCGGCCAGAGCTTCGGCGCGTTCGTCCCGCGCGGCCTCACCCTCACCCTGGAAGGCGACGCCAACGACTACACGGGCAAGGGCCTTTCGGGCGGACGGATCATCGTCTTCCCGCCGAAGGAGGCGCCGCTGCGCGCCGAGGAGAACATCATCGCCGGCAACGTGCTGCTCTATGGCGCCACGGCGGGTGAGGCGTTCTTCCGCGGCGTCGTCGGCGAGCGGTTCTGCGTCCGCAACTCGGGGGCGACCGCCGTCGTCGAGGGTGTCGGAGACCACGGCTGCGAGTACATGACCGGCGGCACCGTCCTCGTGCTCGGGCAGATCGGCCGCAACTTCGCGGCCGGCATGAGCGGTGGCGTCGCGTACCTGTACGACCCGGTGGTCGCGCGGATCAACACCGGGATGGTCGACGTGGAACCGCTCGACGCCGGCGACCTCAAGACGGTCGAGGACCTGCTCGCCCGGCACCGCAGGGAGACCGGTTCGGCGGTCGCCGCCGGCCTGCTGGCCAGCTGGGCGGACGAGCAGGCCAAGTTCGTCAGGGTCATGCCCCGCGACTACAAGCGGGTGCTGACCGCGATGGCGCAGGCCAAGGAGCAGGGCGTCCCCGCCGACGAGCTGATCATGGCACTGGCCCGCGGCTGACGTAGTTGAGCGGAACCCCACCGGGCAAGAGAAACCCAGGCGGGGAAGGTTAAAGATCAGGTAGTCGGGCTGGGCGCGGAGCCCCCTCCACGAGCGAAGCGAGGTGCGGACTCGTGAGGGTGGCTCTGGTGGGACGTTCAGGATCCGGTGACTGAGCTGGGCGCGGAGGCGCGCCTCCGCGGAGGCTCCTTCCGCGAGCGAAGCGAGGTGCGGACCCGTGGGGGTGGCTCTGGTGGGAACGTTCAGGATCCGGTGATTGAGCTGGGCGCGGAGGCGCACCTGCGCGGAGGCCCCTCCACGAGCGAAGCGAAGTGGAGGGGCCGCAGCGGAGGTCGCCGGAGCGCCCGTGAGCGTAGGAGGACAGCGCGTGGAGGTCTCGTGGGAGCGAAGCGAGCACGAGGCCGGAGCGCGCTGCCCGGACGAAGCGAACCAGAAATAAGGAGCGGCATGGCTGACCCGACTGGGTTCCTCCGGCACCGGCGGGAGCTGCCGGCGCGCCGGCCCGTGGATGTGCGGATCCAGGACTGGCGGGAGGTGTACGAGCAGTTTCCCGCGCCCGCGCTGACCTCGCAGGCGGCGCGGTGCATGGATTGCGGCATCCCGTTCTGCCACAACGGCTGCCCGCTGGGCAACCTGATTCCGGAATGGAACGATCTCGCCCGCCGGGACGAGTGGTCCGACGCGATCGACCGGCTGCACGCGACGAACAACTTCCCGGAGTTCACGGGCCGGTTGTGCCCCGCGCCGTGTGAGGCCGCCTGCGTGCTCGGGATCGCCGACGACCCGGTGACCATCAAGCAGATCGAGGTCACCATCATCGACCGCGCGATCGCGGACCAGGGGCTGGTCCCGGTGCCGCCGTCGGCGCGCAGCGGCAAGAAGGTCGCCGTCGTCGGCTCGGGCCCCGCCGGGCTCGCCGCCGCCCAGCAGCTGACCCGCGCCGGGCACGACGTGACCGTGTACGAGCGGGCCGACCGGATCGGTGGCCTGCTCCGCTACGGCATCCCCGAGTTCAAGATGGAGAAGGCGGTCCTCAACCGGCGCCTGGCGCAGATGGAGGCCGAGGGGACCAGGTTCGTCGCCTCGTGCAATGTCGGCGTCGACATCAGCGCCGACGAGCTGCGCGCGACGTACGACGCGGTGGTGCTCGCCGGCGGGTCGACCGTCGGGCGCGACCTGCCGGTGCCCGGCCGGGAGCTGTCCGGCGTCCACTTCGCGATGGACTACCTGCCGCTGGCGAACAAGGTCCAGGAGGGCGACCTGGCGGAGCCGCCGATCACCGCGGCGGGCAAGCGGGTCGTGGTGATCGGCGGCGGCGACACCGGCGCCGACTGCCTGGGCACGGCACACCGGCAGGGCGCGGTCTCCGTGCACCAGCTGGAGATCATGCCGCGCCCACCGGAGTCCCGGCCGACCTCGGCGCCGTGGCCGACGTACCCGATGCTCTACCGGGTCACCTCGGCGCACGAGGAGGGCGGCGAGCGGGTCTACGCGGTGTCCACCGAGTGCTTCCTCGGGGACGACGAGGGTCGGCTGCGCGCGCTGCGCATGTACGAGGTCGAGATGGTCGGCGGGAAGTTCCAGAAGGTCGAGGGCACCGAGACCGAGCTGCCCTGCGAGCTGGTGCTGCTCGCGATGGGTTTCGTCGGCCCCGAGCGGGCTGGCCTGCTCGACGGCCTCGGCGTCGAGCTGGACGCCCGCGGCAACGTGGCCCGCGACGCCGGCTGGCAGACGTCGGTTCCCGGTGTGTTCGTCGCCGGTGACATGGGCCGCGGCCAGTCGCTGATCGTCTGGGCGATCGCCGAGGGCCGGTCGGCGGCCGCGGCCGCCGACCGCTACCTCGCCGGCACCACCGACCTGCCGGACCCGATCACCCCGACCCGCCGATAGCGGCGCCGGCCGGCCGGCGGCTGTCACCGGGGGAGTGAGCGGCGCCTCGCGCGCGGGCTCGCTCGACGGTCCCGGCGGGGACGCTCTCATGATCGAGGGCCGTGTTCTTGGACACGGCCCTCGATCGCGTTTTGGCCCGGTAGAGTCGCATTTACCGAATCGAGAATGGCATTTTCGTCCCGGTATCGGCCGATTACCTGTGGGTAGGTTTCCGTGTCGATCGATGATCCGGCGCGGAGCGTGATGTGAACCGGCTCGCGGCGGGAAGGCGGCCGGAAGATCGCGGTGTGCCACACCGTTCTGAGCGGGTAGACGCATCGCGACGCTGGCGGATACGCTGCCCGGGCCCCGGCAAGGCGTTGGTACTCGCTGGGGCTTGGTTATTCCCGCAGCCTTCCGATGCGTGGGTCGGGTTTCTAACAGGTCATCCAGCCTCCTGGGGGTTTTGTGCGCGGTAGCGTCCATTCGGTGAGAGTCGTGCTGCTCGGACCTCCGGGCTCTGGTAAGGGCACGCAGGCCGCGCGGATCAGCTCCCGTTACGGCATCCCCGCGATATCCACTGGTCGCCTGCTTGACGCCGAGATTGCCGCCGGGTCTCCACTCGGCCGCCGTGCCGAGGAGTTCGTGCGCGCGGGCGAGCTCGTTCCCGACGGGCTGGTTCTCGACCTCGTCGCCGACCGCCTGTTCGGCCCCAGCGCCCCCGCTGTGCTCGACCACGTGCCGCAGACCGCGGCCGTCGCCGCGGCCGGCGCGGCGGGCGCCTCGGCGTCGTGGCGGGCGACCGACACGCTGACCGCGGCCCCGGCCGCGGACGTGTGCCAGGGATTCCTGCTCGACGGCTTCCCGCGCACGCTGGCGCAGGCCGAGGCGTTCGACGCCCGGTTCGCGACCGCTGGCTGCGCCCTGAGCGTGGTGCTCGACCTCGATGTCGACGAGTCCACCGTCCTCGCGCGGATCAACCAGCGCGCCCAGTCCGAGGACCGGCTCGACGACGACGAGGAGACCGCGCGCCGCCGGCTCAAGGTCTTCGCGGAACGCACCGCCCCGCTGCGCGCCTACTACGCCGCCGCCGGTCTCCTGCGGACCGTCGACGGCTCCGGTACCCCCGACGAGGTCGCCGCCCGCGTCGAGACCGTCCTCGAGGCCGTCGCCCGCCGATAGCGCCCGCCGTGCCGCCGGCCTGCCCAGCCGGCCCGCCACGCCGCCGGCTTGCCCAGCCGCCACGCCACGCCACCGGCCTGGCACACCGCCCGCGCGCCTTCGGCTGTCTGGCGACGGGCGGGCCGCGGCCCGCCCCTCGCCGCCGCCGCGGCCCCCCCCCCCCGGGCGGGCCGTTGTGGGTCAGGCACCCCCGGGCGGAAGAAAG
>NZ_JADWYU010000352.1 GCF_016786325.1 Frankia nepalensis | reverse complement strand
CGGTGGCCGGCCCGGGCCGCTGGGGAGGTGGGCGGCCATCGGCGTTGTCAGCGCTCCTGCGCCGTCGTTCAGTCGTCCAGGAGCTGACCGAGCGGGGCGGCCTCGCAGATCAGCTCGGCGGTCTCGGCCAGCCTTTCCGACTCGTCGTAGTCCGACGCCGTGTCGGCATCGATCAGCGCCTGCAGGCAGGCGATGTCCGCGTCGCCGACCTGGTCGAGCATCTGCCCGACGTAGTCCACGACCGTGGCCAGCGGGTCGACGTAGTACCGCCCACCCGCCTCGGCGACGACGATCGCCGGGTCGGGGAACCGGAACGACGTGCTCTCCTCGTCCAGGCACTCCCGCTCGCCGTCCGAGCCGGTGACGCAACGGTCGGCATAGGTGACGGTCTCCTCGTCACCCTCCCGGTCGGTGACGGTGACCCCGAAGGACTGGAGGGTGACCCGGATCAGGCCGTCGCCCAGGTCGTCCTTGCTGGTGACCAGGTCCTTGACGGTGACCGTGACGCCCGCGACGCGCGGGTCGTCCGCGTCCACGTCGTAGGAATAGTCGTCGCAGTAGTAGTCGGCGCAGTAGTAATCGCCCTCCGGCGCGCCGCCGAACACGCCGAGCACGGTCAGCGGGCCGAACTCCGACGCGCCGTCGCCGTGCATCCAGGTCTCGATCACGCCGACATAGTCGTAGAGCACCCGGTAGGTCCCCGGCGCCAGCAGGCCGACCGTGGCGCGCAGGTCCGTACCCGGCAGCGAGCTGACGAAGCTGGTGATCGCCTCGTCCGCGCTGGCGGCCCCGCCGGCCGACGGGTCGAGCCCCGGCGTGAACGCGTACCCCGAGGCCTCCCGCGCGTACTCGGCGGCGGTCGCCGCGATGCTCACGTACCAGCGTCCGCCCCGTTCCAGCGCGACGAGGTAGGTGGACCGGCTGCTGTCCTCGGTCGCGTCGGCGACGAGGGTGGCGAGGTCGACCTCCTCGGTTCGCGGGCCGGAGCCGGCACCTGGTTCGGACGAACCCCCCAGCTCGAACGGCAGCTCCTCCGAGTCCGTCCGGACGACCAGCGTGCCCGCCACGACGTCGACCCGGGCGACACCGGGACGCAGCTCGACCGGGCTCACCTTCAGGCCCCGGACCCGGACCGTGACGCTGGAGTTCGACTCGTCGTCAGCCCCGTCGGTGCCTCCGAAATCGAGGCCGCCGAACTTGTCAGCGGCCTTCGTCGTGATCGGCTTGAAGATCCTGAGCTCGGTCGGGTCCATCGCGCTCACCACGGCCAGCGCGTCCTGGTCGGCCGCCGCCTCGATGAAGTTGGTGACGGCGTCCTCGGGCGAGCCGGCGCCGCCCCGCTGGAACGCCCCGGCGATCGCGAAACTCGAGACCAGCAGGAACGGCAGGACGGCCAGCAGGACCACGAGCGGCCTCGGCAGCGACGGCGGCGACGGCCTCGGGCCGGAGGGCGCCGGTCCCGGCTGGCCGGGCGGGCTGGGCCGCGGGGGCCGCCCACCAGGCTCCCGCCGGTCAGCCGGCTGCCACCGACCCATGGGGCACCACGTGGT
>NZ_JADWYU010000351.1 GCF_016786325.1 Frankia nepalensis | reverse complement strand
CGTTGACCGGCGAGGAGTTGCCCGCCGTGACGCGCCAGTCGAGGTCCGGGTAGCGCGCGGCCCACGCGTCGGTCCGGGCGACCTTGAGCCGACCGCCTCAGTGGATGCGCTCGATGATCGTCGCGTTCGCCATGCCGCCGCCCTCGCACATGGTCTGCAGGCCGTAGCGCCCGCCGGTCTGCTCCAGCACCGACAGCAGCGTGGTCATCAGGCGGGCGCCGCTGGCGCCGAGCGGGTGCCCGATCGCGGTGGCGCCGCCGTTGACGTTGACCCTGGCGAGGTCCGCGCCGGTCTCGGCCTGCCAGGCGAGCACCACGCTCGCGAACGCCTCGTTGACCTCGAAGGCGTCGATGTCGGCGAGGTTCAGGCCGGCGCGCCGCAGGACCTTCTCGGTCGCCGGGATCACGCCGGTGAGCATGAGCAGCGGGTCGTCGCCGACGACGGCGAAGCTGTGCAGCCGGGCGCGTGGGCGCAGGCCGAGCCGGCGCGCCGTGTCGCCGTCGGTGATCAGGACGGCGGCGGAGCCGTCGTTGACCGGCGAGGAGTTGCCCGCCGTGACGCGCCAGTCGAGGTCCGGGTAGCGCGCGGCCCACGCGTCGGTCCGGAAGGCGGGCTTCAGGCCGGCGAGCACCTCGGCCGTCGTGGCCGGTCGGATCGACTGGTCCCGCGTGACCTGGACCAGCGAGCCCGAGCCGTCCGGCGCCGGGGCCTTGATCGCGGCCACCTCCGCGTCGAACCGGCCGTCGGCCCAGGCGGCGGCCGCGCGGCGGTGGCTCTCGGCGGCGAACTCGTCGAGCCTGGTCCGGGAGAGGTTCCAGCGCTGCGCTATCAGTTCGGCGGAGATGCCCTGCGATACCAGGCCGTCGGGGTAGCGGGCGGCGACGCCGGGCCCCGAGGCGTCGCGGCCGAGGGTCGAACTGCCGATGGGCACCGTGCTCATCGACTCGACGCCGGAGGCGATGACGATGTCGTAGGCGCCGCTGATGACGCCCTGCGCCGCGAAGTGGATCGCCTGCTGGCTGCTGCCGCACTGCCGGTCGACCGTCACGGCCGGCACCGACTCGGGCAGTCCGGCGGCGAGCGCGGCCCACCGGGCGTTGTTGGTGCTCTGCTCGCCGATCTGCCCGACCGTGCCGCCGATCACGTCGTCGACGAGCACCGGGTCGATGCCCGTCCGCTCCACCAGCGTCCGGATCGCGTGCGCGTGCAGGTCGACGGGATGCACTCCGGCGAGCGCGCCACCTGGCTTGCCCTTGCCGATCGGCGTCCGAACCGCGTCGATGATCACCGCGTCCCGCATGACGGCCTCCTCCCGCAAGGGTTGGAAAATCCAACCCACTGATACTGGTGTACGCCAGTGGGTTGGAAATCGCAACTGACCTCGGTGTGACCTCGGACTACGTGATCACTGGCCGCGCGGCCACGGGTTGCGTGATCACGGGCCACATGATCACCGAGTGGAGGCCCCAAAGGCGCGGCCCCCCCCCCCGGGCCGGCGGCGGGCGGCCCGGGTGGGCGCGGCCCCGGCAGGCCGGGGCCGCCGCGCACCCCCCGCGGGCCCCCCCCGGGG
>NZ_JADWYU010000350.1 GCF_016786325.1 Frankia nepalensis | reverse complement strand
GTCGACGTGGTCTTCACGACCATCCCGCCGCCGGACACGACCCCGCCCGCCGTGACCGCCGTCTCGCCACTGTCGGGGGGGGGGGGGGGGGGGGCCGCCGCGCCCCCCCCGCGTCCGTCCGCCGGGCGGCGCTGCCGCACCCGCAGCCGCAGCCCGCCAGCGCGCCCCATCAGCTCGAGCTCGCAGACCGCGGTCAGCAGCGGCTGGGCGAGCGCGGCCTGGCCCGTGGGGCGTTTCGGCACCACCCGCGGCGCCGTTCCGGGCTCGAGGATCACGAGGCCGTGCGAGGTCGAGTCGTGGCGTAGCCACACCCAGCCCGCCTGCATGAACAGCAGCCCGGCGTGGGCGGAGACCCGGGGGTCGGGAATGTGAATGTGCCGGTCCGGGGCGCGCCCATAGGCCAACAGCCGGCCCTCGCGCAGCGCCCACGACCGGTTTCCGAAGCTCACCTGCGCGTTGGTCGGATGGTGCACGGCCCAGCCTCCGGTCATTGCCTGGCGTTTCCATGGCGGTCTGGGGATGACCCGCCTCGCGGTATCCCGCGCCGGCCCGCGCGCCGGCCGACGCGTCGCCGCGCGGTGGACCGTTCCGCGCCGCCGGAATACGTCCGCCTGACGGCCGGAGCGGGTTCGGCCGCGGATGAGGACCACGACCCCGTCTCGGGAAGACGCCGCCTCGGGAAACAAGACGCCGCCTCGGGAAATTGTCGGGCCGGCCCGCGCTGAGGGGCGGGGAGGGGTCCTCACCGCGTCGAGCCCGCCGGCCGTTCACTGCTCTCGGGCCGATTCCCGGCCGCGACCGACCAGGCCACCGACAAGGGCGACGAGCCCGTGCCGGCCGCGAGTGCCGAACCCATGGAGTACCGATCCATGCGGTTTTCCCGCGCGGCGCGGCGCGTGGCCGCTCTGTTCGTGCGGCCGACCTGTGAAGGGAGACGTAGATGTCAACCATGGACCTGGCGGCACCCCAGCCGCGCACCCGCCCGGCGGTGGGCCGCCCCTGGCGGCGCGCGATCGGCCTGCTCCTGGCGGCGCTCACCCTGGTCTCCGGGCTCGTGATCGCCGCCGCCGACTCCGCCGACGCCGCGGTCGTGCCGAACCTCGGCAAGAAGTGCGTGGGTGTCAAGGTGGAGCGCTGCTTCTGGATCAACTTCGACACGACGGAGCGGCGGGTGCGGGCGTACGCCACGGTCCGCGACACGGGCGAGGAGACCAACTACGACGTGGCTGTCAGGAACATCCGAGTGGTGACCCCCTCCGGGAACTCGTACGGCCTCGTCGCCGACACGGACGGCTGGTGGAACGTGACGGACGAGGGCCACAGCAACCTGGTGAAGTGCTCGGACATCGGCAGGAGCGTGTACGCGGTGGCCGAGGTCAGCTGGCGCAGCGGAAACGGCACCGAGACCCGGACCGAGCGCAGCGCGCTGGCGACGGTCTGCTGACGTAGCGCGCTGGCGTCGGCGCCCCGGTCAGGCCGGAGGGCCGCTCCGACTCCGGCGCCGGCCGCGGCCAGCGCGCGGCCCGGCCCGGGCCGCGGGGCCCGACGACGCCGCGCCGGCGGACCGTGAGGCCCGTGGCCGACGAAGCA
>NZ_JADWYU010000349.1 GCF_016786325.1 Frankia nepalensis | reverse complement strand
CCGATCAACCCGACCCGATCCGAACAATCGATCAAGTAACTGTCTCACCGCACGCACGTGCGGAAGACGGGTCTAGATGCAGCCCGTCGTAGGAGAGGCCGGCCTCCTCCTCCAGCCGTCGCATCACGGCGTCGTGCAGCTCGCGCTCGGTCGCGAAGTGCCGGTAGACGGTGCGCTCGCTGACGCCGGCGCGGTCCGCGACGGCGCGGAAGGTCAGGCCCTTCCAGTCCCACGTCGGAAAACGGTGAACCACCTCGGAGCCGGCGGCGAGAATGCGCTCACGGGTGATGCCGGCGCGACCGCGACGCACCGGGCTGTCGTAGCGGCGCCGGTCCGGCGACGGCCCGTCGCCTTCGTCGTCTGGTTCCGCCGGCCTGCCCATATGGCGTCAGCCTACTGACAGGAAGCTGTCGACGGGCCGGCCGACTCGCGCCATCCTCGCGCCCAGAGGTTCGTGACAGGTTCCGGTCACCTGCCCGTCGTACCTGTGGTAGCTCCAGGTCTCGATACCTGCGCCAGCGGAGCTTCCGGCCGCCTGCCAGCTGGTTGACGCGAACAATTTGGCGTCAGTACTGTGACACCCGTGTTCAGGCCTCGCTGGCACGGCGGGCCGTTTACCGCTGGGCTGGCATCCACGCCGCGCCACATCCGCGCCGGAGGGGAGCGCCAACAGCCTGCCCGGTGGCCGGCGGTGATCCGCGAGGTCGGGCCGGGAAGTCCACCAGGCACGGGAAGCCGCAGTCGGAGTCCACAGTTCAGCGCGCTCGCCGGTACCAGTGCCACGCGGGGGGTACCGCGGCGAGGCGTCTTCCGGGACAGAAAGGTCCGAGCAGTGACGGACTTAAGTTGGGACCCCTTCGACAAGGTCATCGACGTGGACCCGTACCCGGTCTGGCGCCGGATGCGCGACGAGCAGCCCCTGTACCGCAACGACAGGTACGACTTCTACGCGGTCTCCCGGCACGCCGACGTCGACGCCGTCCACCTCGACACCAAGACCTACAGCTCGGCGTACGGCACCGTGCTGGAGATCATGGGCAAGGACCCGATCCCGCCCGGCTTCCTGATCTTCTCCGACCCGCCGGTCCACAACACGCTGCGGGCGCTGGTGTCGCGCGCCTTCACGCCGCGGCGCATCGCCGCCCTGGAGGGCCAGGTCCGCGCGCTGTGCGCGGAACTCCTGGACCCACAGATCGGCGGGGGCGGTTTCGACTACGTCCAGGACTTCGCCGCGCAACTTCCCTCGATGGTCATCTCCGCCCTCATCGGGGTCGACCCGGCCGACCGCGAACTGGTCCGCCGGACCATCGACGAGACCTTCCACATCGAGGAAGGCGCCGGGATGATGAACGAGTTCTCCCGCGCCGCCACCATCCGGCTGCGGACCTACTTCGTCGAGCAGATCGAGGACCGGCGCGCCCGACCCCGCGACGACATGATGACCGCGCTCGTCCACGCCGAGGTCAAGGACGGCGACAGCACCCGCCGGCTCACCACGGATGAGGCCGCCACCGTCACCAACGAGATGGTCAGCGCCGGCACCGAGACCGTCGCCCGCCTCCTCGGCTGGGCCGCCGTCCTGCTCGCCGCC
>NZ_JADWYU010000348.1 GCF_016786325.1 Frankia nepalensis | reverse complement strand
CCCAGGCGGGTGGCGGCCGCGGGGAACGGCCGCGGCGCGTCGCCGCGGCCGGCCACCCGCCCTGGCCACGGCACCCGCCCTGGCCACGGCACGAGGATTCACCGCGGTGCCCGGTTAGCGGGACGCGGTCCAGAAGGCGCGGACCGTGTGGGCGAGGGACCAGCCCTGGCGGCGGCCGGCGCGGGCGGACGCGGGGCGGACCGTGGGATCGAGGGGGTTGGGGCCGAAGGCGGTCCTGGCGGCGTCGTCGGCGGTGACGACCAGGACCCGGGCGCCGGCCCGCTCCAGGTCGTGCACCTCGTCGTCGATGCCGGGGAACGGGCCGCGGACCGGGGTCGTCATCGGCGCGACGACGAGCACGATGTCGTGGCCGGCGGCGAGCCCGGCGTTGGTGGCCGAGCCGGAGCCGCCGTCGATGTAGCGGCGGCCGCCGATCGTCACCGGCGGCCACACACCGGGGATGGCGCAGCTTGCCGCGACCGCGTCGACGAGGTCGACGCCGGAGTCCCTGTCGAAGGTGACCAGTGTGCCGCGTTCGGCGTCGACCGCCGTCACGAGCAGCCGGCCCTCGGACCACGCGTGCCGGGGCAGGCGGGCCTCGATGACCCGGCGACGCTCCTGCTCGGTGACCGTCGGCGTGGCCAGGGCCATCGCGCCGATCCGGCACAGCGCGGCCGGCAGGTCGCGAGCGCCGCTGACCGCCTCACCGAACATGTTCATCAGGAGATCCGGATCGATCTTCACGGGTAGCTCGGCGTCGGAGCCGTAGGCCGCCAGTTGGGCGGCGAGGGGCGCCTCCAGGCCCGGCCCGGCGCGCAGCAGCGCGCCGACGACCGACCCGGCCGAGGTCCCGATCACGGTGTCGGCCGCGGCCAGGTCGGATCCCGCCTGAGCGAGTTCGGCGAGCAGGCCGATCTCCCAGGCGATCCCGGCCAGCCCGCCTCCGCCCAGCACCAGCGCCCGCGACATCGACCCTCACCTCTCCTAGCTCCGCCGCCCCATTCTCAGACGTGATCAGCAATTCGGCCTCCGCCAGCCGCTGGAACCCCTTTCCGTGTCCGTGCGAGCGCGGACGCCGAGCGCGGGTCAGGGCACCGTCGCGGATCTACGGGGCCCTGGACATCCCACGGTGCCAACCGCCAAGCGACATCCTCGGACACGGCCACTTCTGGTGACGCGTTCGCGCGACCCAGCCACCAACGGTGACGGCGCCCCGCCAACGCGACCACCTCCGAGACCCCGGACCAGACCGCCCCCAGAGTCGCGGTTCAACATCCTCGGATACGGCCACTTCTGGTGACGCGTTCGCGCGACCCAGCCACCGACGGTGACGGTGCTCCGCCAACGCGACCACCTCCACGCCCTCGGACCAGACCGCCCCAGCTTCGCGGTCCAACATCCTCGGATACGGCCACTTCTGGTGACGCGTTCGCGCGACCCAGCCACCAACGGTGACGGCGCCCCGCCAACGCGACCACCTCCGCGACCCCGGACCGGGACCGCCCCCCAGCTGTGCAGCTCGACCCCGGGACCAGGTCCAGAGGGCGCTCAGCGCCCGACAGGCTCCGCGGTCGGCGGTCGCGCAAGCGACCTTCCGACCGC
>NZ_JADWYU010000347.1 GCF_016786325.1 Frankia nepalensis | reverse complement strand
GGGGGGTCCAGGGGGCGAAGCCCCCTGGCGCGGGGTCCGGGGCTCGGCCCCGGAGCAACATCCGTGACTGGCCGCCCGGCGAAGCCGCCCAAAGGGCGGCGAGCACGTACGGCCCACCCCCGGCCGGTCACGCGTCCTGTGCCTCCGAGGCCTCGCAGACGCCGTCGGCGTAGCCGCGCGCGTAGTCCCAGGAGACGTAGCAGGAGGGGTCGGGGGCGAAGGCGGGCTCGTGCACCCGGGTGCGTCCTTCGTTGAGCAGGTGGCGCAGGTTGCCGGTCAGCAGGTCCCAGTCGAAGAAGTGGGGTTCGGCGCAGCCCTCGCAGTCCACCACCAGGCCGCGGTACCCGCGCGGCTCCAGCAGGGTGCGGAACACGTCGAGGTCACCGAGCTCGGCGAGGACCTCCTCGCGCTCGTGCAGCGACAGGGGCGCATCGAGGTCCTCGGACGGATCCAGCTGGGCGAGCTCGTACGCCGGGTCCTCCGGGTCGTCGGCGAACGGGTCGATGGGCTCGTCGCTCACGTGGCCCACGCTACGCCCCGAACACGTAGTCGGTCGCCAGGCTCGTGGTCGCTGGATCTTCTGGCCGCCGGCCCGCGCTTGCCGGGTCGGCCGGGCTGGCGCTGAGCGTAGCCAGCGGGGATGCGCCGCTTCGCGGCCCGCTCGTGTTCGCCGACCACCGGCGGGCCCGGATCGTCCGGTCCGCGCTTTCCGCAAATGACATGGCATGCGCCGTGACCAGCAGAGGTAGTGGCCACGACGCCGGTTGGGCGGGCCGGCGGGGGGTAGCGACCACACCGTCGTTCGCCGGACGGGCCGTCACCCCCTGTGAGGGCTGCTCGGGTAGGGACGCCGCTCGCGGCCCGCGGGCGCGGGAGGGTGATTTTTCAAGATCGAAAGCGCGGGGTGGCCGGCCTACGGTGTGCGGGCGGCGCGCGTGGCCGCCAGACGAGAAGAGGGGGGCAACAGGACGATGACCGACGTCCGACGTCTACCGGGTCCCGGGGCGGAGAAGTGGGAGTGGCAGCTGCACGGCGCCTGCCGGGGCGAGAGCACCGAACTGTTCTTCCACCCTGAGGGTGAGCGAGGGCCGGCCAGGGCCGCGCGCGAGGCGGCGGCTAAGGCCATCTGCGCTCGCTGCTCAGTGATCAAAGAATGTGGCGAGCACGCGTTGTCCGCTCGCGAGCCCTACGGGGTCTGGGGCGGGATGAGCGAATCCGAGCGCGAGGCGATCATCACGGGCCGTACCCGTCGCGGCGGCGCCCGCCAGGCGCCCGTCCCCGTTGGCTCGGCCGTCGGCGCGGACCGGCAGTTCCACAAGGCACCCATCGTCGCGTGAACCCGGACCTCCCGGATGGGTCTGGCCAATCCAGGAGGGGCCCGGGGGCGGCGCGGCTGGCCGTCCGGGTGGGCCGGCAGATGCCCGACATCGGCGGGCCGCCGAAGGGCTCACCCGCGACGGGTGCCGGGGCCGGGCTCGGGCCGCGGGCCTGGAAAGGCCGTGCCGGGCATGCCTAAGGTGGCCGGTTCCCGGACGGCGGCCCCGGTGATGATCGACTCACGTGGACCGGCGAGCTGGTTCGCGCAAAGAGATCGGCCCGGTCGGTGATCATTCAC
>NZ_JADWYU010000346.1 GCF_016786325.1 Frankia nepalensis | reverse complement strand
CCTGACTTCCGCCATGATCGTGACTTGATCGCGTTGGTGGGTCGCTGACCTGTGGGTTCGCTGATCGAGGTCGCTGTTTTTGTGCACTAACCCGGGCCCTAGGCTGCGGGCTCGTGGCGTATGTGCGCACCGTGCGGACCGCGTCGGGCGCGACCGCAGTGCAGATCGTGTACTCGAACCGGCGCGGCTCGCGCACGATGGACCACATCGGGTCGGCGCACGACGAGGCCGAACTCGAGGCGCTCAAGGCGGTCGCGAACCAGCGGCTTGCGGCCGGGCAGGGCGAACTCGACCTCGGCCTGGACGTGGTCGGCTCGTCGGGTGCCCCGCTGCCGATCGTCGCCTCGCGGATGGGGCACCTGTGGGACGCGCTGTGCCGCGCCTACGACGCGGTCGGCCTGGCCACGGCGACCGGCGGCGACCCGGTGTTCCGTGCCCTGGTCCTGGCCCGGATCATCGAGCCGACCAGCAAGCGTGACACACCACGGGTCCTCGACGAGGTCGGCGCGGACCCCGTCGCCTACCGCACCATCGAGCGCCGCCTGTCGACCTACGCGACCGAGCCCTTCCGCCGTGGCCTGGCCGCGGCCTGCGCGGCGCACACCGGCCTGGGACCGGCGAGCCTGGTCCTCTACGACGTGACGACCCTCTACTTCGAGACGGACCAGGGCGACGGGTTCCGCGAGTCCGGCTACTCGAAGGAACGCCGCCTCGAACCCCAGATCACCGTCGGGCTGCTCACCGACGCGGCCGGCTTCCCGCTGATGATCGAGGCGTTCGAGGGCAACAAGGCCGAGACCACCACCATGCTCCCCGTCATCAAGGCGTTCATGGCCGCTCACCGGCTGCGCGACGTCACCGTCGTCGCCGACGCCGGCATGATCTCGGAGGCCAACCGCAAGGCGATCGAGGCCGAGGGCCTGTCGTTCATCCTCGGCATGAAGATCCCCGACATCCCCTATGCCGTCGTGGACTGGCGGCGCAAGCACCCCGGCGACGAGCCCGACGACGGGCAGATCTTCACTCAGCCCTGGCCCGCCGGCCCCACCGACCAGCGCCGCGACCAGGTCATCTACTACCAGTACAAGGCCGACCGGGCCCGGCGCACCCTACGCGGCATCGACGAACAGGTCGCCAAGGCCGAGAAGGCCGTCGCCGGGAAGACCCCGATCAAGCGCAACCGGTTCGTCCAGCTCACCGGCGCCGACAAGTCCGTCAACCGGACGCTGGAAGCCAAAGCCCGCGCCCTGGCCGGGTTCAAGGGCTACAGCACCAACATCGACAACCCGACCCCCGAGTTCGTCCTGCAGGCCTACAATCGCCTGCTCAACATCGAGAAATCCTTCAGGATGAGCAAGTCCGACCTCGCGGCCCGGCCGATCTACCACCACAAACGCGAGTCCATCGACGCGCACCTGACCATCGTGTTCGCCGCGCTCGCGGTCACCCGCCACGTCGAGGAACGCACCGGCTGGTCGATCCGCCGGTTCGTGCGCACCACCCGGCGCTACCGCACCATCCAGATCCGCGCCGGCGAGCAGATCCTCACCGCCGAGGACCCCCTCCCGACCGACCTGCGCACCGCGCTCGCACTGATCGTCTGACCGGGCAGTGCGCACTAATTTGGCGGAAGTCAGGCC
>NZ_JADWYU010000345.1 GCF_016786325.1 Frankia nepalensis | reverse complement strand
GCTGAGGAGTGAATTCCCTGGCCACGGTGGAGCTGGGACTGGGCGTGCGGCATCGCGCCAGGAGGCGGGTTCCTCTGGCGTACCGGGTAGGCGCTTTTCCCTGCGGGTATTCTGGTGCCGTTCTCCTATTGTTCCGGGTTATGCGGCGGGTTTGATATCGACGGTGTAGCCGAGTTTTTCGAGTTCGGTGACAAGGGTGTTTTTGCGTCTTTCGGGGTTCCGGCGACGGCGCGCGTGCCAGTCGCCGCCGAGGTCGTGGTAGTCGGTGTCGTTCTTGACGATGTGCCAGTAGGCAATGAGGATGTCGTGGCGGGTCGCGCCGATCGCTTTCTGGACTCCGCGTCGGCCGCGGACCTGGGCGTGGTGCGAGGCCAGGTAGGTGTTCTTGCTGCGGGCTGCGGCATGCGCGGCCTCGGTGAGCGCGGTGCGTAACCACTTGTTTCCGTGCCGGGTACGACCGGAGAGTCGTTTTCCTCCGGAGGTGTTGTTGCCGGGGCAGATTCCGGCCCAGGACGCGAGATGGCCGGCGGTCGGGAATCGGGACATGTCCAAGCCGACCTCGGCAACAAGTATCGCGGCGGTAACCGCCGCGACGCCGGTGATCGTCTGGATCCGGTCTACCGTCGACCGGAACGGGGCGATCATCACCTCGATCCGATGGTCGAGGTCGGTGATCTGCTCGTCGCAAAGGTCGATCCGTTCGAGCAGCTGCGCCGCGAGGAAGCCATGGTGGCCGGAACGGAACGTGCCCGCGAGTGCTTCGGCCAGCTGGGGGATCTTTCCGCGCAGCCGGCCGCGAGCGAGTTCGGCGAGGTATTGCGGGTTCCGTTCGCCTTCGATCATCTTCTCCAGGA
Organism: Frankia nepalensis; assembly: GCF_016786325.1. GTDB lineage: Bacteria > Actinomycetota > Actinomycetes > Frankiales > Frankiaceae > Pseudofrankia > Pseudofrankia nepalensis. The sequence goes on along the minus strand of NZ_JADWYU010000345.1, from coordinate 837 downwards.
TTGCCCTGCCGGATACTCCGAGCAGCTTGGAGGCAACCGAGGTCAGTTTGACTCCGGCGTCCTGCATCAGTTTCTCCAACCGCTGGACCTCCCGTGTCTTCTCCTCGACGACAGTGCGCCTCGCGCGGGTGAGGTCGCGCAGGTCCCGGAACGGTTTCGGGGGCACAAAGGAGGCGCGGACCAGGCCGTGGGCTACCAAGTCCGCGATCCAAGCGGCGTCGGCCACGTCGGTCTTCCGCCCCGGTACGTTATGGACGTGCGCGGCGTTGAGCAGCCAGCACTCGAACCGATCTTCGAGTATCTGGAAGACCGGTTTCCAGTAAACACCTGTGGATTCCATACCGACGAGCGCCACCCGATTCTCGGTGAGCCAGTCCGAAAGCCGTCCGAGGGCCCCGCCTGTCGTCTCGAACGTCCGCACCTCCGTCGTCGTCTTTCCCGATCCGGCCTGTATCCTTACCGCAGCGACGACCGTGTCCCGATGTACGTCCAGCCCCGCACACCGGGGAAACAGAACCTTCATTCCGTATCACTCCCTCCCGCTCCCGTCGAAATGGGGGTGCTGTCCGGGGAAGGCCTGAACGCAGGAAACTGAGGAACGCGCTCGAAGCAGCAGGAAAGAGTGCCCCAGACCTTCACCGTCATACTCTTGGACGGGCTCACAGCACCAAACGCAGGCGACGTCGACCCGGACAGCACCACGATTGGCTCACGGGACGAGCACGCCCGTAGCCATCACGGCAAAGAAGCCCACACACAGATCACGGCTGTCGCTGCCACCGGAACCGGTAGCAAATTCTCATTCCGAAAGGGTGGCGGCACGCCGCCATGACTGCT
>NZ_JADWYU010000199.1 GCF_016786325.1 Frankia nepalensis | reverse complement strand
CGCGCCGGCCGCGCGCAGGGCGGCGAACTGGTCGGCGGGCAGCCCGGAAAGGAGTTGGTCGAAGCCGTCGGCGCCGGTGGCGCCGCGCGATCCGCGACCGGCGGCGCTGCGCTCGATGTCGACGACCCCGGCCACGAACTGGATCATCACGGCGGCCGCGCGGCCGGCCTGCCCGGCGGTCAGCCCGGCGTCGAGGAACAGGGCGAGCGCGGCGTCGACGAGGCGCAGCGTGTTCGGCCCGTACCCCGGCCTGCTCCGTCCCGCCGACGGGGGCAGCGGCTGGGCGAGGAGCACCCGGCGAAGCTCGCGCATGAGCCCCTCGGCATCGGCGCGCCAGCCCCGCCCGGTGGCCACAAGGCGGACGTCCGCCAGGACGTGGTCGGCGATCAGCGTGATCAGCTCGTCGCGGCTCGCGATGTGCCGGTACAGCGAGGGGCTGCTGGTGTGCAGCCGTTGCGCGACGGCCCGCACCGTCAGCGCCTCGACGCCGCCCGCGCGCAGGACGTCCAGGGCCGCCTCCACGATGCGCTCGGTGGACAGACCACCGGCGCGGGGGCGGCGTCGGCGGGCGACACGTTCCGTCCACCACCGGGCCGACCCGGGCTCGGCGGGCTCGGCGGCGCCCGGAGCGCACCCGTGGGGCGGTTTCCCGCCTGACTCCGCAAGTGATCGCCGCTGCACCTCACCATCGAACACCACCTTGACACTATGCGAGCAAGACTCGCATACTCGCCCTCACGAAAAGCGAGCAGTGCACGCATATAGGCGGCACAGGTAGCCGCGATCCGGGTCCGCCGCCTGTTCCTACGCCCGTCCCGGGACCCGGGACGGGCGTGGCCGGTCCGAACTGGAGGGGTATCAAGGGGGAGGTGCCATGACCGCGGTGATGCGCGACGTCCAGGTACCCGAGGTCGCCAAACACGCCTTTGTCCTGTGGCCGCGGCACTCCCAGCTGGCCGGGGCGCCAACGCCATCAAGACCGGGCATGTCGAGTGTGCCGACGCCATGTGCGGCCTCGCGCCGTCCGGCAGCGCGGTGATGCCGACCAAGCGCCGGGTCTTCTAGCGGCGCGCCGAGCCTCCAACGACCTCATCGCCACACAGGCGCACCCCTGACACCAGCAAGATCGTTGATCTCAAGATCCCGAAGGGTTGGTGTCCGACTCCCCTCGCCGCCTCGGCGGTCGGCGAGATTCCCGCGATCACCGACTCAGCGATCGACCACCAGACGTTCGTCAACAAGGAGGAGAACATGTCACCCATCCGTGTACTGGGCGGTCGACAGGCCGTCGCCCGGGCATCCCGGACCGGCGTATCCGAGAAGTCGCCCAGCGGGCCGACCGGGTTAAGGCTGGCCGGCGTCGCGGTCCTCGCCGCGAGCCTGGCGTTCGTCTCGGCCTGTGGCGGCGACTCCGACGAGCCCTCCCCCGCGGCCAGCAGCCCCGCGGCCTCCGGGAGCATCCTCGGCCCGATCGCCCAGGCGACCGGGGAGCCCGTCAAGATCGGCGTGATCACGGACGGGGCCAGCCCGACCGCCGACCACACCAACGACAACAAGATCGTCGAGGCCACCACCAAGTACCTCAACGAACACAAGTCCGGGATCGGCGGCCGGCCCATCGAGATCTCGCTCTGCGAGACCCTGGGCGACCCGTCCAAGGCCACCGACTGCGGCAACGAGCTGGTCGAGAAGGACGTCTCCGCCGTCCTCATCGGCACCTCCGGCGTCGTCGAGAGCGCGTGGAAGCCACTGAACGACGCCAAGATCCCCGTCATGCTCTACGGCTCGAGCGACCCCGGCCTGCTCTCCAGCCCGACGACCTTCACCCTGGGCAACCCGACCTTCCCCACCATCCAACTGCCGATCCAGGTCGCCCAGGACCAGGGCAACAAGAAGGTCACCACCGTCGTCATCGACGTCCCCGCCGCCCTGCACTCCGCGCAGGAGGTCGCGCCGCCCCTGTTCGAGAAGGCCGGCATCGACTACGAACTCGTCCGCGTCGCCCCCGGCACCGCCGACATGACCCCCCAGATGCAGCAGGTCGCCGCCAACGGCTCCGACGAGGTCTTCATCATCGGCAACGACTCGTTCTGCATCAGCGCGATGAACGGCCTCAAGGCCGTCGGCTTCACCGGCACCATCAGCGCCATCTCCCAGTGCATCACGGACTCCACCCGCACCTCGGTCTCCGGCAGCACGCTCAAGGGCATGGTCATCAGCGCCACCGCCCCGATCGGCCCGGACAGCCCGTCGATGCGCCTCTACACCGAGGTCGCCGAGACCTACGGCAAGGACGTCGACCTGTCCTTCCAGGACAGCATGATCATGTTCATCATCATGAACGGCTTCCAGACGGCGACCCAGGGCATCACGGGTGACATCACCCCCGAGAGCATCACCGCGACCATCAAGGCCATGGAAGAGACGGAGCTGCCCGGCGCCGCCGGGCTCAAGTTCCGCTGCAACGGCAAGGCGATTCCGGAAGAGCAGGCCGTGTGCGTCACCGGCGGTCTGACGACCACCCTCGACGACAAGGGCCACCCCGCCGAGTACAAGGTCCTCGGCAACACGCCGATCGCGAACTGACGTCCCAGGTGGGCCGGAGGGCACCGACGCCTGAGCATCGTGTGCCCTTCGGCCCGCCGTGGCCCGATCACTCCCGTTGATGTCCGCCGTGCCGGTTCGCGCGCGGCAACGGCATGGGCACGACCGGATCCGGCGACTCCGGTCGCCACATCTGCTGTGAGGTGGGAGGACGTTCATGACTGCGGTGATGCGTGGTGTTCGGGTACTTGAGGTCGCCGAACACACTTTCGTTCCGGCCGCCTCCGCGCTGCTCGCGGACTGGGGCGCCGAGGTCATCAAGATCGAGCATGTCGAACGCGGTGACGCGATGCGCGCCCTGGCGGCGACCGGCGTCGCGGTGGTGCCGACGTCGGCGAACGTCCTGCTCGAACACTCCAATCGAGGCAAGCGCAGCCTGGGACTTGATCTCGGGTCGGAGGCTGGACGAGACATCCTCTACCGCCTCGCCGCGACCTGCGATGTCTTCCTGACCAACAAGCTGCCAGCCGTGCGCACCAAGCTGAAGATCGACGTGGAGGAGATCCGCGCGCACAACCCGCGGATCATCTACGTCCGTGGCACCGGGCAAGGCGAGCGAGGGCCAGAGGCCGACCGCGGTTCCTACGACTCGCTGGCCTTCTGGGCCCGCACGGGTGCCGCCGTCGGCGTGATGCGCCCCGAGTACGGCCACGTCCCGGTCCCCCCGGCACCCGGCTTCGGAGACTCTCTCGGCGCGATGACGATCGCCGGCGGGATCATGGGCGCGCTTTACCACCGGGAACGGACCGGGGAAGCACCCGTCGTCGACGTCTCCCTGCTGGGAACCGGCATCTGGGCGATGGGACAGGCGCTGGCCCTGTCCCTGCTGCTCGACGTTCCCTGGACCCCGCCGCCCGCCGGCGCCGCGCGGGCGAATCCGCTGTCCGGCAACTACCAGACCAAGGACGGCGACTGGCTGGCCTTCACCTGCCTACAGGCGGGCAAGTACTGGCCGCCGCTGTGTGCGGCGATCGGCCGGCCGGAACTGGCGACCGACCCCAGGTTCGCCACCCACGAAGCGCTGCTCACGCACAGCACCGACGCCATCGCCCTGCTCACCGGCGTCTTCGCCGAGCGGTCGGTCGGCGAGTGGCGGGAACGGCTGGCGTCCTTCACCGGGCAGTGGACGGTCGTGCAGAACACGTTGGAGGCCGCGGCCGACCCGCAGACCGTCGCCAACGGCTACGTCCAGGAGTGCGCCACCGCCACGGGCGTCCCCGTCCGCCTGGCCACCGCTCCCGTGCAGTACGACGAACAACCCGCCCGCCCCGGCCGCGCGCCGACCTTCAACGAGCACGGCGACGGCGTCCTCGCCGAACTCGGCTTCGACTGGGACTCGATCCTCGACCTCAAGCTTCGCGGCGTCGTCGCCTGACAGGGCGCGCCGCCGCGCCGATCTCCGCGCCGACCGGCCATCGCGGGACACCTGAAAGGACGAGCGTCATGAAGGATCAGCGACGTGGCCGGAAGATCGCCATGACCCCGGCGGAGGTCGACGCCTTCCTCACCGAGGAGCGGACCTGCCGGTTGGCGACCATGGGCGCGAACGGGCCACACGCGACACCGCTGTGGTTCGTCTGGAACGGGACAGCCCTGTGGCTCAGCTCCCTCGTGAAGAGCCAGCGATGGACCGACATCGAACGCGACCCTCGGGTCGCGGTCGTCGTCGACGCCGGCCACGATTTCCGAGAACTGCGGGGAGTCGAGCTGCGGGGCCGGCTCGAAAGCGTCGGCGAGGTTCCCCGCGTCGGCACCCCGGACCCGGACCTCGACGCCCTGGAACGGCTGCACGCCCTGAAATACACGGGCCGCGAGGAGAAGCACTACGACGGGCGCCACGCCTGGCTGCGCCTGACTCCCGAAAAGATCACGAGCTGGGATTTCCGGAAGATGTGACGCGAGTTTCCGGCGCGGGGCGGTACTCGACGTCGGAGGTAGGTGAAGGCCATCCACGCATTACCGGCACAGTACCGATCGCCTAAGGAGTCCGGTGAAGTACCGTAAGTTCGGAAAGACGGGCGTCGAGGTGAGCAGCCAGTGCCTGGGAACGATGACGTTCGGCCGGCTGGGCAGCACCGATCCCGCCGACTGCGTGCCGATCATCCATCGCGCGCTGGACGGCGGAATAAACTTCATCGACACCGCCGACGTCTATTCCCACGGTGAGTGCGAGGAAATCATCGGGCAGGCGGTCAAACCACGCCGGGACGAGGTGGTGCTCGCCACCAAATGCTTCTTCCCCATGGGTGGCCGCCTCCAGCGAGGTTCCTCACGCCGGTGGATCACCCAGGCCGTCGAGGACAGTCTGCGACGGCTGGGGACCGACCGCATCGACCTCCTCCAGATACACAAGCTCGACTGGGACACCGACCTGGAGGAGACCCTCGGCGCGCTCACCGACCTCGTGCGGCACGGCAAGGTGCTCTACCTGGGGTCGTCGTCGTTCCCGGCGGACTGGATCGTCGAGGCACAGTGGGCGGCGGCCCGGCGGGGCAGTGAGCGGTTCGTCTGCGAGCAGCCACAGTATTCGATCTTCGCCCGGTCGGTGGAGCAGGCGGTGCTTCCCGCCTGCCAGCGACACGGGATGGCGGTCATCCCGTGGAGCCCGCTCGCCGGCGGCTGGTTGACCGGCAAGTACCAGCGCGGCCAGGAGCCTCCAGCCGGTTCACGCTACGACCCCACCAGCCCCTTCATGCAGGGAACCGTCAGCACGGCCGCCGAACGCGCCGCCCCCGCCAGGTTCGACGCGGTGGACGCCCTTCGCGATGTCGCCGCCCAGGCGGGCATCACGCTCACCTCGCTGGCCCTCGCGTTCGTCTCCAGCCACCCCGCCATCACGTCGACGATCATCGGACCGCGCACGGCAAAGCACCTGGACGACGCCCTGGACGCCGCGGACCTCGAGCTCAGCGGGGACATCCTCGACGCCATCGACAAGATCGTTCCCCCGGGCGCCGACCTCCCCGGCATCGACCATTTCACGCAATATCCATCCCTGCTGCCCGCGGCTCGCCGCCGACCACCGCACTTTGCGCACCACGGAGGACACGATGGGTAAGCTCGACGGCAAGGTCGCCTTCATCACGGGCGCCGGGCGGGGCCAGGGGCGTAGTCACGCCGTCAAGTTGGCAAGCGAGGGCGCCGGCATCATCGCGGTGGACATCTGCGAGGACATCCCGACCGTCAACTACGAGATGGCCAGCGCGGAGGACCTGGCGCAGACCGTCAAGGAGGTCGAGGCCGTCGGCGGCAGCATCGTCGCCGTCAAGGCCGACGTGCGCATCAAGGAGCAGGTCAGGGCCGCGCTGGACCAGGGCCTCGCCCGCTTCGGCCAGGTCGACATCGTCTGTGCGAACGCCGGCATCCTTCCGATGAACGATCGCACTCTCATCGAGGGCTTCATCGATGGAATGGACGTCGACTTCGTCGGCGCGCACAACACGGTCGCCGTCGTCGCCCCGCACCTGCGGTCGGGTGCCTCGATCATCATCACCGGCTCCTGCGCGGGCCTGATGAAGAACACCACCGAGGCGATGGGCAGGACCGGCGGCGTGGGATACTCGTTCGCCAAACGGCTGATCTTCCAGTACGTCGAGACCCTCGCGCTGCAGCTGGCCCCGCACAACATCCGGCTGAACGCCGTCCACCCGACCAACGTCAACACCCGTCTGTTGCAGAACGACGACATCTACCGCTCGTTCCGCCCGGACCTGGTCGCCGAGGGCAAGACCCCAACCCGCGAGGACGCGGAGGCGGCCTTCCCCGGGATGCAGCCGATGCCGATCCCGTACCTCGAGACGAGTGACGTGTCGGCTCTGGTCACCTTCCTGGCCAGCGAGGACTCCCGCTACATGACCGGCCAGAACCTCCTGCTCGACGCCGGCTCGATGCTCAAGGGCGAACGCGCGATCTAGTGGACGCCCCGCCCCGGGTGAGGCGCGTCGCCCGGGGCCCGTGATCGTTCACTGCCCGCCTCCCGCGCCGCCGTGCAGGGGCTGGTTCGGCACGCCGGGGAACAGCTCGGTCGTCGGACCCACGGTCACGTCGCCGTTCAGCTTGGTGACGAGGTGGGGCGCGAACACGGCGCCGTAGAGCAGGTTGCCGAGCACGACCACGGAGACGACCGACAACGCGACCGCGCGGCCTCGGGTCTTGGTCCGCCGTTCGGCCCAGGTGTCGATGATCGTGCGGCCCTGCGCGTCGGTCCGGCCGAGGAGGTAGGTGAACACCATCATCTGCACGCCCATCGCGAGGGCGTCGTACAGGGGGTACTGGTGCTTGGTTCCCTCGAACATCGCGAGACCGGGGATGACGCGGCCGTAGTAGAAGACGCCGGCGCGGACGCCGAAGACCCCGTTGAACAGCAGCGCCCAGGCGTAGCCGACGACGAGCCCGACCGTGAGCAGGCCGATCGGTCGTCGCCACCCGAACCTCGCGCGCAGCCGCCGCTCGAGCGCGACACCCAGGAGCGCCGGCAGCACGAAGTACTCGATGTAGCCCAAGGGCACCGACGCTGGCAGCCCGCCCCAGGTCATGTTCAACGGCCACCACGAAGGCATGCGCGGCAGGGCGGGCGCGAACTGCGCGTACATCGCCCAGTCGTACGGCGCCTCGATCCAGGAGAACGAGATCGCGCAGACACATAAGAGCAGCAACGGATGCAGGCGCCGCCGGCGAACGGTGAGCACGATGCCGATCGCGAGGAACGACAGGCCGCCAACATAGGCGAACACCTGGCCGAACACGAGCGCGGGCGTCGCCTCGTCGCTCACCGGTCGCCCCCCGACGTCCGCGAACGCCGCATCTCGGGGTCGAAGCGCAGCACCAGGACGTAGACGAGCACGACGAGAGCGAACAGCGTCCCGAGCATGATGAGCGCGCCCATGTCGCTCCTCAGCCCAGCCGGGCGGGTAGCGCGGCCCAGCCCCGGGCGCTCAAGGTATGGGCCGTGCGACCCCCCTCGTAGTCGATCCTCCGGCCGCGCCAGCGCGTCAGGGCCTCCCCCAGTGCTTTCGCCGTGGCGGGGTTGATGGTCGCGCAGGTGCTCGCCAAGCCATCGACGAGCTGGCCGTCGATCAGCATCCGCGGCTCGGCCACGAATGGTGGGATGTCAGGCATTGACCTCGCCCTCCGGCACGACGTGGTGAATGAGTTGAGGCAAACCGCGTCGTCCCGCGGCGAGCCAGGACGTGCGGCAGGCCCGTCGCCTTGCTGGTCACCGCCCGGTGCGGGCCGCCAGGCAGTAGTCGATCGCCCAGCGGCACCATCCGGGTGTCGACCCCGACGGCGCACCAGGCTGGTGGTGCACGCCCCAACCAATCTCAAACATTGAACCTAATAGTTGTTCCGACCGTAGCGGGACCGCCGTCGTCAGTCAACGCCCGGACGCACCCGCTGGAGCGCACGAACCGCGTCACCCGTCGCGCGTCAAGGGGAACCGACGATCAAAGACCGGTCGGCATCGGCACTCGACGGTCGACCTGGTGCCGCCACATCAGGTGGTTTCCGGACGCCCCGTGCGGCAAGAAAACCCAGCGGTCGCCCTCGCTGGGGCGGCGGTGCCCGACCGGCCTATCTCAGGCCGCCGCGAGATCCGCGGCCCAACTGGCGAGCGCCGCCGGCGGAACGGACTCCTGCGCGATCCGGCCCTGACCGTCCCGGATGGCACCGAGACGGTCCCACAGCTCGGGCCCCAGCCAGTCGCGGCCCAGGCCGACGGGCCAGGTGACGGTCCCGGGGTCCTGGAGCGGGCGGTCGACCATCGCGGCCCAGAGGCCCGCGGCCGGGCGGACGGGGATGCCCTCGGCGGCGCCAGCGGTGGCGGCGCCCACGGCGATCATCAGGCCAGCCGGGTCAAGGTCGCCCCAGTACCAGACGACGCCGCGTACCGGGCCGCGCCCGGCGACGTCGACCGCGAGCGCGGTGACCTGGGACGGGAAGGTCGCCCCCGATCCCCAGGCGACCGCCCCGACCGGATGGCCGCCGAAACCGGCGAGCATCTCGGCCGCGACCCAGTAGGTGTCACTGTTCTCCACGACCAAAAGGTCCGGCCCCGCCCCGACCGGCGCCGCCGGCAGCGGCGCCGGGATCCGCGCGCAGCCCAGCAGGTCCAGGCTGAGTCGCCCCTGCCCAAACAGCCCGGTCCTGGCCAGCGCCTCCAGCCGCTTCTCGTCGCCGAACAGCTCGACCGACCGGTACCGCACGGGTACACGCCCCGGCGCACCCGCGGCGCGGACCAGCCAGTCGTTGACGGCGACGAGGTCGCGGAACTGGGCGTCGGACAGGGTGGCCAGCGACGCGGCCCAGCCCATCCGCGCACACCACGGGAACCGCGTCCAGGGCCGCTCCCGGGCCGCCCGCCGCGCGCTCGGAACGCTGACGGATCTCGGCAGCGCCGGCACGGTGGAGGCGTCCCACGCCCCAACCGGCAGCGTGAGCACGCCGGCCCCCTCGAGGGCCTTCAGCGCGGTGAGCAGCCCTTCGGCCTGGTGGACGGTCCCGACCAGGCGCGGCGCGGCCGCCGCCCACAGCGGCCACAGCACGTCGAGTGCCACCCGGACCTGGCCGCGGCCGACGAGCGCCGCGCGCAACGCGTCGACCTCGGTCTGGCGGACGAGCACCGGGGCTCACTCGCCGATCCGGTAGGCGCTCGCGTCGACCCAGTTCCGCTGCGAGTCAGGGTCGCGTCCCGACGTGAGGGCGGCGGTGACGTCGACACCGTCGACGACGGCCGCGCGCAGCCGCAGGAACGACAGGTTGCGCCGCAGGTCGCCGTCGTTGCGAAGCTTGACGATGACCGATCCCTCACCGGTGAACGCGGCGTCGACGCCGGCGTCGTTGAGCCCGGTCGCGCACACCAGCTGCAGGCCGGTGTGCGCCGCCAGCCGGTGCTGCATCGCGATCAGCGCCTCGGCCGAGGCCGCGCCGAACGGGTTGTCGAGGATCAGCGTTCCCGGTGGCCGGGCGCCACCCGCGCGGTGGGCCGACCGGACTCCGGACAGCGCGCAGTAGACGAGCACCGCGAGGGTCAGGACCTGCCCGCCGGAGAACTCGTGCGGGATCCGGTCCGGCGGGCAGTACATCACCTTGCCGTCGATGCGCGGCTTGAGGATCTCCACGGTCCACGCGCCGGCCCGCGGCCGGTCCACGACCGTGTCGCGGACGGCATCCGCGAGCCAGCGGGTCCGCGCCTCCGACGACGACGCGCGTTTCGGGTTCGCGGCGAGCTCGACCGCCCACGCGTCGATCCGCGCGGCGAGCCGCGCGACGGCGGCGTCCTCCGGCGCCTCCTCGAACACGATCTTCACCGCGGGCCGGTGGGAGAGATCGCCGAGCCCGCCGGGAAGCCTGGAGGTCCGCGACACCTCCTTGAGCAGGCGCCGCTGGTCGCGGCACAGCGAGACCAGCCCGTCGCGGATCAGCTCCCGGTGGGTGTCCATCTGGTCGAGGTCGGCGCGCGCGGACCGGGTCATCGCGTCGATCCGGCGGGCGAGCAGCGCCGCCTCCGCCACCAGGTCGGGTTCCCGCAGCGAGCGCAGCCGCACGGCGATGGGCGCGTCGAGCTCGCGCCAGCGCGGGTCCGTCGCGACCGCGCGGGCGTCGGCGACCGCGTCGCGCAGCGCGTCGCGGGCCGCTCGCTCGGCCTTCTCCGCCTGGTTCAGGGCGGTGATCAGCTCTCGCATCCGGGTGCGGGCGGCCTCCTTGGTCCCGTCGAAGACGGAGTCGGTCGGCGGCTTGTCCGCGGTCCACATCCCGGAGGTGTCCGACAGCGCGATCACGTCCTGGGCGACGAGCTCGTGCAGCTGGCGGGCTTCGGTCTCAGCCCGCTCCGCCTCGTCGCGCCGGGCGAGCAGCTCGGCGTTGCGGGCCTCCAGCCGTTCCAGGACCGCGGGGATCTCACCGGGAGAGGCGGGTCGCCACTCGGGGATGTTCGCCAGGTCGACGTGGTTGGGCCGGTCGGCAGGCCGTGCCGACCGCTCCGCGGCGTCGGCCGCCCGCCGCTCCGCCTCGGCATGGATCCGGCCGGCCTCCGCGGCGGCGGCGTCCTCCCGGGCCTGCCGCTGGGCGCCCGTCCGCAGCTGCGCCGACGAGGCCTCGATCGTCCCCGCCAGCACCCGGGCCCGCTCGACCGCCGCTTGCGGGTAGCGCGGCAGCCGGCCGCGCAGGTCGCCGAGAACGCGTTCGGCCCGGGCGAGCGTCTCGGCCTCGACCATGCCCTGCTCAGCGCTGGCCAGCTCGGCGCGCACCGAGGTCCACGCCTGGCGCGCGACGTCGAGGCTGCCTCCGGGGTCCGGCCCGGCGACGTCGACGCCGAGCTCGTCGCGTTCCCGCAGCCACGGCTCCCGGTTCGCCAGCGTCCGCGCGGCGCGCCCGTGGGCTGCCCTGGCCCGGGCGCGGGCGCTCGACTCGGCCTCCCGGGCCTCCTCGGCGTCGCGCAGGGCGCGCTGGCGGTCCCGCTCGACGCCGGCCCGGCGGTCCGCGGCCCGCTCCGCCGCCGCGACCACCGGCGTGAGCCCGCGCGCGGCCTGTTCGTTCGTCCGCGCGCCGGCGGAGCGCGCGAGCGCCAGATCCCGCTCCCGCCGCGCGGTGGCGACCTGGGCACGCGCGCTGTCCCGCTGCGCGCGCAGCGTCTCCTGGCGGCGTTCCGCGGCGGCGACCTGGTCGGCGGACGCGCGTGAGCGCCGCACCAGCTCGTCCCGGCTCGCTCCTGGCCAGCGGGCGACGAACTGCGCGCAGGCCGCCGAGGCACGGCGGTGCGCCAGGGCGGCCGCGCGGGCCGCCGCGGCGACGGCGGCCGCCGCGGACCGGGCGGCGTCGAGCTCGTCACGCCGGGTGGCCGCCCAGGCCCGGTCCCAGGTAGCCCGATGCGGCAGGACAACGTGCCGCCGCGCCCCGTCGCGCCCGGCCGGCCCGGAAGGCTCGGAAGGCTCGGCCGGGCCGGCCGCCTCGGCCGGCCGTGGCGCCGGTGGCGGGGTGACGAGCGCGACCGGCGACCGCGTCATGAGCTCGGCGTCGGTGAGCACGGCGACGGCGGCGTCGAAGCGGGCCGGGTCGGTGACGACGACGCCGCCGGCGAGCTCGGGACGCGCGCCGATGAACGCCGGCCGCGCCGCCGCGTCGACGACGTTGTGCTCGATCCACTCCAGGCCGGTGACCGCGCCGAGCCGGGCGTCGACCAGGACCGCGAGCACCGCGAGCGCGTCCGCGGCGCCGGGCGCCGTGCCCGTCCCGTCGAGGTGGTTGAGCTCGTCCGCCGCGATCTTCGCCACCTGCTCGTGCTCGGCGGCGCGGCGGTCGGCCTCGCGGGCCTCCTCGTCGGCCGCGTCCGCGGCGCGCCCCACCTCCGCGGCGTCGCGGGGCCCGTCCGGAAGCCGCGACCGGAGAGTCTCGTGGCCGGCGAGGGCCGTGACGTCGTCGTCGAACGCCCGGCGCGCGCGCTCGTCGTCGCCCGCGGCGGCCCGCAGCCCGGTGAGCTGGCCGTCGAGCAGGTCGAGCGCGCGCACCGCGGCCTGGTGGGCCTCGTCCGCCTCGTCGGCCGCCGTGCCGTGCGCGTCCGCCTCGTCGTCGGCGGCCGTGGCGGCCAGCGCCCAGCGGTGCTGGCACGGCTCTGGGCGTTCCCCGTCGAGCAGCCAGCCGGCCGTGACGGCGGCGTGGGCCGCCGCGTCCGCCGCGGCGACGGCGGCGTCGATCGACTCCAGTTCCCGCCGGGCGTCATGCGCCCGGCCGTCGGCCTGGGAGCGCCGGTCCACGGCCTCGTCGGCGGCCCGCTCGGCGGTCGCCGCCTCGTCGCTGGCGACGGCGGCGACGGCCTCCGCCTCGTCCGCGAGCGCCTGCAGGCGTCCCGCCAGCGCGGCCCTGGCTGTTCGCGCCCTGGCCCGCAGCGGCTCCAGCCCGGCGTCGGCGGCCTCGTAGGCCGCCCGGGCCGCGTCGCGGTCGGTCCGCGCCCGGTCGATGTCGAGGACGAGGTCGACCGCCTCCCAGGCCGCCGACTCGGCGGCGGTGGCGCGCGCGTCCGCCGTGGCGCGCCCGACGGCCGCCTCGGCCGCGGTGAGGCGCGCCCGCGCGTCCTCGAGCAGCAGCTGGAGCCGGATGTCGCTGATCTGGCCGTACTCGCGGCGCGCAGTCTGGAAGGCCAGCGCCGCGGCCTGCGCCGCCTGCTCCAGATCCCGCAGCGACGTCTGGTCGCGGCTGACCCGGTTGTCGAGCGCCGCCGCGTGCTCCCCGCCCCCGAGCCGCGCCCGCACCGTCTGCCCGCCGGCGTCGTCCGCGATGCGCGCCCGCGCGCTGACGGCTTCCAGCCGCGCGCCGACCTGGGCGCCGAACTCGGCCAGCGCCGCGAGCCCGGGCCGCGCGACGGCGAGCGCGGCATAGGGCCCGAGCTTCGCGGTGAAGTCGGCCAGCTCGCGGTCGTCGTTGAGGGCGGCGATGAAGAAGCGGACGACGTTGTCCGGCGAGTCGAACGTCGCGAGCAGTTTCTCGGCGCCGGCCTCCGAGTCGTTCATCCGCATCTGGTAGCCGAACAGCACCGGGTCGATGCTGGTGAGCCGCTCCAGCGTCTCGGTCCATTCCTGCTGGGTCTGCGTCATCGCCCACTGGGAGCGCGGCCGGGCGGACAGGGCGCTCGACACCTGGCCGACGAACGCCTCGAACGTCGTCCGCCGGCCCTCGGACACGAACGGCAGGTCGTCGACGCCGTAGTCGCCCGGCCCGGTCCGGAACAGGTACCAGGCGCGGCGCATGTTCGTCGTCGACCGCTGCCGATGGCCGGGCTGGCGGCGGCCGTCCTTCCACTCCATCACCGTCCCGGTCACCGTCCGGGTCCGGCTGGCCGCGTCCTCCCACTCGCAGACCACATGCGACGTGTCCCCGGTCAGCACGTAGTCGCCGAGGTTCTTGCCGCCGACCTGGGCGCGCGCCGCCGGCACGACGAGACTGGACACCAGGGTGATCAGCGTCGACTTGCCGCCGGTGTTCGTCAGCGAGAGCAGGACCCGCGAGGCCGCCCCGTCGCGCGCGGTGAAGTCGAGGTCCAGTGGGTCGAACCGGGCGCCGTCCGGGCCGACGCCGCGCAGGTGGACGCGGCGCAGCCGCAGCGGCGGGGTCGGCAGCGCCTCCGGGCTACTCGGCGCCGCCGGCTCGTCCCACGCGAGACCGGTCTGGAGCCCGCGGGCGGAACTCATCGGCTACCCCTGCCCGTCATGGTCGCGGTCGGTCCCGCTGTCGTTGCCGCCGTCGGTCTCGCCCTCGCCGCCCGGCCGGCCGGTGCCCGGCTCGTCCGGCGGGTGCTCGGCGATCCCGTTCACCAGCGCGTACAGCTCCGAGTCCGCGCACAGCTCGGCCACCGCGTAGCGAAAGCGCGGCCGGCTCATCCAGGTACCGCCGTCGGTCTCGCCGCGGGCGGTCAGGTAGCCCGCGTCCGCGAGGATCCGGCACACCCGCGCGACCACGCCCTGGCGGTCGCTCACGGACTTGCGGCGCGCGTTCGGGCGGGCGGGCGCGATCGCCTGCCACCGGCGCCACATCTCGACGCTGTCGTCGTCGAGGTCACCGTCGCGCTCGCTGCGCTCCTCGTGGGCCTGCGCGGCCCGGTCGAGGGTATCGACGACCGTCTGCGCCGTGAAGACCGCGACCCGGTCGGGGTCGTTGAGCATCGACGGCTCGGGATAGGCGGTGCGGGCGACCGCGAGCACCACCGCCCCGACGACCGCCCGGTGCTGGGGCTGTGCCCGCTTCATGACGTCGCCGGCGGTGAGGCGCAGCGACGACGTCGCCTCGGCGGTGACGATCACCCCGTCCGTCGCGGTGACGACCACCCGCAGGCCGGCGCCGGTGAACATCGCGTCGGCCGCGCTCGCGAAGTCAGGGTCCTGGAGGTAGCGAGTGACCACCTGGTGGTAGTCGTCGTGCCGGGCGGGGGTCTCCCGGGGGCGCGCGGCCCACGCGAGCAGCCGGCCGAGGTCGAGGGCGTCGCCTGCGAGGGTCATCCAGCCAGCTCCGGTTCGAGGTCGCCGGGTTCGTGGGACGCGTCGTCCCGCTGCCAGGGCACGTCGCGCGCCGCGGGCCGGGTCGGCGCGGCGGCGTCGATGTCCGCCGTCACCGTCGCCGGGACGAGCAGCAGGTCGGCCGAGCGGACCTGGCCCGTGTCGAGCGCGGCGCCCGTGTCGACGCCGACCACGACCCGCTCGCCGCTCGTGCGCCCGGCCAGGCGGGTCGTCCACGCCCGGTGCGCCGCGTGCACGACCGCGGCGGCCAGCGCCGACGGGTCGAGCGGCTCGCCGTCGTCGTCCTGGGCCCCGGCCGCGGTCTCCTCGACCCGGGCGAGCAGCTGGGACAGCCGGATCGGCTCCTCCAGCGCGTCGAGCATCGCCGCGACGGTGTCCTCGTAGGGCTCCCACCAGGCCCGCTCGGTGGAGTCGGCGAACTCGGGCTCCTCCACCTCCTCGCCCTGCCCGGGCTGGCGTGGCGGCGCGCAGAGCTCGTCGACGAGCGTCGCCAGCGACGGCCACCAGCGCGCCGCGATCCCGCCCACGGCCGCCAGCAGCCGGGGCGCTACGGCCGCCGCCTGCCCGGTGGGGCGCAGCAGGTACGGATCCAGCAGGTCCGAGCCGATGTTGGCCAGGTGCGCGGCGCCCACCGGGCGGCCGAACCGGTCGTCGAGGGCGTCGCGGAGCCGGCCGCGGGCCCCGATCAGATGCCCGTGCAGCTCGTTGTGCCGATGTCGGCACTCGCGGAGGATCTCCACGAGCTGGTTGGCGGAGGCGAGCCGGACGGAGTCGGTCAGGTCCCCGCGCCGATCGGCGACCGCGTCGAGCAGTTCCGTCTCCGCGGCGAGGCGTTCCGCCACATGGGTCAGCGCCGTGTCGAGGACCGCGGGGACGTCGTCGACCCAGTCATGGGTGTCGGGGTCGATCAGCGTGTCCGCGACGATCCGGCGGACCTTCTCCTGCAGCTGGATGGACCGGTAACGGGCATGGCGCGCGATCGCGACGGCGGACTCGATCGCGCCCCGCGCGATGAGGGCGCGCAACTGTGCCTCATTGGCGACCTGCGCCGCCTCGATCTCCAGGTCGAGCGCGTCGATGAAGATGTTGATGGCCTGTTCCGACGCGCGCAGGTGCTCCCCGCCATCCGGGCTCGCGTGCGCATAGAGCAGCCGGAATCGCTGCGCGAGCCATTTCGGGCCTTCGTCACTGTGCACGAGATAGGGGACGGTCTCGACGTCGGTCGTCACGAGGGAGACGACCACCCGTTCCGCGACCGCCCGCCACTGCGTGGGCGCGGCGTCGGGCACCTGGCGGGCGGCCTGCCCGCCGGCATAGTCCACGGTCTCGTCCCAGGTACGACCGGCCGAGATTCCCATCGCGAGCGCGACCTGGTCGATGACGGCAAGCGCGATGTTGAACAGGTCGTAGCGATGCCAGAAGTCCCCGTCCAGGCTCGACTTGGTCCGTTCGATGTCGGTAAGCACCTGTATCGGCGCCAGGGCGCGCCGCCGCCGGGCAATCGATACGTCATCCGTCGGGATCGCGATGCCCCAGTCGGCGGGCTCACCGGAAGGCGCCCACCCCTCCGCCATCACGTTCCCTTCGCGGCCCGAACAGGTCTGACACAAACATCCAGCTATTTCGCCGTCGTCATCCAGGGAGAACTCCCGGGCTTCCGACCGTGTCCACACAGGGAAGGTCCATCACCGCACGCCGCCCCCGTGACGCCGGATCGGCCCGCCCCCGCTGACAGACAGTATCCGACAGGTCCGGCAACGCCGGCACGGCCGAGGCGTCTCGGCGAGCGGCGGCGCGACCCGCCGCGCTCCGGCGCGCGGGCCGGGGCGCTCCCCCAGTGGTCACCGTGGGTGATGTCGCTACTTCGTTGGCGTCAGGCCGGCCGGGTCGGCCGGGTCGGCCGGGCGGTCGACGCGGGACCGTAACGGAGCAGTCATCTCGATGAAAATAGATCCCATCAATATTTTGCCCGTGGGAGCGGGAGCGCGAGAGCCGAGCAGCCAGGGTCTGGCGGTGATCGATGTCAGCGATATTGAAAGAGGTAATGCCGCTGCGTTGGCGGACGTGGCCGCGCGGGTCGACGCCGCGTGCACGGCGACCGGGTTCTTCGTCGCTGTCGGTCACGGCGTCGACCGGTCGCTGACCGCCGCCGCGCTCGCCGCCGCGAACGATCTCTTCAGGTCCGACGGCGTCACCAAGGACGGTCTGCGCCTTCAGTGTCCGCCCGGTGTGCAGCGCGGCTACTACGGCCTGGGCGCCGAGGCCCAGGCACTCGCCGCCGCGCCCCCGACAAACCCTGCCAGCGGCTCCGGGCCAGCCGATCCGGCCACGGCCGCCGGGCGGGCCGCGCCAGCGGATCCGGCGGCGGATCGGCCCGACCTCTCCGAGACGTTCGCGATCGGGCCGGAGCCGCCCGTCGACGCGGGGCCGTTCACGGCCGGCAACGTCTGGCCGCCCCACCTCCCCGGCTTCCAGCGGACCTGGATCGCCTACCGGCGGGCCATGGAGGCCTTCGCGCACCGGCTGCTCCAGGTCGCCGCGCTGGCCCTGCGTGACGACCCGCGCGCCTTCGACGCCCTGGTGACCCGCCCGATCGGTACCACCCGGGCGAACCACTACCCGGCGCTCGCCGCGCCCCCCGAGGCCGGTCAGCGGCGCGGTGGCGCGCACACCGACTACGGGACGCTGACCGTCCTCGCCGTCGACGGCCACCCCGGGCTGGAGGTCCGGGTCGGCGAGGCCTGGGTCCCGGTCACCTGCCCGCCCGACGGCCTGGTCGTCAACGTGGGCGACCTGCTGGCCGTGCTGAGCGGCGCGCGGTGGCGGTCGGCCTGGCACCGGGTCGCGGTGCCGCCCGGCCGGCCGCCCTACCCGGCCCGGACCAGCATCGCCCACTTCCAGTTCCCGAACCACGACGCCGTGATCGACGGTGTCGATCCGGCCGGCCGACCGGTCTCGATCACCGCCGGCGCCTATCTGACGACGAAACTCGCCCAGCTCGGCCGGGTCGCGCCACGCGCCACGACCGTGCGCCACCGCAACGAGGTGACTGCATGACCGCCGCCCCGAGCACGGCCGCCACCAGCGCGGCCGCCCCGGCTGGGACCGCCGCGGCCGGCGGCACGGCCCCGGCCGTGTCGGCCACCGCCGGGACGTTCACCGCCGGGAAACCCGCCGTACCCGCGCCCCGCTCCCCTACCGGCCCCGGTATCGGGTTCGCCGCCGTCTCCAAGACCTTCGACGCCGGCCGCCGAGGTGCCCTGCGGGCACTCGACCAGGTCAGCTTCGAGGTCGGCGGCGGCGAGTTCGTCTCCCTGCTCGGCCCGTCCGGATGCGGGAAGTCGACGGCGCTGCGGATGGTCGCGGGCCTCGAGGCGCCCACCGGCGGCGAGGTCCGGGTGCTCGGCCGCCCACCGGCCGAGGTGGTGTCCGAGCACCGGCTGGGGATCGCCTTCCAGGACCACGCGCTGCTGCCCTGGCTGGATGTGCGCGGCAACATCGCGCTGCCGTTCCGGGCCGTCGGCCGGCGGGTCGACCGGGACCTCGTCGACGAGCTGATCGAGCTGGTCGGCCTGACGGCCTCGGCCGGGCTGCGCCCGCGCGAGCTGTCCGGCGGGATGCGCCAGCGGGTGTCGATCGCGCGTTCGCTGGTCCTGCGGCCCGACGTCCTGTTGCTGGACGAGCCCTTCGGCGCGCTGGACGCCGTCACCCGCCGCCGGCTCAACCTCGAGCTGCAGCGGATCTGGGCACAGCGACGGATCACCACCCTGATGGTCACGCACGCGGTCGACGAGGCCGTGCTGCTGTCCGACCGGGTCGTGGTGATGAGCGCCCGGCCGGCCCGGGTCGTCGACGTCGTCACCGTGCCCTTCGACCGCCCCCGTGGCCTGGAGCTGCTGACCGACCCTGCCTTCCACGAGCTGGAGGACAGGCTGACCCGCGCCCTGCTCACCACGGCGCCGGGCGCCGCGGCCACCGAGGCCGCCGAGGCCGACGGCCCCGCCGCCACCCGTGCCGGCGCCACCGACGCAGACCTGGAGGAGTCATCGTGACCGACACACGGCCGCGGACCGAGCAGCCACCGTGGGAGCGGTTCGCCGCGACCCTCGAGCCGTGGCTGGTCGAGGTGCCCGCGGGCGGCGCCGTCGCCGGGGAGCCGCTCGGCGAGGAGATCGCCCGGATCTTCGACGAGCTCGGGTTCGTCCTCGTCCGCGGCGCGCTGCGCCCGGCCGAGGTCGACGAACTGGACGACGAGCTGGTCCGGCTGCACCGCGCGCTGATGCGGGGCGAGCTCGACCCGCGCCACGGCGCCGCCGAGCTCGAGCCACCCGGCGAGGTGCTGGTCGACGGCCTGCCGTTCCGCAACTACGTCGTCTACGTCAACCAGGCCTCGGCGCTGGTCGACCGGGTGATCCACGGCTCGCTGATCAGCTCGCTCGCGCCCCGGCTGCTCGGCGGCGAGTCCTTCTTCTACGACTACGACCGGCACGGCGTGATGTACCTCGACGCCCGCGGGGCGTCGCTCTACAAGGGCCTCGTCTGGCACCCGGACTACGAGTCCACGCCGAACCTGCCGATCTGGCCGGCGGTCGCGTTCACCATCAACCTGGACGACACCTCGCCGGAGAACGGCTTCCTGCGGATGCTGGCGGGCAGCCACCGGACCCCGCCCGCCGAGCGCCCGGAGCGGTACCGCAAGGTGCCGGGCGAGGTCGCGGTCTACTGCCAGCGCGGCGACCTGCTGTTCCACCACAGCCATCTGTGGCACGCGGCGAGCCGGCCCAGCAACGACGAGGCGATCCGCCGGCACCTGCGCGGCAAGTGGTGCTCCGGCGCGCCCATCGCCGCCGGTGCCTGGGACGGCCGGTTCGACAACTCGGCGACGCGGGCCAGCGGGCGCTGACATGGCCGTCCTCAACGTCGAGCGGTACGGGGACCCGGACGGGCCGCCGCTGCTGGCGATCCACGGGATCACCGGCCACGCCCGCCGCTGGGAGCGGCTCGCTGGCGAGGGCTGGCCGGCCAGGCGAACCCTCGCCGTCGACCTGCGCGGGCACGGCTTCTCGCCGTGGGAGCCGCCCTGGTCGCTGGACCAGCTCGTCGACGACGTCCTCGACACCCTCGACGCGCTCGGTGCCCCGACCGTCGACCTGGTCGGCCACTCCTACGGCGGCGCGGTCGGGCTTCGGCTGCTCGCCCGCGCGCCCGACCGGCTGCGCCGCCTCGTGCTGCTCGACCCCGGGCTCGCCCGGCCGTCGGCGCTGATGGCCGCCGAGGCCGAGGCGCTGCTGGGCAACGACGGCTGGGCGGACCTCGAGGCCGCGATCGTCGCCCGCAGCGCCGGCTGGCTGAAGTCCTCGCCGGACAGTTCCGCGCTCGCCGGGGCCCTGCGGGTCGGCGCCTCGGCGCCGGGCGACGGCGTGCACCCCGCGATCCGGACGGAGATCGACCACCACCTGTTCGAGGGAGCCGACGGCCGGTACCGGTTCCGGTTCAGCCGGCCGGCGGTCATCGCCGGGTTCGGCGAGCTGTGCCGGCCGGTGCCCGAGATCCCGGTGGCCCGCCCGACGCTGGTCGTCGTCGCCGGGCAGGCCGGCGTCGTCACCCCCGGCGTCCTCGCCCAGCTGCGCCGGCAGCTCGGCGACCAGCTCCTCGTCACGACCCTCGACTGCGGCCACATGGTCGCCTGGGAGCGTTTCGAGGACACCGTGTGCCTGGTCGAGACGTTCCTGACCCGCCCCGGTCCCGTCGGTCCGGCCGGCAGCCCCCGGCCGGCCGCCAGCCCCGATCCGGACCGGCCGTGACCCGGCGCGCCGACGCGCCGGCGTTCGCGCGGCACCGGGCGCCAGCGCCCGCGCCGGCGGCCCGGGCGGGAACGGCGACCTCACCAACGTCAGTGCCAAGGAGCCACCCGTGTTCGACCTTCTGATCGTCGGCGGCACGCTCGTCGACGGCACCGGCTCACCCCGCCGCCTGGCCGACGTCGCGATCACCGACCGGCGGGTGGCGGCCATCGGCGACCTGCGCGGCCAGCCGGCCCACCGGACCATCGACGCGTCCGGCCGGGTCGTCGCGCCCGGGTTCATCGACCTGCACACGCACTACGACGCCCAGGCGTTCTGGGACCCGACGCTCAGCCCGTCGCCGCTGCACGGGGTGAC
Organism: Frankia nepalensis; assembly: GCF_016786325.1. Lineage (GTDB taxonomy): Bacteria > Actinomycetota > Actinomycetes > Frankiales > Frankiaceae > Pseudofrankia > Pseudofrankia nepalensis. The sequence goes on along the minus strand of NZ_JADWYU010000199.1, from coordinate 51,242 downwards.
CACGGTCGTCGGCGGCAACTGCGGGTTCACGATCGCCCCGCTGTCGGACGACCCGGCCGACGGCGCCTACCTGACGCGGATGCTCGCCAGGGTCGAGGGCATCCCGCTGGAGACCCTTCAGCTGGGGGTGCCGTTCGACTGGCGCTCGACGTCCGAGTATCTCGACCGGCTCGACGGGACGCTGTCCGTCAACGCGGGGTTCATGGTCGGCCACTCGGCGCTGCGCCGGGTCGTCATGGGTGCCGAGGCGCTGGAGCGCGCCGCGACCGCCGCGGAGATCACCGCGATGTGCGAGCTGCTGGCCGACGGCCTGCGGGCCGGCGCGCTCGGCTTCTCGTCGTCCTGGTCGCGGACCCACAACGACGCCGAGGGCGGCCGGGTCCCCTCCCGGGTGGCGACCCGGGACGAGGTGCTCGCCCTGTGCGCGGTGTGCCGGGACTTCCCCGGCACGTCGCTGGAGTTCATCCCGCACGTCACCGCGTCGTTCGACGAGGAGATCCTCGACCTGATGGCCGCCATGTCGGTGGCCGCGCAGCGCCCGCTGAACTGGAACGTGCTGCCGGTCACCGCGGGCACCGCCGGCGACGCCGCCGCGAAGCTGGCCGCCGGCAGCCACGCCGCGCGGCGCGGCGGCCGGGTCGTCGCGCTGACCGCGCCGATGACGACCGCGCTGCGCCTCAGCTTCCACAGCGGCTTCATGCTCGACGCGATCCCCGGCTGGGCGGACGTGCTCTGGCTCCCGCACGACGAGAAGCTGCGCGCCCTGGCCGACCCGTCGGTGCGGGCGGCGCTGCTCGCCGGCGCGGCCAGCGCCGACAACCCGCTGCCGCACATCACCGACTGGGACCGCAAGGAGATCCTGGAGGTCTTCGACCCGGCGCTGCGCCGCGTCGTCGGGCGCAGCGCGGCCGAGCTCGCCGCCGAGGCGGGCACGACGGCGTTCGACGCGCTGCTCGACGTCGTCGTCGCCGACGACCTGCGGACCACGTTCGGTTCCGTCGTGGAGGAGAGCGAGTCCGACTGGACGGCGCGGGCGCGGGTCTGGCGCGATCCGCGCGCGGTCGTCGGCGCCTCCGACGCCGGCGCCCACCTCGACCTGTTCGCGTCCTTCCAGTACACGACGGTGCTGCTGGCGCAGGGCGTCCGCGAGCACGGCGTGATCTCGCTCGAGGAGGGCGTGGCGATGCTGACCTCCGTGCCGGCCGACCTGTACGGGCTGGTCGGGCGCGGCCGGCTCACGGCCGGGGCCTGGGCCGACATCGTCATCCTGGATCCGGCGACGGTGGGCGCCGGACCGGTCCACACCCGGTTCGACCTGCCCGGCGGGGCGGGCCGGCTGTACGCCGAGGCGACCGGCATCGACCGCGTGCTGGTGGGCGGCGTCGACATCGTCGTCGACGGGGAGTTCACCGCCGCGCGCGCCGGTCACCTCCTGCGGGGCGGCCGCGACACCCGGACGGTGGCGCTTGTCTGAGCACGTCCTGTCCGAGCCGGTTCTGTCCGAGCGCGCGTCGTCCGAGCGCGCGTCGTCCGGCCACCTGGGGGCCGCCGTCGGCGCGATCCGGCGGGGACCGTCCCGGCTCGCGCGCGCCGGCGGGTCGTCCCTGCTGCCCGTGCTCGGCGCGATCGCCTTCGTCGCGTTGTGGGAGTGGACCGGGCGGGCCGGCGTGTTCGGGAAGACCTGGCTTCCGTTGACCACCATCCTGGACGAGTTCAGCCGGCCCGGCCGCGCCGAGCTGATCGGCCGGGCGGCCCGCGCGACGTTCTCCCGGGCCGCGCTCGGCTTCGGCGCCGGCTTCGCGCTGGCGGTCGCGGCGGCGTCGCTGGGCTCGATCCTCCCGCGGGCGCGCAGCGCGATCGGCGGCGCCGCGATCGCGCTGAACTCGATCCCGTGGATCGCGCTCGCGCCGCTTCTCATGATCGTCGTGCCGCGGGACCGGACGCCGGTCGTCATCGCGGGGCTCGCCGTGTTCTTCCCGGTGTTCGTCACGGTCAGCGCGGGGCTGGCCGGCGCCACCCGGGGGCAGGAGGACCTGCTCGGCGCGCTCGGCGCGCCCCGGCGGCGGCACTGGCTGCTGGTCCGGCTGCCGACCGCGACGCCCTCGCTCGTGCTCGCGGTGAAGCTCGCCCTGCCATCGGCGATCATCGGCGCGGTGTTCGGCGAGTGGTTCGGGGCGAGCCGGGGGCTCGGGCTGCTGCTGCTCACCTCGATGCAGAACTACCGGCCGGCGCTGCTGTGGTCGGTCTGCCTGCTCATCGCCGCGGTGACGATGGTCGGGTTCGGCCTGCTCAGCCTGATCGAGCTGGGCGTCGAACGCCGGTTCGCGCTGCGCGCCACCGACACCGTCGCGCTGCCGCCGCGCTCCGGCGCCGGCTGGCGGGGGATCGTCGGCTGGCTCGCGTTCGCCGTCGTCGCGGTGGCCGGCTGGGCGGCCTACGTCCGGGTGAGCGGGGTGAGCCCGCTGCTCGTCCCGGCGCCGGGCAGGGTCTGGAACGAGCTGGCCGACGCCCCGGGCCTGTTCCTGCGCAGCGCGCTCTACACGCTGCGCCTGGGCCTCGGCGGCTGGCTGATCGGGCTCGCGGTCGGCGCGCTGCTCGCGGTCGCGACCTGGTGGTCGGGCCTGCTGCGCGGCCTGCTGACCCCGATGGTGATCGTCGCGCGGACCGCGCCGACGCTGGCGCTGCTGCCGGCGGTCGCGGCGGTGATCGGCTACAACGACTGGAGCATCGTCGCCATCTGCGTGCTGATCACCTTCTTCCCCGCCTTCGCCTACACCCTCAAGGGCCTGCGGATGTCGGCGGACGGCGCGCTCGACCTGCTCGCCACCGTCGGCGCGCCGCGGGCCCGCCGGTTCTTGTTCGTCGTGCTGCCGGCCTCGCTGCGCGACATGGTCGTCGCCATGCGGCTCACCGCCGGGGTCTGCGTGATCGCGGCGGTCGTCGGCGAGTACCTGATCGGTCAGCGCGGGCTCGGCCGGCTGTTCGCGGACGCGATGGGGCGCCAGAACATCGGCCGGGCGTGGGCGGTCGCGCTGTCGATCGTGCTGCTGTCGATGGTGGCCTTCGCCGCCGCCGACCGGATCGGCCGGGCGGTGTCGGCCCGGATGTCCTGACCCGCGCGCCCCCGCTGTCCTGACCCCCGCGCCTCTGCGCACGCCCTCGCGCCCGCTGTCCCACCCACCACCACGCTCCCGGCTTCTCGATCCCCGCGCCGCCCTCCCCACCCCGCGTCGCCCGCCACCTCCTCCTTCCTTCATTCCCGCCGCCCATTCCCCGCCGCCGCGCGCGTCACCGCGCCGGCGTCCCGGGCGCGCGCCGACGCCCGCCGCCGCGCCTCTCCCCAGATATTGATCTGATCAATCTTGCCTGCGAAGGAGTCAGACCATGACCAAGCCAGGGGCGGTCTCGTCCGCCCAGCTGTCCCGCCGCTCGCTGCTGCGCCGGTCCGCCCTGTTCGGCGGCGCCGCGCTGCTCGGACCGGCGGTGTTGAGCGCGTGCGGCGACGACGACGCGGGGGCGACCGCGGCCGCCGCGTCGGGTACCAAGGTCAGCACCGTGTTCTCCTGGGTCAAGAACGTCGAGTGGGCCGGCTTCTGGGTCGGCGACGACCAGGGCTACTACACCGACGAGGGCATCGCGCCGGACTGGATCGGCGGCGGCCCCAACGCGCCGGAGAACGTCCAGGTCCTGGAGGCGGGCAAGGCCGGGATCGGCCTCGCCTCCGACACCTTGAAGATCATCGACGCGGCGGCGCAGGGCGCGGACTTCGTGATGTTCGCGGCGACCCTGCAGGAGTCCCCGGTCGGCTTCGCCTGGCTGGACCCGAACATCAAGAGCATTCACGACCTGGTCGGGAAGACGCTCGGCGGGGACAGCTCCTCGCCCTCGATGATCGACGCCTGTTTCAAGGTGAACGGCATCGCGAACGACTACAACTTCATCCAGATCGGCGCCGACCCGGCGCCGCTGGCCAACGGCCAGGTCGACGCCATCCTCTGCTACACCACGAACCAGGTCAGCGTGCTGGAGGCGCAGGGCCTCACGGTGTTCTCCGCGACGCTCACCGAGTTCGGCGTGCCGCTCTACGCCGACGCGCTCATCGCCAAGCGCAGCTTCCTCGACGCCAACCACGAAGCCGTGGTCCGGTTCCTGCGGGCGACGATCAAGGGACACGAGAAGAACATCCAGGACCCGGAGCTGGGCGCCCGCCTGGCCACCGAGAAGTACGGCGTCGACCTCGCGCTGGACTACGACGGCCAGCTCACCGAGAACCGCAAGCAGATCGAGCTGTGGGTCAGCGACGTGACCCGGAAGAAGGGCGTCCTCTGGATGGACAAGGACTACATCGCCGGTCCGGTGTACGAGGGCATCCGGGCCGCCGGCCGCACCGAGCTGCCCGACGTGAACAAGCTGGTCGACCTTTCGTTCCTGACGGAGGCGTACGACGGGAAGACGACGCTGCTTTCCGCGTGACGACAGCGAGGTCACCGTGGGCCGCGGGCGCTCGTGCCCGGGCCGCCCGGTAACGGATCATGGCGGGTATGTTCGCCGGAGTCGATCCGCCCGGGGCACCGTCGAAGAGGGGTGAGGTGTGGGCGAGTCCAGCAGCGAGCTGAGCGCCCAGGTCGGCGTCGCGATCCGGCGCCGGCGCAAGGCGCTGGAACGGACGATGCAGGACGTGGCGCAGGAGGCGGGTCTCTCGCAGCCGTTCCTGTCCCAGATCGAACGAGGCCTCGCCCTGCCGAGCATGCGGTCGCTCGACCGGATCGCGCACGCGCTCGGCACCAGCGCGGTGTCGCTGCTGTCCAGCGGGCAGACGGGTGGCCACGCCGACGTGGTCCGGGTCACCGAGCGGGTCGGCCTGGTGCAGGACGAGCTCGACCCCGGCTCGAACGCCTCGGCCCTCACCCCCGCGAACCGGCAGCTGCGGGCGATCGAGTTCACCGGCGGCTGGCGGGAGTTCCAGCCGTACTCCGTCCATCACAACGACGAGTTCGTCCTCATCCTGGCCGGTGAGTACGTCGCCGACGTCGACGGGACGCACTACGAGCTCGGCCCCGGCGACGCCGTGTCCTACGCGGGCGGGATACCGCACCGCTACCGGATCGTCGGCGCCGGCCCGCACCGGTTCCTCGCCGCCATCGTCGGCGACGAGTTCGACGTCGTCGCGCGCGGCGACCAGCTGGCGAGCCTGAGCACGCCCGCCTCGCGCGCGATCAACAGATCCTGCGGCGACCTGTCGAACTAGGCAAGGACCGTCGGGCTAGTGCCGGCCCCGCCAAGGTTCGCCCTATGTCGACGTCGGACATGATCGCCGTTTCTGCCCTCTGGGGGTCGTGAACAGGGCCTCATCACAACCCCGTCGGGGCACAATCGGCGATCATGCGGAGCGGGCGGACGTCGGCGGTCACGGCACTGGGGGACCGCCGGGCCAGACAGGGCCCGTCGGGCCCGCGCCGGGCCGCGCGGCCGAGCCTGGCGAGCCGCCGCGTGCCACGGCCCGGCGGACCGCGCGCCGCTGGCGGCGCGGCGCGGGCTCCGGGCGGCCGGAACCTGGCAGCCCCACCGTGCCCGGAAGTCGCGCACGCCGCGACGCGCCGGCGCGGCCAACCATCGTGAGCGGCCAACCATCGTGAACCGAGGTGGCACCATGCACATCCACACCCGTCTCTACACGGACGGCGACTGGCTCGACCCGCTGGGCGACGGCACGATCGACGTCATCTCGCCGTACACCGAGGAGATCGTCGGGCGGGTCCCGGACGGAACACCGGCCGACATCGAGCGAGCGGTCGCGGCCGCCCGCGCCGCGTTCGACACCGGCCCGTGGCCGCGGCTGCCCGTCGCCGACCGCGCGGACCTGCTCGACCGGGCCGCCGACCTGCTGGAGCGGCGCGCCGCCGAGGTGGGCGCGCTCATCATCGCCGAGATGGGCTCGCCGGCCTCGTTCGTCGCGGCCGGCCAGGTGCCCGCGCCGATCGCGTTCCTGCGGGCGGCGGCCGCGCTGGCCAGGGAGTTCCCGTTCGAGGAGTACCTGGGAGGCGACGGCGGACAGACCCTGGTGCTGCAGGAGCCGGTCGGCGTCGTCGCGTGCGTCGTCCCGTCGAACTTCCCGCTTCTGCTCGCCGCGGCGCAGCTCGCGCCGGCGATCGTCGCCGGCTGCTGCGTCGTCCTCAAGCCGGCGCCGGAAAGCCCGCTCGACACCTATGTGCTCGCCGAGATCCTGCGCGAGGTGGGACTGCCTCCCGGCGTCGTCAACATCGTGCCGGGCGGCAGCGTCGCCGGCGCCCACCTGGTACGGCACCCGGACGTCGACAAGGTCGCCTACACCGGCAGTGCCGCCGTCGGCCGGCAGGTCGCCTCCTGGTGCGGCGAGCGGCTGGCCCGGGTGAGCCTGGAGCTGGGCGGCAAGTCGGCCGCGATCATCCTCGACGACGCGCCGCTCGAGCGCACCGTCGCCGATCTGCTGCCGATGGCGTTCCTGAATTCCGGCCAGGCGTGCGTCGCCCAGACCAGGATCCTCGTCTCGCGCCGCCGCCATGACGAGTTCGTGGACGCGTTCGCCGAGGCGATGACGGCGATGACGATCGGGGACCCGGCGGACCTCGGCACCCAGATCGGACCCCTGCTCGCCCGGCGCCAGCGGGACCGGGTCGAGGGCTATCTCGACCTCGGCCGGGACGCGGGCGCGAAGATCGTGGTCGGGGGCGGCCGGCCCGCGTCCCAGCCGCGCGGCTGGTTCGTCGAGCCGACGCTGTTCGTCGACGTCGACAACAGCATGCGGATCGCGCGGGAGGAGATCTTCGGGCCGGTGGTCTGCGTGCTCGACTACGACGATCCCGACGAGGCCGTCGCCATCGCCAACGACTCCGAGTACGGGCTGTCCGGCTCGGTGTGGACGGCGGACGTGGCCGCGGGCGTCGACATCGCCCGCCGGGTGCGGACCGGGATGGTCAGCGTCAACGGCGCGAGCCAGGCGTCCGACGCGCCGTTCGGCGGCTTCAAGAACTCGGGCATCGGCCGCGAGTGCGGCACGGCGGGCCTGCGCCTCTACCTGGAGACCAAGGCCGTCGGCATCCCGGGGTCGGGCTGAACCCGGCCGCGCCCGCCTGACCGGCGCCCGCGGTATCCGGCGAGCCGGCATTCCCCTGCCGGCTCGCCGGTCATTTCCCGGCCGGGGCCGCCGGCGCGACGTGACCGCCTTTCGACCGCGCGGTCTCCGCACACTCCGGTGTCCTAGATGTTTCGGCCCAGCCGCGCACGTTCATAGAACGACTTCTGATCGATATTCGATCTGAAACACGGTCCATGTCAGAATCGTGGCGTGGGAGACATCGACCGGCCGCGCCGGACCGATCGGGAGAGTTCCGCGCCGACCGCGCGGAAAGGACTCGCCGCACCCACACTGTCACTGCGTGGAATAACCAGGGAGTCGAGTTCCGCGTTCCGCTCCATCGTCACGGCGGTCGACGACGCCTGCCGCGACGCGGGATTCTTCTGTGTCGTCGACCACACGGTTCCGGCGGCGTCGACAGCCGCCGCCATCACCGCCTCGGCGCGGTTCTTCGAGCTGCCACAGGAGGTCAAGGAGCGCAGCCGGGCGCGCGCCCACCCGACCCTTCGCCGCGGCTACGTCCGGCTCGGCGGCGAGAGTCAGGCCGCCGCGACGGCCGTCACGCCCAGGTCAACGCCGGGCGCCGCCGGAACGACGCACGCCGCCAGCGGACCGGCAGCGACCGCCGCCAGGGCGGCGTCGACCGGGCCGGGCGCGGGCCGCGGCCCGGCCGCGGCGGGCGGCGCCCGCGTTCCGGATCTCTCCGAGACCTACTGCCTGGCCCCGCACGGCGGACCCGCGAACACGGACAGATGGTCGGCCGCCGACGTGTGGCCGGATCAGGACCTGTGGTGGTTCCGGGCGGCGCTCGAGCCGTTCCGGGCCGCCGTCGACCAGCTGGGCCGGCAGCTGCTGCGGGTGTGCGGAGCCGCCCTGCGCGACGATCCGACCGCGTTCGACGAGATCTTCCGGAGACCGCTCGGCGGGCTGCGGGTAAATCACTACCCATCGTTCGAAGGACCGGTGAAACCGGGCGTCTGGCGAGCAGGTCCGCATACGGACTATGGATTTCTGACACTGGTCGCGGTCGACGGCCAGCCCGGTCTGGAGATCTTCCGGAACGGCGCCTGGCTACCGGTCGACGTGCCAGCCGGCGGATTCGTCGTCAACGTGGGCGACCTGCTCGCGGCCACCAGTGGCGACCGGTGGAACAGCACCTGGCACCGCGTGGTCGCGCCGGCCGGTCCCGGCCGGCAGCCGGCGCGGACCAGCCTCAGCTACTTCCAGTTCCCCGACCACCGCGCTCCGGTCGTGGGCCAGTGCGCGTCGGCTCGCGCGGGCACCCCGGGATGGACGGCGGGCGACTACCTCGCGGCGAAGATCGGGCTGCTGTTCGGCGGCGGAGAGGCCCAGACCGACCAGGCAACGGGCGGCTGACGGAGACGGCCGCCGGCGACGAGGTCCCCCAGCTGGGCCCACCCCGTGCTCGGCACCGTCCACACGCTCGTGGCCAGCGACGAGACGTGCCCCGCCAGGAACGACACGTCCGTGCCAGACCGACGACCCGCGCCCCGCTGAGGGAGAGACCCCCGATCCCAGCGTCGGCGTCAGGTCACAGTCGTGGTCAGCCGATCGGCGGGCCGAGTGCCCGGGAGGCCGTGATCGGTTTGGCGTACTCCTCGCCAAACGAACCAAACAACGACGACGGGAGCAGACCACGCACCCCCACCGACCGCATCGCGCCACGGTCCACCCGAGACAGGAACCGGGGACCATCGCGCCCCGGGCTCAGGTCCGATCCCCGCCCGGCTCCGGGACGCTTTCGGGCCTCCAGGAGACCGAACAGGGAGCGCGATGCCTCTCAACGCATTGGAGCGTGACAGCCGGGTAAGGCCGGCAAATGATCAAAGTCTGGTACGACGTGGAGGTCGCCGATCTCCGCGAGGACAGGCTGGCCGCTGACAGCCAGCGTGCCTGACCATCGCCTCGGTTCTGGTCCGGCACGCTGCCATCCAAGACGACAGCGGGATGTGTCACGCTGTCGTCGTGCAAGCGGGGGACATGGTGCGGGGCATAGCGCGTGGCATAGCGCGGTACACCTGGCCGGCGATTACCGCCGTCAATTCTGGTGACGGCTCGTTGACATGCTGACCGAACAGGAGGTCGCGGAGCTCGCCGAAACGTTCAGCCGTCCGGAAGAGATTCGAGCCCTTCTTGACCAGATCGGGCTGACTCCCGGCCAAGCCCCCGGCGGTCTGGGAGCCCTGAGCGCTCTCATGTACTGGGGCGAGGTGAACAGGGAGCTCGGCAAGGGTCTGCTGCCGAACGGTGCCGACGCCATCCGGCAGGCCGTAAGACGTCGGTATCCACATAACACTGTCTTCGGAGACGGCGGCGCCGGCGCCAGCCGACATCTGACGGTGCCGACCAGCCAGGCCGAGGACGCCGAAGAGGCGGATCGGCCCAGCTCGCCCTACCAGGCCGATCCGAACCCGACCTCGCCGAAGCAGATGAAGCACTGGAGCTGGGAGCATCCGCGCGGTCGCTGGCTGGCGGGGGCCGTGGTGGTCCTGGTGAGCGTCATCGTTCTCGTGACGGTGTTCAACACGAGGGAGGGGCCTGACCCCGGCCCGCGGACGGGCGGGCCGTCCACCGGAGCGCCGTCACCCAGCGGGCCGCCGGTGGGGGGGCCGCCGACCAGCACAACCGGCGGCGAGGGCGGCACAGCGGCGTCGGGAGTCCAGGACTCGATCACCTCGCCCGCGGACGGCGCGGCCGTGGGGCCTTGGATCCAGGCGTCCGGCACCTCGCGAGGCCTCCAGACCGGTCATGGGCTGATGCTGATGATGCTGGTCGTCGACCTGGGTACGTACTACCCCTGGCACCCGCTCGTCGTGGAGCCGGACGGGAGCTGGAAGGGCGTCATCTATGTCGGCGGGGGTGCGAACGACGGGACGTCCCGTGAGCTGAGCCTCGTCGCGCTGACCCCGGCCGGGCTCGCCGCCATCGACGACTACTACCGGCGGCAGGGGGCGTCCGACGCGGTCGTGGGGATCGCGAGCAACCAGATGTCGGCGGACATGCGCGTCGTCGATTCGGTGCGGATAACCCGCGGGCCCGACGCCACGTCCCCGCGGCTGCGACCGGTGAGCGGGCCGACCGGGGACAGGGACCTCGACCACTTCTGCCAGTGGCTGGGCGACCAGAAAGCCTATCCGGCCCAGGGGTACCAGGTCGCCTGGGACACCTGGCGCTGCGAACGCAACGGCGACCCCGCCGTCAACGACGGCGACCCCGCGATCAACATGGTGCAGGCGTGCCAGTGGGCCCACCCGGACCTGCCCATCGCCGACGCGAGGCCGGACGACGAGAACGACGCCCAGAGCTGGAAGTGCTACGCCCTGGAGTGACCCGCCGGGCCTGGAGTGACGCGCCGGGCCGGGACGGGCCTGGGCTGGCCGGCCACCGGCCGCGCCGGCGGGCGTGGCCGGTGGCGGCGACGCCCGGGCGGGTCCGGCCCCGCGCGTGCCCAACGCGCTATCCGTAGCAGCGCCAGCCGTAGGCGCGTCCGCTCGGTGAGGCGGCTCGGACGCTGCCGGCGTAGGCCCAGCCACAGGCGGCGCCGAAGTTGATCGGCTGGTTGTTCGCCTCGTCGGTCCAGCATCTCCAGTTGCCCTCGGCCGGGCCGTCCAGCCCCTGGGTCGGGACCGCGTCGGCGAATCCGAGTGACTGGCAGTAGGCCGAGAGGCTGCGGTCGCCGCTGAACCCGCCGAGGTCGGTGAGCTCCGGCTCCTCGGAAGGCGTCGCCGTCGGCTCGGGCACCGGGGACGGGCCGGTGGTCGGGCTGGGCTCCTGTGTCGAGGTCGGTGCCGTGCTCGGCGCCGTCGTCGGGCTGGCCGACGGCGACGGCGTGGAGACAGGTGAGGGCGGCCCCGCGGGCGGCGACGGCGGCTGGTTCGAGGGCGGTGGGACGGTCCCTGGCTCGGCGCCGGTCGGCGCGGCGGAGGACGGCGCGCCGGAGGGCGGCGCGCCGGAGGGCGGCGGAGGGCCGGTGGCCTCCCCCGTCGTGTCCCCGTTCCCCGGACCCGGCTGGCCCGCCGGCTGCGCCGTCTCGGGCGGGGCCGTGGTGGGGTTCAGCGTCGGCGCGGCCGGGGGTGGCTGGCCGGCGGCCGACGGCGCCGCGCTGATCGGGCTCGACGGGGGAAGACCCGGTAGCGGCGACGCGGATGGGGCGAGCGAGCCCTCCGGCGCCGGGGCCGGGGCCGTCCGCCGAGGCGGCGTCGACGGCGGCGGCGCGGGGGTGGGTGCCACGGCCGAGGCCGCGGGGGTGGAGGTCGGCCCGGTCGATCCGGCCGGGCCGGTGGGCGGGGGCGCGGACGCGGTCAGCGCCGGCGGCGGGGACGCCGACGCGGAGGGGAAGGCCGAGGGCGCCGGCGTCGTCTGCGCGACCGCCACGGGCAGTGCCCGTGGCACGTCGGTCCGGGTCATCGTCGTCGAGTCCGTCCGGGTCACGGCGGCCACCAGTGCCGCGGTCACCACGAGCGGGCAGATCGTGGCCAGCGCGGCGGCCCGCGCCACCCCAGGCCGGCCGCTCACCTCGACCGGCCCCGGCTCCGGCCCCGGTCGCGCGCTGGCGGCGCCGCCGGTGGCGGGGCCTGGTCGCGCGCGCCGGGAATGCTGCGCAGCACGTCGTTCACGACGTCCTCGCTGGTCACCCCGCTTCTGAGCAGCACCGGCGCGAGCTGGAGCCGATGCGCGAGCACCGCGACCGCGACCTTCGTGAGGTCACAGGGCTCGACGACCCTGCGGACATCGGCGGGCGCGACGATCGGCTCCGGGCCGGGGGCCGTCCCGGCCTTCGGGGGCTCGTCGACGCGGCAGGCGGCGGCGACCCGGGCGGCGCGCATCAGGGCCACGGCCGCCCGCGGGCTGGCCCCGCACCGCAGCCAGGGCCCGGGCATCGAGGCGGTGATCCGCTCGCCCCGCCAGCCGTCCGGCAGCTCCGTGCCCTCCGCGAGCTTGCGGGTCTTGTCGACGATCTCGAGCGCGCGGCGGTAGACAAGGTCCGAGGCCGTAACGCCAGCCCGGGCCCAGTCGATCATCTCCAGGACGCGCGGGCCGTCCAGCACGGGCGACAGGTCGTCCGGCCCGGCTCCGGCGGCGTCGTCGCGCAGGATCCGCAGCTCGTCGGCCTCGGCCGGATACCCCATCGACAGCCGCATGAGGAACCGGTCCAGCTGCGCGTCCGGCAGGGGGTAGGTTCCCGCGGCGTCCAGCGGGTTCTGGGTGGCGACGACGAAGAACGGCCCGGACCGTTTCTCGTCCGGCAGGGGGTGGGTCTGGCCGTCGAAGCTGACCTGGCGTTCCTCCATCGCCTCGAGCAGCGCGGCCTGGGTGCGCGGCGAGGCCCGGTTGATCTCGTCGGCGAGGACGACGTTGGTGAACAGCGGCCCCTTGTGGAAGGGGAACCGGTCGGCTGCCGCCGTGGCCGACTGGTCGTACACGGTCATTCCGGTGACGTCCGTCGGCTGCAGGTCGGGAGTGAACTGGATGCGTTTCATGTCGGCGCGCAACGACGCGGCGATGGACCGCGCGAGCAGCGTCTTGCCGACCCCCGGCCGGTCCTCGACCAGCAGGTGCCCGCCGGCGAACAGGCAGATCAGCGCGAGGTCGACGGCGGCGTCCTTCCCGCGGACGACCCGCCTGACGTTCTCGGCGACCAGCGCGACGTCCGCCGCGAACCCCTCGACGTCCATGGTGTGTCCCCCGTCAGTGCTGTGTTGGGTCTCTGGCCGCGCTCGGCGTGGCCGCCTGGCGCGCGGCGGTCGCGAAGTGGCTCCGGTACTGCTCCGCGCGCAGCGCCTGCGCCGCGGTGACATCGGTCAGCCCGGCGTAGAGGATCTGGCCCGCGGCGACGCGCAGCGCGTGCAGCTCGCCGGCGGCCGGCGGGAGGACAGACTCGGCTCGCCGCACGGCGTCGGCGGCGGTCGACGGCGCGTCGACGGCGGACGGCTCGACGGCCGCCAGCGCGTCGAGTGACCCGTACCAGCCGGCCAGCACCCGATCCGCGGGGCTGGGGGCGACGGCCGCCCGTTCCCGTTCCCGCGCGGCCTGGCGTGCCTGCGCCCGCCGCCGCAGAACGCGCCACATCACGATCAGGAACATGGCGAGCAGGACGAGCAGGAACAACGGCACGAGGACGGACAGCACATCACGGGACACCGACAGCGCCGCGCCGACCGCCGGATCCTCGACCCGGACCGGGGGCGTCGCCGTCGGCAGCCGGCCGGGCGCGGGCCCACCGCCGCCGGTCAGCGGCGGCTCCTCGGGGAGGCGGCCTCCGGCCGCTTCGTTGGTCGTTATCTCGGACCGCTCCGACGTGCCGACGAAGAACGGTAGCCATCCCGTCCCGGAGACGTAGATCTCGGCCCACAGCCGGGCGTCCCGGCCCGTGACCGTGTCTCGCCCGCCGGCGCGCGCCCCCTCGTCCTCGTCCCGGTCCCCGGTCGGCGTGAACCCGACGGCGATCCTCGCCGGCAGCCCCGCGGCGCGGGCGGCCAGCACGAACGCGGCCACGGCCTGTCCCTGACTCGCGGTGGCGCCGTCCAGCGCGACGGCGGTCAGCGCGGCGCAGCCATAACGGCCACCGGCAGCCGCCGTGGCCGGCGTGGGCACCGCCACGGCTGGCGTCGCCGCCGCCGGTGCCGCGGTGGCCGGCGCCGGTGCGGCGGGGGCGTCGGGCACCGGGCTCAGCAGGGCGGCGATCCGGTCGCTGAGCCCCAGCGCCCACTCCCTGACGGAGTCGGCGTCGCCCCGGCCGGCGAACGTCGCCCCGGCGGCGCTCACCAGGGACGCCGCGGCCCGCGCGCAACCCGGGGGGATGTACCCCGTGTCCGCGCGCTTCGGGTCACCCCCGGCGGGATGCACCGGGGCCGCGGTGGTTCCCAGCGGCCGGGCGACCTTCGCCGTCACGGTGTAGCCGCCGCCGGGGCCGGGCTCGGCGTCGTCGCGGACGAGCAGGCCCACGTCCGGGTCCATCCAGACTTCCAGGCCGCGGATCTCGGTCGCCTGGTCGAGGGTGGGCAGGAACACGCCGCCGAGGTCGATCAGGTCGACCGCCACCCGCACGGTCGTGTCCCGCCGCGGCGCGAGGCCGGGCGGGTCGACGTGGCGCCCCATCCTGCGGAACGACCCGGCCGGTGCCCATCGGACACCGTCGAAGCTGTCGAGCGTCGCCAGCCGCCACCACCGGCCGCCGGACGGGTCAGCGGTGAACAGCCGGCTGTCGGGGGCGGCGCGCCACTGGTCGTAGGCGCCGAGCACGTCGAAGTTCAGGTCGAGCGGCCGCGGCCGGACGCGGTCCCGGATGTCGTGGGCGTCGCCGAGCGGATCGCGGGCGGCGCCGCCGGCCGTCAGCGCCACGGCGGTCACAGCGGCGACCACCACCAGCGGAAGCGCCCTGCCGACGACGAAGGACGGGAGCCGTGACAGGCCACGGGCCGCTCGCCGCGCGGATGTCCCGGCTGCCGTGGCATCGCCCGCGGCGCTCGACGCGCGCACCCCGTGCCAGCCGCTGTCGGCCCCGGCCGCCCCGGCCGGTCGCGCGCCGGGCTCGCGCCGCGCGACCGCGAGCAGGGCCACGGCCCCCACCACGGCCGCGCCCGACAGAAGGTGCCGGTCGTCGCCGGGTGTCGACAGCGCGAGCGCGAGCACCCACGCCGACAGGGACGGGAGGGCCGGCAGCGGGCCGCGGCCGGTGCGCAGCGCCAGCTCGGCCCCGGTCCAGGCGGCGAGCCAGGCCAGCAGCGCCGGCAGGATCAGCACATAGGTGTGGTCGGGGGCCGGTGGCAGGTACTCCAGCAGGCGGGTCCCCCCGTCGGTCACCCCACTGGGAACAGCCGAGAGCTCGTCGACGACACCGCCGCCGACGCCGGCCCGGCCGATCAGCAGGCCGAGGCCCGTCAGCGCGAAGCCCAGCAGTGACACCAGCGCGGCCGGGCCGACCCCCCAGCGCAGGCGGTGGCAGACGGCGGCCAGCGCCGCGGGGGCCGCGGAACAGACGCCGACGGCCACGATGAGTCCTTGGCCGTCGACCGCCGGCCAGAAGGAGACGACGACGCAGACCCCGACCGACGCGGCGACGACGGCCTGGCAGAACGCCTGCGTCCCCGTCGGCCAGCGTCCCGGCGCGCCGTCGCCCCGCCGCCGCGCGGCGCCGGTATCCCCGCCCGGCGGCGTCCGCGTTGTCTTCACCGGCGCGGCCGCTCTTCGCGCGCGAGCTCGGGCCAGATCAGTTCCAGGCTCTCGGCGTCGGCTATCTCGACTGTCTCGGCGAACCGGCCGCCGGCCGGGACGCTCGGCCCGCCGGCTGCGCGCCGCGTCCAGGGCCGGCGCCGTCCCCCGGGGCCGCCGGTCCGGCGGGCCCGGCCGGGGCCTGTCACCTGGAGCGTGAGCGCGCGCGCGAACTGGCCGGCGTGGGGGCGGTCGTCCGGGAGGGAGCCCGCCCCGTGCGGGCCGGTGACGACGATCAGCGCGCTGCCCCGGGCGTCCGGAGGCACGGCCGCCCCCGGTCGCGGCGCCCGCCGAGCGGCGAGCCGCACCTCGCTGAGCACGTCGCGCGCCGTCCACGGCGTCTCGGGCGTCCCCGGCGCGGGCCACAGCAACTCGCCGTCCGCGTACAGCCGCACCGGGCAGCCGCCGGCCAGGTGCCCGACCACCACCGAGGCGGCGACGTCGACCGCCCGCTCGAACCGGTCCGCGACGGCCTCGCGGGCACCCCGGGTGCCCGCCCACCAACGCCGACTCGACGCCCCGTAGGCGGACGGCGACGTGTCGAGCCCGACGACGCAGGCCGAGACCGCCGGGTCGACGAAGGTCTTGACCATCAGCTTCGTGGTCCGCGCGAGCGACGGCCAGTGAATGCGCCGCGCGTCGTCGCCGGGACGGTACTCGCGCAGCCGGTCGACCGTCACGACGCCGTCCGGCAGCTCGCGCGCGACGGACCCGTCCAGGTGCCGGGCGTCGGGCGGGCCCAGCGGCGCGAGCGCCACCTCGCGTGGCCATACCCGCAGCGCCGTCGGCTCTCCGAGCGTTCTCCTGGTGCGCAGGAGCCCGAGTGGGTCCGCTCGCGACACCTCGACCGGCCCCAGGCGGTGGTAGCCCCGGCGCGGCGCCCGCAGGCTGATGGACCGGGCGGTCAGGTCGCCGCGCGCGAGCCGGGGGGTCGCGATCTCGAGCCGCCTCGTACCCGGGAGTGCCGCGACGACGACCCGGCAGGGGGCCGAGCCGCCGCGCGCGGCGTGCGCGCGCAGCTCCAGTGTCGTCGCCTCGCCTCGGCGGACCACGGCCGGTACGACCGCGAGCGTCACGTCCACGGTGACAGGCCGGGCCACGACGAAGGCGGCGGCGATGATGGCGGCGGCCGCGCCGCCCGCCGCCACCGCGACGAGGGACGGATAACCGAGCAGCGTCCCGACGACCGCCGCCGCCATGACGCAGAAAAGCATGGACGCGCCGGAAGGCGAACAGGCGAGCCGTCTCGCGCGCACTCTTCCCCCGAAAAATCGCCGTCACATGACCGACTTTTCGACTTTTTACCACGCGCCGGCGGCCCACAAGCGGAACAGGTCCCCAACGCGCGGAGAGCACCGCCGTTTTCCGGCCCGGGCGCGCCCAAAACGGCGCGATGCCGCCTTTTCCGGAAATTCCTCTCCGTTTCGCGTCCCGGGTACGCGCCGGCCTCGGCGTCGTGGCGGAGTCGCCGGGCCCGCGCGCCCAGGGGCAGCCGGCCTTCAGGCGGTGACGTGGCCGGGCTGGTAGCGCAGGGCGACCGCCCCCGACTGGAACTCCTGGCGCCCCACGAGCTTCAGCTCGAGCCGCTCGCTCAGGCCGGCGAACAACGTCGGCCCGTGACCCGCCACGACGGGCTGCACGACGAACTCGTACTCATCGATCAATCCCAGGTCCGCCAAGGCCAGCGGGAGGGTCACGCCTCCCACGAACAGGCCCCTGCCGGGCTCCTGCTTGAGCTCCTGAACGGCTTTCCCCAGGTCGCCCCGTACGAGCTCCGCGTTCCAGTCGACCTGGTCGAGCGTGCCCGACACGACGTACTTCCTTGCCCTGTCGATCGTCTCGGCGAAGGGGATCGTCCAGTCAGCCATCCAGTCCGGCCATGTTCCCGTCGCCGGCTTCCGCCACGCCTCCTCCATCATCTCGTAGGTCACCCGGCCGAAGAGGAGGGCATCGGCTCGTTCCAGACCGGCGGCGTGATGGCGATGCAACTCCTCGTCCGGAATGCCCACCCGGTGGTCGCAGCAGCCGTCGAGGGTGATGTTGATCGAGTATCGGAGCGGTCTCACAGGTTGCTCTCCTTGCCGCGGTCGCGGACATCTGGCGGACCATAATCAGACCCACGCCGCCGCCCTTTCTCATCGGTCCCCCCTGTTCGGACCCGCTCAGGGCGCGAGGACCGCGCACCCGTCACGCCGGAGGACCGGCCGCCCTGTCCCGCGAGTGCCGGTCGAGGGCGCCACTGTCGAGGGTGGCGCTGACGAGGCTGTCGCGTCCCCGGGCTTCATGGGCGGTCGCCGCCCTCTGGAGGGCTCGCACGGATTCCCGGGCCTCCTCGTCGTCCGGGCCGGACAGCAGGCCGATCTGGATCCGGTCGACCAGGTCTCCATAGCGGCGGAGGACTTCGGGCGCGAAGTCCTCGGTCTTACCGACGATCGTGAAGGTGCGCAGCACGTCGTCGTCGATCAGGTCGCCCATCGCGTGCCACTGTCCCTGTTTCGACAGCCGGGTGAGCTCGGCTCCCAGGTCTGCCCAGCCGTGGTGTTCCAGGACGGGGCGGTAGGCGGGAGTGGAGGCGTAGAAGGCAAGGGTGTGCCGGACGCTCTTGATGTTCGCCTCGACCTCGGCGTCGTTTCGCCCGAGCGCGCTGAAGATCGGGACGCTGACCTCGATCTCGGACCGGGAGCGCCCGGCCCGCTCGAGGCCGCGGGCGAGGTTGACGAGCGTCACGTCGCGTAGGTAGTCAGGCGTGGTGAAGCCATGGGCGAGATAGCCGTCGGCGACCTCGCCGGCGACGGTGGTCATGACAGGGCCGACGCCGGCAAGAAAGATCTTCGGGGCGCCGTGCGGGCTTGGCCCGTGGTTGAACATCGGGGTCATCAGCGTGTGCTGGTAGAAGTCACCCTCGAAGGTCAGGGGCGAGTCGTTCTGCCAGGAATCCCAGATCGCGCGCAGCGCGGCGACGTACTCGCGCATCCGCGGGGCCGGGCTCGACCAGGGCATCGAGAACCGGCGGGTGATGTGGGCCCGGATCTGGCTGCCGAGGCCGAGCACGAACCGGCCCTCGGACTGGCGGTGCAGGTCCGCGGCCGTCACCGCCACGGTCATCGGGCTGCGCGCGAAGGCGACCGCGATGCCCGTGCCCAACGTGATCCGTTTTGTCGCCGCGGCGGCGTGGGTGAGCGGCAGGAAGGGGTCGTGCGCGACCTCGGCGTGCAGCATGCCGTCGAAGCCGGCTGCTTCGGCCCGGCGGGCGACGTCGACGGCATTCGTCAGATCGCACTGCACGATCGCGTCAATCTTCATACTGATTCCTCTTTCCAACGACACGACCGGAGGGACCGCCTGAATTTTTCGGATCGCCGCCGGGCTCGGCGGGCTCGCCCGCCAGATGACGGCGAAGCACGGCGAAAGCTGCCGCGACGTCCGTGGCGGAGGGGTAGTCCGCGCCCGCGGCCAACCATTTCTCCGTACCCACCCGCGCGGCGCACAGCGCACTCCCGGCCAGGACACGCGCCTGGAAGAGATCGACGTCCGAGCCGGCGAACCGGGGCGCGATCGCCTCGGCGATGGCGGTCTCCCAGTCCAACTGCGTTGCGCTGGAGTGCGCCCGCACCGCGGGCACCTCGGCCCGCAGGCGGGCATCAAGGATCAGGACGTCGCGGTGTCTGCGCCAGCCCTCCTGGATCGCGAGCAGGGCGTTACACAACGCGGTGAACGGCCCCTCCTCCGCCGGGCGGGCCTCTATGGCGGCCAGGATCGCCGTGAGGTGGCCCTGGCGCACGCCGGCGACGAAACAGCTCTCCTTCGAGTCGAAGTAGCGGAAGAACGTCGACCGGCTGATCTCGGCCTGGTCGCAGATGTCCTCGACCCGAACCGCCGCCAGGCCGCGTTCCGTGACGAGACGCAGCGCGACATGGGCGACGTGATCGAAGGTGCGTTCCTTCTTCCGCTCACGAAGCGAACGCTTCGGCCTGTCCACCGCTCCAGGCCCTGGTACGTCGGCTGCCATGCCGGCTCTCCCCTCGCCCCGGGGTCAGGAGTCGCTGTAGCGCGGGGTACGCCGCTGTAGGAACGCGCTGATCTGTTCTTTCTGGTCCTGGCTGTAGGAGGTCAGGACCTGAGTGCGGTTCTCCAGGTCGATACCGGCCTGTAGGCTGCCGACCTCCAGCTGGCTCCAGCTGACCTCCTTGGTCATCCACACCCCCATGGGACTGTTGGCGCAGATCAGCGCGGCCGTCTCCAGCGCCGCGTCCACCACCGCGCCGTCGTCGACGACCCGGCTGACCAGGCCGATGCTCAGCGCCTCGTCCGCCTCGACGAACCGGCCGGTGAGCATCAGCTCATGCGAGCGCCCGGCCCCGATCAACCGGGGAAGCAGCCAGCTCACCCCGATGTCACAGCCCGACAGGCCGACCCGGACGAACGCGGCGTTGAACCTCGCCGACCGCGCGGCGACCCGTACGTCGCTGGCGAGCGCCAGCGCGAAACCTCCACCGGAGGCCGCGCCGTTCACCGCCGCGATCACAGGCTGACGAAGGTTGCGCAGCTTGGGAACCAGGGACGCGATGGCCTGCTGGACCCGCATCGCCGCCTGCGGGCTGGAGCCCGCCCGGCCGGGCCTCGGCGGATCGTGCAGGTCGAGGCCCGCGCAGAAGCCACGGCCGGCCCCGGTCAGCACGACCACCCGGCAGTCGTCGTCCATCGACACCTCGTCGAGCACCGCATGCAGATCCCGAACAAGGTCGCCCGACATCGCGTTGAGGCGTTCCGGCCGGCTGAGCGTCACCAGCCGCACCCCCGGGGCCGGGACCTCAGTCCGTACGGTCCGCTCCGGCTCCGGAGTGCTCCGCAGGTACAGCTCGCTGTTGGCCAGCACCGCCGCCTCCACAATGTTGCACCGATGTACCAACTGACACGTTGTTCCATCTGGCAACATGTGTCAATATCTGGTGCTCGCGGAGGGCGGTAGCGGCGTGCCACCCCCAGAACAGGCGCGTCGCGGCGGGATTCGGGGCCTCGTTGCCGGTGGCGCCGGCCGCAGCCGCGCCCGCGAACCAGCGGGACCGGCCATGGCTCCGGTTCGCGATGGCTCTTCGCCGCGTCCTCTCCCGGCGCGATTTCACGGCCGCCGTCTGGGCAGGGTGCCCGGAGGAAGGGCGCGGACACGTGGGGCGAAGGGAGATTCCGCGATGCAGATCGGTTACAAGCTCATGACCGAGGCGTTCGGACCCAAAGAGATCATCCGGCAGGCCGTGGCCGCCGAGGCGGCGGGCTTCGACTTCGTCGAGCTCAGCGACCACTTCCACCCCTGGCTCGACGACCAGGGGCATTCCGCGTTCACCTGGTCGATGCTGGGCGCGATCGCGCAGAGCACCGACCGCATCGAGCTCGCGACCGGCGTGACCTGCCCGACGATCCGCTACCACCCGGCCGTGATCGCCCAGGCCGCCGCCACCGTCGCGCTGCTCTCCGACGGCCGCTTCACGCTCGGTCTCGGCTCCGGGGAGCGGCTCAACGAGCACGTGGTGGGCCGCGAGTATCCGCCGGTGACGCAGCGGCACGCGATGCTGCGCGAGGCCATCGAGATCATCCGGCTGCTGTGGAGCGGCGGCTACCAGTCCTACGACGGACGCTATCTCCGCCTCGAGGACGCCCGGATCTTCGACCTGCCGCGGACCCCGCCCCAGATCGCGGTCGCCGCGAGCGGAGAACCGTCCGCCCGGCTGGCCGCCGAGTGCGGCGACGCGCTGTTCGCCACCGAGCCCAAGCCGGCGATCGTCGAGCACTACGCCGCCGCCGGCGGGACCGGGCCCTGCTACGCCGAGGTTCCCCTGGCGTACGCCCCCGACGAGGCGACCGCGGCGCGCGCCGTGGTCAACACCACCCGGTGGGCGCTGACCGGCTGGAAGGTGATGAGCGAGCTGCCGAACCCGGTGAACTTCGCCGCGGCGACGACGACCGTGACCGAGCGGGACGTGGCCGAGCAGTTCGCCTGCGGCCCGGACCCGGCCCGCCACCTCGCGGTCGCCGACCGGTTCGTCGACGCGGGATTCGACCGGCTGGCGCTGCTCAACGCCGGCCCCGACCCGGACGAGTTCCTGGACTTCTTCCGCGCCGAACTCGCGGAGCCACTGCGGTCCCGCGCCGCCGCCGCGCCCGTCGGCGCCGGACGCTGACCGGCTGACGATCGCGCCGCGGCGCCAGCGGAGATGACGGGCACGCCAGAAGCGGTATCTCACGAAGAGGTTGAGACGGCGACCGCGCGACCTGCCCTGCCATGCGAGCGGTTCTGGCTGGCCGGCCTCCGGCCAGGTCGTCCACGGGCCGCCTGGCCGTACTCTCGCGAACAGCGGCTCGGCCGGGTCGTCGTCGCCACGTCGATGAGCGGCCCGTACGGCAACTTCGGCCAGGCCAACTACGCCACCGCCAAACTCGGCCTCGCCGGCCTGGTCAACACCCTGGCCATCGAGGGCACCCACGCCGGGATCCTTGCCAACGCCGGGGCCCGATCGCCGCCAGCGCGCAAGGACGCTGGTGAATACGAGCCTGCCCCGCCAAACTGGCATTTCCTCTCGGAGGTCAGATGCCAGTCGGGTAGAACTTAAGGTCGTCAGCGGCGATCGACACCGTCTGGCCGAGAGTTTTGGTCGACGGATCGTCAAGCATCTCAAGCTGCATGACGGCACTGCCGACCTGGAGAATCGTGACGCCGTCCTCATAGACCGCAAGGATCCGCCCTCGGATCATCGTTGGTCCGACAGGACCTCCGAACGCCGTGTCCCCGTCAAAGACGACCTCGGACCAGCGTCGAGGACGCATCAGTTCAAGTTCGACATCGAGAACATCGCCGGCGCGGATCGGAGCCGCGCCTTGCCACCTTCCATGGATCCTCCCAGCCTCAGTCGTGATGTTCAGGTCCGGGTGCGCGTCGTCGGCGTCGTTCAGTGCTACTGCACGCATCACTACGACCCCTTCGGAGACGAAATTCCAACTATGATATTGTCTACATTCCAGACGTTGGCTGCCGAGTCAAAACTCCCTGCCTCCTCGCGGAAATGGGGCCTCGCCGGCGAGTTCCCCATCTCGTGGTTGCAAAACCATACTTCGCAGGCCGTCAGCCAAGACGACCCGATCTGCATTTGGCAGCTCAGTTTGCGAGCGGAGAGACCAAGCCTCGATTCATCACTTGATCACGCCTACCGCCGACGCGGAGTCCGGCTGTCGCCGGACGCAACAGTGAAGGCGCTACTCATTGCGTTATCCGTTTTTCGCGAGCCACGCCACGTCCCCGATGTTGGGATCGCGACCAAGGTCTCGCCATGCGGCCATCACCTTTTCAGCGGCTCCTGTCGCCAGCCACGGCAGAAAGGTACCCGTCTCCTCGTCAAGGTCCCCAAGAGCCACGTCCGCCGCCACCAGATCCCCCAAGATCGAAGCTGCAATCTTCTGCACCTGGTCGTCACCCGCATTTGGCAACGCCCGTCGAATGTGCCACGGAACCTTCCAAATTCCGACGTAGTCATCTTCGAGTTCCCGGCGAATCAGCATCACCACCGATACGGCCACCGTCGTCTCGTCGCTGGCCATGGGTTGTACTTCAACTTCCTGATGTTGAGCTCGGGAATATTTGCGTCAATGGTAGCGGCAGTGTCTGGACTGCGCGACATGACCGTTCGGAGTCGAACGAACCCGCCACCGGGTAGATCTAGTGACGGGTCGCCTCTCGTCAGTAGACGCCAGCGCCCGGGCCTCACCACCGGCCGGGTGGCTGGACGATGCCCGGGCCGCCCGTGTGCGGCGTCGGGATGTAGCCGCGGTAGGGCTCGGGTAGCGCCGCCACGCAGGCCGCGGAGCACGCGTTCACCAGGAGCGGGAGCACGTCGGTACCGACGTCGCCGGAGATCCATACCTGCCGCAGCTCCCGGTCCACCGGCCCGTCACAGACGGAGCAGCTCCGCACCGCGTCCGTGCCCCACACGCCGGGGGCGAGCGCGTTGAAATCCGCGTTCTCAGCGGTCGTCACCGGCCGTAGCTCGGGAAAGGGCGGTCGGAACTTGAAGTTGCCGTAGAGGGCCCGTGTGCTCACCGTGCTGTGGGTGAGCCGCGCGCACCTGGTGAGCTCGTACGGATACCAGTGCAACCGGTGCGAGGTGTAGGGCTCGAAGACCTCGAGGCTGGTCATGGCTCCGATCTCGGGTGGGATGCGTACCAGGTTGGTGCCGTAGAGGACCAGATGCTCGACGGAGGTCAGTTTCGCGATCGTGGGCGGCAGCGTGATGACCTGGCGCCGTTCGGCGCCGCTCAGCTCCACGAATGGCTTGAACACCGTCCGCCGGTCCGCGGCCGCCTCCTCAACCAACGCGAGCAGCCGCAGCCAGCCCGCCGCCTCGGTGTCCTGCTCCTCACCGTGAAACGTGACGGTCGCCGGCCGCGTCTTCATCGAGTAGCCAACACATCGGCACTGGTCCCGGTCCGGGACATCCGACCTGGGCCCGACCGCGTCCGCGAACCGGTTCGAAAACACCCGTGGCTGGACCTCGTCTATCCCCATCGGGGAAGAGTACTGGCGACCAGCTGAGGGACCCCACCAGCCCGCTGGCCCGAAGCGGCGTCCGCCACGAGTACGAACATGCCGCCCGAGCTGCCCGGACGTGCTTTTCGGCAGGCACGACGCTACAGTCGTCATGCCCGTCGACAGCACCTTCGGCAGTTCGAGCACGGGGGAAGGGTTCCGCGTCGTCTCGCTTAGGAGGCAACGGTCGATGGAAGATGGCGTTCGCGCGACATGGACCAGGATTGTCGGATGGCTGGAGGCCGAGGCTCCGCTTTGTCACGCCGCCGTCAGAGGACCGGAGTCTCCAGCTGTGGTCACGGACGCCTTGGCGAATCTGGGTGTCTCGTTCCCCGAGTATGTTTCGGAGTGGTGGTCGCTGCACGACGGCGTCCCTCGCACCCATGGCGTTGAGATCTTCCCTGGGGCATTCTGGCCGCTGGGAATCCGCGAAATGATCGAATCCCGGCAGGGACGCGTGGTCCACGTCGAGGATCCATCGCGACTTGAAATCCAGGCGCGTAGCGAGAGTCTTCCGGCAGGGGACCATGCCTGGTATTTCCCTCGGTCATTCATCCCACTGGCCCAAGATCCCACAGGCTGTGTGCTTTCACTCGACCTTCGCGCCGGGGAGAAGCACGGGTGTCTGAAGGTCTGGGACCGCGATGAAGGCGCGCTGCTGCCTCCGATAGCGCCAGGGCTCGCCCAGTACCTCCAAGAAATCCTTGACCTCCTTGAAGGACGAACCGCGGGTCAGTGGGTCCCGGTATTCGGCGATGGCTGGCTTACCTGGACCTTCGATCCCACGCGACGGCCATAGTTTCGCCGTGGCAGGCGATGTATAGGAATGAAGAAGTTCCAACCAGCTCAGCGGGCTGGAGCAGTGAAAAAACGCGGCCCGCCACGGCCCGCTTTCGCATCCGGTGACACAGCACCTTGTGAGGTCGTGCCGGCCAACCTACGTCGAGCGCTACAACACCGCCCGACCCCACCGCGGCCCCGACCTCGACACCTGCCCGGCGACGCCGGCCGATCCGAGCGGCCCAACCAGCCACGAGCTGTGCCTTCGACCGGTGCGGCATCTCCCCCACAGGTCGGCGTCGGGTCAGGGCCAGTTTCGCTGGATGGCGGTGACCGCGGTGACAGCGCGGGTGATGACCTCGGTCCCGCCGAGGCGCGCGAGGTCGGCGGCGGCCTCGTAGAGGGCGTCGAGCACACGGTCACGCCCCTCGCCGGCCGCGGCCTTCAGGGCCGGACGCCAGAACGGCGCCCAGCGCGGGCCCGCGACGCGGGAGGCCGACGTCGCGAACGCGATGGCCCGCCCTGGTCAGGCCAGGCCGCTCAACGAACCTTGCCGACGGCGGCGCCGGCAGGGCCTCAACCCAGATCCGGTCGCCCGCGCCTACCGGGCGGCGGTGACGGCCCGTCACGCCCGCCGCCGGGAACGGCGCCGGTCCGCGCGGGGCCGCTGTGCCGGCTACGGCCGCGGCGACGCCGGTCAGCAGGCGGGCACGGGCGGCCGTCTCGTCCAGTCCGGCGAGCTCGATCGGGACGGTGTGCGCCAGCAGGCCGGTGACCTCGGTGTCGTCGACCATGGCCGTGAGAAGCCGCCGGCCCCGGCCGGCCAGATCGGCGGAGAACACCGTGCGCCAGATCGCCCCCGTGAGCAGTTCCTCGCCGTACGACGCGGACAGCACCACGAGCGTCCGGTCCGCTTCGCGGACCGCGCGGTCGGCCACCTGGACCTGGTTCGTACCCGGCACGACTTCCCACGCGTCGATCAGGACCTGGTAGCCGGCGTCGAGCAGCACGCTACCGATCCAGGAGCCCCATTCCCGGTCGGCGTGGGTATGCGAAACATAGAAGTCCGCCCGGCCGCCAGCCGCGCCCCCGCCACCTCAGATCACGCAGTCGCGGCGGAGTCGTCCACAACGTGCAATTGTGCGAGGCCAGTGACACCGATCCGGTAAAATACCGAAAGGCCGGCTCCCGCCGACGATACCCACATCACCCGTCGGACCAGTCGTGCTGGCCAAGCCCGCTCGGACTTGGACCCCACCGTCATCGCCCCGCAAGGTCAGGTTGAACGACGCTCCGCGCCGCGGAGCCAGATCCCTACCTTGAAGATCCCGCACGGCGCTGAGCCCAAGCGCCCGGTCCGCCACGGGTGTGCGACTTTCGCGTCGTCACTCGACGACGTGGTTGGCACCGCTCAGCGCTTGCCGACGGCCGTGGGGCGGACGACGAAGATGACTCGGTGGGCGGCGTCCGTCGGGTCGCCGGGGCCGAACGGGCCGTCATAGCGCTTGTTCAGCTCGACGAAGAAGGCTCCCGTGGGGTCCGGGTCGATGCGTTCGACGACGCCGCGCACCTCGACGTACCGGTACGGGTTCTCCGGGTCGACGATCGAGATCGCGACGGCCGGGTTCGCCTTGATGTTCCGGTACTTGCGGCGGAAGTTCGTGTGCGTGAACCGGATGAACTCGCCGTCCCACGCGAACCACATCGGGTTGACCTGCGGGGTGCCATCCTCACGGACCGTCGCCAGGTTCACGATCACAGGCCGCTCCAGCAAGTCGCGCACCTCGTCGGGGACGATCTCGGTCGCGGCTGTCATCCGGCCTCCTGTCGGTCATCTCGCCGCTGGCCAACGCCAGGTCCACGCGCCATATTCCACGACGGATCCGCGGGGGCGGCGGAGGTGAGACCGGCCGCCGAGGCGCATGTCCGCCGTCACGCGTGGCACCGCCTCGAGAAAAGTCGCCACGATCGACTCGATGATCTGGCCAGAGTCTCGCCGACCCCGCGCGGTCCGCGCTTTCGCTGAGGCCCACCGCTGGCCAGAGATCTGGGAAGTCGCAGGTGGGCTGAGCGAAAGGGCCCGCCACCTGATCAGCGGTGGCAGCGAAGCCGCACCACGCCACGGCCAGTCAACGGTCACCAGCCGACGATCGTGTCCCGGTCGAACTACGAGTCCGCTCAGACCCGCGTGGTCCACCGCTCGCCCTCGTCGGCGTGCCCTGGCCGCGAGACACCACCTAGTCAACTGTTTGGTGGATCGATCTTTCCCGTCTTGCCTCCGCGAGGCACAACGAAGATCCGAGAAGTCGGCGCGCGTCGCCTCCACGTCAGGACCGCTGGGGTGCGGAGCAGGCCGATCGTCACGCCGGACCCGGTCGGACCGTCACCCCAGACCCATGAGATCAGCGCGGCAACAGCATCGCCAGGAGCAGTTCAGCCAATAGGAACCCCTCCTCCCGTCAATCCCTCGGCGCCGCCACCGGCGGTCCCGAGCATCAGTAGACACCTGACCAGGTCAACTATATTGACCCACCGTGGCCGGGATCACGCGGCCGGGATCACGCGGCCACGGCCGTCCGGCCCCGCGGCCACGGCACGGGTCGGTCGTGGCGGCCGAACCGATGGCGACGTCGATGGAGATCCGCGGGCCGACGCGGGCGGTCGAGCCATGGCGGTGGGACCCGTCCGAGCAGCAGACAGGTAGGCAGGGAGCAGAGAATGGCCGAGGCGTCCGGGCGCGACAGCACGCCGCGTGCCTGGCCCGCACGAATCCCCGAGTACCGGATCGGACCGGCGGCCCGGCCCGACTTCGTACCAGGCGCCCGGTCCATCAGCTCTGGTCCGCCGCCGGGCCGGAGCAGGGCATGAGCACCGTGGCGCCAGCGCCCTCGGCGGCAGCCTGCCTTCAGCCGAGGCGCCGGTCTTCACCGCGCGTCGAGGACGCCCGTTCCGACTGCCACCGAACAGCCCTCAGCGGCAGGCGGATCGACCACGGTCGTTCGCGTCTCGCCGGCTGACTTTCTCTCAGTCGCGGCCCGCGAGGAGGATCCGCAATGTCAGGCAGCCCCATGTTGGAGGGAAAGGTCGCCATCGTCACGGGGGCGGGTGGCGGGATTGGCAGGGCCTACGCGAAGGGACTCGCCGAGGCCGGCGCCGCGGTGGTCCTGGCCGACATCAACATCGATGGCGCCCAGGCCGCCGCGAAGGAGTTGACCGACGCGGGGCATCAGGTGCTCGCGGTGCGTACGGACGTCTCCGACGAGGAGAGCGCGAACGCGATGGCCGCCACGGCGGCGGAGCAGTTCGGGTCGGTGGACATCCTGGTGAACAATGCGGCGCTGATGGCCGAGATCGTTGGCCAGGGAACGCTTACCACCATGTCGATCGACATGTGGAACCGCACGATGGCCGTGAACCTCACCGGACCGTTGCTGTGCGTCCGCGCGGTCGTGCCCTACATGCGGGAAAGGGGCTATGGAAAGGTGGTCAACCAGTCCTCGGGCGGCGCTTTCATGGGAGCCAACGCCTACGGCATCAGCAAGCTCGGCATCGTGAGCATGACGCTGTCGCTGGCCCGTGAACTGGCGTCGTTCGGCATCCGGGTAAACGCCATCGCGCCGGGCTACGTGAACACCGAGGCCGGAGCGGTCGCCGCGCCGCCGGCGCTTCGAGCGATGATCGAGAAGTCGATCCCGTTCCCGTTCGGTGACCCGGAGGACCTGGTCCCCGGCCTGCTCTACCTGGTCGGCCCCGGCAGCGACTGGGTGACCGGCCACACCCTCAACATCGACGGCGGCTGGATCCCGCGCACCTGACGCAACCATCGCCCGCGCCCCGACGGCCACCGACGCGACCGTCGGCGACCTGGCGTCGGGCGAGCGACGGCAGACCAACAGATGCCAAGAAACGAGGAGATCGTGGCGAACAATCAGCTCCCGCGCTGGATCCTGCACGTGGAGTCAGGCCCTGTGAGCCGCGACCCGGCAATTGTGGCCGAGTTCAACCGCTGGTACAACGAGGTGCACGTCCCTGAGATGGTCGCCTTCGATGGCTACCTCTCGGGTCGCCGGCTCGAGCCGGTCGACGATGACGGACCGTACATCGCGCAGTACGTGATCGAGGGAGACCCGGAAGAAATCCTCGGCCGAGTGAAGGCCGCCTCCGCCGCCGGCGAGTTAAAAATGTCCGAGACCCTGCGGATGAACCCGACCCCGACGATGCGACTCATGCGAGTCTCCTTCGAATACGTCAAGCCAGGGGCGGACAGCTGAGCGGCCCCGGAACCGTTTCGGACCGTCACCTCGCCGTGTCGCGCGACACGGTCACATCGGAGCCGCAGGGGACCGTCATGAACCTTGACGACCTGACGACCCGGTTCCTCGTCAAGAGGACGGCGCCGCACGGCCCGTGATGCCGCCCAGCAGGGCCACCCGTAGGCACCACGGAGGCGAAAAGTTCGCGAAGACGCATGGCGAGAGGAGATGAGGCACCTGTGAGGGGATGGCAACTCGTCGAGTTCGGCAAACCACCGCGGCTGGTCGAGAAGGAGGATCCCGAGCCCGGCCCGGGCGAGGTCGTCCTCGACGTCAAGGGATCAGGGCTGTGCCACTCCGACATCATGGAGATCGAAAGCCACGGCGCCGACTGGCTGCTCGGGACGATCATGGGCCATGAGCTGGCTGGCTTCGTGTCCGCCGTGGGTCCCGACGTCACCGAGTGGAAGATCGGTGACCGGGTGGCCGTCTGCCCATCGAACACGATGCGCTGCCCGGGCTTCCACTACGACGGCGGCTTCGCCACGAAGCACCTGTCGCCGGCGGACGACCTGGTCGCGGTCCCGGACACGGTCAGCTGGGCCCTCGGCGCGATGATGACCGATGCCGGCATGACGTCGTACCACGCGCTCGTGCGCCGCGGCGGGGCGACCGCCGGTATGAAAGTCGGCTTGATCGGCCTCGGTGGCCTCGGCCAGATCGCCGCCCGGGTCGCCGTCGTCCTGGGTGCCGACGTGCACGTCGCCGAGCCGAAGAAGGACGTCTGGCCGCTCGCCGAACGCCTCGGCGTCACGCAGGTCGTCGCCGACGTTGCCGAGTGGGAGAACCAGAACTTCGACCTCATCGTCGACTACGCCGGATTCGGCACGACGACGGCCGGCGCTCTGCGCGCCGTCGGCTTCGACGGAACCGTGGTCCAGGTCGGCCTCGGCGTCAGCGAGGCGATGATCCCGCTCGCCGACATGGTCGGCCGCAAGTCCAGACTGCTCGCCTCCCGCGGCGGCACCAAGGATGACATCGCCGAGCTCTACCAGTTCGTCGCCGCCGGCCGTCTCGACCCCGCCGTCACCGAGATCACGTTCGACGACATCCCCCGCGGCCTCGCCGACCTGGCCGCCAACAAGGTCACCGGCCGCCTCGTCGCCCTCCTCTGAGCACACGCCGACTGTGCTGGCTGTCGTGCGGCTGCACCACCGAGGCATCATTCGATCATGCCTCGGCCACCAGCGCGCACCATGGCATCCGCCCGTGCACCAGCGCCCGCGGTCGCGTTGCGGTCGGGTGCCACGTCGCGTCACCTGGTCGATCGATGGCGGCCGGTGTTGTCGGTGGCGGGGCGGGGAGGTCGTGGTGGTCATGTGAGCGCCGGAGGAGTGAGCTGATGGCCAGCACAGTCACGGCGTCGATCGACGTAGCCGTGCCGGTGCGTACCGCCTACGACCAGTGGACCCAGTTCGGGTCCTTGCCGCGTTTCATGAAGGGGGTGGAGTCCGTCGAGCAGCTCGACGACACCCACCTGCGCTGGCGCATCACGGCGGGCGTTCAGCGTCGTGAGTTCGACGCGGTCATCACCGAGCAGCTGCCGGACGAAAGAGTCGCCTGGAGGAGCACCGAGGGTCCTACCCACGCCGGAGCAGTGACGTTTCACCGGCTCGATGCCGACGAGACCCGGGTAACGATCCAGCTGGACTGGCAGCCCGCAGGCGTCGCCGAGAAGGTCGGTTCGGCCATCGGCGCCGACGAGTGGCGGGTCAAGGCCGATCTGAAGCGGTTCAAGGCATTCATCGAGAACCGCTGAACGGGACTGTCACGCCGCGAAGAGTCACCCTCTGGTGCGGTCGATCTTTCTGGCGTCGACTTGGCGACCGCCGCGGGTCCGACGAGTCCGCGCAGCTCCGGGGCCCGTTGCGTCGCGGCGAGCCAGGGCGGGCGGTGCCGCGGCCGGCCTAGTGCCAGATGGCGTGGGCGAGCCCGGCGAGCGCCGCCTCGAGCCTGCGTGAACGTACCTTCCAGCAGGCACCACGGGCGTTGTCGGCCGGTAGGCGCTGATCGTCGTCCGAGCCGCACTGACGACCGACACTCCCCGCGCCGAGGACCACCAGCCTGGCATCGAGAACATCAAGCGGTGGCCGCTACGAAATCATGATCGAGACGGCGTCCGCCGGGACCTCGGGTACCGAGACGGTGGCGGCGAGGCGACGCTCACACAGACCGACTATCGTAACCCATTGTTATCATGAGTCACTGTTCGTGTCGTCCGGACGGCTTGTCGTCCGCGTCCGTGCCGACCTCGCTCCCGAGGAGGGCAGGTCATGGGGGAACCAAGGCGGGCCAGGTGGCCCGTGGCACCCGACCGGCCCGCACCCGGCCGCGCGGTCGGCCGCGTGGAGGCATCCGGCGGCGATGTCTCCACGGAGGCCTCCGCCGAACAGGCGCGGACGCCTACCTCCAACAAGCTGATCTCGTCGTTGTCACAGGCGCTGGTGAGGTCACGCCGGCTGCTCGCGGCCACCAGCGCCCTGGGCACGGTGCTGACGGTCGACGACGTGGCCGACGTGGCCTTCCGGACGGCCGCCGCGGACGCGGCCGTCACCTTCGCGGGATTTGTCCTCTTCAACGACGACGGGTCGCCCAGCCGCGTCCTGGCCTGGCCCACGCTGAACCAGCCGGTATTCACCGACATATGGGTACGCGCCCGCAATCCCGGCCCGGCGGCGGCCGGCGAGATCCTACGGACCGGGCGGCCGCGCTTCGACCCGACCAGAACCACCTACCTCACCGACTATCCAGACCGCCGCGAGGTCTTCGCCGCGATCGGCATCGACGCGACGGCGACGTTGCCACTGATCGTGTCCGGTCGCATCATCGGCGTCCTGTCACTCGGCTGGTCCACGCCGCGGCCCTTCGACGAGGGGGAACGCGCCTACCTGCGCACCCTGGCCAGCGTCTACGCCCAGGCGGTCGAACGGGCCACGCTGCACGAACGGCAACGCTCCATCGTGGAAACCCTGCAACGCGCGATCCTGCCGCGCACTCTGCCCGACCTGCCCGGGATGGACATCGTCGCCCGGTATCTGCCAGCCGGCCCCGACGCGGACATCGGCGGCGACTGGTATGACGCCGCCGTGCGCCACGACGGCACCCTCACCCTGGTCATCGGCGACGTCGGCGGCCACGGCCTGCCCGCCGTCTCCGCCATGGCCGAGTTGCGGCACGCCGCCCGCGCCTACGCCCTCGAGGGGCGCAGCCCGGCCGCCATCACCACGCAGCTTTCCGCCAACCTCCTCACCGCGCAGGACGACACCCTCGCCACCGCGATCGTCGCCACACTCGCCTCGAGCACCCGGCGACTTACCTGGTCATGCGCCGGCCACCCACCGCCGCTGCTGCTCACCGAGACCGACGCCCGCTACCTCGACGACGTGCACGGCCCGATGCTCGGCGTCGAACCCGGGCACAGATACGGCCAGAGAACCATCACCCTGCCGCCCGCCAGCCGCCTCCTGTTCTACAGCGACGGGCTCGTGGAACGCCGCGACGTCTCGCTCACCGACCGGCTCGAAACCCTCGCCGCGGCCGCGGCCACGGGCCTGACAGCCAGCACCGGCGGCCTCGACGAGCTCTGCGACCGGCTTGTCACCGACGTGGCCGGCTCCGCGGCGCGCGAGGACGACCTCTGCCTGCTCGCCATTCGCAGCCCCTGAACCTGCCATCTCCTTGCCCGGGAAAGCCGAGCCGGCCCGGCTGTTTCAGCCGCCGACCTGGGCGAGGCCGGCCACAGCCTGGATTGCCACCGCGCGGCCCCGGTCAACCTGCGATCGATCCAGTCCGATCTGGTGGCTCGGGATGGCTGGCCCGGCGGCGCCCCGCCCGCATGATGCGAACATGTCCGCCACTGCGTCCGAAGCTCCGGCCTCGCGCACGGTGCGTCCGGACGACCCGCCGGCCGGCCGAGCGGTGCTGCCCGTCCTGCTGTCCGGCGTCGGCATGGTGGTGCTCGACGTCTTCATCGTCAACGCCGCGATTCCCGCGATCGAGCGCGAGTTCCACGCCCAGCCGAGCGGCCTCGAATGGCTCGTCACCGGGTACAGCCTCGCGTTCGCGGCCGCGATGATCACCTTTGGCCGGCTCGGCGACTGCGTCGGGCGGCGCCGGGTGTTCGCGTGGGGCCTCGCGCTGTTCACCGCGGCGTCGGTCCTGTGCGGCGTGGCGGCCGACATGACGACGCTGATCGCCGCCCGGGTCGGGCAGGGGCTGGCCGCGGCGGCGCTGGTCCCGCAGGTGACGGCGATCATCAACCTGGCCTACGAGGGCGCCGCGCGCGCCCGCGCCTACACCGCCTATGCCCTGACGCTCGGCGGCGGCGCGGTCGCCGGGCAGATCGTCGGCGGCGGCCTGATAGCCGCCGACCCGGCCGGTCTCGGCTGGCGGACCTGCTTTCTGGTCAACGTGCCGATCGGGCTCGCCGCGCTCGCCCTCACCCGGCGCCGGGTGCCGGCCGGACGGGTCCGGGGCGCGCCGCCTCGCCTGGACCTCGCCGGCGCCGCGGTGGTGACCGTCGCGCTCGTCGCCGTCGTGCTGCCGCTCGTCGAGGGCCCGCACGACGGCTGGCCGCCGTGGACGTGGGGATGCCTGGCCGGCGCGGCCGGGCTGTTCGCGGTCCTCGCGTGGACGCAGCGGCGGGCCGCGGCCCGCGGCGGGAACCCGATCCTGCCGCCCGCGCTGTTCGCCGAGCGCGCCTTCGTCGCCGGGCTGGTCAACGTCGTGACGTTCTACGCGAGCGTCGCGTCGTGGTTCTTCGTCCTGGCGCTGTACCTGCAGGACGGCCGGCACCTGAGCCCGCTTCGCGCCGGCCTCGTCTTCAGCGCCCTCGGCGGGGGTTTCCTCGTGACCTCCCTGGCCGCGAGCCGGCTGTCGGCCCGCCTCGGGCGCCAGGGGCTGGCGCTCGGTGCCGGGCTGCGCGTGCTGGGCCTGATGATGTTGTGGGTGGTCGTCCGCGAGCACGGGACCAGCGGCGACCTGCGCTGGGTCGCGGTGGCGCTGGTCCTCGACGGCGCCGGTCAGGGCCTCGTGACCGGCCCGCTGATCTCCTCGGTCCTGCTCGGGGTGCGACCGGAGATCGCCGGCGCCGGGTCCGGCGTGCTCGCGGCCGCGCAACAGGTCGGGAACTCCGTCGGCGCGGCGGTGCTGGGCGCCGTGTTCTTCGCGGTTCGCCAGGGGGGCGGGTCGGTGGCGGACGCCTTCGAGGCCAGCCTGCTCGTCCTCGCGGCGATCAGCCTGCTCGTCGCCGGCCTGGCCCAGCTGCTCCCCCGTGACTCCGGCTCGCGGCGAAGTACGCGGCAGGCCGCCGGATGAGCTCCGTGACGGAGCACGCGGGGTTCCGTGGCAGAAGCCAACTTCTCTCCATGTCCATTTCACCCGCGGTTGTGCCGCCCTGCCTACAGTTGGGCCGGGAGGTGTCATGGAGACCAAGCTCGAACTCCGACATCTGGTCTACTTCCTGGCACTGGCGGAGGAGCAACATTTCGGACGCGCCGCCGCCAAGTTGTTCATCGGACAGCCCTCGCTGAGTCAGCAGCTGCAGCGCCTCGAACGCCAGCTCGGCGTGGCGCTGTTCACCCGGACCTCGCACGAGGTACGGCTGACCCAGGCCGGGCAGGCATTCCGGGTCGAGGCCGAGCAGGTGCTGGAACACGCCCAGCGGGCCGTGGAGACAGCGCGCGAGGCCGCGGCCGGCCGGCTCGGAACGATCAATATCGGTTTCAACTTCGCCGCCGGGCAGCAGGTTCTCCGGCCGACCCTGCGGCGTCTGCGGGCCGACTGCCCAGAGCTGTCGACGACCCTGTGGGAGGGCCTGAGCGGTCAGCACCTGTCGTCCTTGTCGGAAGGCAAGATCGACGTGGCGCTCGTCTTCTCCGGCGTTCCCCCCAGGCCGTTACTGTCCCAGCGGGTGTCGACCGCCGCGCTCGCCGCGATGGTCGCCCGCCACCACCCCTGGGCCGGACGCGACCAGGTCTCCTTCCGCGAACTGGTCGACCAGCCGATCGTGCTCCTGCGCCGGGAACGAAGCCCAGCCATGCATGACGCCGTCTTCGCGGCGGCCGAACGCTGCGAGGTTCCGCTGACGGTCGTGGCCGAGGTGGAGGACAGCGGCGCCACCGCGGTGATGGTGGAGACGCTGCAGGCCGTCGCGTTCATCTCGGACGCCCGGCCCCGGCGGCCGACCGAGGACCTGGTCTCGGTGCGCGTCGTCGACCCGGTCCCCCAGGTCGGCGTGTGGGCCGTGTGGCGCCCGGACCCGCGGCCGGCCGTCGGCGCGTTCCTCAACAGCCTGGCGGCGGCCGCCCCCTTCCCGTCGCCACCGCGTGACCGGGCGGTGCGCATACCCGCCCAGCCCACCGGAGACGGGCCGACCGAGCATGACCACCAACAGTAACGCCCACGGACGACCGGGCGTATCCGGCGACACACGAAATCCGACATACAATCGATCCATCGCCAGATCGTGATTGAAGGCTAGTTTCCACACTGGGACCATTTCCCCGGAGTCAGCCGGTCGACATCGACCGGCGCCGCGCCCGGAGAAATGGGATCACGCATGCGGTTAACCGTTCTTGGCTGCCGTCAGGGAATGCCCGCGGATGGCCAGGCCAGCTCCAGCTACCTCGTCTCGACCACGTCGGCCCGTATTTTGCTGGACTGCGGCCCAGGGGCGGCCACGGCACTCAGCTCCGTCGCGCACCCGAGCGACCTCGACGCGATAATAATCAGTCATCTGCACGCGGACCACTGCTACGACCTGCTGACCGTCGGCAAGACCCTGCTCTCCGGCCGCCTCCGCGACCCAGCAAACCTGCCCACCCTGCCAGACGCGGCCCGCGTCGAGTGGCCACCGGTTCCCCTCTACGTCCCGAAGGGGGGCCGGGCCAGGCTCGACATTCTCGCCTCGGCCTTTCCGGTCCCGTCGTTCCCGATGCTGGACCGGTCGTTCGACGTCGCCTTCGACGTCCGTGAGTACGAGCCCGGCGACACGTTCACCGTCGGTGACTGCGAGATCAGCATGCACGCGCTCAACCATTCGCTGCCCAACTGCGGGACGCGCATCGAGAGCCCGGAAGGATCACTCGCCTTCACCGGCGACACCGCCTACACACCCGACCTCGTGCCGCTGGCCCAGGGCGTCGACCTGTTCCTGTCCGAGGCGACCCTCGAACTGCCCGAGGTGACCTCGCACGGCCACCTGTGCGCGGCCGAGGCCGGCCGGGCGGCCGCCGACGCGGGCGCGCGGCAGCTCGTGCTGACCCACTTCATCACCGCCGACGAGACCTGGCTGAAGGCGCGCAAGGCCGACGCCGAACGCTCCTTCCACGGTCCCGTGCACCTGGCCGCTCCCGGCCGAACCTACGAAATCTCGTCCCCAGGGAGGGACTACCGATGAACCCGGTACGCATGGCAACGCGCCTGCGGCGCTCGCCCAGAGCCGGTATCGCCCTGATCGCCGCGACGACGCTGGCCGCGCTGACGGCCTGCGGTGGAGCGGACTCCCCCGCCGCCGACGCCGGCACGGATTCCAGCTCGGACCAGCCGATCACGATCAGTTTCCTCTCGTACAACTACGGGACGCCGGACATCGGCGGCCAGGGGACGCAGGCCCTGATCGACGCGTTCGAGAAGGCGCACCCGAACATCACCATCAAGCCCCAGGGCGTGGCGGTGGCCGACGTGCTGACGCGGCTGCAGACGGACACCGCGGCCGGCTCCCCGCCGGACGTCGCCCAGATCGGCTGGAGCAAGATGGCGGCCGCCTACGAGCTGCTGCCCATCGTGCCCGTGCAGGACATCCCGCCGGCGGCCGACTGGGACGCCGCCATGGAAGGGTTCTCCGAGAACCTGCTGTCCGCCGTCGCGGTGGACGGGAAGGTGAAGGCGGTCCCCTACACCATCTCGATCCCGGTGATCTTCTACAACGCGGACCTGTTCCGCCAGGCCGGCCTCGACCCGGCCAAGCCGCCGACGACCATCGCCGAGGTCAAGGCCGCAGCGCTCGCCGTCACGGACAAGACCGACGCCGAGGGCGTCTACCTCGCCGTCGCCGACCCGGGCAAGTCCGACTACATGACGCAGTCCGTGATCGCCAGCAACGGCGGACGCGAGGTCGGCGCCGACGGCATGCCGGCCTTCGACCAGCCCGCGGCCGTCAGCGCCCTGGCCACCGTGGCGGACCTGACCTCGTCCGGCGCCCAGCCCGCGATCGCGGCGACGAACGCCGTCGCCGCCTTCTCCGCCGGCAAGCTGTCCATGCTGATCGGCAGCACCGCGATCGCGGCCAGCCTGCAGAAGGCCGCCGACGGCAAGTTCGAGCTGGCCACCACCGGCTTCCCGAGCTTCGGGGACAAGCCGGCGGCCCCGACCTACTCCGGCGCCGGGCTCGCCGTCCTGGCCAAGGACCCGGCGCGCCAGCAGGCGGCCTGGGAGTTCATCAAGTTCCTGACCTCGGCCGAGGGATTCACGATCATCACGTCGCAGATCGGCTACCTGCCCCTGCGACCGGCGCTCGCGACGGACCCCAAGTACCTCGCGCCGTACTTCGCGTCCAACGACCTGCTCTCGCCGGCTCTGGCGCAGCTTGACGACGTCAGCCCCTACCAGTCGTTCACCGGCAAGAACGCGAGCAAGGCCGTCGTCACCCTCCAGGACGAGGCGATCGAGCCGATCGTCCTGCGGGGGGCCGACCCGGCGGCGACCCTGTCGGCGGTCGCCGGCGACATCCGCGGCTTCCTCGCCCAGAAGTAGCCGAATGACCCAGCTGTCGCAGGTCGCGGGGGGGCGTGGCGTCAGCCACGCTCCCCCGTCCGGCCGTCTGCGTGACCGCGCCCGTCCCTGGCTCTACCTGGCCCCGGTGATCGTCGCGCTGCTCGTCTGGGTGTACGGGCCGCTCGTCTTCACCGGCGTCCTGAGCTTCATGGACTGGA
Source organism: Frankia nepalensis (assembly GCF_016786325.1). GTDB lineage: Bacteria > Actinomycetota > Actinomycetes > Frankiales > Frankiaceae > Pseudofrankia > Pseudofrankia nepalensis. Next base: position 13,298 of record NZ_JADWYU010000199.1, on the reverse strand, counting down.
ACCTGACCGCGCCGCACCCGTCCTGGGTGGGTACGGACAACTACACCCTGCTGACGGACGATCCGCGGTTCGGCGAAGCCGTCCGCAACACCCTCGTCTACGCGGCGGCGATGCTGCCGTTCGCCACGCTGGTGCCGATGGCGCTGGCCGTCGCCCTGTGGAAGCGGCCCGGCCGGGTCAGCAACGTCTACCGCACCTTGCTGTTCCTGCCGGTCGTGCTGGCGCCGGTGGCGACGGCCGTCGTCTGGCAGTTCCTGCTCGACCCGTTGTCCGGGCTCGTCAACGTGGCGCTGGGCTGGTTCGGCCTCGACCCGCGCAACTGGCTGGGCGACCCGTCCAGCGCGCTCTACGTCATCGTCCTGATAACCGCGCTGAAGGTCGTCGCCCTGAACACGCTGCTGTTCGGCGCGGCCCTGGCCACCCTGGACCGCGGCCTGCTCGAGGCGGCCGCGCTGGACGGCGCGACCGAGTGGGACATCACCCGGCATCTCGTGCTGCCGCACCTGCGCCGCGCCCTCGTCCTGCTCGGCCTGCTCTCCCTCGTCGTGACCTGGCCGTGGATCTTCTCCAACGTCGCCGTGCTGACCCAGGGCGGCCCCGACGGCTCGACCGACAACGTCTACTACCGGATGTTCCTCTACGCGTTCGCCTTCTTCGACGCGGGCACGGCCTCGGCCGCCGCGGTCGTCATCACCGCCGGGCTCGCTGTGGTGCTGGGACTCGGGCTGCTCCTGACCGGACGGAGGCAGCGTGTCGTCACCTAGCCGAACCGACGCGCGACCGGCGCCCGCCCTGGTCGCCCCCACCCTGGTCGCCCCCACGCAGCTCGCCCCCGCGCCGGTGCCGGCCCGGCGCGGGACCGGCCGCCGGATCGCCCGGACGGTCGCGCACCACGCCTTCCTGCTCGCCGCCGTGGCGGTCATGGTCCTGCCGGTGCTGTGGGCGCTCGCGGTGTCGTTCAAGACCCCGGGCGGCGTCTTCGACGAGAACCCGCTGCCCTGGCCGGCGACCCTGGACAACTACCGGGTGGCGACCCAGGACTTCCCGGTCTGGCGCCTGCTGCTCAACACCACCGTGATGGCGGCCGGGGCGACGCTGCTGCAGCTCCTGTTCGCCGTGCCCGGCGCCTACGCACTGGCGCGCTTCCCGCCCCGGGGGCACCGGGCCGTGGAGGCGCTGATCGTGGTCACCCTGCTCGTCCCGCCGCAGTCGCTGATCATCCCGCTGTTCCTGATGGTGACCGAGCTGGGCTGGCGCAACACCTACCCCGGCCTGATCCTGCCGCAGCTGGTCGGCACGGGCCTGGCGGTGATGCTGCTGCGCGACCACATCCGGGCCGTCCCGGCGACGGTGCTGGGCGCGGCCGTCCTCGACGGCGCCCGGCCCGGGGAGGCGCTGCGGATGGTGGTCCTGCCGCTGCTGCGGCCCGCCCTGGGCGCGGTGTCGATCCTGCTGTTCATCACCTCCTGGAACGAGTACCTGTGGCCGAGCCTCATCGCGCCGGGAATGGAGGACACGACAATCCAGCCGGGCCTCGCCTTCTTCCTCACCCAGGAGGGCTCGGCGTACGGCCCCCTGCTCGCCGGCTCGATGCTGGCCACCCTGCCCGTCGTCGCCGCCTATCTCCTCGCCTCCCGCCGCGTCACCGACGCCTTCATGCACAGCGGACTCAGATGACGCACATCGTCGAGACGACCACCTCCGGCCGGGACGACGTCCCCGCCCCGATCCCGCCGCCGGCCCCGAGGCCCGCGGCGCCGTCCCGGCCGGAGGCCGACCCGGCCGGCGCCGCGCCGGGCGGCATCACGCTCGCGGGCGTCGTGAAACGCTACGGCACCCACCTCGCGCTCGACGTGCCGCGCCTGGACATCCCGGCCGGCTCCTTCACCGTCGTGGTCGGCCCGTCGGGCTGCGGGAAGTCGACCGGGCTGCGGGTCGTCGCCGGGCTGGAGCGGCCCGACGAGGGACAGGTGCTGCTCGGCGGCGTCGACGTGACCGGCCTGGAGCCGGGCCAGCGCGGGGTGGCCCTGGTCTTCCAGGACTTCGCGCTGTACCCGCACATGACGGTGGAACGCAACATCGACTTCGGGCTGAGGCTCGCGGCCAGGCACGACCGGCGTTCCGGCCCGAGCCGGGCGGAGATCTCGACCCGGGTGGCCGAGGTCTGCGCGATGCTCGGGCTGAGCGACCTGCGCCGGCGGCTGCCCCGGCAGCTGTCCGGCGGGGAACGCCAGCGGGTGGGGCTGGCCAGGGCGATCGTGCGCCGCCCGGCGGTCCTGCTCCTCGACGAGCCGCTGTCGAGCCTCGACGCCCAGCTGCGCCAGCGGGCCAGGGCCGAGCTGGTCCGGCTGCACCGGGAGCTCGGCAACACCGCGGTCCTGGTCACCCACGACCAGCTCGAGGCGCTGTCGATGGGCACGAACCTGGTCGTCATGAACCACGGCAGGGTGGTCCAGACCGGCCCGCCCGAGGCGGTGTACCGGTACCCGGCGGACACGTTCGTGGCGACCTTCCTGGGCAGCCCGCCGATGAACCTGCATGCCGTCGCGCCGACCGGTGACGGGCGGGTCCTGGCCGGCCAGGGCCTCGCGGCGCGGCTGCCCGGTACGCCCCCGCCCGAGCCGGTCCTGCTGGGCTGGCGACCGGCCGACGGGGTGGTATGCGCACCGCCCGACGCCACCGCGGGCGACGACGCGGACGTCACCGCGGGCGGGAACGGGGACCCCGAGGCCCCCGCCGAACCGGGAGCCCTCCTGCGCGGCGTGGCGGACGTCGTCGAGTTCACCGGCGACGGCACCGTCGTGACCTGCGTCGGCCCCGAGGGCGGCCAGTGGGCGGTGAGCATCCGCGGCGGCGACCACGTGCCCGCGGTCGGGGACGTGCTGTGGGTACGCGTCCCCGCCGCGCGGGTCCATCTCTTCGACGCGGACGGGGGACGCCGGCTGGGCCCCCGGACCGGCGAGCCGGGCGCCGACGACGCGGACCGGGGCATCTCGAAACGCTAGTGCCGCGACCGCCAGCGTCGGCCCGCCACGCGTGATCGCCGTTTCTGCCCCCGCGGTGTCGTGACCAGGCCTCGTCCACGACCTCCCGAGGGCAGAAACGGCGATCATGCTCGATGCCGGGCGGGGGCGAACCTCGGCGCGGCCGGGGCGCCCCGGGCGGGCCGACCGGGCGGCTCGGTCGGGCGAGGAGACCGGGCACTCGGCACACGGACGGCACACCCGCCGGTTTCCCGGAGGGAAATTCTCCGTTGCCGTGCGCCGACACATTCCTTTAATCCGTGCACCACTTTTCCGGGCGACGGCCGCGGCGGCGATGGATCTATTGCATCGATCCCATCGGGCTTGACGGACGTCAGGGACGCGACAGAGACTCGAACCAGATTCTACGGGTGCCAAACCGGCGCTCGCGCCCCAGGCCGCGGCGACATTCGGCCCTGGGCTCCATCTCGCGGCGGCCGGCTATTTCTCGTCCGCCGCGCCCGGAGTCAACCGTTCCGCCGTCACCTCGACCGGCGACCCGCCCGCATCAACGGCATAAACCTTCCCACACACTCGCGCGAAATGTACGACGAGTTCCCGGCGCGGGGACTCCGCCGTCAACCCGGTCTGTTTCGTCGGCTGATCCGCACGAGAGGAACCTCATGACAACGCACGCCACGGTGGCGCCGACCGCCACGCCGGACCCGGCCGGCCCGCTTTCCGTCGAGGAGGCGATCCTCGCCTCGTTCGTGCCGGAGACCCGGCACGATCCGTACCCCGCCTACGAGGTGCTGCGCGAGGCGGGGCCGTTCGTGCCCGGGCCGTTCAGCCTTCAGATCGTCTCGCGGTACGCCGAGGCCGACGCCATCCTGCAGGACTCCGCGTGGAGCCACGCCAACGAGCCCGCGTTCCTGCACCCGGACAGCGACGGCTCGGACCTGCCCGCGTCCTTCCTGTGGATGGAGCCGCCGGACCACACCCGGCTGCGCCGCCTGGTGACCAAGGCGTTCACGGCCCGTGGACTGGAGTCCCTGCGCCCGCGGGTCGAGGAGGTCGCCCGGGAGATCGTGGACGACGCGATCCGGGCGGGCGAGACCGACGTGGTGGAGCACGTCGCCTACCCGCTGCCGCTGACGATGATCGCCGAGCTGATCGGGGTGCCGCCCGAGGACCACGCCTCCGTGCGCGCCATGTCCGCCGGCATCGCCCGCGGCCTGGACCCCGACACCCTGCTGACCCCGAAGGAGCTGCAGGCGCGCGTGGACGGGGCCGCGCACTTCCGCGACTACTTCGAGAAGCTGGTCGCCGAGCGGCGGGCCCGCCCGAAGGACGACCTCGTCACGGCCCTAGCCCAGGTCGAGGCGGAGGGCGACCGGCTGAGCACCGGCGAGATGATCGCCACGCTCACCGTGCTGCTGGTCGCCGGGCACGAGACCACGGTGAACCTGCTGGCCAACGGCGTGCTCTCGCTGGCTCGCAACCCGGACCAGTTCGCGCTGCTGCGCGCGAACCCCGAGCTGGCGCTGCCCGCGGTCGACGAGCTGATGCGCTACGACGGCCCGTCGCACGCGACGACCCGCATGGCCGTCAAGGACATGGAGATCGCCGGCCACAGCTTCAAGGAGGGCGACGGCGTTCTCATCCTGCTCGCCTCGGCGAACCGTGACCCGCGTGCCTTCGACACCCCGGAGCGGCTCGACCTCACCCGCTACGCCCAGTCGGCGTCCGTCCCCCGCCATCTCGGCTTCGGCGTCGGCCTGCACTACTGCATCGGCGCGCCGCTGGTCCGCCTGGAGATGGAGTGCATGCTGCGCGAGCTCGCTCGCCGCGCCCCGGTCATGACGCTGCTGGCCGACCCGCCGCCCTACCGGCCGAACATCGTCGTCCGCGGCATCGCGGAACTGCCGGTCCGCTTCGAGGTCTGACCACCGCGTCGGCACGCCGCCAGCAGCGCCACCAGCAGAAGGAGACACGCGGTGACGAGCACCGAGACCGACGTCCCCGTCGGGGCCAGCGCCGCCCTCGACGGAGACGTCGCCCTCGACGAGAACATCGTGGAGTTCGACGCCTTCGACCTGGAGCACCGGCCCGACCCCTATCCGCGGTACCGGGTGCTGCGGGAGACGGCGCCGTTCTGCCCGGTCCGCCTCGGCGCCGCCCGGGTGACGGTGGCGACCACGTACGAGGGCTGCTCCGCCGTCCTGCAGGGCGCCGAGTGGGGGCGGGGATACACCGAGGGGCTGAACCCGTTCCGCCCGGGCGTCGCCCCAGGCGAGGTGCCCGGCGGCTCGTTCCTGGGGATGGACCCGCCCGAGCACACCCGGCTGCGCGGGCTGGTCAGCAGGGCGTTCACCCCGCGGGCGAGCCTGGCCGAGGCGCCGTTCGTCCGCCTGGTCGTCGACCGGCTGCTCGACCAGGCGGTCGCCGCCGGCGGCCTCGACATCGTGGAGGACCTGGCCAGGCCGCTCTCCCTGGCCGTCATGTGCCGCCTGCTCGGCGTCCCGACCGCCGACGGGCCGTCCCTGGTGAGCTGGATAGGGGGCATCGCCCGCGGCACCGACCCCGACTACCTGCTCACGCCGGCGGACATCGTGGTCCGCACGGCCGCCGCCCGCGACCTCGGCCGGTACCTGTTCGAGCTGGCCGCGACGCGGCGCGCCCTGCCGCGCGACGACCTGCTGAGCCGGCTGGTCACCAGCCAGCGCGACCAGGAGGTCCTGACCGAGCGGGAGGTCATCGAGCTGTGCGGGCTGCTGCTGGCGGCCGGGCTCGACACCACGGCCAACCTGATCGCGAACGGGGTGCTGGCGCTGCTGCGCCACCCCGACCAGCTGGCGCTGCTGCGGGAGCGGCCCGAGATTCTTCCGGCCGCGATCGAGGAGATGATCCGCTTCGACCCGCCGTCCCAGTTCGTCACCAGGGTGGCGCTGGCCGACACGACTGTCTGTGGGCGCCCGTTCCGGCGCGGCGACGGCGTGGTCGTGCTCAGCGCCTCCGGGCATCGCGACCCCACGGCCTTCGCCGACCCGGACCGGTTCGACGTCACCCGGTACGCGGCGTCCCCACCGGCGCGCCGCCACCTCGGCTTCGCGCTCGGGACGCACTACTGCCTGGGCGCGCCGCTCGCCCGGATCCAGGCGGAGGCCGCCATCGGCGCCCTGGCGCGGCGCGGCGGGGACCTGTCGCTGGTGACCGAGGACATCGAGTACCGGCCGAACGCGGCGTTGCGAGGCCCACGGGCCCTGCTGGTGAACACGCCAGGCACCGCCGGCTGACGCCCGGGCCGCGCGGCCGGCGGCGCCCCACACCGCGCCGGCCGCGCCCGTCGCCCCGAGCCCGTCGCGTGCCGGTCCGCATGAGATCCGCGTGCCGGTCCTCACGAGAAAGGAACCCCGCATGCTCGCCAGTCGGGTCGGTACCCTCACCGACGCCCTGGCGGCGGCCGTCGCCGCCGATCCCGAGTGCCCCCTGTCGTTCCCCTCCGTCCGCCGGGACCTCTCGGTCCGCGAGCTGGACGCGGCGGCCCGCGCCGCGGCCGTCGCGCTGGCCGGTCGCGGGGTCGAGGGCGGCGACCGGATCGGGGTGCTCAGCCGCAACGGCCCGGACTTCCTGGTCGCGCTGTTCGCGGCCCTGGGCGCGGGCGCGGCGGCCTGCCCCCTTCCGCTGCCGACCTCGGCCCGCGACCTGTCCGGCTACGCCGCCCGCCTGTCCGGAATCGTCGCGGCCGCCGGCATCCGCCGAATCCTGGTGGACGGCGGCCTCGGCGGGATGGCGAGCCGGCTGGCCGGGGCGCTTCCCGACGTGGAGCTGATCCCGGTCGGGAGCCTCGCGGACGGCGCTGGCCCGTCCGGCCCGGCGCGGCTGCCCGCCGCCGGGCCCGACGATCTCGCGGTCGTCCAGTTCACCTCGGGCAGCACGGCGGCCCCGAAGGGGGTGCGGCTGACCCATCGCAACGTCCTCGCCGGGCTGGCCGCGATCGCCACGGGGCTCGAGATCCGTCCGCGCGAGGACCACGGCGCCCTGTGGCTGCCGATGTTCCACGACATGGGCCTGTTCGGCACCCTCGCGGGCATGTTCGCCGGGATCCCCATGACGGTGTGGTCACCCGGCTCGTTCGTGAAGGACCCGGCCCGCTGGCTGGCCGAGCTCGCGGCCCGCGGCGGGACGATCTCCCCGGCGCCAAGCTTCGGGTACGAGGCCCTGACCGAGGCGGTCCCGCGCGCCGAGGTGGGCCGGTTCGACCTGAGCCGCTGGCGGGTCGCCCTCAACGGGGCCGAGCCGATCCCGATGGCGGGCCTCGAGCAGTTCCTCGAGCACTTCGCCCCCGCCGGCTTCGCGCCGAGCGCGATGCTGCCCGTCTACGGCATGGCCGAGGCGACGCTCGCGGTCACCTTCCCGCCCCTGGGCCGGGCTCCGACGGCGCTGTGGGTGGACCGCGACCGGCTGGCCGCCGGCGCCGTCGCGGTCGAGGTGGCCAGGGACGACCCGCGGGCACGCGGGCTTCCGTCGCTCGGCGGACCGGTCCCCGGGGTGCGGGTCCGGGTCGTCGACGAGCGCGGCGGCCAGGCCGCCGAACGGGCGGTCGGCGAGATCGAGATCGCCGGCGATCCGATCACCGCCGGCTACCTCACCTCCCCCGGCGCCCCGCCCGCGCCGGTGCCCGACGCGGACGGCTGGCTCGGCACCGGCGACCTCGGCTTCCAGCACGCGGGCGAGCTGTACGTGACCGGACGCCGCAAGGAAATGATCATCGTGCGCGGGGCGAACTTCTACCCGGAGGACGCCGAGAGCGTGATCCGGGACTTTCCCGGCCTGCACCGCCGGCGTTGCGTCGCGTTCGCCGACACCGCCGCCGACGGCGCCGAGCGCATCACCATCGTCGGCGAGAGCGCGCTGGCGGACCCGGCCGACCGGGCGCGCCTCGCCGCCGACCTGCTCGCCGCCGTGTCGGGCGCGCTCGGCGTGGCGCGGGTGGCCGTCCACCTCGTCGCTCCCGACGACCTGCCTCGCACGTCGAGCGGGAAGTTCCAGCGACTGGCCGCCCGGGAGCTCGGCCGGGAGGCCCGACTGGACGCCTGACCCCACCCGCCACCCGACCCGATCGACAGGAGACATCGCCCGATGCACAGCCTGGACGTCTTCCACCACTACGAGCGCAAGCACTGGCGGCTGAGCGACGTGCCGTGGGACTCGGTGCGCAAGGACCTCGTCCGGCCCGAGTACGTCACCATGGCCAAGAGCGCCGTCATGGGCGAGGCCAACTCGATCGCCGCCCAGCACGGCTTCCTCAACGAGTTCGACGACTACGACTTCTCGGCGTTCGTGGCGATCTGGGGCTACGAGGAGCTCCAGCACCACTTCGCGTTCCGGACCTGGCTCGACGCGGTCGGCGAGCAGGTCAGGACCACGGCGGTGGAGGCGATGCGCGCGCCGTACGCCCCGGGCACCACGCCGTGCGCCACGCTCGCGACGAACATCATCTCCGAGCTCACGGTGAACCACGTCTACCGCGCGGTCGCGGCCTGGGTCGAGGAGCCGGTGCTGCGCGGCATCATGACCGACGCCAGCCGGGACGAGGCGGGGCACGCACGGGAGTTCCTGCACTTCGCCCGCCGACGGCTGGAGCAGCACCCCGAGGAGCTGCCCTCGGTGCTGGAGACGCTGCACGTCTACACCAGCGAACAGCGGATCAAGCACCCGGTCGGCGTGTTCAAGAGCGAGCTGGTCGCCCTGCGCGACCACGAGACCATCGACACCGCCTTCGAGATGTTCCTGGAGAAGGTCGCCGGCACCGGCGAGCTGGAGAAGCTCCAGGACAACATCCGCCGGGCGTTCTCCGCCCTGACCGGCATGGACGTCAGCTCCAACGCCCGCGTCCGCCGGCGGCTCGCGGAAGCGCTCGCATGACGGTCGAGGACCACCTCGTCAAGCACCACGTCATCGAGAACCCCGCCGCCCAGGACCAAACCGTCGAAGATCACATCGGCCTGCCCTGGTACGTCCTGGAGGACTACCGGTGCTTCGGCTGCTCGCCGCACAACCCGCACGGCATCCAGCTGCGGTTCACCCACCACGGCGACGGCCTGCGCACGGCCTTTTCCCTGGGCCGCGCGCACGAGTCCTACCCGGGGGTGGTCCACGGCGGGCTGCTCGGGGTGATCGCCGACGAGATCATGGGAAACCTGGTCGTCCTGCGGACCGGCCTGATCCCGTTCACCACGGGGATGCGGCTGCGCTACGTCCTGCCCGTGATCGTCGGGGGCGGCTACGACTGCGTCGCGAAGGTCCGCGACGGCGGGGGCCAGCTCGTCCACACCGAGGCCGAGATCCGCGAGGACGGCGGCGCCCTGGTCGCCACGGCCACCGCCAGCTACCAGACCGTCTCGCTCGACGCGGCCCACGCCCGCATGTCGCTCGACACGTCGGAGATCGACCGGCTGCGCCGGGCGCTCGCCGCGAGAACCGCCACTACCGCCACCAGCCCCGGCACCCTTTCGGAGGAACCCCATGTCAGTGTCGACTGACGAGCTCATCAGCGAGATCACCGGGATCGTGGCGGAGGAGCTCGGCCTCTCCCCCGACGCGGTGTCGCCGGACGCCGACCTGCGCGCGGTGGAGGGCGCCGACTCGGTGAAGGTGCTGCGGGTGGTCGCCCGCATCGAGCGCTCCCACGACGTCGAGCTCGAGGACGAGGAGGTCTTCGGCGCCTCGACGATCCGCGAGGTCGCCGAGGTCCTGAAGCAGGCCCTCACCGAGACGGCGGCGGTGTGAGCGCCGTCGTCGACAGCGCGGCGCCCGAGACCGCGCAGACCAACCAGCACTACGACCTCGACCCGCGGATCTTCGGGCTGTTCCTCGACCCGAGGCGCAAGTACTCGTCGGGCTACTACCGCGAGCCCGGCCTGACCCTGGCCCAGGCCCAGACCGCGAAGCTGCACTTCGTGGCCGACCGGCTGGGCCTGCGCGCGGGTGACCGCCTGCTCGACGTCGGCTGCGGCTGGGGCGCGCTCATCCTCTTCATGGCCCAGGAGTACTCCGCGCGGGTCGTCGGGATCAGCCCCGCCGGCAACCAGCACGCCTACATCGCCGGCCGGGCCGCCGAGCTGGGCGTGGCCGACCGGGTCAGCACCGTCCAGGGCCACTTCGAGCACGCCGCGCTCCCCGACGGCCCGTTCGACGCGGTGACGATGCTGGGCTCGATCGTCCACATGCCCGACCTCGGGCACGTGATGCGCCGGGCCCGGTCCCTGCTGCGCCGGGGCGGCCGGTACTACGTCTCCGAGAGCTGCTTTCGCAACGCGGCGGCCCGCGACGAGTTCGACCGCCGGAGCGGAACCGAGTTCGTCCGCCAGTCGATCTTCGGCTGGGGCGACATGCGCCCGCTGTCCGACCTCGTGCGCGCGGCCGAGGACGCCGGGTTCTCCGTCATCAGCGTGGACGACCTGACCGACGACTACCGGCAGACGATCGACGACTGGATCGTCAACGTCGACGCCAACGCCGAAAGCATCGACCGGATCGCGCCGGGGATGGCCGCGACCCTGCGCCGGTACCTCGAGGTCGCCAACGCCGGCTGGGGCTACACGACCAAGCACTACGCGCTCGTCTGCCAGCGGTCCCGGTGAGGCCGCCGACCCGAACGCCCCTCCGGGAGGCTCAGCGATGAGAACGGACAGCACCCAACGGGCGGCGGCGGAACCGGTGGGCCAGGCCGCCGGGCCGCTGCTGCCGCCCGGCGACGTCGCGGACGCCGTCGGGACGTTCCTGCGCTCGTCGCCGGCCGGGCGGCGCTGGGACGTCGAGACGGCCTTCGACTGGGCGGCCGCCGACGCCGACCGGCTCACCGAGGGCCAGCGCTCGGCGGTCGCCTTCATCACCTACATCGAGGACCACCTGCCCGGGTACTTCGGGCTCTACAGCCGACGGTTCCCGCTCGACGAGTCGGTGGACCTCGACACCTTCGTCCACAACCGCGAGCTGTACCACTTCACGGTGCGCTGGGCCGAGGAGGAGGACACCCACGCCAGGGCCCTGTTCTCCTACCAGGTCGCGGCCGGCCTGTCCGAGTCCGCCCGACTGCGGGCCGAGCTGGGCCGGGAGGGGCGCAAGCCGTTCACGCTGCCCCACGAGCACGCGGTCTCGCTGTTCGCCTACGCGCTCGTCCAGGAGAAGGCGACCCAGATCTACTACCAGCAGCTGCGGGCCGTCGTCGACGAGCCGGTGCTCGTGGAGGTGCTGGGCCGGCTGAGCCGGGACGAGGCCCGGCACTTCACGTTCTTCGCCGACCTGGTCGAACGCAGCCTGCGCCGCCACGGCGACCGCGTGGTCGAACCGATCCGCGACGTCGTCGCGGGCTTCCGGATGCCGCTGGCCGACACGATGCGCGGCTACTGGCGCTGGGCGCTGAAGATCGCCGACGCCGCCCACTACGACCACACCGACGCCTACGAGCACCTCATCCGGGTGGTGAACCGCGCGGTGGACGCCCGCACCGACCGGGTCGACGAGCTGACCAGGTTCGTCGCCGCGTGCCGCACGCCCGCGGCCAGCCAGGCGTCGTAGGCGAGGGGCAAAGATGAACGTTCTGGAGGGCGCCCTCGCGGGCAAGGTGGCGGTGATCACCGGCGCCACCAGCGGGATCGGGGCCGCGACGGCGGCGATGTTCGTCGCGGCCGGCGCCTCGGTGATCATCGGCGGGCGGCGCAAGGACGTCGGCGAGGCGTTCGCCGCCGAGCTCGGCCCGCGGGCCCGGTTCGTCCCGGCGGACGTCCGCGTCGAGAGCGAGGTCGAGGCGTTGATCGCCACGGCCACCGACGAGTTCGGCCGCCTCGACGCGCTGGTCAACAACGCCGGCCTGGGCGTGAGCAGGCCGCTGCCGCTGCCCGAGGCCGACCTGGCGGCGTTCCTCGACACGCTGGCCGTCCACGCCGGGGGGATGCTGCTCGGCATCAAGTACGCGGCCCGGGCCATGATCCCGCGGGGGGCCGGCAGCATCATCAACATGTCCAGCATCGGCGGGCACCGGGCCGGCTGGTCGGACGTCAGCTACTCGACGGCCAAGGCCGGGGTGCTCCAGCTGACCCGCTCGGCGGCGGTCGAGCTGGGCACGCGCGGGATCCGGGTCAACAGCATCTCGCCCGGGCCGATCCCGACCGGGATCTTCGCCAAGAACGCCGGCGTGGACGCCGAACGGGCCGACCGGACCGCTCCCGCCCTGGAACCGCTGTTCCTCCAGGCTCTGGAAAACCACCAGTCGATCAGGCGGGTGGGCCGGGTCGAGGACGTGGCCGCCGCGGCGCTCTGGCTCGCCTCGGACGCCTCCTCTTTCGTCACCGGCCAGGACATCGGGGTCGACGGCGGGATCGCGGCCGGCCGTCCGGTCTCGGTCGCGGCGGAAGAGCGGCGCCTGCTGGCGGAGGCGTTCGCGTCCCTGCCCGGCTGAGTCCCTACCCAGCTGACTCCACGCCCAGCTGGGTCCTGGCCCACCTGAGTCCCCGCCCGCCTGACCGAACCCGCGCCGGTCCGCCGGCGTGCTGGCGTGCCGGGCGTGGGCCTCGACGACCACGATCCGACCCACCGCCGCCAGGAAGGGGTGCCCTCGTGCGCCAGGACAGCATCGCCGAGCAGAACGGCGCCGGCCAGGCCAGCGCCCGCCCGACGACCCAGGTGGACCAGACGACCGGGGTGGACCAGCGGATCGCCGACCTGCGGGCGCTGTTGGAGCAGGGCCTGGCCGACGGCATCGGCGTCGGCAGCTCGCTCGGCATCCTGCTCGAGCACCTGGAGGTCGGCCGGTCCGTCTGGACCATGCGGCCCTCGCCGGCCGCCGCCAATGCCATGTTCATCGTGCACGGCGGGGTGATCGCGACCCTGATGGACACCGCGATGGGCAGCGCCGTATTCACGACGCTCCCGGGCGACACGTTCTACACGACCCTGGAACTCAAGGTCAATTTCGTCCGCCCGGTGGGTCTCACCGCGGACAGGCTGACCTGCGAGGCGAGGACCGTCCACGTCGGCCGCCGCACGGCGACCGCCGAGAGCACCGTGACCTCGGCGGACGGCAAGCTCGTCGCCCACGGCACCTGCACCTGCCTGCTGACCCCGGCCTGAACCGCCCCGCGACCGCCGAACCGTACTTCACAGCCGGTCCCGCCCAACGGCTCCGCCGGGGTTGGCCCTGCCTCGAAGCCGGGCATGATCGCCGTTTCTGCCCTCTGGGGGTTGTGAACAGGCCGGCGGTTTCCAGGGGTGCTCGCAACACCTGGTGGTCTATGTGGCTGCTAGTAGATCACGGAGGCGTTCGGCGGGGGT
>NZ_JADWYU010000344.1 GCF_016786325.1 Frankia nepalensis | reverse complement strand
CCCGAGTTCGGTCATTTCGTTAGTGCCTTGCCTGTGAGGGCGTCGAGGAGGGCTCGGCGTTCGGGGTCGAGTTCGGGTGGGAAGGTCTGGATGGCTCCGTTGATCGCGATGGTCGCGGAGCGGAGCGGGCGGAGCTGTCGGATGACGTTGCGCAGGGCGAGGCCGGTGCGGTCCTGGATGGCGCGTGCGACGGCGAGCGCGGTGAACACGATGGTCAGGTGGGCTTCGATCGCGTCCTGGGTGCGGACGAACATGGGGCGGGCGGCGAGGTCGGTCTTGGACATTCGGAACGACTGCTCGACGTGCCAGAGGTCGTGGTAGTTCGCGGTGACCTCGGCCGCGGCCAGGACGCTGACCGGCAGGTTGGTGACGTAGCCCTTCAGGCCGACGAGCCGGCGTGCCCGGGTCAGGCTGGCCTCGTCGAGGCTGGTGGCGTCGCCTTTGACGGTGACGAATCTCGGGGTGCGGGCGGTCTTCTCGCCGTCGACGACGGCGCGGGCGCGGTTCTCCTGGGCGGTCAGCGTCCTGTTGTCGCGGGCGGCCCGTTTGGCGGAGTAGGCCCAGACCGCGCGCCAGGAGGCGGGGTGCTGTTCCCGGTTCCAGACGGGCTCGGCTCTGCGCGCGGGGTCGTTGTCGCGGTTGCGCCCTGTTCTCGGGGTGATCGTGTCGATGACCTGCCCGTCGGTGAAGGCGTCGCCGTGCCAGTGGAAGTGTGATTCCAGGTCGACCGGGGCCTTGGTCGTTCTGGAGCCGACGATGAACCTGAACCCGGCCTCGTCGAGATCACGTAGGTTGGCCGCGGAGAGCATGCCGGCGTCGGCGACCACGACCAGGTTCTCCAGGCCGTGACGCTGCTTGAACTGGCGGACGATCGGCAGGATCGTCGCGGTCTCGGCCTTGTTGCCCTCGTAGCAGCCGATCTCGAGCGGGAAGCCATACCGGTCGACGAGCAGGCCGACGACGATCTGCGGGTCGACGCGGCGTTCCTTCGAATAGCCGACCTTCCGCAGGTCGTCCTCGTTCTCCGCCTCGAAGTAGAGCGTGGTCACGTCGTAGAGACACAACGAGACATCACCGCTGGCCTGGGCGTGGGTGAAACACAGCGCCGCGAGCCGGTCGCGGTGGCCATCGCGCTGCGCGCGCAGCAGCGTGCGGCGCATCGTCTTCTCGCTCGCCGGCGTGACGCCGAGATCGACCAGCACCCGGCCGGTGTCGAGGATCGACGTCGGCTCGACCAGCCTGGCGATCACCAGATCCCGGAACACCTCGTCGCCCAGCGCGTCGAACCCCAGCGACGCGAAAACCCCGGCCAGTGTCTCGTAGAGCACCCGCGACGCGGTCCCGACCACCCGCGGGCCGGCGACCGCCGTCCGCTCCCGCGCCGGTTGGCTGGCCATGTCGAACAGAACCGCCGGGGCCGCGGTCGCGGCGACCAGTGGCGTCCGCACCGCGACAGGCTCGACCCCGAGGTCGAGTTCACCCTGGCCCGGAGCCTCCAACAACTCCCGAGCCCGCTCGACGAGCACCCCCAGCTCGGCCTCGGTATGCGCCGAACCCACATGCGCGACGATCCGCCGCCGCCCCCCGACCGACTCGGCGATCTGCACAGCCGTCGCCCCCGACGCCGTCCGCACCCGCCGAATCCAGGCCACAGCCCCACGGTAGAGGCACCAATTAGTGCCTCAGAACAGCCCTCCCG
>NZ_JADWYU010000343.1 GCF_016786325.1 Frankia nepalensis | reverse complement strand
CCCAGGGCTTTCATGACGGTGATCGTCTGGTGGGTGTGTCGGAAATGGGAAAGTGCTCCTGAGCTGGGAGGATCGGGCTTGTCGAGGGCCTGAACCATCCATCACCAAGGAGCACCTTCATGGTGCAGAGTACTGGTGTCTACCCGTCTGTCCGTGTGGACGCTGCCGGGCGGGGGGTCGTGTCGTCGGCGGGCGGGGTGCTGTTGACCGAGACGGTCCGTGTCGGTGGGCTGGATCGGGTGCTGTCGGACGAGCTTGCCCGGTGGCGGTCACCGGCCGCGACGCACGACCCGGCGAAGGTGCTGACCGATCTGGCGGTGTCGCTGGCGCTGGGTGGGGACTGCCTCGCGGATATCGCGCTGCTGCGCGCCGAGCCGGAGCTGTTCGGGCTGGTGGCCTCGGACCCGACGGTGTCACGGACCATCGATCGCCTCGCGCTCGACGTGGACCGGGCGCTCGCGGCGATCGACCAGGCCAGAGCGGTCGCACGTGGCCGGGTGTGGTCGCTCGCGGGCCGGCACGCGCCCGATCACGCGGCGTCGGTGGAGGACCCGCTGGTCGTGGACCTGGACGCGACCCTGGTGACGGCCCATTCGGAGAAGGAACAGGCCCGGCCGACGTTCAAGAAGGGATATGGCTTCCACCCGTTGTGGGGGTTCATCGACCACGGCCAGGCCGGTGCCGGGGAACCGGCGGCGGTGCTGCTGCGCGCGGGGAACGCCGGGTCGAACACGGCCGCCGACCACATCACGGTCGCCACCAGAGCACTCGGCCAGCTGCCGCGACGGCTGCGCCGGTCTCGTGCGGTGCTGGTCCGTGCGGACTCGGCGGGTGGTACGCACGCCTTCGTGGGCTGGCTGCACCGGCGCCGGGTGGGGTACTCGGTCGGGTTCACCCTGCCCGACACCACCGCCCAGCTGATCGCCCGCCTTCCGAAGGAAGCGTGGACGCCGGCCTACGACGCCGAGGG
Source organism: Frankia nepalensis (assembly GCF_016786325.1). Lineage (GTDB taxonomy): Bacteria > Actinomycetota > Actinomycetes > Frankiales > Frankiaceae > Pseudofrankia > Pseudofrankia nepalensis. Next base: position 730 of record NZ_JADWYU010000343.1, on the reverse strand, counting down.
CCAGCCGCGCCCCGGCGCGTTCGTCGCCGAACTGACCGGCCTGATGGACCTGGCCGGCTGGCCGCCGGGAATGCGGGTCCTCGTCCGTAAGGAACGACCGCATCCCGGCGCCCAGCTACGGATCACCGACGTCGACGGGAACCGGATCACCGCGTTCGCGACGAACACCGTCCGCGGCCAGCTCGCCGACCTCGAACTGCGCCACCGCCGCCGCGCCCGCTGCGAGGACCGGATCCGCGGCGCGAAGGATACCGGCCTGACGAACCTGCCGCTGCACGACTTCGCGCAGAACCAGATCTGGTGCGCCCTCGTCGCGCTCGCCCTCGACCTGATCGCCTGGACCCAGCTCCTCGCCCTCGCAGATCACCCAGCACGGCGCTGGGAACCGAAACGGCTGCGTCACCGGCTGTTCTGGCTGGCAGGACGGCTCGCCCGGCACGCCCGCCGGACAGTGCTGCACCTGGCCGCTCACCACCCCTGGACACCACTCGCCGTCCAGGCGATCACGACGCTGCGCGCGCTACCCGCCCCCGGATAACCCGCGCCACCGACCTCCCACCCCGCCGACCAGGAGAAACACCGCTCCGGGCGTGGACCGGACGCCCACCCCGCGCGACAACGGGGCACCCGGCCACGGCCGCACCCGGACCGACCGGCAAAACTCAACATCAACATGGGTGGAAGGCCAGCTCGCGATCACACCTGGCCGAGGCACGAAAGATCCGGGCTA
>NZ_JADWYU010000342.1 GCF_016786325.1 Frankia nepalensis | reverse complement strand
GCTGACCGGAAATGCGGACTGGACGTGGGCAGGCTCGCGCCTGTCGGTGTTCTTGCGCGCTGGTGGGGGTGTCTGGTGTTGCTGTCAGGCGGTTGCGCCGAGTGCGGCGGTGATGTCGGCCTGGGTGGTGCCGAGTCCGGCGAGTTCGCGCAGGAGCGTGCGCTTGCGGCGGTCGATGTTGATCCGGGTGGTGTGGTGGTCGGTGCCGAGGTCGTGGTAGCGGGTGGCGGGGTTGTTGAGGAGTTGCCAGACGATGATCAGGATGGAGCGGGCGACGGCGACGAGGGCCTTGAGTTTGCCGCGGCGTTTGACCAGGCGGCGGTAGCGGGCGCCGAGGAACGTCTGTGTCCTGGCGGCGGCGGAGGCGGCTTCGCCGAGGGCACCTCGTAGGTAGGGGTTGCCCTTGCCGGTCTTCCCGCGGCGGGTGGTGGCGCCGGACTGGATGGTTCGAGGGGCCAGTTTCGCCCAGGAGGCGAGGTGGCCGGGGGTCGGGAACTGGGCCATGCGGGTGCCGAGTTCGGCGAGGATGACCTGGGCGGTGTGGCGGGAGATGCCGGGGATCTCGTCGAGCCGGTCGAGGAGGTCTGTTCCGGACGGTGCTGCGCGGCCGGTGGTGGGTGGACCGTTGTCGGCGGCGCCGGGTGGGGGTGGGGCGTTCTCGTCGTTGTCGGGCATGGGCAGCGCTGCGATGGCCTCGTCGATCCTGGCGGTCAGGTCGTCGATGCGGCGGGTGAGGTCGTCGACCTGGTCGAGGAGCAGTCTGACGAGGTAGGCGTGGTGGTCGCTGAACTGGCCGGTCAGCGCGGCGGCCAGTTCGGCCCTGGTGGCCCTGACCCGGCCGTGGGCGAGCGCGGCCAGCTTCTTCGGGTCGCGTTCCCCGGCGACGAGGGCATCGAGTATCGCCCGGCCGGAGACTCCGAAGATGTCGGACAGCACCGTCGACAGTTTGATCAGCGCGTCCTCGAGGATCTTCTCGACGCGCTGCTTGTGCCGGGTCCGCTCGTGGGTCAGGTCGTCGCGCAGCCGGGTCAGGTCACGTAGCCGGCGGATCTCGGGCCGGGGCACGAACGACGGCCGCAGCATGCCGCGCTCGGCGAGTTTGGCCAGCCACACCGCGTCGAGCTTGTCCGTCTTCGGCCGGCCCGGGACGTTCTTCACGTCGCGGGCGTTGACCAGCCACACCGCAAGGCCCCGGGCCTCGAGCAGGTAGAAGAACGGCCGCCAGTAGTCCGACGTCGACTCCAGCACGACCCGCTCGACGCCCTGACAGACCAGGTGATCCGCCAGCTCGATGATCGGCCCGGTGGTCGCCGGCACATCCCAGACCCGGGTATGCCGCCGGCCCTCCTTCGTCTCGTGCGGGAGGCGGGTACAGACCTTCCCGATCCGCTTGCCGATGTCGATCGCCGCGACCCGGACCACGACCTGCTCGTGCTCACCGTCATCGACGGACTCAGCGGGACTGCTCATCGCGGGCACGCTCCCGAGACCCTCGGTGGACCAGGGCGGCTACCCGGGGGCCTGTGAGGGGAACCAGGAATCTGACCGGCGTGCTCGTGGCACAGTGCGCGACCCGCACACCAGGCCCCGACGCCAGACTGTGGTACGGCCTACAAGACCAAGAACATGACGACGTCGACGGGCAGCCACACCCACCCTTTCACGTCATCGCGACGTCCCCAAGGGCCCGACTGACTGTGGTGCCGAAA
>NZ_JADWYU010000341.1 GCF_016786325.1 Frankia nepalensis | reverse complement strand
TCTAGACCCGTCTTCCGCACATGGGATTTCGATGCGCCGGCTGACCCGGTTATCGATCAAGGTGGTCGGGTCGGGTCGACGCCGAGGATGTCGAGGAGGTGTTGGTGCAGGTGTGGTGGGCGGGGGATGTAGGCGGGCCGGCCGTCCTGCGCGGGCACGAGGCGCAGCCTGTTGAGGGTGGCGAGGATGAGTGCGCCGGTGGGGCGGGCGGGACGACCGGCGTAGAGGCCGGGGATCTTCCCGTCGGGGCCCGCGCCGAGGCGGGCCTGGCGCTCGATGAGCGAGAAGACGAGCAGGGCCAGGCAGATCACGTGGATGAGGGCGTGGATGCGCTGGTTGGAGTGCAGGAACATCGGCGTGACCGCGAGCGGGCCCTTGAACGCGCCGTAGCGACGTTCGGAGACTTCCTGCCCTTTGTAGCGGGCGAGGACCTCGGCCGGGCCGAGGTCGGGGTCCAGGTTCGTCAGCAGCGCGTACCAGCCGTCGGTGGCGGCCTCAGCGTCCAGTACGGCCTGGTCGAAGTGCCAGGCCAGGGCCGGTTTCCCGGTGTCCGGGTCGATGCTGGTGACCGCGACGAGGTAGCGGGAGACGCGGTGCTTGGTCGTGAGGAACGCCAGGCGCGCGGTCACCGCGGCCTCGGTGCGGTAGAGGTGGTGGCTGCCCGCGGCGCGCGCGAGGGTGTCGAGGGCCTCGCGGGCGCGGTCGAGCTTCAGGGCGCGGGCCGCCTTCGCGGCCTGGTCGTTCGCCGACGACCAGACGAACACCGTGCGCACGGTGACCGGCAGGTCGGTCTTCCGTGGCCCGCGCAGCACGGTCACGCCTTCGCGGGCGCGGTAGCTGGCCCGGGCGTGGATCGGCTTGTCCCGGTCACGGGCCGCGACATGCTCGATGATCGTGGCGGTGGCCCAGTCCTGGGCGGCGAGGACCTGCGCGGGCACGACCGCCTTCGGGGCCGGCGCGAGGAACGTGACCCCGGGCGTGGAGGTCAGAGCGGTCAGGTTCCCGTAGGAGACGAGCTTGGTGTCCCCGACCAGCAGGAACTGCCGCGGGCCGGCGAGCGCGACGAGAGCGCGCAGTGCGTCCTGGACCTGGGCGACCTCGCCGGCGCTGCCGTCGTAGGCACGCGCCAGCAGCGGGATCCCGCCGTCGCCGGTGGTCGCCAGACCTGTCTGGACCTGCTTGAGGTCGGGCCTGCGGTCCTTCGGGTGGCCGTAGCGCGGAGTCGCGTAGTCGGCGTCGACCTCGGGGTAGGCGCCGTGCAGCGAGATCGAGGTCATGTCCCAGTGCAGGTGGGAGACGTCGAGGCCGAACGCGGCGAGCGCCGCGGCGCCGACCGAACCAGCGACCTGGTCGCAGACCGGGGCGAGCGCGTCGAGCGCCCGACCGACCCGGTCGTCGTTGAGCGCGTCCGCCGGGATGTCGAACATCTCCTCGACCGCCCATTCCCGGGCCCACGACGCGACGTGCAGCAGCGGGGTCGGCGAGGTCAGCCGGTTGGCGACGAGGGCAGCGATGACCTGCCCGTGGCTGACGCGGCTGACATCCTGGCGCATCGGGGCGAGCCGGTCGATCGTGCCCGCCAGATCGAGGCGGGCCAGGAACTCCCGCGCGACGGGGAGCACCCCGAGCGGCTTCTCCACGCTCGGCGGCCCGTAACCCGCCACGACCGACACAGCCACGAACAGTCCCAGATCCGTCACCACGGATCCCGATCAACCCGACCCGATCCGAACAATCGATCAAGTAACTGTCTCACCGCACGCACGTGCGGAAGACGGGTCTAGA
>NZ_JADWYU010000340.1 GCF_016786325.1 Frankia nepalensis | reverse complement strand
ACCCGCCCGCGACCGTGGCCGCGGCCGGGTCCGGCCCCGGATTGCGGGGGGGGGCTCGTCCGGGTGGGGGCGGGGCGCCCCGCGCCCCGACAGGCGGAGCGCCGATGGGCGCGCCAGCGCCCTTATCGGCGACCGCCGTACTCTTGACAGATGAGCCTGCACCTATACGACACGCGTACCCGGCGTGTGCGGCCTTTCAAGCCGCTGCGCCCCGGTCACGTGGGCGTCTACGTGTGTGGGCCGACGGTTCAGTCCGCTCCGCACGTGGGCCACCTCCGGTCCGCGGTCGCCCTCGACCTGCTGCGGCGCTGGCTGCTGGCCTCCGACTACGAGGTCACGTACGTCCAGAACGTCACCGATATCGACGACAAGATCATCGTCAACGCGGACCGGGAGGGCGTCTCGGTCTGGGAGCTGGCGACCCGCGAGACCCGGGCCTTCGACGACGCCTACAGGGCCGTCGGGGTGCTGCCGCCGACGATCCAGCCGCGGGCGACGGGTCACATTCCCGAGATGCACGCGCTGGTCGCCGCGCTGATGAAAGCGGGCTTCGCCTACGAGGGCGACGGTTCGGTGTGGTTTCGGGTGGGCCGGTACGCCGACTACGGGGCGTTGTCGAACCAGCGCCCGGAGGCCATGCAGGCCTCACCGGAGGCGGAGCCTGGCAAGGCGGACCCGCGCGACTTCGCGCTGTGGAAGGCGGTCAAGCCGGGTGAGCCGGCCTGGGACTCGCCGTGGGGCCCCGGACGGCCTGGCTGGCACCTGGAGTGCTCGGCGATGGCGGGCAAGTATCTCGGGCCGGTCTTCGACATCCACGGCGGTGGCCTGGACCTGGTCTTCCCGCACCACGAGAACGAGCGGGCGCAGACGGTGTGCGCCGCTGGCCATGGCGGCGTGCCCACCGAGGCGGAGATGGCCCGGTACTGGATCCACGTCGGGCTGTTGACCACCGGCGGCACGAAGATGTCGAAGTCGCTCGGCAACTCGTTCTTCGTCACCGACGTGCTCGGGCAGTTCCGTCCGCAGGCGCTGCGCTTCCACCTGATCTCCGCCCACTACCGGTCCTCGCTCGAGTACACCGTCGCGACGCTCACCGAGTCGGCCGCCGCGTACGAGCGGGTGGAGACGTTCGTCCGCAACGCCCTGGACATCCTCGGCGGCCCGGAGGCCGCGGCGGCGCTGGCGGCCGAGACCCCGGCGGCCGCGCCGCGCGGAGCCGGCAAGGCGGCCTCCAGGACGAGGCCACGGGCCGCGACGGAGGCCTCGGGGGACGCCGGTGCCACGCCTGGCGCCGTGGTGGCCTCGCCGGAGGCGGCCTGGGCCGGCTTCGCCGCGGCGCTCGACGACGATCTGGGCGTCGCCCGGGCACTCGCCGCGCTGTTCGGCGCGGTGAGCCAGGGCAACCAGGTGCTGTCCAAGGCGCACAGCCGCGAGCTCGCCGGCTGGGTGGTCGTCGCGCGCCGGATGCTCACCGTTCTCGGGCTCGACCCGGTGGAGCAGTGGCCGGCCGCCGGTGGCCAGCTGCGCCCGGCGCTGGACGGGGTGATGGAGATCATGCTGGACCTGCGCTCGTCGGCCAGGGCCCGGCGCGACTACGCCGAGGCCGACTCGATCCGTGCCCGGCTCGGCGCGGCCGGCATCGTCGTCGACGACACTCCGGAGGGCCAGCGCTGGCACCTGGCCTGACATCGCCGCGGACCCGGCCAGGGCGCGGGGGACCCACGACGAGCTTGCCGGCCGGGCGCGTGAGAAGACGTTGGGCCCCGTCCCGGCTCCTGGAGGAGCCGGGAC
>NZ_JADWYU010000339.1 GCF_016786325.1 Frankia nepalensis | reverse complement strand
CTGAGTCCTCCGGGCCCTTCGGCCGGCCGCGCAAGCGCGGAAATTTTGGGGGTGGCTCGTTCGGGTGGTCTGTCCGGGCGGGTGTGGCGTGGGTGGCACAGCCCGGGATGATGTTGTCCGAGTCGTCCGTCGACGCCGGTCATTTCTTGTCGCCTCGTTGAGGCCGTCTCTGAGTCTGGCGCTGGGGGCCTGCTTGTCGGGCTGTGCACTGCGCTTCGAGCGCGCGTTCCAGAGTGGGTTTTCTGCCGTGGCTCCCCGGGCGGCTCGCTGTGTCCCTGTCGGTGGTGCGGAGAGGGTGGTCGTGGCGATCGAGGAGACCGAGGAGGCCGGCCCGTTCGTGGAGCGGGTCGCCGCGTTGGACATCGGCAAGGCGGGGCTGGTCGCCTGCCTGCGGGTACCGGCCGAGGGCGGGGGCCGGCGGCGGCGTCAGGAGGTGACCGACTGGACGACGATGACCGCCGATCTGGTGAACCTCGCGGACTACCTGGTCTGCCAGGGTGTGGAGCTCGTCGTGATGGAGGCAACCGGGGACTATTGGCGTTCCCCGTACTACGTGCTCGAGGCGGCGGGGCTGCGTTGCTGGCTGGTCAACGCCCGCCAGGTCAAGCACCTCCCGGGAAGACCCAAAACCGACAAGATCGACTCTGTGTGGTTGTGCAAGGTCGCCGAGCGGGGGATGTGCTCGCCGAGCTTCGTCCCGGCCAGGCCGCAGCGGCGGCTGCGGTTGTTCACCCGCTATCGGATCGCGGCGGTCCGTGAGCGGACCCGGGAGATGCAGCGCGCGGAGAAGCTCCTCGAGGACGCCCAGCTGAAGGTGTCGGTCGTGGCCAGTGACCTGTTCGGGGTGTCCGGGCGGGCGATGCTCACGGCGCTCGTTGCCGGGGAACGCGACCCGGAGGTGCTCGCGGACCTGGCTCGCGGCCGGCTGCGGCGCAAGAGGACCGAGCTGGTCCGGGCGTTCCGGGGCAGTTTCGAGGACGCCCACGCCACCGTGCTCGCGATGATCCTCGACCGGGTCGAGCGGCTTGACAGCGACATCGCCCGGCTCGATGCCTCGATCGCCGAGGCCATCGCGGCCATGACGGACCACGCCCCGACCCAGGACCGGTCCGGCCCCGGCGGCGGCGCGCCCTCTCCCGACACCGCCGGGCCGCCGCCCGGCGGCCCGGCACCCGAGAGCCCGCCGCCGGCCGGCGGCAGGGCCCGGCTCGGCCCGGCGGAGCGGCTCGCCGAGATCCCCGGGATCAGTCTCGCGACCGCGCACACGATCCTCGCGGAGGTCGGGACCGACGTGGCGGCGTTCCCGACCGCGGCGCACCTGGTGTCCTGGGCGGGGCTGGCCCCGAAGGCCAACCAGTCCGCCGGCCGATCCAGCCCCGCGCGCACCACGAAAGGCAACCGCTACCTGGCCGGCACCCTCGGCCAGGTCGTGTTCTCGCTGGCGAGAACCCAGACGTTCTTCGGCGACCGCTACCGGCGCATCCGCGCGAGCCGTGGCCCCCAGAAAGCGATCGTCGCGGTCTCCCGGTCGGTCCTCACCACGATCTGGCACCTCCTCGACGATCCCGACGCCCGTTACCGCGAGCTCGGCGCCGATTACCACCGCAACCGCCAGGACACCCACAAACAGGCCGCCGCCGTCCGCCGCCTCGAGCGCCTCGGTTTCGAGGTCACCCTCGCCCAGCCGGCAGCCGCGATCTGACCCGTCGCGCTCCCGGACCACCACACACACCCAGCCACACCCACGTCCGAGCGGGCAAGGGCCACTGGGGTCATTCTGGCGCGCCCATAGTTACGTTCATTTCCGTTCCAG
>NZ_JADWYU010000338.1 GCF_016786325.1 Frankia nepalensis | reverse complement strand
CTGACTGGAAAACCCAACGCAACGTGGTCAGGCTCGCGCCCACCGGGGCGCTTGGCCGCTGGTAGGCGTCGGGTGGCGGTTCGGGTGTGGCGGCGGCTGGCCCTTCTGTAGGCGAGGGTTGCGGGTCGGGCCTCAGGCTGCGGCGAGCATGGCGGCGGCTTCCTCGGGAGAGAGCCCGAGGCTTTTCATCTGTCGGGCCAGCGCCCGTTTGCGCTTGTCCGGGTCCTGGTGGCGGGTGTGGTAGTCCGCGCCGAGTTCGCGGAACGGCACCTGGTCGCGCACCATCCGCCAGATGATCTCCAAGATGGAGCGGCTGGTGGCGACGAGGGCCTTCAGCGCGCCGCGGCGGGCGCGTAACCGCCGGTGGCGTGCCCCGAGGAAGGTGTTCGTGCGTGCGACGGAGGCCGCGGCCGTGCCGAGTGTGCGACGCACGTACCGGTTGCCGCGTCCGGTCCGGCCCATCCGTAGCGACGCCCCGGTCTGGATCGTGCGCGCGGTCAGCTTCGCCCACGACGCCAGGTGCCCGGAGGTAGCGAACGGGGCCATGTCCGTGCCGATCTCCGCGAGGATCAGCTGCGCGGCGTCCCTGCCGATCCCGGGGACCTGGTCGAGCAGGTCGACGAGGTCCGCGGCCGTCCGCGGCTGCGGCCGGCCGCCGGCGGGCGGGATGATCTCACCGGTGACCGGTGAGACTCTCCCGACCCCGGGCACCGCGGTGACCTCAGCTGCGCCGGGAGTGTCGGTGTGGCGGGCGGGCAGGGGCATCGTGGCGGTTATCTGATCAATCCGTGCGGACAGTGCGGCGAGGTGCTCGTCGAGCGCGTCGATCTGCGCCAAGTAGATCTCGAGCGTGAACGCGTCGTGGTCGCTGAACCGGCCGGTCAGCGCCGCGGCCAGAGTTTCTGGCGAGGCCTTCAGGCCGGTACCGAGCGCCGCGAGCCGGCGCGGGTCGCGTTCCCCGGCTACCAGCGCGTCGAGGATCCGCCGGCCCGCGACCCCGAAGATGTCCGAGACCACCGACGACAGCTTGATCAGAGCGCCTTCGAGCAGCTTCTCGCTGCGCTGCTTGGCCCGCGTGCGGTCCGCGACGAGGTCGACCCGCATCCGGGTCAGATCCCGCATCCGGCGGATCTGGACCGGCGGCACGAACGACCGCCGCAGCATCCCGCGTTCGTTCAACTTCGCCAGCCACACGGCGTCGATCTTGTCCGTCTTGGGTCTTCCGGGGACGTTCTTGACGTCCCGGGCGTTGACCAGCCACACCTGAAGGCCCCGCTCCTCGAGCAGGTAGTAGAACACCCGCCAGTAGTCGGACGTGCTTTCGACGACGACCCGCTGGATGCCCTGGCAGACCAGGTGGTCGGCGAGTTCCTCCACCGCCGGGACCGTCGCGCCGACGTCGAAGACGCGGGTGACCCGCCTGCCTTCGTGCGTGTCGTGCGGGACCCGCACGCACACCTTCCCGGACGCCTTCGCGACGTCGATCGCCGCGACCCGTTCCAGGATCTGCTCGGCGTCGTCCACGACGACCTCGACCGAACCGTCCACCACATCCCCAACCGATCGATACCTACAGGTAGCGACCGCCCGGGGACCGACACGAGATCAACACTCTGACTGGCGTGCTCGAGGCACAGCGGGCGACCCGCACGGTCAAGATCCCTCGCCAAACTTTTGGACGGCCGCGAAGGCCAAAGAGCGGACGGCGTAGGACGGGCGATCAACCGCACCCTGTCACGCCACCCCACACGCGCCCGAACGGGCCACACCCGTTTCCCGCCGGGGCGGCGGGCCCGAAGGGCCAGGGGAACTTTTGGG
>NZ_JADWYU010000337.1 GCF_016786325.1 Frankia nepalensis | reverse complement strand
TGCTGACCACCGCGGCCCCCTGGACCAGCCCCTGGCTGCCGCCGGGTTACGCGCAGGACTTTCGGAATGCCGCTTAGCCGGTGCTGGAGGACCCGGCAGCGTGCAGGGAGTGGTTGGCGCAGCTCTGGCCGGCGATCCGTGAGTCCGTCGCTCTCGCCAGCAGCGCACTGGCTGCTCGGGTCGAGCAGATCGCGGCCGGGCGGCCGGTCACGGACCGGCGGTGCGCGCCGCGGCGGCGACGGTGGTGCGGTACCTGCTGCGTGCCGAGGGGTGGGCAACGCCCTTTGCGCAGCTCGCAGGGGTCGCGCCAGCGGCGTTCGGCCACGTGGGGTCGGTGCGCATCGGCGATCGCCACAGGTCGACCGCTCAGGTGGACACAGCGTGGCTGGGCGAGGTCATCGATCGCCTGGAAGCCAGCCCGCTGTTGGAACGAGCGACAGTCGTGTTCAGCAGTCTCGTCGTCGTCGAGCGGGCGGGGCGGCTGATTGTGCCTCACACCGGCGGCCAAGCGGAGGTTCCCCTCACTCCGCCGGTGTGGCTCGTGTCCTGACGCGGCTGGGCCGGGAACCGCCGGGACCGGCACCCTGGGCGGACAATCACCGCAGGTTCGTCGAGCGCTACGGCGTCGGTAGCGTGGTCCCACTGCGTGACGTGCTAGACGACGCGTCGGGGCTTGGCTATCCGGCCGGTTACCCGGGCTCGGTGCTGCTGGTACCTGGCCGACGATGAGCGATCGCGACCGGCGGCTGCTCGCTCTGGCATGGGCGGCGCTCGCCGACGGCGGTCCCCCTTGAGATGACCGACGCCCTGATCGAACAGCTCACCGCTGGCGGCCTGTTCGACCCGCGTTTCCTGCAGCCGCACGCGGAGATCGCAGCGAAGCTCCATGCCAGGAGCGTCGAGGCGTTGAACGCGGGGGACTACCAACTGGCCGTGACTCCCGCCCGCGCCGCCGGAACCCTGACCGCGAGGTTCCAGACCTGACCCGCGGCACAGCGATGGCCCGCGCCTACAGATCGGTTCCGGTGCTGCACGACCGCGCCACCGCGGTGCAGCTGTCCGGCCCGTCCAGGTTCGTCCGCGGCCAGAACGTCGCGCGGCTGCCTCAGCCCAGTCGGACGCTGACAAGGCCGACGTCACCCGGCCCTTCACCGCCTCGCCCGAGTCGTCGCTCCGTTCGCCTCACGCCCGGACGGGGTCCGCGGCCTGTTCGTCGCTGGCACCGGCCTCGAACCCATGATCGAAGAGCGCTTCTCCGGGCGGCTGCCATGGCCACCGTCGGCGGCGCTTGCCGCCTTCCTCCCGGCAGGGCTGCGGCGAACCCCCGGCTGTGCCGGCTGGCCGTGTGGCGGGATGGCTCGATTGCTCGGATGTGCCGGCCACCGAGCAGAGCTGACCGGACCAGAGCCATCCGCTGCGGAAAGGTCCGCCGCTGGAACCGCGTGCTCCGGCGGCGGACCTGTTCGGGTGGATTGGCCCTCTCGGCCAGCTCGTCCGATGCTCGGCGACGTCCCCTGCGGCAGGCTGCTGTACAGCTGTGCAGAACCCTGCTATACAGATGCGCAACGACGTGCTGTCAGGTGAAGACGATCTGCTGTACCCCTGCAGGGCGAGTCGGGTGGCGGGTTGCTCCAGCGCGTTCGCCAGCCGACCTCCGCGCGCTTCGCCGGCGGTGGGCGGTGAGTCGAAACGGGTGGTCGGCGGGTCGCAGAAAAGACTTCGGAAGGAAAGATGATGACGGTGGTCGAGGCTGGTGTTACGAGCGGAACCGGTCTGGCGGCAAAGGTAGTCGCCTATGACGCCACGGTGCGGAGGGTCG
>NZ_JADWYU010000336.1 GCF_016786325.1 Frankia nepalensis | reverse complement strand
GGCTTCGATCGGGTCGCCGAGGCGGGTGCCGGTGCCATGGGCCTCGACGGCGTCGACGTCGGCGGGAGACAGCCGCGGGGGGGCCGGCGCCCCCCCCCCCCCCCCCCCCCGGCCGCCCCGCGCCGGCGGCCCCCCCCCCCCGACCCTCTGCCGACGGGCGATTCCCGCGCCGCCGCGCAGCACAGTTTCACCTGCGCCGCGGGCTCTCCCCAGCCGTGGCCCTCGGCAGCGGCCGAGGTGCGTCACCGTGCGCGGACGACGGGCCCGCGCGCGCCGCCATCGCCAGCAGACCGCACGCCTCTCCAGGAGCGCAAACCATGGATCATCTGACCCGCCGGATCGGCGACGCGAGCGCGCGCCGGCCCCGGCTCACCGTCGCGGCGTGGGCGCTCCTGGCCGCCCTGACGCTGGCCTTGGCCGCGCTGGCCGGTGGCTCGTTCACCGACGACTTCGTCGCGCCGGGCAGCCAGAGCGAGCAGGCGATGCAGGTGCTCGAGGAGCGGTTCCCGGACGCGGCCGGCGGCAGCGCCATGGCGGTGTTCGCGGCCCGGCCGGGGCACCGGCTCGAGCCCGACCGGGCCGCCGTCGCCGCGGCGGTCGAGCGGATCGCCGCGGTGGAGCACGTCGCCGCGGTGGCCGACCCGTTCTCCGCCGGCGCGCTGTCACCGGACGGGCGGATCGGCTTCGCCGCGATCACCTTCGACGTGCCGGCGACCCACGTCGGCCCGGCCGTTCTGGACGCGCTCGCCGAGGCGATGCGTCCCGCCCGCGACGCCGGCGTCACGGCGGAACTCGGCGGCGACGCCGCGTTCATCAACGCCGAGGGGTCGACGTCGGGCGCGGAGGCGGTCGGCCTCGTGGCCGCGCTGGTCGTGCTGGTCGTCGCGTTCGGCACGGTCACGGCCGCGCTCGTCCCGGTCGTGCTCGCGCTGGTGGCGGTCGCCACCGGGCTGGGCGGCATCGCCCTGCTGGCGAACGCGATGCAGGTCTCCAGCGCGGCCCCGACGATCGGCGTCATGATCGGGCTGGGGGTCGGGATCGACTACGCCCTGTTCATCGTGGCCCGCTACCGGGAGAACCGCGCTGACGGCCAAGAGAACGGCGTCGCCTTGTCGAACGCCGTCGGCAGGTCGGGAACCGCCGTCCTGTTCGCTGGTGGCACCGTCATCGTCGCGATGTTGGCCCTCGCTCTGACCGGGCTGGGATTCCTGATCTCGATGGGCCTGAGTACCGCGCTCGTGGTGCTCGTCGCCGTCGCGGCCGCGCTCACGCTCCTGCCGGCGCTGCTGACCCTGCTCGGCGACCGGATCGACACCGGCAGGCTGGCAGGGCGCCGGCGCCGCGCCGGGCCCGCCGCCGGTCCGGACCGCGGCCGGCTGTGGTGGCGGTTCTCCCACCGCGTGTCCGCGCGGCCCTGGCCCTACCTCCTCGCCGCGGCCGCCGTGCTGGTCGCGCTGGCCGCCCCGGCGCTGCGGATGGAGACGGGCTTCCCGGACGCCGGCGACGACGCGACCAGCACCACCCACCGCCGCGCCTACGACCTGCTGGCCGAGGGCTTCGGTCCCGGGATCAACGCCCCGTTGCTGCTCGTCGCCGACCTGCGGTCTCCCGGTGTGGGACTCGCGGCCGTCCCCGCGTTGGCCGAGCGGGTCGCGGGCCCGCCCCCCCCCCCCCCGGGGGGGGGGGGCCCCGCGGGGGCCCCGGCGGCCCCCCCCCGGGGGCCGCGCCCCCCGCGGGGGGGGGCCGCCCCGGCGCCGCGGTCACGCCGGCGGCGGGCGTCAGCGGACCCGGTAGGTGACCGTCGTCGAGTACTGGTCGAAGTCGT
>NZ_JADWYU010000335.1 GCF_016786325.1 Frankia nepalensis | reverse complement strand
TGCGGGGCGCGGTCGCGGTCCTTGCTCGGGACCCGGTCGATCCACACGTGCGGCGGCTCGAGGATGTGGTCGTCGACGGAGATCAACCAGTCGAGGTTGAGGTCGGATGCCATGGTCGGCTCCTTCGAGGTGTGGTGGGCCCGGGCCACGGGCCCGGTGGGCAGGCTGTCGGCGGGCAGGCTGTTGGCGGGCAGGGCGCGGCGGGCCTAGCGGAGCTCGCCGATGGCGATGTGCTTGACCTCCTGGAAGGCGCGGATGCCCTCGGTGCCGCGCTCACGGCCAAGACCGCTCTGCTTGTAGCCGCCACCCGGGGCATACGGGCTGAACATGCCGGAGTTGACGTTGACGGCGCCGGTGCGCAGCCGCCGCGCGACCGCGGTCGCCGCCGTGAGGTCCGCGCCGTAGACCTGGCCGGACAGGCCGTAGTCGCTGTCGTTGGCGATCCGCACCGCGTCGTCGACGTCGGTGTAGCCCAGGATCGTGATCACCGGGCCGAAGATCTCCTCCCGCGCGGCGGGATTGGTGTTGTCGCGCACGTCGAGCACGGTCGGCTCGAAGTAGTAGCCGCGCTCCAGGCCGGCGGGGCGGCCGCCGCCGAAGGCGACCTTGCCGCCGTGCTCCTCGGCCAGGGCGACGTAACGCTCGGCGCGGGCCCGCGCCGCCGCGTCGATGACCGGGCCGAGGGTGGCGGACGGGTCGCTCGGCGGGCCGACCTTCAGGCGGGCGTAGGTCTGACTGACCGCCTCGACGACCTCCTCCTTGCGGTCGGCCGGTACGAGCATCCTGGTCGCGGCCACGCACGCCTGCCCGGCGGTCATCGCCACGACCATCGCGGCGCCGGTCGCCGCCTTGCCGACCGCGTCGGGCAGGTAGATCTGCGCCGACTTGCCGCCGAGCTCGAGGGCCACCTGCTTCACCGTCGGCGCCGCCTGCGCGAGGATCCGCCGCCCGACCGCCGTGGAGCCGGTGAACGAGACCATGTCGATGCCCGGGTGGCTGGTGAGCAGCTCCGCGCCGGCCGAGCCGGCCTCGACGACCACCGACAGGACGCCGGGCGGCAGGCCCGCGGCCTCGGCCGCCTGGCCGAACACCAGCGACGAGATCGGCGTCAGCGGGCTCGGCCGCAGCACCACCGAGTTGCCCGCGATCAGCGCCGGGATGATCTTCTGGAAGGCCATGATGATCGCCCCGTTGTAGGGGGTGATCGCCGAGACGACGCCGATCGGCTCGTGCCGCTTCACGCTCAGCTTCAGCCCGCCGCGCACCAGGTCGTCGACGGGCACGGGGTTGGTCTCCTCGTGCCGCATCGACAGGTACAGGTCGATCGTCGCCCGGCCCAGGCCCAGACCGGCCTGGAACTGCGCGTTCTCGGCGAACATCGTCGGCTGGCCGGCCTCGGCGACCATCGTGGCGACCAGCGCGTCGTGCGAGGCGACCACGTGGTCGAGGAAGGCGTGCAGGATCCGGGCCCGCTCGGTCGCCGGCAGGTCCGCCCACACGCCCTCGTCGAAGCTCCGCCGGGCTTCGAGGACCGCCCGCTCGATCTCGGGCAGCGGGGTGACAGACACCTCGGTGACGGTCGACTCGTCCGCGGGGTTCTCCACCCGCAGCGTCTCGTCGCCCTCCACCCAGGTGCCCGCGACATACGAGCGCCGCTCCGACAGGATCGTTTCCACCGGCTCGTCCTTCTTCCTCTACTCGGCGCGTCCCTGGCGGGGCGCCGTCACAGGTCACGAAAGGGGGTCAGGCGCGCCGGCCGCGCGGGGGGCGCGGCCCGCGCGCGGGGAGTTCCCCGCCGCGCGGTTGACCACCCCCCCCCCCGAGTGCG
>NZ_JADWYU010000198.1 GCF_016786325.1 Frankia nepalensis | reverse complement strand
CCCGGCCGTCGCTGTAGGGCGTGGCGCAGGACTCCCTACCTGCCTATCGCATGGTGGGGCTTCAACCGAAGACCGGCACATGATGAGATCGTCAGATACTCGTCTGTATTCGTCCGCCAGCGTCCACCGGCCCAGGTCACACGCAGTCCGGATTCCGTGGACGTCCGCGCTCGTCCACCGCCATCCGCTGGCTTGGCTGCCGCTCTGGCTGCCAACCGCTGATCGACTCACCTGCTGCGGCGCCGACTGCCCCGCGCGCCGACCCGCGGGTTGGAGAAGAGGGTGAGTGGTCCATCAACGTCCGCGCGGGCGTCCGCCATCGTGTGGAGCCGTCGCGGTGGCGGTAAGGCGCGGGACACCACTTGGATCGTCATCGTCTCGGGCTCGCGGGCGGAGCCGTTGGGGCCGGCCGGTAAGATCGACCGGCGCGAGCGGACGAAGGAACGGCCACGCAGACCAACATAGACGGGCAGCGAAACGGCACGGAAGTTCAATGCATCGTGGTGGCAAGCAGGAGAGCGCTAGAAGGGGGAATAGGTGTTCGTGGGAGCGGGCCGGCGTGGGCGTGGGCGTACCATCAGAATCTTCCTGCCAGACGGTGTGCCGCAAGGGCTTCGGGTAATTGATCGCAGCGGCTCGACGGGCATCAGTCTTGCCTTCTCTCGCGCCGATTATCCAACAGCTAGGGCGCGGACTACGCTTAGCCAGACAGGCGTATATATCTTGCTCGGGCCCGATCCGATGGACGAGCGGCGCGAGCGAGTGTACGTCGGTGAGGCTGAGGAGGTGCGCGATCGCCTGGACCAGCACCAGAAGGAAAAAGACTTCTGGACAAGAGCCGTCGTCTTTACCGCGAAAGACAACTCGCTCAATAAGGCCCACGTCCGCTACTTGGAAGCTCGCCTGATTGAGCTTGCGACTGAAGCGAAGGTGGCGGTACTAGATAACGGAAACGCACCCCCAGCTCGGGATCTCGGTGAAGCCGAAGTCGCGGACATGGAATCCTACCTGGACGAGATTCTCTTGTTTCTTCCCCTCGTAAACGTTGGAGTCTTCGACGTTGTGCGCGTAGAAAGTGAGGCCATCGCCGCAGCCTCATCCACGCATGAACCTGACACGGTGAGGCTGGAAAGCGACGGGCTTCCATACTTTCTCTCAGCCCAGCTGACCAGTGCCGAGGCCCGTGATGGAGCGCGGGGTTTCGTGGTCCTTGATGGGGCGTTGGGGCGAGCCGCAACGAAGGTGATGAACCCTGCCTATCGTCAGCTCCGACAGCAGTTGATCGACGAAGGCGTTCTCATCCCACATGGAAATGACCAGATCCGCTTGACGAAGAATTACGTCTTCAACAGTCCGTCAAGTGCTGCAAGCGTGCTGACAGGCGGAAGCAAGAACGGTCGCACCGAATGGAAGGATCGCAACGGGAACACTCTAAAGCAGAATCAGGCTGCGTCTACTGAAACAAGCTAACCTTCCCCGGCCGCCGGTGATGCAGGCCCACTGCTCGACGCGTCCGCACCTGTCTGCGATCCGACTGCCGCTCCGGCCCCGCCAGGGTGCTCGTCGGGTCCGGCGTCGGGGCGCTTACGCCCGTCGGATCTCTGCCTTGCAAAGGCGCTTCGGCCCGTCCGCCGACGTCCGCGGGAGTCCGCTCGCTCGGTCCGGCCTCGGTGCTGGTTCCGTCGGTGGCCGCTGTGGTCCGCCGGCTGGGCTACACGGTTGGCTACATGCCGCCGGGTGGCGGTCCATGCGGACAGTGGATTTGGTGGACGGGGTGTCGGGTGATGGCGGTGTGGGAGTTGCCGGGGCTGGTGTGGTGCTCGGGGTGGGATGATGTTCGTTTAGGTGACGGTTCGTGTGACGTCGGCGCTGGCGGGGGTGGCCGGTGGGCGAGGGTCTGAGCGGTGTGCAGGTGCGTGCGATGGCTGAGCTGTTCCCGGGTGAGGCATCGGCGCGGTTCGTGTTGGGGCAGGCGGGGTTTCCGGCGGGTCGGTTTCCGTGGGGTGCGCCGAACGCGGTGTTGTTCTGGGGGTCGGTGTCGGGGGAGCTGCGCGCCGGCGCGGTTGTGGGGGGTACGGCGCGGCTGCTGGGGGCGGTGCGGGAGCTGTATCCGGGCAACGCCGTGTTCGCCGACGGCGTGGGGGCAGTGGTCTCGGGGCCTGGAGGGCGGTTGGCGTGGAATGTGCCGGGCCGGCCAGTGCGGTTCGTCGGGCGGGAACGGCTCTTGGAACGGGTGCACGGTGTGTTGTCGGGCGGCGGCCGGGTGGCGCTGGTGGCGTTGGATGGGATGGGTGGGGTGGGTAAGACGTCGGTGGCGTTGGAGTACGCGCACCGGTACGCGGACCGGTTCGACGTGGTCTGGTGGGTGCCGTCGGAACGCGTGGAACTTGTCGACCAGCATTTGGCTGGGCTGGCGGTGCCATTGGGTCTGCCGGTCGGGGCGGATGCGCGGGTGGTGTGGTCGGGGTTGGGATTGTTGGGGTCGTGGCTGGTGGTGTTCGACAACGTCGACGACCCTGAGAGTGTTCGGGCGGTGAGGGGGTTTGTGCCGTCGGCGGGCGGCAGGGTGCTGGTGACCTCGCGCCGCCGTTCGGTGCGGGCGCTGGGGGTGCCGGTGTCGGTGGGGGTGTTGGACCGGACGGCGTCGGTCGAGCTGATCGCCGACCGTGTGCCGGGGGTGAACCGGGCGGCGGCGGGTCGGTTGGCGGAGCTGATGGGGGATCTGCCGCTGGGGGTGGACGCAACCGCGGGCTATCTCGATGAGACCGACACGCCGGCCGAGGAGTATGCGGCGCTCCTGGCGGAGCAGCCGGGCAGTGCGGTCAAGGACGTGTGGCGGTCGTCGGTGGACCGGCTGCGGGTCGAGCTACCGGCGGCGGTGGAGCTGCTGGAATTGTCTGCTTGGTGCGACCCGGAACCGATCCCGCTGGACCTGTTCACCGATCATCCCGACCGGCTTGGCGGAACGCTCGCGCGGGTCGCTGCAGACCGGCGGGGGTGGTTGGAGACGGTCGGGGCGCTGGTCCGGTTCAGCCTGGCCCGTCGGGACGGGGACCGGCTGATCGTGCACCGCCTGGTGGGCGCGGCGGTCCGCGACGCGATGTCCGCGCAGAGTGTGGCGGGTGTCCTGACGACGCTTGCTGGCCTGCTGCGGGCCGTGCTGCCCGGCGAGATTTGGGGGAACCCTGCTGGCTGGCCGCGGTGGGAGATGCTGCTCCCGCACGTGCTCACGGTCACCGACCGCGGCCGGGACCGGTCGGTGCAGGCGCTCGACGATCTGTGCTGGCTGGCTGACAGAGCCGCAACCTACCTACAGGGGCACGGACAGGTTGCCGCTGCACTGCGTCTGTTCGAGCGGACCGTAGCGGACGAGGAGCGGGTGCTGGGTGTCGATCACCCGTCCACCCTGACCGCGCGGAACAACCTGGCCTACGCCTACCAGGCGGTCGGGCGGGTCGCGGACGCAATCGGCCTGGACGAGCGGACGGTGGCTGATCGGGAGCGGGTGCTGGGTGTCGACCACCCGGACACCCTCATGTCGCGGAACAACCTCGCCTACGCCTACCGGGCGGTGGGGCGGGTCGTGGACGCGATCGGCTTGTTCGAGCGGACGGTGGCTGATCGGGAGCGGGTTCTGGGTGTCGATCACCCGGACACCCTGATGTCGCGGGACAATCTCGCTGGCGCCTATCGGGCGGTGGGGCGGGTCGTGGACGCGATCGGCTTGTTCGAGCGGGCGGTGGCTGATCGGGAGCGGGTTCTGGGTGTCGATCATCCGGACACCCTGACCACGCGGAACAACCTCGCCAGCGCCTATGAGGCGGTGGGGCGGGTCGTGGACGCGATCGGCTTGTTCGAGTCGACCGTGGCGGACGCGGAGCGGGTGCTGGGCGTCGATCACCCGGACACCCTCACCGCACGGAACAACGTCGCCCACGCCTACCTGACGGTGGGGCGGGTGGAGCAGGCGATCGGCCTGTTCGAGCGGACGGTGGCGGACGCGGAGCGGGTGCTGGGTGTCGATCACTTGCACACCCTGATGTCGCGGGACAACCTCGCCAGCGCCTATCGGGCGGTGGGGCGGGTCGCGGATGCGATCGGCTTGTACGAGCGGACGGTGGCGGACGCGGAGCGGGTGCTGGGTGTCGATCACCCGGACACCCTCACCGCACGGAACAACCTGGCCTACGCCTACCTGACGGTGGGGCGGGTCGCGGAGGCGATCGGCTTGTACGAGCGGACGGTGGCTGATCGGGAGCGGGTGCTGGGTGTCGATCATCCGTCCACCCTGACCGCGCGGAACAACCTGGCCTATGCCTACCTGACGGTGGGGCGGGTGGAGCAGGCGATCGGCCTGTTCGAACGGACGGTGGCGGACGCGGAGCGGGTGCTGGGTGTCGATCACTTGCACACCCTGATGTCGCGGAGCAACCTCGCCAGCGCCTATCGGGCGGTGGGGCGGGTCGCGGATGCGAACAACCTGCACACGCAGGTTCTAGCCGACCTCACGCGGGTCTTCGGCGTCGACAACACCCATACGCGCACTATCGGTGCCAATCTCGCTATCACCCGCGAACAGGGGGTGTGCGCGAACTGATGCCGCAGGGTAACCACTGAAGGGTGCCTTGGCTGGCAGGCCGGGCGGGTCGGGCTGTCCGGTGAGCGAAGCGAACTGGATACGCGTGTGGGCTGTGCGCCGGTGCGGGGGTGTTTCGAGGGGAAGCCGGTCCGCCCCGCAGGCGCGCCAGCGCCGAGGAGCGGACTGGCGCGGCAGCATCCTCCAACGGGCGTGCGCAGTGGTGGGCGACTCGTTCCGCTCGTCGCCCCGTGGCTGGTACCTCGAACCCGGGAGTCCGCTGTCGGCCCTTCCGGTTGGGTAAGGCATGGCGGTGTGGGGTGTCGACGCGCCGGCGAGCATGGCGCGCCAGCGCCACGCGCAGCCGTCGCGCGGCGTAAGCCCCGCACCGCGCTTGATCTCAAAATCGAGCAATTCGGCAGTCTGCAGCGACGGCGACAGCGACGGCTACAGCGGTTGTCTCTGCTCGGCGAGCATGCCGTGTTCCGGCTCGACTCCCGTCGTCGTGCGGGTCGGGCGGTCGGTGGCCTATCTCGATGCGGCACGCCGAGAGCTGGCCGTCTCGGACTGGCTGACGGCTGGAAGCGTGCCCGTGGTCTAGGCGGCCGGCGTCGCGGTGGCTCAGCCGGTGGTGGTCGATGGGCGGGTGGTCACGTTCTGGACGGCGGCTGGTTCCGGCGATGACTACGGCACCGTGACCGACCTCGCGGCGATCCCGCGGCGGCTGCACGGGCTGGCCGCGCCGGTGGGTCTGGTGCTCCCGGAGCTCGACCCGTTCGCCCGGGTCGATGCGCGCATCCGGGCCTCGGGCAACGTCGCGGAACGGGATCGTGGGTTCCTGCTCGATCGGGTGGTCGAGCTGCGGAAGAAGTACGCGGATCTGTCGTTCGTGCTGCCGGTGGGGCCGGTGCATGGGGATGCGAACGTGGGCAACGTGCTGCGCGACGGGTCGGGGCGGGCGGTGCTGATCGACCTGGACGGCTTCGCCCACGGCCCGCGGGAGTGGGACCTGGTGTTGACCGCGATGTACGCGGACTCCTACGGGTGGCAGAGCGGCGAGGAGTACCGGGCGTTCGTCGACGGCTACGGCTTCGATGTCATGGCCTGGGCCGGGTATCCGGTGTTGCGGGACATCCGGGAGACGATGATGGTGATCTGGGTCGGGCAGAACGTGGGTGCGGAACCGCGGGCGGCGGCGGAGTTCGGCAAGCGCATCGCGGCGCTGCGCTTGGGGGCTAGTCGCCGTGACTGGGCACTGCTGTAGGAGATAACGCGTTGGGAGGGCGGTCACGGCCTGGTTAGGGTGCAGCGGTGACGGACGATCTCGACGTGGAGTTGAACCAGGTACGGGCGGAGCGCGACGCGCTCCGCCGAGAGCTTGACGATCTGCGGGCCGGTCTGCGCGCGGTGCTTCGTCTCCAGCGGCGTGAGCCGTTGCGTGAGGATGAGGTCGATCTGAGCGCCGGTACTGACAAGGAGATTCTGCGCGCCGTACGTTCCCTGGTGGTGGACGCGGTCCCGATCAGTGGCCAAGAAGCCTGCTGGGTGACCATCGACCGTCAGATCCTGGATAACCAGATCCTTCGGGGGATCGCGAAGATTCGCGAGGAGTTCGGCAGCGGGCTGCACGAAGCGCTCGACATGTTCGCGCGCCGTTATGAACGACTTCGGCGCGAACGGCCAGGCGACTTCGCCGTGGACGCTGAGACGTACTGGAAAGGCTTCTACTCCTGACCTCCGCCGCGGTCAGGTGATGGCCGGTTGCCAGAGTCGGTGGGCGGCGGCCTGCTCGACGAACCGCCGGGCCACCGACGCGCGCCCGACCCTGGCGAGTCGGCCGCGGAAATCGGTCACGTAGGCGGCGCATCGTGCGGACTTGAGCTGGTCGCCGATGGCCAACGCTTGGAGGGCGACGGTGCAGGCGGGTTCGGGGTCGCCGTGGTCGAGGTGGGCGTCGGCCAGGACCATGGCAGCGAAGAAGTCGGAGCGGGCGAAGGTGCCGTCGCTGGCGGCCTGGACGGAGCGGCCTGCCCAGGTGCGGGCGCCGGCGGCGCGGCCGAGGTCGCGCAAGCAGTGGCCGAACTCGGCGGACAGCTCGGCCTCATCGAGGTAGCTGATCCACGCCGGATCGTCGTCGGGGTTGCGGCGGCTGAACGCGGTTTCGGCAGCGGACATGGACATGTCGCAGGCGGCGGCGTCGCCACGGCCGGCGTGGGCGCGGGCCTCCATCGTGTGGAACTGCGCGGTCAGCGTCGCCGTCGCCACGCCCTTCGTACCGACCACCGCCGTGCGGGCCAGGCACGCGGCCTGGTGGAAGTCACCGAGGAACGTGGCCTGGTGGCTCATCGCGGACGGCACACTGCCAGCGAGCAAACGGTCTTCGCCGTGCTCGGCAAGGCGCAGGGCCTGGATGAGGTAGCGCTGTGCCAGGCCATGGGCTCCGGCGTCATACGCCATCCAGCCGGTCAACAGCATGGCCTCGGCAACGGCGGAGAACAGTTGCTGGCCGGTGGCGGTGTCGTAGCGGCCGTGGAGCAGGGCGGCGGCGTCGCCGGACAGGAAACCGATCAGGCCATGGCGGGCGTGGCCTCCGCCGTAGCGGTTGTCGAGGTCGGCAAACAGCGCGCTTTTACGTGCTGGTCGGATACTCCATGACCCGTGAGGCTCACCTGCTGACGGGCACCGACCTGACCGGCCGCTCGCTGGTCAGCGGCGCAGGTGACCGGCGATGGAGGCGCGGTGCAGTGACGCCGGGCCAAGCTGGCTCTCGGCGGCCTTGATGGCCCGGGTGTAGTGGTGCAGGCCGGCCTCGTCGAGGTGGCCCCAGCCGCCGCACAACTGGTGGGCGCCGGTGGCGACGCGCACCGCCGAGATCGTGGCTGTGACCTTCGCCGCCGCGACCGCGGCGAGCGGGTCGGTTCCAAGCACGCCGAGCGGCGCCTCGGCGAGCGCGCCAGCGGCAGCGGCAGCGGCGTCGCGGGCGGTAAGGACGTCGAGGTACAGGTCGGCTGCCCGCTGGCGGACCGCCTGCAGCGCGGCCAGTGGCTGGCCGTAGGCGACACGGGCGCCGACGCGGTTGACGGTGGCGCGCAGGAGGCCCGCCGCGAGGCCGGTCAGCTCTCCGGCCAGGGCCAGGCTCCCCACGGTTACCGCCGCCGTGAGCGCGGCGGTGGCGGGTCCGTCGTCTCCGGCGTCGCTGTCGTCGGCGAGCACCTGCTCGGGCTGGATGGTGACGTCGACCAGATCGAGGTCGCCGAGATGGTCGACGCTGATCGTGTCGTGGGTGGTCAGCCGCAGGCCGGGCGTCGACGCGGGCAAGGCCACGAGCAGGAGCCGAGGCCGGCCGATATAGGCGCCCGCGGTGTGGCCGGTGGCGCCACCGGCTTCGGCGCTCGCGTCGCCCCCGGCGTCGCCTCCGGCATCGCCGCCGGCGTAGGCGACAGCGCCGTCGTCGTAGCCGTCGTCGACGCGCCGCGCAGGTAGCAGGAACAGGTCGGCGCTGTCGGCGTAGGTCACGTACCGGGTCCGGCCCGACAGGCGCCAGCGCCCGTCCGGCGCGGGGTGCGCCACGACCGAGACGTTCGCGGGGAAGGGGGCGCCGGCCGCGTCGTGGGCGCACAGCGCGTAGCGGGTGGTTCCGCGGCGCAGCGCGTCGCGATGGGCCCGGCCCTGCTCACCCAGGACCAGCAGCGCGGCGTCGGCCTGGGCGAGCCCGGCGTGCAGCGGCAGCGGGCAGCGGGCGAGCCCCAGCTCCTCTGCCACCACCCGGGTCGCGGCCACGAGCTCGGCGGGCGGCGCCGAGGCAGGTGGCCAGATCTCGTCCAGCAGCGCGGACCAGAGCGCCCGGTCATACCCCGCGGCGGTGGCCTGGACCGCGGCCAGCTGGCCCAGGCGCCAGGAGCCGAGCAGCGCGCGGACCGCCTCGCGGCGCGGGTCCGCGTCGGCGAGCGGGTCGAGCGCCGGAGCCGCCGGAGCGGTTGAGGGCACCTGACCAGCCGGGGCAGTTGAGGGCGCGGGACCGGCCGGGGCGGCTGAGGGCGTCGGACCAGCCGGAGTGCCTGAGGGCGCGGGACCGGCCGAGGTGGCCAAGGGCGTCGGACCAGCCGGGGTGGCCAAGGGCGCCTGACCGGCCGGGGCCGCCGCCTGGTCCGGCGGGCCGGGCTCGGCGCGCCGGGGGCGGGCGCTCAGGCCGAGCGCGGCCGTGGCGATGCCGTCGCGGTGCAGCTCGTTCGTGCCGACGGAGACGGTGCCGTCGAAGCGGAACAGGTACTCGTGGGCGAACCGCCCGCCGGCTGGCGCGCCCGGCGCGGCCGGGCCGAACGGCGTCCCGGCGATGGTGCCCGCCGGCCCCGCCACCTCGGTCGCGAACTGGGCCAGCCGCTGGGCGTGCTCGGTGAGCAGCACCTTCGCGACCGACGCGGAAGCGCTGGACCGCTCGCCCGCCAGTTCCTCGGTGACCAGCCGGACCGCCGCGTGCCGGGCGGCGCGCAGCTCGGCCCACAGCGCCGCGAGCCGGTCGGCGACCAGCGGGTCGTCCAGCGGGGCCCGGCCACCGGCCGGCGCGTCGCTACCGGCCGGCGCCGCGCTACCGGCCGGCACCGCGCTCCCAGCCGGCGCCGCGCAGTACGCGCGGACGTCGTCGAACAGGCGCTGGCACCAGCCGAGGGTGAACATGCCGGTGCGTTCCTGCTCGACGGCGTAGGCGAGCTGGCGCCAGCCCTCGTCGCGGGTGCCCAGCAGGGCTCCGGCGGGCAGCGCGACGTCGTCGAACAGCAGGTCCCACAGGTCGTAGCCCGCCATGGTGCGCCGCGGGACGGCCGTCACCCCGGGCAGCGTGGTGTCGACGAGGAACATGCTCACGCCGCGGCGCGCGGGCGCCGTCGGGTCGGTGCGGGCGACGGTCAGGCACAGGTCGGCCCGGCCGCCGCCGGTGACCAGCGTCTTGTGCCCCGACAGCCGGTAGCCGCCGTCGCCGGTGGCGAGCGCGGTGCTCGTCAGGGACGAGAGGTCGTTGCCCGCGCCGGGCTCGGTGTAGGCGATGCACATCTCGATCTCGCCGCGCAGCATGGCCGGCAGCAGCCGGGCGCGCTGCTCCCGGTCGCCGAAGGCGACGACGGGCGGCGCGGCCAGGGTGACGGCCGTGTCGACGAGCGGGGCGTGGTGGTAGGCGGCCTCGTACTGGAAGACTGCGGTGAACGACGCGGGCCGTCCGCCGCCGCCCAGCTCGGCCGGCAGGCCGATCCCGAGCCAGCCGCGCCGGCCCGCCTCGCGTTGCAGGCACCGTTCGAAGTCCTCGTCGAGCCCGGTCCGGTCGGTCGGGTCGGCGTGCGGCGCGGTACGCGCCGGCGTGAGCGCGTCGGTCAGCCAGGCGCAGACCTCGGCGCGAAACGCCTCCGCGTCCGCGCCGAGCCCCGGCCCCTCGTGCCGACCGGCCCCATGCCCACAGACCTCGTGGCCGTCGACCTCGTGTCGACTGGCCTCGTCTCGACTGGCCTCGTGTCGACCGACCTGGTGCCCCATCGGCTCAGCCCTGTGAGGCCGGGCCGTCGCGACGCGGGGCGGCCGACCGGGTGCCGCCACGGGTCTTGGGCAGCCCGAGCCGCTGCTCGGCGACGAGGTTGCGGGCGATCTCGGTCGTGCCGCCCTGGATGGTGACGGCGGCGGCGTGCCGCGCCGCCCGTTCCAGGTAGCCGCCGGCCGGCGGCGCGAGAACGCTCCCCGTGGCCGACCTGTGCAGGATGCCCGTGGGCCCGGCGGCGTCCTGCAGCTCGCGGGCCGCCCGCTGGTAGGCGGTCGACGCGAACAGCTTCGCCATCGTGCCGGCGACGGCCGGCGACTCGCCGACGGCGCTCAGGTAGGCGGCGCGCCCGGTGAGCAGGAAGGCGACCTCGGCGTCGGCGCGGGCGCGCGCGAGCGCGGTGAGGACCGCGGGGTCGTCGGCGGGACGGTGCCCGTCCGGGTCCGGCCGCGCCGCCCACGTGGCCGCCTCGCGGACCAGCGGCTCGATCATCGCGGTGCCGCCCATGACGCCGCGCTCCAGGCTCAGCCCGACGGCCATCACCGCCCAGCCGCCGTTGACGTCGCCGATCCGGTACTCGTCCGGAACGACGACGTCGTCGTAGAAGACGACGTTCGGCCGCTCGTCGGCGATCGTGGGAATCGGCTGGATGGTGATCCCCGGAGTGTCCAGCGGTACCAGGAACATCGTCAGGCCGCGGTGCTTGGGCACGTCGGTGGCCGTGCGGGCCAGCAGGAAGCAGTACGCGGCCTCGTGCGCGAGCGTGGTCCACATCTTCTGCCCGTTGATCCGCCAGGCCGTGGGCGGGTCGCCGACGGGCTCGGCCCGGGTGCGGGCGGCGGCGACGTCGGAGCCCGAGCCGGGCTCCGAGTAGCCGAGGACGGCGATCCCCTCGCCGGCGAGCAGCTTCGGCAGCGCCTTCTCCCGCAGCGCGGGGCCCGCCATGCGCTCGAGCACCCCGGCGACGATCATCGTCGTCGCCATCCCGTGGTAGGGCGCGTCGGCGATCTCGAGCTCCCGGAAGAGCGCCGCCAGTTCCCGCGCGTCGCGCGCGGCCCGCGCCCCGGGCGCCGGAACCCCCTCCTGGCCGCCGCCCTCGTCCCGCGCCGGACGCCCGTTTCGCTCGTTCGTCTCCTCGCTGACGGCGAGCCAGCCTCGGGCGGCCATCGCCCGGTGCAGCGCGGGGACGTGGACGGTGCCGGTCCGGTGCATCTCGTCGCGGATCTCGTCGGTCAGGTGGTCGGCGACGAAGGCACGCACCTCGGCCGCGAACGCCGCGACGGCGGGCCGGTGCCCGAAGCCCTCGCCACCGTCGGGTGAGTCGCCGTCGGATGAGTCGGTGCCGTGCGGGCCGCTGCCGGCCGGGTCGTCATCCGCCAGGGACCCGGCCGACGGGCCGGCGGGGACCTCCATGTCGCCGGCGGGGCCCGCCATGTCGCCGGCGTCGTCGACGAGGCGCCGGCCGAGCTCGCGGGGCAGGTCGCGCCCGGCGCCGGTGAGCGGTGGGTAGGCGCTGGCGCGCCGGTAGAACAGCTGCGCGTCGTGCTCGACGGCGACCCCGAGGCCGCCGTGGTACTGGACAGCCCGCCCCGCCGCGGCCCGCGCCGCCTCGGCGGCGAACAGCGCGGCCATGAGCGCGAGCTCACCGCCAGCGGCGCCGGTGAGCGAGCGGCGCCCGGTGTCCTGGCACCACGCGGCCTCCCGCGCCAGCAGCGCCGCGCCGTCGACCAGGCCGGGCAGGTCGGCGAGCCCGTGCTGGACGCCCTGGAAGGAGCCGATCGGGACGCCGAACTGGACGCGTTCCTTGACCCACCCGGTCGCGAGGTCGAGCGCGCCGTCGGCGAGCCCGGCGAGCCACGCCGCCACCAGCGTCAGCCACTCGCGGCGGGCCCGCTCGAAGGCCGCCACCGCCGCCGGCCCCCGGCCGAGCACGATGCCCGCGCGCAGGTCCCGGTCGGCGACGGGCAGGTCGCCCTGGTTGGGTAACGCGGCGCCGGGTGGGGCGGACCTGGCCGCGGTCAGCTCGCCGTCGACCAGGGCCAGGACCACGTCCGCGACGGCGCCCGCCGGCACCAGCTCGCCGGCGCTGGCGCGTACCCGTGGCGCGAGCGTCGCGACCAGGTCGCCCGCGACGACGGCCGCCAGGTCCGGGTGGCCAGGGGCCGCCGCGGCGAGCAGCCGCGCGGCCGCGACGTGCTCGGCGAACGGTACCGGAGCCAGTACCCGGCCCAGCTCGACCGCCGCCACCGTCGCGGCGTGCAGGCCGGCGCCGCCGCCGCCGTGCTCGGCGGTCAGGGCGAGCCCGGGTAACCCGGCCGCGCACAGCTCGCCCCACAGCGCCGGGTCGTGCCCGAGCGGCTCGGCCGCGCGCGCGGCCGAGCGGCCCGGGCGCCCGGCCAGTACGGCGCGGGCCAGCTCCCGGGCCGCGCTCGACGCCTCGTCCAGTGACAGGTCCATTCAGCTCTCCTCCTGGCCCGCCGGGCGGACCCGTAGCGGCGCCGCCCCGACGTCGGCGGCCAGCCGGCGCAGCTCGGCGACGAGCGCCGCCGGCAGCGGGATGCCGTCGCGGGCGCGCACCTTCGCCCGCTCGTGCTCCGGCTCGCCCGGCAGCCAGATGCGGTCCACCCCGGCGGCCCGCTCGCCGCCGCGGATCTCGCGGATCAGGGTGTCGACCGCCGCGGTGAACGTGTCCCTGGGCGTGAACCGCTCGGGGCTGATCGCCACGAGCACGACGCCCTTGGCGATGCGGGCGTCGCCGTGCAGGGCGGACGCGGTGCGTTCGGTCGTCCCGAAGGAGCTGCCGGCGAGCACGCCGGCCAGCAGCTCGACGAGCAGCGCCAGCCCGAAACCCTTGTGCCCGCCGAACCACTGCAGGTGGCGCACGGAGGCGGCCGCGGTGTCGGTGGTCGGGTGGCCGTGGGCGTCGTTCGCCCAGCCGGCCGGGATCGTCGGGTCGCCGCGCTTCTTCGCGAGCAGCAGCTTGTTGCCGGCGACGGCCGTGGTGGCGATGTCGTAGACGATCGTCGGCTCACGGCCGGTCGGGACGGCGTAGGAGAGCGGGTTGGTCGACATCAGCGCGGTCACCCCGCCGAACGGCGGCACGAACGTCGGGCCGTTCTGGACGCACAGGCAGATGTGCCCCGCCTCGGCGACCCGGGCCGTGTAGGCGCCAAGCGCGCCGAGGTGGGTGGTCTCGCGGACCGCGATGGCCGCGACGCCGTGCCGCTCGGCGCGTTCGGCGGCCAGCCGGGCGGCCGCCAGCCCCGCGAGCTGCCCGAAGCCGAGGCCGCCGTCGAGGACTGCCGTGGTGCCGTCGTCGTGCACCGTGCTGACCGTCGTCGTGGGGGACAGGTCGCCCGAGGCGAGCCGGGAGACGTACATCGACATCAGGTGCGCGCCGTGCGAGTCGACGCCGCGCAGGTCGGCCTCGACGAGCAGCTCCGCGACGGCGCCGGCCTGCTCGGCCGGCACCTTCCAGCCGGTGAGGATCCCGGCCAGCGCCGCGCGCAGGTCCGCCGCCGCGACGAGCGCGCCCGTGTCCGTGTCCACGCCCGTGTCCATATGTGTGCCCGTGCCCTTGCCCGCGCTCACGCGGGCACGTCGCCTTCGATGGTGACCCGGTGCAGGGTCCGCTCGGCGCCGGCGGTGTCGCCGACGACGGAGTGCTGGGTGGCGCGGTTGTCCCAGATGACGAGGTCGCCGACCCGCCACTTGTGCCGGTAGACGTACTCGGGCCGGCCGACCTGGTCGTAGAGGTGGCGCAGCAGCGGGGCCGAGTCGGCCTCGCTCCAGCCGTCGAGGCGGACGGTGTAGTTGGCGTTCGCGAACAGCGCGCGCCGGCCGGTGACCGGGTGGCGCGCGGCGACCGGGTGGGTGGTGGTCACGGCCTCGCGGTCGAGCCCCGCCGACGCCGCGAGCTCGGTGCCGCGGTGCACCGCGCGCAGCCCGTCCAGGGTCTCGCGCAGGCCGGGGGAGAGGTCCTCGTAGACCCGGTGGGCGTTCGACCACATGGTGTCGCCGCCGTAGGGCGGGATCGCCCGGGCCAGCAGCAGGGTGAGCGCCGGCGGGCGCGGGGTGTGCGTGGTGTCCGCGTGCCAGGTCTGGGTCACCGGGTTGGGGTCGTAGATCCGCATCAGCCCCGGGTGGCCCTCGATCGACGGCACGTACGGGTGGACCGAGACCGTGCCCCAGCGGGCGGCGAAGGCGAGCTGCCCGGCGGGCGTCAGGTCCTGCTGGCCGCGCAGGCAGATGACGTGATGGTCGAGGAATGCCTGGTAGATCGCGCCGAACGTCTCGTCGTCGACGCCGGCCGCCAGGTCGACGCCGGTGACCAGCGCGCCCAGCGCGCCTGCCTGCCGCTGGACGGTGATCCCCGTCGTGATCATGCGTCGGTCCCTTCGCGTGCCCGCTCGCGGTGAATGAATATTAGATATATGATCCGATAGCATGATCGCTAGGGGCGGTTGGCCGGGCGCCGCCGCCCCCGAGGCCGGCCATCGTCCGCTGGGCCGGCCGCCGGCCGGCGCGCGCCCGTCCAGCCAGTCACTCCGGAGGTGCCGATGTCGGTCGACGTCGCCCGTCACACCGCGCTGGCGGCCGAGCTGCTGCCGCCCGGGCGGCTGCTCGTCGGCGACGAGCGGCCCGCCGGCAGCGGGGGGACGCACCCGCATGTGAACCCGGCGACCGGGCGGGAGCAGGCCGCGGTGACGCTGGCGTCGCCGGACGAGGTGTCCGCCGCCGTCGACGCCGCCCGCGCCGCGTTCGCCGTCTGGCGTGGCCTGCGCCCGGACGAGCGGCGCTCGGCGCTGCTGCGGCTGGCGGCGCTGGTGCGCCGCGACACCGAACGGATCGGGGGAGTGCTCACCCTCGAGTGCGCCGTGCCGGCGGCGACGGCCACCGCGCTGCCGCGCCGCGCCGCCGACTACCTGGAGTACTACGCCGGGTTCGCCGACAAGCTCGAGGGCCGGGTCATCCCGATCTTCCCGGAGAACGCGTTCGACTACACCCTCGCCGAGCCCTACGGCGTCATCGGGATCATCTCCACCTGGAACGGCGGCATCTCGTCGGTCGCGCGCAAGGCCGGGGCGGCGCTGGCCGCCGGCAACACGGTGGTGGTCAAGCCGATGGAGCTGGCGCCCTTCTCCTCGCTGATCTTCGGTGAGCTGGCGCTCGAGGCTGGGCTGCCCGCCGGCGCGGTCAACGTCGTGCCCGGCGACGCGGCCGCCGGGGCGGCGCTCGTCCGCCACCCCGGCGTCAACAAGATCAGTTTTACGGGCGGCCACCGGGCCGCCCGCGCGATCCTGGCCGGCGCCGCCGAGGTGATCAAGCCGGTCGTGCTCGAGCTCGGCGGCAAGTCGGGCAACCTCGTCTTCGCCGACGCGGACCTGGAGGCCGCCGGCCGGTTCGCCGGCACGGTGTGCATGGGGATGGCCGGGCAGGGCTGCGTGTTCCCGACGCGGCTGATCGTCCACGAGTCCGTGCACGACGAGGTGGTGCGCACGGCGGTCGCCACCGCCGCCGCCCTGCCGGTCGGTGACCCGCTCGCCGAGGCGACCGCCGTCGGCCCGGTCGTGTCCGCCGACGCCCGCGCGCGCATCCTCGGCATGCTGGAGCGGGCCCGCGCGGGCGGCGCCGGTGAGCTCCTGCTCGGCGGCGGCCCCGCCGACGTCCCGACCGTCGACGGCGGCCAGGCGGGCGGGTTCTTCGTCGCGCCCACCGTCTTCGACCGGGTCGACCCCGCCGCCGAGATCGCCCAGGAGGAGGTCTTCGGCCCGGTGCTGACGGTGCTGACGTTCCGCGACGAGGACGAGGCGGTCGAGCTCGCCAACGGCACCGCCTACGGCCTCGCCGGCTACGTCCACACCTCGGACCTGCGCCGGGCGCACCGGGTCGCCGCCGCGCTGGACGCGGGGTACGTCTCGGTCAACGGCTTCGCCGCCCTCCCCGCGAGCGCCCCGTTCGGCGGCTTCGGCGGCAGCGGCTTCGGCAAGGAGGGCGGCCGCGCGGGCCTGGACGAGTTCATCCGGACGAAGAACGTCTACCTGCCGCTGTAGCGGGGGCGGCGAGCCGGTCCCAGGCGGTGGGTGGCAGGCCGCGGGCCCGCAGCTCGTTCTTGCGGACCCGCCCGGTCGTCGAGGTGCGGGGCAGGTCGTCGACCACCTCGACGTAGCGCGGCACCATGAACGCGGGCAGGCGGCCGTCCAGGAACGCCACCAGGTCCGCCGGGTCGAAGGACGGGTCGGCGGCGATGACCGCGACGAGGACCTCGTCGTCGCCGAGCTCGGTGCGCACGCCCACCGCCGCGCACTCGCGTATCCCTGGGTGCGCCGCCACGGCCGCCTCGACCTCGAACGAGGAGATGTTCTCGCCGCGGCGGCGGATCGTGTCGCGCAGCCGGTCGACGAAGTAGTGCCGGCCGTCGGCGTCGGCGCGGAACGCGTCACCGGTGTGGAACCAGCCGTTGCGCCACGCGGCGGCCGACGCCTCCGCCATCCCGTGGTAGCCGAGGCTCATCGACCACGGCTCGCGGGCGCGCACGACCAGCTCGCCCACCTGGCCGGCGGGGACCGGTTCGTCGCTGTCGTCGACGATCCGGGTCTCGAAGCCCGGCCAGGAGGCGCGCGGGAGGCCGGTGTTCTCCCACGGGCCGTGGTCCCAGCCCGTCGCCAGCGGCGCGCCGACCTCGGTCTGGCCGTAGCAGGTCGCGACGCGCACCCCGAAGCGCCGCTCGAACTCGGCCATCCGCCCGATCATCGGGCCGAGGATCACGCCGCGGACCGGGTTGTCGGCGTCGTCGGGACGCGGCGGCGCGGCGAACAGCAGCGCGGTCAGCGGCCCGACGAGAGCGAGCGCGACGCAGTCGTACCGGCGCACGTCGGCCCAGACGTGCGTGGCGCTGAACTTCGGCCGCGTCACCAGGCAGCCGCCGCGCCCCAGCACGTAGTTGAAGCCCGACCGGCCGGAGTTGTGGAACAGCGCCATGGCGGAGTACAGCGCCTCCCCGGGCGCGAGCGTGTCCTCTGGAACCCAGGACCACATCTGGTAGGTGAGTCCCCACGGCGTGATGACGGCCTTGGACGGGCCGGTGGTGCCGGAGGTGAACAGCAGGCAGTTCACGTCCGACACGTCCGGGCCGGCGAAGTCGGTGGCCGGCTCGGTCGCCGCCAGCGCCGGGCCCAGCGAGACGATCGTGACGCCGGCCGGCCACGCGGCGCCGGGCTCCGCGCCAACCCCGGTCTCCCCGCGGCTCCCACCATTCCCGCGGCCCCCGGCATCCTCGCCGCCTCCGGCCTGTCCGCCGCTGCTGGCCTCCCCGCCGGGGCCGGTGACGCCGGGGGCCCCTGCCGGCTCGTCGACGAGCAGGACCCGGGTCAGCGCGGGAAGGGAGCCGGCGACCTCGGCGACCCGCGTGAGCAGCGCGGAGGTCGTCACCAGTGTCGTCGCCTCGGAGACGGCGAGCGTGTGCCGCAGCATCTCGCCGACGTAGGCCGTGTTGAGCGGGACCTCGACCGCGCGCAGCCAGGCGAGGCCGAGCATCGCCCGGTGCGGGTCGAACCCGTCGGTGAGCAGGGTCGCCACGTGCGTGCCCACGCCGACGCCGAGCTCCCGCAGGCAGGTGGCCCAGCGGTAGCTCTCGGCGAGCAGCTCGGCGTAGGTCAGCCGCGGCCCGTCCACCTGGACCAGGGCCGGGGCGTCGGGGGACCGCCGCGCCCAGGCGGCCAGCGCGTGCGGCGCGAGTAATCGTCGGTCCAGCATGGTCGACCTCCCTGGCCGTCTGCGTCGGGCATTGCGGCCTCAGGACGACACAAATATCATGTATCAAACATACAGTTTAGGGGTTCGCTCATGACCATCGAGGCAACCGCGCCGGGCGAGCGCGCCGACCCGGCCGCGCGCATCCCGCCGATCGTCGACGTGGACGCCCACGTCGTCGAGCCGCCCGACCTGTGGACCACGCGGCTGCCGGCGCGCTACCGCGAGGTGGGGCCGCGGGTCGAGTACCTGCCGGCCGGCACCCCGAAGCTCGACGGCGGCGGGTACATCGAGGAGCCGGGCACCGAGGGCCCGCCCATCGCCTGGTGGTTCTACGAGGACCACCGGTACTCGGTGAAGCGGCTGATCGCCGCCGCCGGCTACCCGGCCGACGAGATCTCGCTGACCGGCGTCACCTTCGACGAGATGCGCCGGGGGTGCTGGGACCCGGCCGCCCGGGTCGCCGACAACGAGCTCAACGGGGTCGAGGCCCAGCTCTGCTATCCGAACTACCCGCGGTTCGCCGGCCAGATCTTCCTGCGCGCCCACGACCGCGAGCTCGCGCTGCTGTGCGTGCGGGCCTACAACGACTGGATGGTCGACGAGTGGTGCGGCCCCAGCGGCGGCCGGCTGGTCCCGCTGTGCCTGGTGCCGCTGTGGGACGCGGAGCTCGCCGCCGCCGAGGTCCGCCGTAACGCCGCCCGCGGCGTGCGCGCCGTCGCGTTCACCGAGCTGCCGACCTACCTCGGCCTGCCCAGCATCCACACCGGCTACTGGGACCCGTTCTTCCGGGCGTGCGCCGAGACCGGCACGGTGCTGTGCATGCACATCGGCTCGGGCACGAAGACCCCGCAGGCCTCGCCGGACGCCCCCGACGCCGTGCCGGCGACCATCATCTTCGGCAACTCGGTCGCCAGCATGAGCGACTTCCTGTTCTCCGGCGTGCTCGACCGGATGCCCGACCTGTTGCTGATGTACGCCGAGTGCCAGATCGGCTGGATCCCCTACCTGCTCGACCGTCTCGACGACGTCTGGGAGACCCACCGCGGCTGGAGCAACGCCCAGCTCAACTGCCCCCGGCCGCCGTCGGAGTACTACTACCGCCAGATCCACGCCTGCTTCTTCAAGGACGCCGTCGGGATCGAGCTGCTGCACCGGGTCGGCATCGACAACATCATGTTCGAGACCGACTACCCGCACCAGGACGGCACCTGGCCGGGCAGCCGCGCCGCCGCCGCCGCGCAGTTCGGCCATCTCGACGACGCGAAGATCCGCAAGATCGCCCGGGGCAACGCGATCAGGCTCTTCGGCCTGCCGCTCGCCCCCTGAGTCCGCCCCTGAGCGCGGCTGGCGGCCCGCGGGCCATGCTCGGGCCGGTGGCCCGCCGGCCGCGCTCAGGCCGGCGGGCCGCCGCCGATCACGCCGTCCGCGCGCAGCCGCGCCAGCGCGGCGGCGTCCAGGCCCAGGAGCTCGGTGAGCAGTTCGGCGGTGTGCTGGCCGACCGTCGGCGGCGCGCTCTGCGGCTCCTCGGGCACCCGGGAGAGCTTGATCGGGTTGCCCGCGACGAGCACCGGCTGGTCCACGCCGTCGCCGCGCGGGATCTCGACCAGCATGCGCCGCGCGGCGACGTGCGGGTCCGCCACCAGGTCCTCGGGGCGAAAGCACGGCGCGGCGGTCACGCCGGCGCCGGCGAGCGCGCCGGCCGCCGCCAGCATCGGCCGGTCCGCGGCCCATGCCTCCAGGGCCGGGCGGATCACGTCGGCCCAGTGGTCGTGCCAGCCCCAGGGGGTGGCGAGGCGTTCGTCCGACGTCCACTCCGGGTGGCCCACGAGCCGGGCGAGCCGGGGGAACTGGTGCTCGCGGATGACCTGGACGACGCACCAGCCGTCCTGGGCACGGAAGGCGCCCAGGATGTACGGGACCCGCCGCTCGGTGTCCGGCTCGGCGCGCAGGCCCAGCGACCAGAAGTTGGCGACGATGTCGCAGACCGCCACCATCGCGTCGAACATCGCCACGTCGACGAGCTGGCCGAGCCCGGTCCGGTCGCGGTGGCGCAGCGCGGCCAGCACGCCGACGACGCCGAACAGCCCGGTGCCGATGTCGCCCAGCCCGCCGACCGGGTTGATCACGGGTGGCTGGTGCGGGCGCCGGGAGTACTCGTAGATCCCGGACATGGCCTCGGCCACCGCCGCGTAGGCGGGCCAGGCCGCGTACGGCGAGTCCGCGCCGCCGCCGAACCCGGTGACCGACAGGTAGACCAGCCGCGGGTTGCGGGCCGCCACCGCCTCGTAGCCGAGGCCGAGGCGCTCCGCCCGCCCGGGGCCGAGGTTCTCGGCGAGGACGTCGAACGACCCGGCGAGGTCGAGCACGAGATCGCGCCCTCGTTCGCTCTTGAGGTCGACCGCGATGCTGCGCTTGCCGAGGTTGTAGCGCAGGAACGTGGCCCCGGCCGGCTGCCCGGCGGCGTCGGTCACGGCCGGCCGCGCGGCCCGTCCCGACTCGCCGGCGAGCGGCTCGACCTTCACCACGTCCGCGCCGAGGCGGGCCAGCAGCAGCGTGGCGAACGGGACCGCCTGCACCTGTTCCAGGGCCAGCACCCGGACGCCGGCGAGCGGCCCGCCGGCGGGGTGGGCCTCGGCGGGGCCGGCGTCGACGGGGCCAGGGCCGTCGGGGTCAGGGTCGTCAGGGCGCATGGGTTCTCTCCGTCGGTCCCGTGCCGGTGATCGGGCAAGGTGGCGGGCGCGGGTGGCTGGCGCGCCGGAGGAATCAAATATATAACATACAATCATCGCGCCGGGCTGACGGCGCTGGTCGCGACGTTGGGGGGCCACCATGCCGGCCGCGGGCATCCAGGGGAGCTTCGGATCGGCCGCCGAGCTGCGGGCGGCGGTCGGGGACGAGTTCGGCCCGGGGGAGTGGCTGGTCATCGACCAGGACCGCATCGACGCGTTCGCGGCTGCCACGAACGACCACCAGTGGATCCACGTCGACCCGGCGCGGGCGGCCTCGGGACCGTTCGGGGCGACCATCGCGCACGGCCTGCTGATCCAGTCCCTCGTCCCGTACCTGGTGGGGCGGATCGTCGCGGTGACCGGGTTCCGGATGGCGGTGAACTATGGCAGCGACCGGGTCCGGTTCGTCACGCCGGTGCGGTGCGGCGCGCGGATCCGCGCGCGGACCCGGCTGCTCGCCGCCGACGACCTCGGCGGCGGCGGCCTCGCCGTGTCGATGCGGACGACCATCGAGATCGACGGCGGCGAGCGTCCGGCGGTGGTGGTCGACCACCTCGGGCGTTACTACTTCTGAGCTTTCGATCGTTCCATGTATTTTGTATTCTTGATACAAGTGGGCGACGCCCGCGGCAGCGGCACACGAGGACGGCGGCGCATGACGACTCCACCGGCGCGGGACACCGACCAGATCGCGCTGCCGCCACCGGACGAGCTGGGCGCGCAGCGCAGCACCGGCGAGCAGGTCGTCCTCTACATCCGCCGGCTCGTCTTCGACGGCGTGCTGCGCCCGGGCGACCGCGTGCCCCAGGACAACGTCGCCGCGGCCCTCGGCGTGAGCCGGATCCCGGTGCGCGAGGCGCTGCTGACCCTCAAGCACGAGGGCTGGGTGACGGTCCGGCCTCGCCGCGGCACGTTCATCGCCGCGATCGACGAGACCATCGTCCGCGACCACTACGAGCTGTACGGGCTGCTCTACGGCTTCGCCGCCCGCCGCGGCGCCGGCCGGGCGACCCCGGAGGTCATCACCCGGCTGACCCAGCAGCGCCGGGAACTGCTGGCCGACCCGCGGCCCTACGCGGTGTGGCGGCACAACCGCCAGTTCCACACCACCGTCGTCGACCTGGCGCACTCGCCGCGGCTCGCGCCGCTGCTGCGCGCGATGTCCGGCATCATCCCGGGCAACTTCTTCGAGCTCGTCCCGGGTTCCATCGACGTCGAGCTGGTCGGCACCGCCGCGATCCTGCGCGGCCTGGAGCGCCGCGACCCCGAGGGCACGGCCGCCGCCTACGCCGACCTGATGCGCCAGCAGGGCGACCTCGTCGTCGACCTGTTCGCGGGCCGCGGCCTGTTCGCGCGCGACGAGCCCGCGGCCGCCGCCGGCTGAGGCAGGCGCGCGAGACGTCCTTGCCGGGATAGGCGACCACCTTCCTGGACAGGAGACCTTGACACGATGAGGGCCACGGGGCCCGCGCCGCGGCGCCCCGGAGCCCGGATGGGGCTGGTGTGGACAGGTACGGGTTCACCACGATTCGGACCGAGCTCGACGGCGGCGTCCTGCTGGTGACGCTGGCGCGGCCGGACCGCATGAACGCCATCAACGACGTCATGCACCGCGAGCTGACCGCGCTCTACGCGCGGATCGCGGCCGACAGCGAGGTCGAGGTCGTCGTGCTGACCGGCGAGGGCCGCGGGTTCTGCGCCGGCGGCGACTTCAAGCAGATGGCCGAGAACAACGACGCGGGGTACGACGACGGCTTCTCCCAGCTGTTCGTCGACGCGGTGGCGATGGCCCGCAACATCCTCGCGGTCCGCCAGCCGATGATCGCGGCCGTGAACGGCGACGCCATCGGGCTCGGCGCCACCCTCGCGCTGTTCTGCGACATCGTCTACATCTCCGCGACGGCGCGCATCGGCGACCCGCACGTCCAGGCGGGCCTCGTCGCCGCCGACGGCGGTGTGGTGCTCTGGCCGATGCTGATCGGCGCGAACAAGGCGAAGGAGTACCTGCTCACCGGCGACCTGCTGACCGGCGCCGAGGCCGAGCGGATCGGCCTGGTCAACCACGCCGTCCCCGCCGAGGAGGTCCTCGAGCAGGCGACGGCGACCGCCCGCCGGCTCGCCCAGGGCGCCGCGCTCGCGATCCGCTTCACCAAGCGGCTGGTGAACAAGGACCTCGAGGACCGGGTCGACCGCATCTACGAGATGGCGCTCGCCATGGAGGCGGTCACCTTCCGCAGCGCCGACCACCTCGAGGCCGTGAAGGCGTTCGGCGAGCGCCGCGCGCCCGTCTTCGCCCGCGGCCTGCGCTGACTGGACCGAGACGCCAGCCCGGCGGGCCGTCAGCATACGTGTCATACCGGGTTGTACAACCCGAACCGGCCGGATCCGCGCCCCGCCGGGTATCCCTGACCAGTAGCCCTTTTGGGCGCACTGGTCAGGGAAAATTCGAAGAACGAGTGTGCCCGAAAGAAAGCGTACGCCCGGTTGACGCCGGGCTTCCCGGGAAGAACGACGTCGCGGCGACCGGACTTCAGTCAGCCCTGGGTGCCGTTTTCCACGGAAATTTCCAGCCAGGTGAACGTGAGGCGAAGGGCGGCGCGCTCGCCGTTCGACCTTCTCGAGGGAGGCCGTCCTGCCGGGACGGGCCCCGTGTCACAGGAGGGAGCTGCTCATGGCCGCTATGTCGGGGCGCCGTCGCGTGCTGGTGGCCGCGATGTCGGCGACACTGGCCACTTCTGGCGTGGCCGTACCAGCCGCTGCGGCCGCGACGGCTCAAGGAAATCACGGCGCCGCCATCACGCAGGACATCTCGGGCGTCTACAGCCAGGGTTACGATGATGGGGACTACACGGACGGTCTCGGCGACTGGCAATGAGTTCGGACTGGCAATGAGTTCGCCAGAACGCCACCCTCGGCGGCGGGGCGGACGCGCGACATGCACGTCGGTGAGCTGGCGTACTAACCGAGATCGGGGTTGGGGACGTATCGGTACACGTCCAGCGCGCCGTCCCGGCTGGTCATGAAGGTGTCCTGGTCGACGAGGCGCAGCCCCGCGTCGAGGAGGGCCGGCACCGCCGGGTGGGCGCCGAACACGGCCACGGACACGGCCAGCCCTCGGTCGGCGGCCTGGCCGACCGCGGCGAGGACGGCCTGGACGCAGGCATCGGGGTCACGCCCGCCGGCCGGGCCGAGGACGCAGGCGTCGCCGTGCACGCGGGTGAACGCGTACCCGTGACGGGTGGACCAGGCAGTGACGCCTGGCTGGGCGGCATACCAGGCGAGGTGGCGGCCGCGATGACCGCCGCTGGCCTCCGCGTCCAGACCGGCGACCTCGTCGACGCCGACGGGCGGCGGGCGGACGGCGCCGGCGGGAGGCGTCTTCGGGCGGCCGTTCAGGTACCACAGCGGCTGGCTGGGACGCAGCCCGTGCCGCAGGTAGAGGGTTAACGCCCGCGGGTCTGACGACGCGAACGTCACCACGTCCGCGCCTGCTCCCGGGAGGACGGCCGACAGCAGGCGCCGGCCGAGCCCGGCCGACTGCGTCCGCGGGTCGACGAACAGGTCGCCGAGATGGGTGAGCGTGCCGCGGCTCAGCGTGCCGGCGAAGCCGACCACGCCCTCGTCCCCGTCGGCCACCCACAGGCGGCCGTCCTCCCGCTCCAGGTCGAGGAAGTCCGCCCGGCCCGGCCAGGTGTCCAGCAGCCCGAACCCGGTGGCGACGGCCCGCACCGCGGGCATGTCGGCCGGCGTCGCGGCCCGGACATCGCTCACCACACCCCCCTTCAAAACTGCGCAAACCGTACCGCCCCGCCGAATGACGTTCCCGGCATTAGCGCCCCAATCGCCAAGATCAGCCCGTCGCGCATGATCGCCAGTTGTGCCCTCCGGTGGTCGCGGTGTCGCCACGTCCACGACCACCCGAGGGCAGGAACCGCGATCATGCTGGGCGCCGGGACCGGGCCAGCCCCGCGAGAGCCCGCGGGAGGCGGCCGGGTCGGGCCTGGTGGCGCCCCGTGCGGGGCCACCGGGCTGTTGGGCCGGGTCCTGAGCCGAGACGGCCGCCGGCCTCGGCCTCGGGCCGGTCTCAGACGCGGTCCGGTTTCAGGCAGAGGGCGTGGCGACGGGGTCGTGGGGGGAGTCGTTCGGTGAGCTGGTGAGCCCGGCCGCCTTCGCCAGGTGCTCCAGCGAGGCCAGCCAGTGATCGGCCAGGGACTCGAGGGCCGGGACGCCGCGGTCGGCCACGATCCCGAGCGTGGCCGTCGGCGCCAGGCCGCCGAGGCCGACGGAGACGCGCTGCTCGGGCATGAGCACCGGCAGCGGCAGCGCCGCGGTCACCGGGCGGTCCGCGACCACCAGCGGCCCGCGCATCGCGCCGAGGTTGGAGGCCGACAGCGCCACCCGCTGGGGAGCCGTGCCCAGCGCCACCACGGTCGGCGTGACGCGGGTCGGGATGCGCTCGAACCACCAGCGTTCCCCGACCCCCGCCCTGGCGGCGCGGAACTGGGCGGTCTGCCGGCGGATCTCGTCGAAACGGCGCCAGGGCGAGTCCGACGCGCTCGGCAGCCAGACACGGGTTCCCATGACGAAGTTGCCGAGAAGCTCCTGCTCCTCCGGCCGCCGGGCGCTGATCGGCATCAGCGCGCGCAGCCCGCGGCGCGGGCCCACCGGGCGGGTCCAGGACTCGAAGGCCTCCGACAGCGCCACCAGGAACACGTCGTTGACGGTGGCGCCGTACGCGCGGCCGATGGCGCGTAGCCGGTCGGTGCTCGTCGACGCCCAGTGCAGCCGGACGTCGCCGGCGAGCGGACCGGCCAGGGCCTCGAGGCCACCGGACGGCCGCGCCCACGTGCAGATGTGCCGGAACGCCGACAGGACGATCCGCGGCGTGGGCCGCCCGTCCCGGCGGGGCGACAGGGCGCGGTCGGGGGCGTCGCCCGCGCCGAACAACATGCCCATCACCCGGCCCGCCGCCATCCCGTCGAGCCAGACGTGGCTGGACCGGAAGAAGACCGCGAACTCCCCCGCGGCCACCTTCGGCACCAGGAAGATTTCCCAGCCCGGAGCGTCGAGCGGCAGCTCGGCCCGGTACCGCCGCTCGAGGAAGGCCCGCAGGCCGGCCTCGCCGTCGACGTCCGCCATGGTGTGCTCCCGGACGACGGCCGACACGTCGAAATCGGGGTCCTGACCCCAGACCGGCTGGCGCGCGCCCTTCGGGAACATCAGCCGCTCGGTGAGCTCGGGAAACCGGCGTACCCGGTCGAGGACGGCGGCGCGCAGCTCGTCGACGCCGCATTCTCCGGCGACCCGTAACAGATAGCCGCCGACGACGGGCGTCGCCGGCTTCTTCTGCTGGTACCGCATCATTGTCAGGTCCATGGCGCTGAGCGGGCGGGTCTTCGGGCCGTGCTCCGCCTGAACGGTCATCGCAACCTCCGTCGCCCGGGCCGAGAACCGGCCGAACCGAGCACCCCGTACCGGGCGCCGGCGCGCCGTGGGCGGGTCCGAAGCCGCCGCGCGAAATCCGCTCGAGGTTCGAGACGGGCCGCCCGGCACCGAGCCGTGGTTTCCCCCCGGTCGCCTGGCCGTGTACCGCGAGCAGCATATGGCGGTGTCGTGGGCCCGTCATTCGAATCCGTAATGGTCGATGTC
This sequence comes from Frankia nepalensis, assembly GCF_016786325.1. Lineage (GTDB taxonomy): Bacteria > Actinomycetota > Actinomycetes > Frankiales > Frankiaceae > Pseudofrankia > Pseudofrankia nepalensis. The sequence goes on along the minus strand of NZ_JADWYU010000198.1, from coordinate 45,853 downwards.
GGGTGGAGGACATGCCTCACCCGACGCGGCCAATGCGCGGGTGGGCCGGGTCATTGCCGGCCGCCGTTTCCCGCTCCGGGCTGCCTGAACGGCCGGCACGCGTCGGGCGCCGGCCCCGGCCGTCGGAATGCGGGCGCGTCCGTGCGGGCACAGATGCTCGCCGGCGCGGTGACGGCGAGGTCAGGCCGCCGGATGGATGGTCAGGCCGGCGGATGGATACCGGGCCGGCGGACATCAGCGGCGGTGGCGCGGCCAGGCGAACTGCCGCCCGGATGACCCGGGCGCGCCCCCCATGGCCAGTACGATGCGCTGGTCATGCCGTTTCGCCTCCATCGTCGAGTCGACGCGGCTCGCGTACCCGGCGGCGGTGGCGCGTCCCCACGCGCGGTTCTGCTCATCATCACCGTGACCCTCGCCGTGAGCGTGCCGCTCTCGTTCGCCGGCGTCCCGAGCCCGGTACTGTTCGGGTCGCTCGTGGGTGGCATGGCGTACGCGCTCGGAGGCTCGGCCGAGCTCACGGTTCCACGCTGGCTCACGACGCTCGGCCAGGGCCTGCTCGGGGTCGTGATCGGCACCAGCGTCAGCTACCCGGCGCTTCGCTCGATGGGTGGGGACACTCCGGCGATCCTCGCGGTCACGCTCGGAACCGTCGCGATCAGTCTCGGCGCGGGCCGCGTCCTGGCGATGCGTCGCGACGTGTCCCAGGTGACCGGCGCCTTCGCGATGATCGCCGGGGGCGCGTCCGGGGTGGTCGCCGTCGCCAGGGACCTCGGGGCCGACGACCGGGTCGTCACCGTCGCCCAGTACCTGCGGGTCTTCGTCGTGGTCGTCACGATGCCGCTCGTCGCCTCGCTCGTCTTCCGCCCGGCCCTCGGCGCCGGCACGCTGGCGGTGACGAGCGCTCGGCTGGGCCCGAGCCTGCTCTACGTCGCCGCCTCGCTGGGCCTCGGCCTGCTCGCGGCCAGGGTGCTGCCGTTCCCCACGTCGACGCTGCTCGCGCCGCTGGCCGTCGCGTCCGTGATCGTGGGGGCCGGCTGGCTTGGCCCCGTGGACGTTCCGGTCCCGCTGCAGTGGTTCGCCTACGCGGTCATCGGCGTCCAGGTCGGCCTGAGGTTCACCAGGGCGAGCCTGCGCTCGATCGCCAGGATGCTGCCCGCGATCTTCGCCATCATCATGGGGATGATCGTCGCGAGCGCGGCGATGGGGGCGGTGCTCGCCGTGGTCACCCCCGTCGACGGGCTCACCGCGTACCTGGCGACGACGCCGGGCGGCCTGTTCGCCGTGCTCGCGACCGCGGCCGACAGCGGCAGCGACGTGACCTACGTGACGGCCGTGCAGGTCGTGCGCCTGCTGGTCGTCCTCGTCTGCACCCCGCTTCTCGCCAAGGTGCTGGCACGCAGGGGTTAGTTCCCGGAGTCGTGACCCGGCGAACCGTCGGACGGGGTGGCCTCGAAGGTCCAGACCTGGGAGTCCGCGGCGGGAGGTTTCCCCCGCGTGTAGTCGGCGTGGACGGCGGTCACCGTGAAACCGGTGTCCTGGAGCAGCGCGGTGAACCCGTCGACGTCGTACCGCCGCAGGGCGAAGAAGGACGTCCCGATCGGCTTGTCGACCTGGTAGACGAGCGCGCACAGCCGCCCATACCCCCACGACGTCGCGCCCATCGGCCTCCCCGTCCCGTCGGTGGCACGGACCTCGGCGCGGTCCGCCTGTCGCGCGGTCAGTGTCCGGCCGCGAGGAACTTCCTGGCGAGCCGTTTTGGCGCGCGGGCGAGCCAGGCTTCCACCACCAGTTCCTCCAGGTCGGTGACGCTGATGCGGTCGAGCTGGACCAGCACCGCCGGATAGCCGTCGAAGTGCGGGGTCGTGAAGTACACGTCGGGGTCGTCGGCGACGAGTGCTTCCCTGACGCCGAGGTCGGCGACCCGCGCGCCGAGGATCGGCCCGCCCGGAGCCGCGTCACCCAGTGCCGCCAGGTCGGCGCGGCGCAACGGCCGCTCCCAGACGAAGCCCTTGTCCGCCACCTTCCAGGAACGCTGGCCGTAGGAGGTGCCCTCGGCCGTCTCCGGCAGCGCCAACGCGATTCGGGCCACGTCGTCCCAGGTCGCCATGGCCCTGACGGTAGCCGGCATCCAGGGCGCCGTCAGGGCGCGGCGACCCGGACCCACATGGATCCGGCGGCGCCGGGTCGAGCCTCGCGACGCCGGGCCACCGGCCGTCACAGCCGGCAACCTCACAGCCGGCAACCTCACAGCTGGCGATGTCACAGCTGGCGACGTCACAGCCGGGTGGCGGCGCGGCGAGCCAGGACGAGCACCTGCTCGGTGTCCAGGCCGTCGCACCACACGGTCGCGACCCGGTCGCCGACGCGCACGACCGCGGTGAGGGTGACGCGCGGCTCGGGGGCGAGCGTCGCGCCGTCGTAGTAGAAGTGCGACTGCCGGACGAGCAGCGACTCGTCACCGGCGAAGCCAGTCCGGATGATCGTGTTGGTGGTGGGCCCGGCGCCGGTGCGCTCGGCATTGAACGCCGGCCGGTTCTCGCAGAACGCGACGACCGCCCGGACGTCGGCGAGGCTGCGTGCCCCGAAGCCGAGCGCGAACGCCTCGACCTCCTCGAGCACGGACCGCGCCCCACCGTCGGTGGCGTAGCCGACCACCGCCCAGTCGAGCTGCCGCTGGCGGGACGGGTAGTCGGAGCGCTGGTAGCCGGCGCAGGCGTCCGCCCAGAACCAGGCATCCCCGCCGCCCTCGAATGGCTCGGCCGCGACGTCGGCCCAGCCGCCCGGGCCGAGGTCGGCGGCGGTGAGCAGCATGCCGGGACCCACGGTCATGGTGGCGCTGGGCACCACCGTGGTCGCGAGGGCCGATGGCGGCGCCGTGCCCGGCTGGGTGGTTCGCGGCGCGGTCGTGGCCGGCGCGGTCGGCGTCGCCGTGGCCGTGGGCATGGTGGTGGCACCGGACGCGGTGGCCGCTCCGGGCGGGGTCGCCGCCAGCGTGACCGTCCCGCCGGGCTCGCCAGGCCCGGCATCCGCGAGTACCGCGCCGGCGGCCGCTCCACCGCCGGCGACCAGGCAGACGGCGGCCAGCCCGACGGCGACCCGCCTGCGGGCGGCCAGCCGCCGGCCGTGGCCGCGGACCTCGTCGGCGGTGGCGAACGGCCGGGGCGGCCGCTGCCGCCGCAGCGCTTCGAACGCCTCGCCCAGCCCGTCCAGCGGCTCCGGCGGGGTGCCGGCCGCGCCGCCCTCCCGGCCCAGGCCGGGGTCGTGGTCAGACATGGCTGTCCTCCGGCTCGATGCGCAGCAGGGCGGCCAGCGCGTGCCGGCCACGGGAGAGCCGGGCCTTGACGGTCCCGACCGGTACCCCCGTCTCGGCGGCCACCTCCGCCACCGACCGGTCGCACAGGTGATGCAGGACGATCGCGGTTCGCTGCTCCACCGGCAGCCGGGCGAGGGCGGAGATCATCATCGTGGTCGCCGCCGACGGGGGCGGCACCGGATCCGGCGGGCCGAGCCGCCGCTGCGCCGTGAGCCGGTTGCGGGTGCGCCGCCACCGGCTCACGGCGATCCGCCGGCCCACCGTGCGCACCCACGCCTCCGGGTCGTCGTAGCCGCCGACCGTCGGCCAGCGCTGCCACGCCCGGGCAAATGCCTCCTGCGCGGCGTCCTGCGCCTCGGCCGGGTCGCCGGTCAGCGCGTACAGGCAGTCGTACAGTCGCTGCCGGCTCTGCCGGTAGAAGGCGTCGAACGACGCGTCGTCCGCCATCGACCGCCCTCCCTCCCGCCGCGACCGGCTCGTCCGGCCCTGTTCAAGTCACGCCGGGTCGGGCAGGTTGGTTGCCGATGTGGTGTGGATCACATCGAGTGGCGCGGTCGCGGTGATCAGCGGGCGGTCAGGACATCGCCGTCGCCTTCGGCGGTGGGGCGGGCCTCGGTCGGCGGTCGTCGACGGCGGCCAGCGCGGGGCGCAGCAGCACCCTTGCCACCGCGGCGAGCCAGCAGGCCCCGATCAGCGCGCCGGCCAGTACGTCCGTGGGGTGGTGCATGCCCCGGTAGACCCGGCAGAACGCGACCACCAGCGGGGCGAGCACGGCCGCCGCGGCAGCCGCCGCGGCGACGACGTCGACGACCCCACGCGCGGGCGGGACGCCGGCCGCGGCACGCCGCCGGGCGGCGGCCCAGCGGGCGAAGACGGCCACTCCGCCGTACAGGCACACCGCGGCCGCGACATGACCGGACGGGTAGCCGGCCGCCGGGTCGCCGACGTCGAGCCGCGGGACCGGCGGGCGGGGCCGGTCGACCAGCAGGCCGGTCAGCTCGTAGATCGCCGTCTCCCCGGCGGTGAGCAGCACGGCGGCGGCGGGCAGCAGCCAGCGCCTGGTCCACCAGCCGGCCGCGGCGGCGAGCAGCGCCGTCGCGGCGATGACGGTCCAGGTGTCGGACAGGTAGGTGCCCGCCGCGGTCGCGCGCAGCAGCCAGCCGGTACGGTGCGCGGCGAACCAGCGGACGACGTCGAGGTCGGCGTCGCGAACCGCGGCCGGGCCGGACGCGATCAGGGTGCCCAGCGCGGTGAAGACACCGATGAGCAGGGCGGCCACGACGACCAGCCTGACGACGATGATCCTGACCGGGTGTCCGTGTGTCGCCGCCACCGTCCTGTTCTTCCGGCTTTCGCCCCGGGTCAACCATCCGAAACCAGGATCTGTCAGCCACCGGCGATCCTTGGCGTCACGCCGGTGGCTGACAGGGCTGGGCCGGAGTCCGCGTCCCGTGGATGTCACTGGGGGACGCGGACCAGCCGGAGCGTGTGCACGACGTCGCGGATCCACCCGTAGCCGGCCACGGCGTCCGCGAAGTCGTCGACGTCGTGGGCGCCCAGCAGCAGCCGGTTGGGCCGGGGAAGGATGACGGCGCCGCCCTCGCCGACGGTGGCGCGGGCACGGTAGCCCGCCCGCAGCGCGTCGTTGAGCTCCCGGTGGCACCCGGCGGCGAGAATGCCGTCCACGTCCTCGCTGACCTGCTCGCGGTGGCGGCGGCGCTGGTCAGCGCTCCACTCGGCCCGGCGGGCGAGCCACCGCTCGCGGTCGGCGGCGTGCCTCAGGTCGGACTCGATGTGCTGGACGGCGTGCCGGCCGATGGTGTTGTCGGGAACGAGCCGCGCGAAGTAATCGACCTGCTCCGTGAGCGGAGCATCTCGCAGGACTTCGTCGCGCCCTACCTGGACGCTGGCCCAGCGGGTAAGCGGCCCCACCTTGTCTGCGGCCCGCCGGCCCCACACCATCTGGGTGATTTCCTGCCGGCGGATTCCCTCGCGGAAGTCCGCGTCGCGGTCGTCGTGGCCGGCCGTCCGGCGCGCGACGACCAGGAGGTCGCGCTGGCGGGCACGCTGGCGCTTGTGGACGCGGCGCCGCTCCTGGCGGGCCGCCTTCCGCCTGGTCGAGGGCAGGACCGACTCCGTCATGTCCCTGACCTTCTCGTCATGGTTGCGCACAAAGCACCTCCTCGTGGTCGCCGGAGCCGGGCAGCGAACGTATCGACGGCCGCGCGGTGGCTATCGTGCCGGCGCCTTCCTGGCGCCAGCTCGTTCGGTGCGAGCACGAGAATGCCCGATATCAGACAGGGCGCGCAAAGGATTTTCCGCACGCGGTCGACACCATCACCGCCGCGCATTCTCGCGAGGAGGAACCCGGCGGAATGTCGACGGCGCTGTCGCGGCGCGCGCGTACCGATGAGTCCGTGGCGGTGGCCCGGTCTGAGGAGGTGACGTGCCGCGAGGCCTCGCGGACCGACCGGGCAGCCGAGAGCAGGAGCATCACGATGACGACCACGAGGACCAGCGCCCCCGCCGCCGCGAAGGTCAAGGGGCCGGCGTCCTACTTCCCGTCGATCGAGAAGAAGTACGGCCGGCCCGTCGCCGAGTGGAAGGAGATCATCCGCGCCAGCGACCTCACCAGGCACATGGAGCTGGTCAACTGGCTCAAGACCGAGCACGGCCTCGGCCACGGCCACGCGAACGCCCTCGTCGCGGACACCCTCGCCGAGGGGGCCTGACCGGGCCGGTGCCCGTCGGCGCCGGCGGGTCAGACACGACGCCGGCCTGGTCGGTCAGACATGACGCGGCCTGGTCGGTCAGACACGACGCCGGCCCGGTGGGTCGGGTTGTCCCGTGGCTTACGCGGTCAGGCGCGCGTCGCCCTGGATGTGGTGGTGCCGGTCAGCGGGAACCGGGGGTGGGCAGGGCGACGTAGGGGAACATGTGCTGGAAGTGGACGTCGTTCGCGTCCACCGCGTCGCCCAGTGCCTTCGCCGCCGGCGGCGGGTTCGGCAGCAGGACGCCCTGGACCGCCTGCAGCTCGATGTCGACGACGTCGTCGGTGAGCCGGCGGCCGTTCGGGAAGCCGGCGGTGTCACCGCCGACCACGCCGAGCCTGTTCGGAGTCATCGTCGGCGCGATCGACATGTTCAGCCGCAGTCCCTCGTAGGGGATGATCTTGTCCTTCCTGGCGTCCTGGTTGAGGGTGTGCGCGTTCAGGTCCACCCCGAGGTTCGCCTTGGAGACGCCGGTGAGGAAGGCGGCCACCAGGTCGTTGCGCGGCTCCGCGGGCGCCGGGATGTTGTAGATGGCCTGGATCAGCTTGGGCAGCTCCGGGTTGGTGACATAACGCAGGAACTGGGCGTCACGGTCCGGGTTGGAGTTGTTGAACCGGTCCTTCTGGCCGACCGGGAGCACCACCTCGTTGACGAGCGGTGAGCCGAGTCGGGACACCTGCGACCAGCCGCCGGAGTTGAGCGGCTGGCCGTCGCCGCCGGTCCCTGGCAGGAGACGCAGGCTGCGCCGATCGGTGGTGCTCCAGACCCCGATCACCGGGTTGCGGGCCGGGTCCTTGTTCAGTGCCAGCTCCTGCTTCGGCACCTGCAGCACGATCGAGTTCACGTTGTACCCGCGCAGGGTGTCCTGCCCGATCTCGGAGGCGTTGCCGCCGTAGAGCAGGTCGAAGACCCGAAGATCGAGGAAGAAGGGATCGTCGGCCTGGCCGGCGAACGACTTCAGACCACCGGGCAGGGTACGCACCGCGTCAGCCCGCAGCTTCGGGTAGTCCGGCATCGAGGCGACACCGACGTTCGACGGCGCCACCGGCACGTTGTCGGCCAGCACCGTGGTCTGCAGGCCGCGGACCAGCTCCAGCTTGTAGGTCTGAGTGAAGTTCAGGTCGGGATCGTCGAGCGCCGTGACCTGGTTGGTGTTGTACAAGAACGTGTTCTGGTTCTTGTAGTTGGACGTGAAGGTCCACCGGTAGGTGAGGTCGGCCTTCGCGTCGCCGTCCGCGTCGACGTGCAGGTTGTAGCGGGCGTCGGTCGCGAACGGGAAGAAGTTCGGGCCGCCGGCCGGCTCCGAGAACGGCGACCAGTTGGCGACCAGCGTCACCGTGTCCGGCGCGTCCGGGCTGACGAACGCGTAGGTGTCGGTGTTGTCCACGGTCGGGTCGCCCGCGATCAGCGGTGCCTCCCGGTGGGAGGACGCGTTCCCGGCGAGCGGGGTCCCCGCCACGGCCGCGGCGGCGCCGAGGACCAGCGCCGTGACGGCGGTGGCCCCCCGCCGCCGGCGGCGGGGCTGGGGCCGCGTCCGTGGCTCGGGGGCGTCCGCCTCGGGGCGGACAACCGGGTGTCGATGCACGAGATCACCTCGCTGTGTCGCGCGGGCCGGCCCATCGCCGGCCCTGGCACGGGTGGGTTCGCCGCCGACCGCCCGGCGGATGGGTGCCGACGGCGTGGCGGAGGTGTGTCGCCCTGCCGACACCTCCCGCGCTCGACCAATTCCGTTTCGTGACCAGTCCGCGCGACGCCCGGCTCCGAAGCCCGCTCGTCAGACCGTCGGAGACCGCCGGCGGGCCGCCCGGGAAGTCCGGGCCCGCCCGCGGCAGCGGACGTCAAGGGGCGAGCCATGGGACGACCACCCGGCCAGCGGAGACGCGAAAATGTTCTTCCTTCGCGTCTCCGGAGGCCCCTTGGCCGGTATGGCCGGGGGAGACGCGGGAGTGCTCTTCTTTCGCGCCTCCAGAGGCCCCTCGAGCGCTATGGCCGGATCGGGTGGCGGCGGCTGCCGGGCTCGCGCCGGTCGCGGGCGGCGGGCGCGCTGGTCACCGTCGCCGTGCTGGCCGCGACGGCGGCGGCAGCGCTCGTGCTCGGCGTGGGCACGGGAACCGGCGGCGGCCAGCCGGCCGGCTCGGCCGCGGCCGCGCAGCCGCCGCCCACGCCGGCCACCCGGATCGGTCAGCAGATCGACGGCCTGACCGCGCGGCTGCGCCAGGTGCCGGGGGACTGGCCCGGCTGGGCGGCGCTCGGCGGCGCCTACGTCGAGCAGGCCCGGATCACCGGCGACCCGACGGCCTACCCGCGTGCCGAGATCGCCCTCGCCCGCTCGCTGGAGATCCACCCGGACGGCAACGACCTCGCGCTGGCCGGTCAGGCGGCGCTCGCCGCGGCCCGGCACGACTTCCCGGCGGCGCTGCGCCTCGCCGACGCCGCGATCGCCGTCAACGAGTACAGCGCGCCCGCGCACGGCGTACGGGCCGACGCGCTCGTCGAGCTGGGCCGTTATCCGGAGGCGTGGCTCGCGGTCCAGCGGATGGTCGACCTGCGCCCGGACGTGTCCTCGCTGGCCAGGGCGTCGTACGCGTTCGAGCTGCGCGGCGAGGTCGAACCGGCCCGCGAGGCGCTGAACCGGGTGCTGGCCGATGCCTCCTCGCCGGCCGACGTCGCGTTCGCCTGGCTGCACCTCGGCGAGCTGGCGCGTGACACGGGCGACCTGACCGGTGCCGAGGAGGCGTTCCGCCGCGGGCTCGTCGCCGACCCGACCAGCCCGGCGCTGCTCGCGGGCCGGGCCAGGGTCGCCGCGGCCCAGGGACTGGTCGACGCGGCGCTCGCCGACTACCGGACCGCCACCGGCCGCTCGCCGCAGCCGGCCCTGGTCATCGAGTACGGGGAGCTGCTGGCGGCGGTCGGCCGGCAGCCGGAGGCGGACCAGCAGTACGCGCTCGCCCGGTCGGCCGCGGGACTGCTGCGCGCGCAGGGCGTGGACGTCGACGTGGAGCTCGCGCTGTTCGAGGCCGACCACGGCGATCCCGAGGCGGCGCTCGCGGCGGTCACGGACGCCCGGCAGCGCCGCGGCGGCGTGTTCGTCGACGACGCGCAGGCCTGGGCGCTGCACCGCCTCGGCCGCGACGCCGAGGCGCTCGAGTACGCGCGGGCGGCGGTCGCGCTGGGCACCCCGAGGGCGTTGTTCCGCTACCACCTCGGCGTCATCGAGGCGGCGCTCGGCCAGTCCGACGCGGCCGTCGCGAACCTGCGGGCCGCGCTCGCGCTCGACCCGGCCTTCTCGCCGCTGCACGCCCCGCTCGCCCGGAACCTGCTGGGATCGCTCGACGCCGTGCGCCCGGTGGGAGGTGCCCGGTGACCGCCCGCTCCCGCGCCACCCGGCCGCCCGCCGTGCGCGCCGTGCCCGCCGTGCCCAGCCCGTCCCACCCGCTTGGCGCGTCGCGGCGGCGTCACGGCCGGCGCCGCGTCGCGGTGCTCCTCGGGTTCGTCGGCCTGTTCCTGCTCGTGACGGCCGGGGTCGCCGCGGCCCACCCGCTCGGCAGCTTCACCGTGAACACCGCGGGCGTGCTGCGAGTGGCGCCCGACCGGGTCCGCCTCGACGTGGTGGTGGACTTCGCCGAGATCCCGGCGACCCAGCTGCGCCCCGAGATCGACGCGGCCGGGCCGGAGGCCTGGCGTGACCGGGCGTGCGCCCGCGTCGCCGGCGAGGTGGCGCTGACCGTCGACGGCCGGCCCGCCGCGCTCGCGGCCACCGGTGGAGCGCTCACCTTCCCGCCGGGCCAGGGCGGCCTGGCGACGACGCGGCTGGTCTGCAGGTACGCCACGGCTGTCACGCCAGGGCTCGTGGCCGACGACGGCTCGGACGTCGCCTACGAGCTGCGCTCCTACACCGACCGGTCCGGCTGGCGGGAGACCGTCGCCGTCGGCGACGGCGCCACGCTGGTCAGCTCGGACGTCCCGGCGGCGTCCGCGAGCGCGCTGCTCACCGCCTACCCGGCCGACCCGCTCGCCGGCGGCGCCGACGTCACCCGCGCGTCGCTGCGCGCCCGCCCCGGTGGCCCGGCCGCCGCGGACCCGCTGCCTGGCGTCCCGGGCGACGCCGCGGGCTCGGACGCCGCGGGGACGGACGCCGCGGGCCCGGGCGGCGACGGCCAGCTCGCCGCCCGCCCGGGCACGGGCGGGCTGACCGGCCGGTTCACCAGCCTGGTCGCCCCCGGCTCGGCGCTGACGGTCGGCGCCGCGGCGGTTGCCCTGGTCGTCGCCGTCGGCCTCGGCGCGGCGCACGCCTTCGCGCCCGGGCACGGCAAGACGGTGATGGCCGCGACGATCGTGGGCGGCTCGGCGACCCGCCGACAGCTAGCCGCGATGGCCGGCGCCGTCACGCTGACGCACACCATCGGGGTGTTCCTGCTGGCGCTCGTCCTGTCGGCGTCGGCGGGACTCGCGCCCGAGCGCCTCTACCCGTGGCTCGGCGCCGCCAGCGGCCTGCTGCTGGTCGGCCTCGGCGTCAGCATGCTGCGCGCGCGTCTCGCCGCTGACTCGCCCTACCGCCTCGCCGCCCTGCTCCGTCCGCATCACGATCACGGTCACGACCACCATCACGACCATGACCATGACCATGACCACCATCATGATCACAGTCGCGATCGCGATCAGGGTGATCACCACGACCGCGACCACGGTCACGGCAACGGCCCTGGTCACGACCACGGTCATGGCGGCGATCACGGTCATGGCGGCGATCACGGTAACGAGCACAGCCACGAGCACGAGAACGAGCACAGCCACGGTCACGGTCACGGTCACAGCCACGGGGACGGCGACGAGGCGCGTCATGGCCGCGGGCACGGTCATGACCACGGACATGACCACGGACATGACCATGGACATCGTCACGGGCACGATCACGACGGCCACCGCCATCGGCACGGCGGCCGGTGGCACAGCCACGCGCCGCTGGTGGCCGCCGGCCAGGCCGCGCCCCGGTCCCGTGCCCTCCTGCTGACCGGCCTCGCCGGCGGGATGGTGCCGACGCCCTCGGCGGTGGTGGTGCTGCTCGGCGCGACCGCGCTCGGCCGGGCCTGGTTCGGCGTGCTGCTCGTGATCGCGTACGGCCTGGGCATGGCCGCGACCCTCGTCGGCGTCGGCTATCTGCTCGACCGCGCGCTGCGCCCGCTACTGCGTCGCCTGTTCGGCGTCGCGCCTCGGCTGGCGACGGCGGCCCTCACCGTCGGCCCGGTCGCGAGCGCCCTGCTGGTGGTCGCCGTCGGCGCCTTCCTCGTCCTGCGAGCCGGCCTTTCCCCGACAGCCTGATCGCCGGGTCACCCGGACACCGACTTGACGACCCCCTTGATCAGGTCGGCCACGATCGCCGGCTGAGAAAGCATCACCAGATGTGACGAGTCCACCTCGACTACGTCGGCCCCCGCGCGCTGGTAGCCGAAGCGCTGGACCTCCGGGTTGATGGTGTGGTCCGAGGCGGCCACGACGCCCCACGCCGGCCTGGTGCGCCACGCGGCGGCGGGCGCCTTGTCGCCGAACGCCGCCGCGGACAACGGCCGCTGCGACACGGCGAGCACGGCGGCGAGGGCCGGGTCGACGTCGTGGGCGAAGACCGCCGGGAACTTCTCGGGGTCGACCGAGAGATCGATGCCACCCGGGAAGGGGGTGGCATCGAGCGCCTGGGCCAGGTCGGAGTCGGGGAAGCGGCCCTGGAGTTCGCCGAGGGCCTCGTCCTCGTCGACGACGAAGCCCGCGAGATAGACCAGGGCCCTGACGTTCTCGGCGACACCGGCCACGGTGACCACCGCGCAGCCGTACGAGTGGCCGACGAGCACGACGGGGCCGTCGATGGCCGCGAGGACGGATCCGAGGTATTCGGCGTCGCCGACGAGCGAGCGGTTCGGCACCGCCGGTGCCACAACCTTGAGACCGTCGGCGAGCAGCTCGGGAATCACCCTGGCGAAGCTCGAGGCGTCGGCGAAGGCGCCGTGGACGAGGACGATGGTGGGCTGCGACATGCTCTTCGGTCTCCCCTGGTCGGAACTACGAGACCCGACTACACCACCGGCGAGTTGACGATCTGTGTAGTGCCGTGGTGCCGGGTGGCCGTGCCTTCCGCCAGGCATCCACTCAGGTATCCACTCGTCGTCAAGAGCGTCGCCCTAATGTCGCCAGAAGCGAGTGGGCCGCGACCGCTGAGAACAGGCGGCGGTATTCCAGAGCACGGCGCGTCGTTCACTCGCCTTGAAGTCCCGTGTCCACATCGCGACCACCCGTCGCGCGGAATTCCTGAGGGGCAGCGATGTTCGAGCGGCTGGGGCGGACGGTGTTCCGTCGCCGGTGGTGGGTGATCGGCCTTGCCGGCGCGTTCTTCGTGTTCGGCGGCGTCTGGGGCACGCAGGTGTTCGGCGCGTTGACCACCAGCGGGTTCGACGACCCGGGCAGCGAGAGCTCCCGCGCGCTCGAGCGCGCCGAGGAGGCGCTCGGCCGGACCGGGAACGACCTGGTCGTGCTCTACCGCAGCCCGGACCGGACGGTCGACGACCCGGCGTACGAGCGGGCGGTGACCGAGACGCTGGACGCGCTCCCCGACGACGTGGTGACCAGGACGATCACCTACTGGGGCACGAACAACAGCCCCGCCCTGGTCAGCCATGACCGACGCTCCACCTACGCGGTGCTGACGCTCGCCGGCGAGGAGGGAGAACGCGTCGACGCGCTGAAGGAGATAGAGGACGAGCTCGCCGCTCCCGGCCTCCAGACGCAGCTGGGCGGCATCACCGCGGTCAGCCGCGACATCGGCGAGCGGGTGGCGGCGGACATCGCCCGCGCCGAGATGCTCTCCATCCCCGTCCTGCTGGTCCTGCTCGTGTTCGTCTTCGGGGGTGTGGCCGCGGCGAGCCTGCCGCTCATGATCGGCGGTCTGGCCATCCTCGGCGCGTTCACCGCGCTGCGGGTGCTGAGCTACCTGACCGACGTCTCGGTCTTCTCGGTCAACCTCGTGACGATCCTCGGGCTGGGCCTGGCGATCGACTACGGCCTGTTCATGGTCAGCCGATTCCGGGAGGAGATCGCCCGCGGGCGCGACGTCGAGGAAGCGGTCGCGCGCACCATGGCCACCGCCGGCCACACCGTCGCGGTCTCCGGCGTCACCGTCGCGGTGTCGCTGGCCGGGCTGCTGATCTTCCCGATGACGTTCCTGCGCTCGATGGGCTTCGGCGGCCTGGCGGCCGTGCTCGTCGCGATGGTCTCGGCGCTGACCGTGCTGCCCGCCGTGCTCGGCGTGCTCGGCAGGCGGGTGGACGCGCTCGCCGTGCCGTGGCCGCGCCGCCGGCCGGCCGACCCGGCGGGCGAGGTCGAGAGCGGCTTCTGGTACCGCCTCGCGCACAGCATCATGCGGCGACCGATCATCTACGCGGTCGGCGTGCTCGCGGTGCTGCTGCTCGCCGGGTCGCCGTTCCTGCGCGTCGAGTTCGGCGGCGTGGACCCCAGGGTTCTTCCCGAGGGCACCGAGAGCCGGGTGGTCTCCGAGGTCTCCGACCGCGAGTTCGTCCAGAACAGCCAGCTGCCGATCGAGGCGATCGTGACCTCGCCCGACCAGGGAGGGCTGGACCGGTACGTCGCCGCGGTCGCCGGCGTCGACGGGGTGACCGCGGCCGCGGTCACCGCGCAGGCCGGCGAGGTCGCCCGGGTCACCGTCAACTACGACGGCGACCCCATCGCCGGCCAGGCGCGGGACCTGGTGAGCCGGGTCCGGGACGTTGCGGCACCGGCCGGCGGCGAGGTGCTGGTGGGTGGCTTCACCGCGGAACTGGCCGACCAGCTCCACACGACCGCCAGTCTGCTGCCCTGGATGGCACTGATCATCGTCGGCGCGACGTTCATCCTGCTGTTCTTCGCCTTCGGCTCCGTCGTGCTGCCGATCAAGGCGATCGTGATGAACGTCCTGTCGCTCGGCGCCTCGTTCGGCGCGCTGGTCCTGATCTTCCAGGACGGCCACCTGTCCGGCCTGCTGGACTTCACCCCCACCGGGACGCTGGAGGCCACCCAGCCGATCCTCGTCCTCGCGATCGTGTTCGGTCTGTCGACGGACTACGAGGTCTTCCTGATGTCCCGGATCCGCGAGGCATACGACCGCACCGGCGACAACACCACGGCGGTCGCGATCGGCCTGCAGCGCAGCGGCCGGATCATCACCAGCGCCGCGGTCCTCATCCTGGTCGTGATCGGGCTGTTCTCGGTCTCGGGCATCACGTTCATCAAGCTGATCGGCGTCGCGATGCTCATCGCCGTGCTGGTCGACGCGACGATCGTCCGCGCGCTGCTCGTGCCGGCCACGATGCGCCTGCTCGGGAACGCGAACTGGTGGGCGCCGGCGCCGCTGCGGCGCTTCTACACCCGCCACGGCCTGCACGAGCCGGAGGACCCGTCCCTGACCGTGTCCGATCTTCGCCCCGCGCCCGCTCAGGCACAGCCCAACTGATCGACCGTCGCCCAGCCCGGCTCAGGCCGACGCGGCCCAGGCCGGGCTGGGCCGCGTCGGCCTGAGCCGGGCCACGTCGGCGCTGGCCGCTGGCGAGCCGCACTCGCGTCGTCCGGCCACTGACCACCACATCACCTATCAGCGGCGAAACCGTGTCCGGATTTGTTGCCGGATATAGGGTTCCCGCGTGCGCCATGGTCAGCTCCGTCTTCGGATTCTCGGTCCGTTGCGGATCTGGCGGGACGGCGTCGAACTGGACGCCGGGCCCCGGCAGCAGGCGTACCTGCTCGCTTTGCTCCTCGTCCGCGCGGGCCGGCCGATCAGCATGAGCGAGCTCATCGATCTGATCTGGGGCGATGACGTCCCAGCCTCGGCGCTCAATATCCTCCAGAAGTACATAGGCACGCTGCGGCGCCTGCTGGAACCCGCGCTGCCGGCCCGCGAAACCGGTTCCTACCTGCAACGGCGCGGCAGCGGATACCTGTTCGCGTCCAGCCCGGGGATGCTGGACGTCGTCAGCTTCCGGGAGCTCGTCGACGAGGCCGGGACGCGCCTCGCGGAGCAGCGGCTCGACGCGGCGTTCGACCGCTACGCGCGGGCACTGGAGCTCTGGCACGGTCCCGCGGGCGACGGGCTGCCCCACGGGTCGACCGCGGTGTCCCTCTTCGCCGCGCTGAACGAGGAGTTCTTCGGCGCGTGCGTGACGGCGGCCGAGCTCGCGGTGATGAGGGGGCAGGCCGAGCGGGTGCTTGCGCCCTTGCGCCTGGCCGCGGCGATGGCGCCGTTGAACGAGGCCGTGCAGGCGAGTCTCCTCGCGTCCCTGGCCGCCGTCGGGCGGCAGGCGGAAGCGCTGGCGGTGTTCGGGACGGTCCGAGCCCGGCTCGCCGAGGAGCTCGGCGTCGATCCCGGCCCCGTCCTGCGGGCCGCGCACCTGCGGATCCTGAGCCAGCCTCCGCCCTCGTCGGCGTCGGCCGGCGCCGACGCGGGCGGGCCGGACGGGACGGCGCGCCGTTCGCCCCCCTTTCCGCGGCCGACCGAGCCGGCCGCGCCCGCCGGCCGCGCCGAGGAAACGCCGCCCGGGCGGCCGAGGGCACCCGCCGTCGAGACACCGCTCGCCGACCGGCTGATCGGCCGGGCCGAGGAGCTCAAGGTGCTGCGGCACGCCGTGGCGTCGGCCTTCGCCGGCGGCGCGGCGCTCGTTCTGGTCGAGGGCGAGCCGGGGGCGGGCAAGACCCGGCTGCTGGAGGAGGCCGGCGCCGACGCGGGCCGGCTTGGCGCGCTCGTCGTCTGGGGCCACTGCCTCGACGGGGGCGGGATGCCGTCGATGTGGCCGTGGGTGCGGGCGGTCGCCGTGATCCTCGACAGCCTGCCCGCCGCGGCGCGCCAGGAGTGGCGCGCCGGCGAGCTCGGTCGCCTCGTGGAGCCCCGCGACCTCGTCGCGGCGTCGGCGCTGCCGGACGCCGGCGCCCAGTTCCGGCTGTTCGAGCGGGCCGTCGCGCTCGTCGGCCAGGCCTGCGTGCGTCGGCCGGTGGTGCTCGTCGTCGACGACCTCCAGTGGGCCGACGTCGCCTCACTGCGGATGTTCAGCCACCTGGCGGCGCGGATGCCGGGCGGCACCGTGATCATCGGCGCGCTCCGCGACCGGGCACCCGCCCCCGCTTCCGAGCTCGCGCGGATGCTCGCCGCGGCGAGCCGGCTTTCCCGGCACCGCAGGATCCGGCTCGGACCGTTGGACCCGGCCGAGGTGGCCGAGCTCGTCCACCGCGAGACTGGCCAGCCCCCCGGCCCCGCCGTCGCCCGGGGCATTCACGCCCGCACCGCCGGCAACCCCTTTTTCGTCCGGGAGCTCGCCCGTTTCCTGGCCGAGGGCGGGGCTCTCACCGAGCAGGCCGCGGCGCGGGCCGGTGTGCCGGTCACCGTTCGCGACGTCGTCCGCGACCGGATGGCCGGCCTCGACGACGACACCCGAGGCCTGGCGCAGATCGCCGCGCTCATCGGCCGGGACGTCGACCTCGGCCTGCTCGCGGGCGTGGCCGGCCTCGACGCGCGGACCTGCGTCGACCTTCTCGAGCCCCTGGAGGCGCTCGGCCTGCTCGAACCCCAGCCCGGGGACCCGTTCTCGTTCCGCTTCGCGCACGACCTGGTCCGCGAGTCGGTCGTCGAGACGACGCCGCCGCCCCGCGCGACCCGGCTGCACCTGCGCGTCGCGGACGCCCTGGAGCGTTCCGTCGTGGACGGCGAGGCCGTCGCCGAGCGTCTCGCCCACCACCTGTGGGCCGCCGGTCCCCTCGCGGACCCGGCCAGGACCGCGGCCGCGCTGGTCCGCGCCGGCCGTCGGGCCGCGGCGAAGTCCGCGTTCGAGGCCGCCTCGCGGCAGCTGGAGTCGGCCGCGCGGGTGGCGCGGACGGCGGGCCTGGCGGAGCTGGAGCTGTCCGCCGTGTCGCTGCTCACCGCGGTCGTCGGGATGCGGTCCGGGTATGTCGGCTCCGCGACCGACCTGCTGGAGCGCGCCGAGCACCTGGCGCGTGGCCTCGGCCGGGAACGGGAAGCCGCCGACTTCCTCTTCTCCCGCTGGGTCGCGTACTCCCAGGGCATCCAGCTCGACCGGTCGGGCCCGCTGGCGTGCCGGCTGCTCGAGCAGGGCGAAGCGTCCGCCGACCCGGTCATACGCGCGTATGGCCGGCACGCGTGGGGCTTCCATCAGTGGGGCGTGGGCAACATCGGCGAGGCGTTCCGGTACCTGAGCCAGTCCCACTCGGCCATGCGCCTGGCCGAGCGCGACGAGGAACCGCTCCGGCACGACCTGCAGCTGCTCTCACCCGTGATGCTCGCGCTGAACACCGCGCTGCACGGCGACGTCGACGGGGCGCGGGCGCTGCTCGACCGGCTGGAGGCCGCGGCGGGCGACGACCCCTACGCGGTGACGGTCTGGTCGGCCTTCGCCGTCACGGTGGCGGCGCTGGCCGGCGACCCGGCCTGGGCGCTGCGCGCGGCGGAACGGGGGATCGCGGTGGACCCGGAGTTCTCCTATGGATTCCTCGGCAGCTACCCGCGGCTCGCGCGGTGGTGGGCGCGGGCCATGACCGGCGAGGACCCGGCTGGCGCCGCGGCGGCGGCCCAGGAGCTCATCGACGCGAGCCTGCTCGACCCACCCCGCTCGTGCCTGGCGTCCTGGTACGGACTGCTCGCCGAGATGCGGCTGGCGGCCGGGATGCCGGTCGAGGCCGGCGCCGCCCTCGACCGGGCGGAGGAGCTCCTCGGCACCTACGGCGAGCGGTACGCCGAAGGCCACGTACTCCTGCTGCGCGCGCGGCTCCTGCTGGCCCGCGGCGAGCCCACCGCGGCCGTACGTGCCGCGGCCGAGCGGGCTCGCGCGCTGTCCGTCGAGCGCGAGGCCCACCTGTTCGCCGACCGCGCCGCGGAACTGCTGGCCGGCCTGGCCCAGACGCCGCCCCACCGCTGACCGCCGCGGCCGGGCGCCTTCGGCCTGGCCGCGCTCGACCTGGCCGACTCCCTCGGCGCGATCGGCGGCGCCGTCGCCTCGTGGCACCAGACCGGGCTCGTCCGTTGGTTCAGGAACGGGTTGTCGCATGCTTCTCGATCTTGACCGGGGCCTGGGCCACCGCCCGGGCGGGCCGCACCTCCGTCACGACAGGCCGGCGCCAGCTCGGCTAAACTCGGCGCACGCTGTGGTCCGTAGAGATCGCAGGCAGACGACGCTGTCATGTCCATCCGGGAGTCGACAGACATGGCTGGCCGAGCCCATCCCGTTCGTCCCGATGGCGGAGATCCGCCGGCCGGCGCCGGTTCGCTGCGTCTACAGGTCCTCGGTCCGTTGCGGCTGTGGCGCGACGGCGCCGAACTGGATGCCGGCCCCCGCCAGCAGGCGCAGCTGTTGGCGCTGCTCCTGGCCCGCGCGGGCCGCCCGGTGAGCACCAGCGAATTGATCGACCTGATCTGGGCCGATGACGTCCCGGCCAGCGCGCTCAACGTCATCCACAAGTACATCGGGGTATTGCGACGGCTGCTCGAACCCGAGCTGCCCGCCCGGGAGGCTGGTGCATATCTGCACCGCCGCGGCAACGGGTACGTGTTCGTCGCCGGCCCCGGCATGCTGGACCTTGTCACGTTCCGGGAACTCGTGAAAGCGGCACAGGCGGCTCTCGCCGAGCAGGCCCGCGAAGGGGCGCTCGACCACTACGTCGAAGCGCTCGGCCTCTGGCAGGGCCACGCGGGGGACGGAGTCTTCCACGGATCGACCGCGCCTGGGGTCCTGACCGCCCTCGACGACGAGTTCCATGCCGCCTGCGCGGCGGCGGCCGAGCTGGCCGTGGCGTTACGCCAACCGGCGCGGGTTATCCCGCCGCTGCGGCTGGCCGCGTCGATGGCACTGTTCCACGAACCCGTACAGGCCAGCCTCGTCACCGCCCTCGGCGCCGCGGGACGGCAGGCGGAGGCGCTGTCGGCGTTTCACGCGGTCCGCGACCGCCTCGCCGAGGAGCTCGGCATCGACCCCGGCCCGGCGCTGCGGGCCGCGCACCTGCGGGTGCTGACGCAGACCCCGACGCCGGCCGAGGGAGCGAGCGCGCGCAGCGAGGGGGAACGCGTACCGGCGAGGCGGGCAGCCGGGCTGGTCGGCCGGGGCGAGGAACTCGGCGTGCTGCGGCAGGCCATCGAGGAGGCGCTCGCCGGCGGCACCGGCCTCGTCATCGTCGAAGGCGAACCGGGGGTGGGCAAGACGCGCCTGCTGGAGCAGGCCGCCGCCGTAGCGGACGGGCGCGGCGCGCTCGTCGCCTGGGCCTCCTGTCTGGAAGGCGATGGCACACCCTCGATGTGGCCGTGGGAGCAGGCGCTGTCGGCCATCCTCGACAGCCTGCCCGCCTCGGCGCGTGAGAAGTGGCTGGCCAGCGAACTCGGCAGTCTCCTCGAATCTCGACACGATGACGCCGAGCCGCCGGCCTCCGGTGGCCGCGCCCAGTTCCGGTTGTTCGAGCAGGTCGTCACCGTCATTGGCCAGGCCTGCGCGGAACGGCCACTGCTGCTCGTCATGGACGACCTCCAATGGGCCGATGCCGCCTCGCTCCAGCTGTTCGGCCACCTCACGGGCCGGCTACCCGCCGGTACCGCGGTCGTCGGCGCGCTGCGCGACCGCGCACCCAGGCCCGGCTCCGACCTGTCGCGGGTACTGGCCGCCGCGAGCCGGCTGGCCAGCCATCGCAGGATCCGGCTCGGCCCGCTCAACCTGACCGACGTGGCCGAACTCGTCCGTCGCGAGACCGGCCACGAGCCCGGCGCGGACGTCGCCAGCAGCATCCACGTTCGTACCGCGGGCAATCCGTTCTTCGTCCGCGAACTGTCCCGGCTCCTCGTCGACCGTGGCGCGCTCGGTGGCGGCGACGCGTCGGCCCGCGCCGGGGTGCCGTCCACGGTGCGCGACGTCGTCCGCGACCGGATGGCGGGCCTCGACGACGGCGGCCGCGACCTGCTGCGGGTCGCGGCGCTCATCGGCCGTGACCTCGACCTCGCCCTGCTCGCCCGCGCCGCGCGCGTCGACGTCGCGGACTGCCTCGAACGCCTCGAACCGCTGCGCGGACTCGGCCTGCTCGAATCGGGGCCCGAAGACCCGTTCTCGTGGCGTTTCGCGCACGACCTCGTCCGCGAGTCGGTCACCGAGACAACGGCGCATCAGCAGGCTATCCGGCTGCATCTGCGCGTCGCGGACGCACTCGAGGAAAGCCAGGCCGACGATGAGTCGATCACCGAGCGCCTCGCCTACCACCTGCGGGCGGCCGGCCCGCTCGCCGACCCGGTCCGCACCGCGGAGGCGCTGAAGCGCGCCGGCCGGCGCGCCACGACCAAGCTCGCGTTCGCGGCCGCCGATCGACACCTCGAACTGGCCGCCCAGATCGCGCGAACCGCCGGGCTCCCGGAACTGGAGCTTTCCGCCCTCTCGCTGCTCGCGATCGCCCCGCGCCGGCAGGCCGGATTCGGCGGCACGACGTTCGATCTGCTGGAGCGCGCGGAACACCTGGCGCGCCAGCTCGGCCGGGAGGTCGAGGCCGCGGGCCTCCTGTTCGCCCGCCTGTTCGGGGCCTACGCCTTTCTGGAGTGGGACCGCGAACGCCTGGTCCGCCGGCTGTCCGAGCAGGGGGAGGCGTCCTCGGATCCGGTCGTCCAGGTGTACGGCCGGCAGGCCTGGGGCCTGCACCAGTGGGACAGCGGGAACATCGGCGAGGCATACCGGTGCTTCAGCGCGAACGACCTCGCCCTCCTCGAGGGGGTCGTCTCGTCGTACAGCGAGACCTCTATCCGGCGCGACGTCTCGGGTGAGTGGCCGGGCTGGCTGGCCGTCGTGACCGCGCTCCACGGTGACGTCGAGAAGGCGAGGGCCCTGGTCGACAAGTGGAACGGCCCCGACGACCCCTACGCGGTCGCGGCCTGGGCGTACTACACCACCATCATCGCCTCGATGGCCGGCGACGCCGGCGGGGTGCTGCGCACGATCGAGCGGTGGACGACGGTGGGTACCGGCCACTCCGCCATCGAGCAGGAGCACTACATCCGGCTGATCTGGTACTGGGCCCGTGCCGTCACCGGCGACGACCCGGCCGGCATCACCGCGCAGGCCCAGCAGCTCCTGGCCGGGACACTGATCGACCCGCCGCGGTGGGGTGTCGCGTACCACCACGCACTGATCGCGGACATGTGGCTGGCCGCCGGCAGGCCGGACGAGGCGGGCGGCGCCCTCGACCAGGCGGACCGGGCCCTGCGGGCCTACGGCCAACGCTACGCCGAAGGACTCGTCCTGCTGCTGCGGGCGCGCCTGCGCCACGCCCGCGGCGAGTCCGTGGACGTGGTGCGAGCCGCCGCCGAAAGCGCGCGCGAGCTGTCCGGCGAACGCGAGTCCTACCTCTTCGCCCACCGCGCCGAGAGGTTCCTCGCCGAGCTCTGACCGCGCTGCTCGGGAACAGTGACGCCGGCCGCGGCCGGTCTGGCTGACAGCCGGGCCGGCCGCGCTGACCGGCGGGTGGTCGACCAGCCGAACGCGGTCGCGGTGAAGTGCATGACGATGCCGTACACCACGCCGGGGATGGCCATCTCGGCGTTGTCCAGCAGCGCGGGGCTCAGCGCGACCGTGACGGCGATCGCCGTGTTGTGGATGCCGATCTCGAACCCGGCCGCGACGGCGGCGGGGCGGTCGATGTCGACCAGGCGCGGCACTCCGTAGCCGACCAGCATGCTCACGATGTTGAAAGCCAGCACGGCCAGCCCGACCGAGAGGAAATAGTCGGCGAGGTTCGCCCGCTGCCCGACCAGCACGACGGCGACGACGGCGAGGAGGACCACGACCGACAGCACCTGGACGGGACGGTTGAGCCGCCGCGCCACCTCCGGCGCCCGCGCGCGCAGGAGCATCCCGACCGCGACCGGCACGAGCACGATGGTGAAGACCTGCAGCATCTTGCCGAACTGCAGCCCGATCGCGGCGCCGTCGGCCAGGAAGTACTCCGCCGAGAGGTTCACCACGACAGGCAGGGTGACCACCACCAGCACCGAGTTGGTCGCGGTGAGCGTGACGTTCAGCGCGACGTTCCCGCCGAACAGGTGGCTGTACAGGTTGGCTGTCGGCCCGCCCGGCGACGCCGCGACCAGCATCAGCCCGATCGCCAGCTCCGGTGGGAGCCGGAAGGCGAGCACCAGGCCGAAGCAGATCGCCGGCAGCAGCACGACCTGGCAGAGCAGCGCGACCGCGACCGCCTTCGGATGCTGGCCGACCCGCCGGAAGTCCTCCACGGTCAGGCCGAGGCCCAGGCCGAGCATGACGACGCCGAGGGCGAAAGGCAGGCTGTCCAGGATTACGGGATTCATGGCGGCATCCTCAGGCGCGTCGTAGCCGGCGGAGAAGGCTGGATTTCAGGTCCCGCGGGCCGAGGACTGCCCGCGGCCACGTCGGCGGATCGCCACACCACGGTCGCCGAGGCCGCCCACAGCACGGCCTGGGTGAGATCGACGAGGACCTACCAGAGAATGCGGATCCGCGGACTCCGCATCCTGGCGGCCTCGCTTTCGTGTGGCTTCACTGCCTCAAGCTAGGCCGGCGCAGTTGACGGCGAGTGGAATCTTTGTGGACCCGCCGCCGTGGTGCGGCCGGCGTCGTCCACCGCCCGTCAAGCACCGGGCTTCAGGCTGACCCCTGACCGTCACCGAGAACGACAGACACGCGGGTCCGCGGCAGACAGATGTCGCGGGTCCCGCGCTGAAGGGGCCAACCGATGGAGACAACTCGCCGCACGCTGCTCGCCGGATCCACCGTGGTCGCGACCGGCGCCGTGCTCGGAGCACCCGCCGCGCAGGCGCACACCCCGCCCGGCCACGGGCCGAAACCAACCGTGGTCCTCGTGCACGGCGCGTTCGCCGACGCCTCCGGCTGGAACGACGTCGCCGCCCGGCTCCTCCGCGACGGCTACCCGGTCATCGCGCCGGCGAACCCGCTGCGCGGCGTGGCGTCCGACTCCGCGTACCTGGCCAGCATCCTCGCCACCCTGGGCGGCCCGCTCGTCCTCGCCGCGCATTCCTACGGCGGGATCCTCGTCACGAACGCCGCGACCGGAAACGCGAACGTGAAGGCGCTGGTCTACGTGGCGGCGTTCGTACCCGACCAGGGGGAGACGCTGCTGGGCCTGCAGACGGCCTACCTCGGGAGCAGGCTCAACGAGACGGCACTGGATTTCCGCCCCTACGGCGGGGGCGTCGACGGATACATCAAGAAGGAGGTCTTCCGGGACGTGTTCGCCGGCGACGTGCCGAGGGCGACCACCGACCTGATGTGGGCCAGCCAGCGGCCGAGCGACGTGCGCACCCTGCAGGAGCCGTCCGGCGCCCCGGCCTGGAGGACCATTCCTTCCTGGTACCTCGTCGCCCGCAACGACAACGTGCTTCCTGCCGCGGCACAGCGGTTCATGGCGCGGCGGGCCAGGGCGCACACCGTCGAGGTCGCGGCGTCGCACGTCGCGATGATCGCGCAGCCCGCTGTGGCGGTTGAGCTCATCAAGCGCGCCGCGGGCTGAGGTTGCGACGATGCATCAGCGTGCCTATGAAGGCCAGTGCGCCGCCGAGGAGGAGCGGCACACCTTCGGGAAGTCGCCTGTCCGCAATCCGAGGATGACGTTGTTCGCGCTCGCGTTGGGCACCTTCGCAATCGGCACCGGCGAGTTCGGCAGCAACGGCATCATCCAGCTGTTCGCGTCCGACCTGGACGTGTCGATTCCGGTCGCGACGTATGCCATCACGGCGTACGCCTTCGGCGTGGTGATCGGCTCTCCGGCGATCACCCTGCTCGCCGCCCGGGTCAACCGGCGCACTCTGCTGCTCGGCCTGATCGTGCTCTTCCTGGTCGGCAACGGGCTGTCCGCGCTGGCCCCGAACATCGCGCTGCTCGTCCTCTTCCGGTTCGTCGCCGGCAGCGTGCAGGGCGCGTTCTTCGGCGCCGGGGCCGTCGTCGCCACGTATGTGTACGGCCCGGGTAAGGGCGGCAAGGCGTTCGCCACCGTGATGGGAGGACTCACCGTCGCCACCATCGCCGGGTCGCCGCTTGGCACCTTCATCGGCCAGAACGCGGGCTGGCGCGTCATGTACTGGACCGTGGTCGCCGTCGGGCTGCTCGCCGGCGCCGCTCTGGTGACCTGGCTGCCGCGCACCGACGACCTGCGCGGCACCTCCATCACGAACGAGCTGGGTGGCCTGCGTCGGCTCAACGTCTGGCTGATGGTGACCGCCGCGGCGCTCGGCATCTCCAGCATCTTCGCCGTCTACACGTTCATCGGCCCGTTCGTCACCGACGCGGCGCGGCGGGACGCCTCGCTCATCCCGATCGCGCTCGCCGTCTTCGGCCTCGGCATGGCGGTCGGCAACCACCTCGGCGGACGCGTCGCCGACCGGCACGAGAACCGCGGTCTGATCTGGGGCTACAGCGGTGTCCTCGCGCTCCTGGTGCTCATCGGGGTGGCCGGCGACGACCTGGCGATCCTGCTGCCCTGCCTGTTCGGCGTCGGCGCGACCATGATGTTCGCGATCCCCACCATCCAGGTCCGGCTGACCGGCTTCGCGCCGGACGCCCCGACCCTGATGGGGGCGCTCAACCTGGCGGCGCTCAACCTGGCCAACTCCCTCGGCGCGGTCGGCGGGGCGGTCGCCCTCGGCGCGGGCTGGGGAACCCTGTCGACAGTCTGGGCCGGCTTCGTGCTCACCGCCGCTGGCCTGCTGCTGTACGTCGTGACCATCGCCCACGGCGGGCCCGCTCCCGTTCCCGGTCTCCGCCTGAGCGGTTCGGCTCAACCACAGCTCCGGCCGGGGACCCGTCCTGACCTGGCATGACAGCGAACCCCGGTCCTCATCTATCGGCCGTCCGGCCCGTCGGGCCCGCATAGCCGCGGGAAGCAGGCCTGGCCCCGTCTGGTCGCCGGCGCGGCGGTGGCGCGGTCTACGGTGAAGCGGTGAGTGTGCCCGCCTTTGAGCTCGACCTGCACCTTGCCCTGGAGCCGCTGGGCTCCGGTTCCTTCGGGGCCGAGCTGGTGCCCGGGTGGGTGGTCGGCGGCGGGATCAACGGCGGCCTGCTGCTGGCGCTCGCGGGGAAAGCGGCGGGCGCGGTGCTCGACGGGAAGGCCAACCCGATCGCCGTGTCGGCGCACTACGTGTCGCCGGCGGCGCCCGGTCCGGCCGTCGTGACGGCGCGGGTGCGCCGCGAGGGCCGCTCGCTCGGCACGGTCGCCGTCGACGTCGAGCAGGAGGGGCAGCTGCGGCTGACCGCGCTGGTCACCGCCGGATCCCTGGCCCCCGGCGAGGAGGCCGAGAGGGTCACGGCGGTGCCCCCTGACCTGCCGCCGACCGAGAAGTGCGTGCCAGCCTCCATGGGCCCGCCGGAGCTGCTCGAGATCGTGCCGATGCTGGGCCGGTTCGACCTGCTCCTCCACCCCGACCACGTCGGCTGGGCGACGGGGGCGCCGAGCGGGCGGGGGCTGCTGTCCGCGTGGTACCGCCTGGTGGACGGGCGGGAGCCGGACCCGGTCTCGCTGCTCCAGGTCGTGGACGCGCTGCCGCCGGTGACGTTCGACATCGGCATTCCCGGCTGGGCGCCCACCCTGGAGCTGACCGCGCACGTGCGTGCCGCCCCGGCGCCTGGCTGGCTGCGGGTCACGCACACCACCCGCTACCTGGCGGGC
The DNA here is from genome assembly GCF_016786325.1 of Frankia nepalensis. Lineage (GTDB taxonomy): Bacteria > Actinomycetota > Actinomycetes > Frankiales > Frankiaceae > Pseudofrankia > Pseudofrankia nepalensis. Next base: position 20,059 of record NZ_JADWYU010000198.1, on the reverse strand, counting down.
GGCATGTTCGAGGAGGACTGCGAGGTCTGGGACAGCGCCGACCGCCTGGTGGCCCAGTCACGCCAGCTCGCCCGGCGGCCGCGCGGCTGACGCCGCCGGCGGCGACCGCCACGGCGACAACTCGACGGACAACCCCCGGCCCAGGCCAGACGCCCGGACCATCTCGGTCAGCGGCACCCTGCGCGCGGCCGACAGGACACCGCGTTCCGCGGCGTCCACGCGGACGGATGGGTAGGCACCGGCGCTCCGCCCTATGAGGGTGCTCCTTGGTTCGGATGGATCAGTTCCTCGGCAAGCCCGATCCTTCCAGCTCAGGAGCACTTTCTATCTTCGGCGTGCCCACCGACGGTCATCGGCATGAAAGCTCGAGGCTAGCGGTACGCCTATCGCCATCGCGTCGGGAAGTGCGTGGGCGTCGCGCGGCAGTCCGGCGCTCTTCGTCGGCGCTCGTCGCGAGGAGGGCCACTTCGGTCGCCGACTGCTTTGCGAGGCGCAGCTGTGTGCCCACCGAGCCGAGGAGCCGCTGAAGGCAATCAACCGGTGCCCGTGACGGCGTCCACTCGTTGTCAACAAGGCATCCACTGGACCAACCTAGCTTTCCCTTCGAGGCGACTGGCGAGAAGGGACGAGACATGAAACAGACCATCGTTTCCGAAGCGGCTGAGAAGGCTCGATCCGTACATGACAGCCCGGGAAGGGCGTTCGGCATCTGGTCGTTCGTCCTGTCGTTCTTCGTGCCGGTGTTGGCGTTGATCTTCGGAATCATCGCGCTGCTCCAAAGCCGTAGGGCGGGCATGGCCAACAGGCTCGCGATCGCCGGCATCGTCATCAGCGTCGTGCTCATCGTCACCGGAATGATCATCTGGATCTCCATCGCCGCCGCCGGAGGCAGCTGATGAAGACCGCGGTCGTCACCGGGGCGGGCGGTGGGCTCGGACGGGCCATCACGGCAGAGCTGGACCGACGCGGCTTCGCGGTCTGGGCGACCGATCTCGAACTCGGCATCGCCAAACCGGTGGTCGAGGGCCTCGGCTCCGGGTGCCGCGCGGCGGTACTCGACGTCACCGACGCGCTCGCCAGCCGCGCGCTCGCCGACGAGATCGTCGCCGAGCACGGTCACGTCGATTTGTGGGTCAACAACGCGGGCGTGCTTGCCGCGGGATACGCCTGGGAGGTCGACGACGCCAGCAACGAACGCGTCCTCGCCGTCAACGCGACCGGGACGATCAACGGCACCATCGCCGCGCTGGCCCACATGGTCCCGGCGGGGCGGGGTCAAGTGATCAACGTGGTCTCGCTCGCGGGGATCGTGGCGACGCCCGGACAGGCGGTCTACGCGGCGAGCAAGCACGCCGCGATGGCCTTCACGCTCAGCACGCACTTCGACCTGCGCCGCGGCGGCCACCGCGGCATCGACATCTGCGCGGTCTGCCCGAGCGGCGTCTGGACCCCGCTGGTGGGAAACCGCGTCGACGACCCCGAAGCCGCGGCCTCCTTCACCGCTCCACTGCTCACCGCCGACGCGATCGGCCGCGTGGTCGGCCGCCTCACCGAGCGCCCCCGCCCGGTGACGATCGTGCCGCGCCGACGGGGTCCGATGATGCGCTTCGTGGATCTCTTCCCGCGTCTCTCCGCGCCCGCGGTGCCGAGGCTGATGCGGGACGCCCAACGCCGACAGCGGCGCTATGAGCGGCTTATCGAGAACGGCGAATGGCCGTGACTGCCACCTGACCGTCGATCCTGCCTAGTGGGCCTGCTAGCTTGCATAAAAGGGCGGTTGTTCGGGAACGCGCCCAGATTGGAGATTCAAGATGGCCAAGCTTCGACACGTCGCGATCAAGTGCGACGATCTGCACTCGGCTTCGAAGTTCTACTCCGCTCTGTTTGAGATGGAGGAGGTGGGCCGCGGTGGCGACATCGACAAGTTGGGCGCTATTTATCTGAGTGACGGCACGGTCAGCCTCGCGCTCATCAAGGTCGACCCTGACCATGTCAACGGCAAGCCCGAGGGTCTCAACCACGTCGGATTCGTGGTTCCCGACATGGACTCCGCGGTCCAGCGAGCGAAGAGCCTCGGAGTCGAGATACTCGTGGACCCCGTAGCCGAACATGCTGGTGTCACCTGGGAGACGAAGATGCGGACGCCCGATGGCGTCTACTTCGATTTCTCGTCCCAGGGCTGGCCCGGGATCTCTGGCGTCGACCACTGAGCCCCGCCGTCGACGATGTTCGCTCGCCCGCGGGTGGGTGGCGCCAGCCAGCCACGTCAGTCCATGGGGATGATCTGGCCGTTGCGGAACAGGTCGACGAAGAGCTGGTGGTCGTGGTGGACCCGGGCGCCGTAGCCGTGGGCGAAGTCGACGAGTCCCTCGACGAAGCCCTTCTCGTCCGCGGCGATCGCCTCGTGGATGGCCTCCTCGGTGGAGAAGCTCACCAGGTCGAGCTCGCTCTCGTCGTCGGCGACGGCGTGCATGCGCGCGGTGGAGCGGCCGAGGTCCTCGACCAGCGCGAGCATCTCGTCCGGCTCGTCGACCTCGGACCAGTCGAGGTCCTGGGCGTACGGCGACACCTCGGCGACGAACTGGCCGACGCCGGCGAGCTCGGTGTGGCCGACCCAGATGTCGGCGTGCGCCTGCAGGGCGCGCTGGGAGACCGCCGTGCGGTGCCCCTGATGGCGGAAGTAGCCGCGGATCCGCTCGTCGTCGATGAACCGGCCGACCGCCGGCACCTGGGCCTGCTTCATGTAGAGGACGACGTCGTTGTCGAGCGCCTCGGTCATGCCCTCCAGCAGGAGGCTGTAGGAGGGCAGGCCCGCGCTGCCGATGCCGACGCCGCGGCGAAGCACGACGTCCTTGACGGTCAGCGAGACCGGGCGGTCCCGCCGCGCGGGCGGCAGCGTGTCGAGGTAGCGCTCGAAGGCCTCGAGGACGCCGCCCCGGGTCTCGTCGTCGACCAGGCTCGCCCCGTCGATCCGCGCGAACCGGCGGTCGTGGCTCTCGAGCACGGTCAGCTCGTCGAGCAGCTCCACCCGGGTCGCGCGCCGGGCCTTCTGCAGGAAGGCGTGCACCACACCGGTCGTCGTGTCCAGCGTCAGCAGGCTCGCGGCGGACACCTCGCCGGTCAGCAGGCGGATCTTGTCCAGGTAGGCCCGGACGCAGGCCTCGACGAGCGTCGTGATGAACGCGTCCGACAGCGCCTTGGCCCGGCCGAGCAGCGCGAGGCTCGCGACGAGGCGGCGCAGGTCCCAGGTGAACGGCCCCACGTAGGCCTCGTCGAAGTCGTTGACGTTGAACACGAGCCGGCCGTCGCTGCTCATGTAGGTGCCGAAGTTCTCCGCGTGCAGATCGCCGTGGATCCAGACCCGGCTCGTCCGTTCGTTCAGGAACGGGTCGTCCAGTGCATGTACATCGTTGTAGAACAATGCCGCCGACCCGCGATAGAACGCGAACGGCGAGGCCGCCATCTTGCGGAACTTGCGCCGGAAGGCGGCTGGCTCGGCGGCCATGAGCTCGCCGAACGCCGCGTCGAATACCTCTCCGATGACCTCTGACCGGTCGGCGGTGCTGTCGGACGTCACTTCCGAGATTCCTCCCTGCGCGGCCGCGTGCATCCTTCCTACCGCGGTATTGCCGCAAGCATGCCCCATCACCGCCTTGGGATGCCTAATCCGACCAACGCCTGACATCGGCTGTTCGCCAGCGGTCCCACCGCCCCGCGGCCCTGGTCGGTCGTCAGCGTGTTGATCCCTGTCTGGTTGCCCAGGCGCGACCGGCGAGGAACGAGGCGAGGACGTCCGGCCGGCTCGGGCTGATCTCACGGTCGTCCGCCCCGGGACTGGTCCGAGTGGCGCACCGCGCTGTTCGGCGGGGCGGTGGTTCTCGGCGGCGGTGCCCGGTCGAGCATCCTTGAGGTGTGGGCGAGTTGAGGGCGTCGAGGCCGGTGATCGTCGCGGTTCACCTCGGTTTGGTCTGGGTGGTGGGGGCGTTGGCGCCGCCGCTGGCCTGGACGGCCATCGTGGCCGCGGCGTTCGCCGGAGGCGCGCTGGGTCTGGGCGTTGGCCTGCTGGGTTTCCTGGCCGCGTTGGCTGGCTTTCTCATGGTGATCACGGCTACGCGGGCGGCGTCGGTCCTGGGCGGGACCGGTGGTCGCCGAGCGTTATGGGCGCTGCTGGTCGCGGGTGTGGGGACGGCCGGGTGGGTGCTGGGGTGGGCCGTGACCGACGTCGCCGGGCTCGGAGTGAGCCGCGACCCGCTGCTGGCGGCCCTTCTGGGCGGAGTGCCCTTCGCCCTGGTCGCCGGGCTGCTGCTGCTGCGCGGGTGGCCGTTCAGCGTCGGCGCGCTCACGCTGAGCGTGGCGCTGGTCGCCGCGGGCGTGGTGGTGCTGCGCCAGGAGCCCTCCGATGAGCTCGACGCGCGGCTGGTCACCGCGGGCATCTACCGGGAGACCTCCTACGTGGTCGCCATTCCCGGCTACCTGCCCGTCGGTGGCCGTGACTACGGCGACCGGCTGGGCGGCGGGAGCTTCGGTCCCGAGGATCCCGGCCTGGTCCCGCCCGACCTGTTCATCACGATCACCGCCTACCCCCGGGACGTCCTGGGCGAGCAGATGTGCGGGCAGCCGACCGCGTACGACTCGCGCCTGACCTGGGGCGCGTGCACGGTCGAGGAGGACGGCCTCGTCTATCGGCACAACGAGGTCGCGCACGGCTACCAGGTGCCGATCGACGACCGGTTCGTGACGGTCGTCGGAACCCCCGCGGTCGACCACGACCTGCTGCGGGCCGCCGCGTCGAGCCTGCACCCGGCCGGCGCCGACGAACTGGTCGGCGCGCAGGTGGAGGCCGGCGCCCACTACGCGGCGCAGGTCCCCGGATACGTCGGGCAGGTGACCGGCCCCTCGCCGGGCGTGACCTACACCCCGGCTGACCGCGCCGGGAACGGAGCGCGGAGCGTCGCCATCACGCTGTATGTGAGCTACGCGGCCGGCGAGGACATCTGCTTCCGCACCACCGAATGCACCCCGCGGGACGCGGGCCTCACCTACGTCCGCGACGAGGACACCCACGGGTACGTGATACGGCGCGGCGACGTGAACGTGCGGGTGCTGGGCGGGCCGCAGGTCGCCAAGGAACTGCTGCGGCAGGCCACGCTGACCGCCCGACCGGCCACCGACGAGGAACTGCGCCGGATACTTCCGCCGCCGCGGCCGCATGGTCGGCTCGAGCGCCTCCGCCACTGGCTACGTCAGTTCTGACCAGCCGGCGCGCGTCGCCGTGACCAGCGGCGCTCGGTGCCGGGCGCCGCGGGAAGGCCGCGGGAGTACGTCAAGGGGGCGGCGGAGTCGCGCGTTCGACAGCGCGATCCCTTTTCCGGCAGGCGCGGCATGAAGCGATTCGTCCGACTATGTTGTCGTCGAAACGCGCTGCCTGGGAGGCCGCGGAGTGGAATCCACGAGGAACCTCATGGCACAGGCCCAGGCCCTCGTGCGAAAGGCCGACGGCCACGAGGCGGCGGGCAGGTTCGACGAGGCGTCGCGGCTGAGCCTGCGCGCGCTGGACCTCGTCCGCCAGTTGCGGGAACGAGAGCCGGACGTGCACGAGCATGCCCGGATGTTCGGCGCCACCGCCTACACCCTCGGGGCGAAGCTGGCGGGCGCTGGGCGGCGCGCCGAGGCCGTCGCCGTGCTGGGCGAAGCCGAGAAGGCATACGAGAGCCTGCCGGCCGCGTCCTTTCCCGCCCGCGACGACTGGGTCGCCGACGTTCGTGCCCGCCGCGCGCTGGGGCACGCCCACCGCGGCGCGCGGCTGTCCGCCCTCGAGGACCTGCGCGCGGCGTTCCGGCAGTACCGGTCCCACCCGATGGTGCCCGCCGAGGCCGTGCGGACGCTCGGCGTCGCCGCGCAGGTCCAGGCGGCATGCGGCGACCCGGGGCTCGCGCTCGCCTGCGCGAAGCGCGCGGTGAACCTGGCCCTGACGAGGCGCGGACCCCGGCTGTCCGTCCCCACGGACGGCACGTTCGCCTATTTCCTGTGGGCGTCGGACGTCATGCGCTGCGTCCTCGCCGCCCAGGGCGAGCACGAGGGCGCAGCCGCGGTCGAGCAGGTGCTGGTCGAGATCGCCGGCGGCCCCCTGCCCGCGAGGATGCCGACGCTGCTCGGCGACCGATTGGCCTCGGACAGCCCGCCCGACCTGACGCTCACGCTCACCGCGGCGCTCGACGCCGCCGAGCGCGAGGGGGCGGACGTCACCGCCGCGAGACGGTTCGTCCGGCGGCCGAGGGACGAAGCAGATCCCGTCCTGCTTCCCGGCGACCGGGCGGACAGGCCAGAGACCGCGGCGGTCGCGGCCGCGCACGCCGTCGAGCTCACCGGGCTCGCGCGCCGGTTCGCCGGCCAGCCCGCCGCGGCGGCGCGGCTGGTCGTCGACGCGCACCACCTGTTCCTCGTCGCCTCCGAGGCCCAGACGCTCGGGATGCGCTACCAGTTCGGGGACTACGGCCCGCACTGGGCGACGGCCTTGCTGGCCTGCTGCCGGCAGGCCCGCGCGGACGGCGACCTGGTGTTCGCGGTGGACCTCGGGCGGTGGATGGTGGCGGTGGCCGAGCGGCTGATGCCGTTCGCGTCCGTCCACCCGGAGGTGGCGGCCCTGGTGGTCGACTGCGTCCGGACCGACGGACAGGTGCTCGTCGACAGCGGCGACGTCGAGGCTGGGCGGACGGCGCTGGCGACAGCCGCGCGGATCGCCGACCGGTACGGCCGAACGGGCGGCGGGCCGGGCGCTGGCGAGTAGGCCCGCGGCGAGGGCCCGGCGCGGAGACAGGCAGGTCACCGCCGGTTCCCGCGCGGCTGGGACGCCGGCCGCCCGCCCGGCGGGGACGTCGCCTGGTCGTTCACGGGACGGCCGAGCAGGTGCCAGAGCGTCGCCCACTGCCCAGGAGTGAGGTCACGGGGCAGGGCGGTGGGATCCAGCGCCGCGGCAGCCAGCGCGGCTCGGCGCGATGGTCTCGGGCCGGGCGTGGCCAGGGCGAGGATCTGTCCGATCCCGCGGCCGGGGCCGGTGAACACCGCGTGGACGAACCGTTCGTAGGCCCGCCGGTCGGCGGGGGCGACCAGCGGTGTGGCTCGACGGCTGATCGCGAGGATGCCGGCGTCGACGCTGGGCCTCGGGATGAACGCGCCCGCGGCCACCCGTCCGTGCAGCGCGAAGTCGAACCACGGCGCCGTCTGCGCCGTCATCATCGTGCGCCCGCCGACACCCGCCCGCTTGCGGGCCACCTCCCACTGGGTCAGGAAGATCGCCTCGCGCCATCCGTCCGCGGCGAGCGAGCGGCGCAGGATCGGGGTGGTGAGGTGGAACGGGATGTTGCCGACGATCACCGGGCGGTCGAGCCGCACGCGCAGCGCGTCGGCCTGGCGGACGGTCACCGACGGCAGGCGCCGGCGCAGGCCGTCTACCCGGCGCTCGTCGAGGTCGACGGCGAGCACGTCCCGCCCGAGGGCCGCGAGCCCTCGGGTGAGCGCGCCGTCGCCGGCGCCGATCTCCAGGATCGGCCCGTCGGTCGCGCGGACGAGACCGACGATCCGGTCGATCGTCCGGCGGTCACGCAGGAAGTTCTGGCCAAGCTCATGCCGGCCACCGTGAAGGGAACGAGATCGCACGGGAGCGCTCCAGTCGCCAAGGAGAGGAGCACCCGGAAGGGCGGTGATGGGAGCCGCGTCCGGGTGCGAACAGCATCCGGAGGAGCGGGCGCGATCGGTAGGTCAGCGAGAGCGCGCCCTCAGGCGCGGCGGTCCCGCACGTAGAACAGCGGCCCGCGGCCGCACATCACCAGCGTTCCCATGGGCCGCACTCTAGCCTGCCGTCCCCACCTGGTCGCCTGATTTTCCGCCCGGTCCAGCGGCCCCAGGAGACGGCGCTGGCCCGCCACGGCGCCGCCGGCCCCAGGACGAACGCCGCGCACGCTCGTGATCAAGGCTCTTGACATTACGCGACAGTGTGGATGTTAATCCGGTGTGCCGCGCGTCACATCGGCGTCTCGCGGCGGAGACCGGGAGGTCGGGCGTGAAGGTCGACGATCTGCTCGCGGGGGCGCGTGAGGCCACCGGGCTGGCGGACTTCGGGGACGACGGGCTCTTCGGCGGCGACGGCTGGCGCGAGGCGTTCGCGCGGCTGCTCGCCAGCCTGAACGACGAGGCCCGGCTGTCCGAGCTCGGCCGGGGCATCGTGGCCGGCGAGCTGGCGAACTACCTGGCGACGCGATTACGGATCGTCGAGCACCACCGGGCGCATCCCGAGATCCGCGACCGGGACGTCACCCCGCCGGTCGTCATCATCGGGCAGGCCAGGACCGGCACGACCATGCTGCACGACGTCCTCGCGCAGGACGCCGCCCACCGGGCGCCGCTGACCTGGGAGGTCGACCTCCCGCTGCCGCCGCCCCGGACCGAGACCTACCTGACGGACCCGCGCATCGCCGAGGTCGACGCGACCTTCGAGCTCGTCGACACCTTCATCCCCGAGTTCCGCGCCGTGCACCAACTCGGCGCCCGGCTCGCCCAGGAGTGCTCCCGCATCACCGGCGGCTCGTTCGTCAGCGTGATCTTCCCGACGCAGTATCGCGTCCCGGGCTACCTGGACTGGGTGCTGCACGACGCGGTACGCGACGGTCACCACGCCGCCGCCTACGTCTGGCACCGCCGCTACCTGGAGCTGCTGCAGAGCGAGCATCCCGGGACCCGCTGGCTTGTCAAGTCGCCGGCGCACGTGTGGACGCTGCCGCAGCTCGTCGCGGAGTACCCGGACGCGCTGCTCGTGCAGACGCACCGCGACCCGGCACGGGTGATCGCCTCGACCGCCAGCATGCTCTCCCACCTGCGCCGGCTCTACAGCGACGACGTCCGGTTCGCCGAGCTGGGGCCGGAGTTCGCCGAGCTGATCCTCGACGGCCTCGAGCGCACCGCGCAGGCCCGCCTCGACGGCACGGTCAGGCCCGCCCAGGTGGCCGACGTGCTGTTCCGCGACCTGATGGCCGACCCGCTGGCCGCCGCCCGGTCGATCTACGACCGGTTCGGCTGGGAGCTCACCGACGAGGCCGAGGGCCGGATGGCCGCGTTCCTGCGCGACAACGCCCGCGAGAAGTGGGGCGGGCACGACTACACGTTCGCCGACACCGGCCTCGACCTGGCCGCCGTCCGCGACCGCACCGCCCGCTACAGCGAGCACTTCGCGGTCCCCGAGGAGGTGCGCTGACGGCGCCGGCCGCCCGGCTGGACGCCCTCGGGCGAGGTTCACTCATATGACGACCGGAGTTGTTGACTAGGTTTGCCTCGTGACCATGGCGGAGGGCGACGCGCTGGCCGCCGGGCGCCCCCACCCGCGAGGAGAGCAGGCGGGGCCGGGGCGGCCGCGCGACACCCGCCGGCACGCCGCCGTGCTCGCCGCCACCCGTGACCTGCTCGCGCGCGGGGGGTACACGGCGCTGACGTTCTCCGACGTCGCCGAACGGGCCGGGGTCACCCGTCAGCTCGTTCACCGCTGGTGGCCGGACCGGCCGGCCCTGGTCGCGGAGGCCCTGTTCACCGCGCCGGCCGCCGCGGACTGGCCGACCGCCTACGAGGGGCCGCTGGCCGCCGACCTGCGCCGCCTGCTGAGCGCCATGGTCGACTACGCCTGCCGGCCGGAGGTCCGGGCCGGCGTCCTGGGGCTGATGGCCGACGCCGTCCCGAGTGCCGAGCTGACCAATCTGGAGGACGGGCTGCTCGGGCCGCTGCGCCGCTCGCTCGGCGCGCTCGTCGACGCGGCGGTGGCGCGGGGCGAGGCGCGCGACGAGATCGACGTCGGCCTGACCCTCAACACGCTGCGCGGCGCGGTCCTCATGCATCTGATCGCCGACCTCACCCCGCCCGAGGTGATCGTCGACCATCTCACGTCGCTGACCCTCTGGGCGTTTCGCCGCGACCCTGAGGCGCCCCCGCGCGGCTGACGGATCAGAGCACGGATCAGAGCTTGGTGAGGATGCCCTCGGGGCTGACCACGAGGATGTCGATGCCACCGTCGATGTAGAGCGCGCCGCCAGCGGCCACCGCGACCTTGTCGGCGGCGTAGAGCGACTGCCCGGCGGCGAGGCGGCCCTCGTTGGACGGGCCGGAGCGTCCGTTGCCCGCGACCGTCGTGATGAACCCGTCGGGAGAGACTCGACGCACCCGGTAGGCGCTGCTTTCGGCGATATAGAGGTTGCCCTGGTCGTCGAGGGCGATCGTCCCTCCGGAGGAGGACAGATTGAGGTCGGCCTCGGTCGCCAGGCCGACGTCGCCGGAGATTCCCTCCCGTCCGGCGCCGGCGACGGTGGTGACCGTCCCCTGGTCGAGCATGCGGACCACGTTGGTCTTGGAGTCCACCGCGTACAGCCGGCCGTTCCGCACGGCGAGCGCCCCGAGAAGACCGGAGACGAGCGGCGGCAGGCCCGCGTCGGGATCCTCGGAGCCGGGTGTGGGCGCGGATGTGGGTTCGTCGCCGATCCGGGCGACCCGGGTGAGCAGGCCCGCGCTGTCCACGCGGTAGACCGTTGACGGGTCCGCGAAGTAGACGTCGCCGTTCCGGTCCACGGCGATGTCGTCGGACAGGGAGTCAAGCCGGACCGACGTCGCCGGGACCGGGCCGGCCTGGTCCGGCTGGCCGGAGCCGCCGCCCGCGAAGCGCGTGATGGTCCCGGCGGGGTCGACGCGGCGGATCCGGTTGTTGCCCGTGTCCAGGATGTAGACGTTTCCGGTGCTGTCCACGCCCACGGCCGCCGGACGGGACAGCCTGGCCTCCTTCGCCGGGCCACCGTCTCCGCTGATTCCCTCGATGCCGGTGCCGGCCAGGACGGTCCCCGTTCCGTCCGGGGCTCGGACCAGGACCATAGGACTCGAGCTGTTGGCGATGTAGAGCTCCCCGCGGGGCCCGAGCGCCCACGCCGTGAAGTACGTGGGAAGGACGACCTGGCCGAGGCGAGCGGACTGGCTCGGGCCCGCGGGGCCCGGGCCGCCGGTGGCGATGGGCTCGCCGTCTGCGCTGTCGCGCGTGGCCAGCACGACGCCCGTGACGGCCAGGGCCAGCGCGACCAGAGCCGCGGCGGCGGCGAGGACGGCGCGGCCCAGGGGCCGGTCCGGGGCGAACCACCGGCGAGCGACCTGGGCGTCGGCGAACGGGTGGGTGTCGTCGCCCGGCCGGTCCGCCACGGCGGGCCTACGGGTGTCGCCCGTGGCGGCGCCCGTGTCGGCGGGGCGTTCGGTCGCCGGATCGGCGGCGGCGATCTCGGCCGGTGTCCGGGGCCCGGCCCGGGTCGGGTCGTCGGGCGGGAGGTACCGGTCCGTGACCGCGTCGGTTCTCGGCTGGGAGGTCCACGGCGCCGGTTCAGGACGCGCGGTGGCCGGCCTGAAGACATGCCTCCCCGAGGTGGGCGCCGCGGCCGGATCGTCGGTCCTGGGTCGCTGTGGCCGCACGATCAGGCCCGTCATCGAGAGCCAGTCCGGCCCGTACGCCGCCGCGGCCGCGGCGGCGAGCGCGTGCCCGAACGCGGCGGCGTCCGGGTGCCGGTCCGCCGGCGCCTTCGCGAGCGCGGTCATCACGGCGTCGGCGATGGGCGCGGGCACCCCGGTGGGCGTGGGCGGCATGACCTCGCGGTGGTGGCGGAGCAGCTCGGGCACCGGAAGGGCCGGGTCGAACGGCGGCCGGCCGGCGAGCAGCTCGTAGAGGACGACGCCGAGCGCGTACTGGTCGGCGGCCCGGCTGACGCGGCCCTCGATCTGTTCGGGGGCCATGTACCGGGGCGTGCCGGCCAGGTGGCTGGTCGTGCCGGAGGACTCCTCGAAGATCTTCCCGATGCCGAAGTCGGTGAGCTTGGGCTGGCCGGTGGCGGTGAACAGGATGTTGTCGGGCTTGACGTCGCGGTGCAGCGCGCCGTGGTCGTGCGCGTGGGCGAGCGCGTCGGCCATGGCGAGACCGACGGCGCAGGCCGCCTCGGTGGGCAGCCGGTGCTGGGAGAGGGTGCCGCCGGCGAGGAGCTCCATGACGATGAGGCACAGGTCGTCCTGGCTGACGAAGTCGTAGATCCGGACGATGTGCGGATGGTCGAGCCGGCTGAGGATCTGGGCCTCGGCCCGGAAGTCGGCGGCGAGCGCCGCGCCCCCCGCCGCCGGCGCCTCGATGGGCAGGACCTTCACCGCCACCGCGCGGTCGAGGTCCAGGTGGTGGCCGGCGACGACCAGCCCGAACGAGCCCGCGCCGAGCTGCTCGCCCAGCCGGTAGCGGGGCAGCGCGGCGGCCACCCGCGCGCGGTCGATGGCAGGCATGTCGGGTCCTCAGGAGCCGGTCGCGACCGGGGCCGTGGCTGGCGGCTCGGCCGTCGTCTCCGGTGGCGACGTCACCGGGGGAGACGTCATCGATGGAAGGGGCGTCCCGGACGGGCTCGCCGGCGGGCGAGGGCTTCCCGTCGGGCTCGCCGCCGGTCGCGAGGCGGTCGGCGACGGGCAGGGCGGCGCCAGGCAGGGCGGCTCGGCGACGCGGATCGCGCGAAGCCGGCCGTCGCTCGTGAGGACGTAGAGGATCCCCTGGTCGTCGAGCGCGAGTCCCACCACGAAGCCGATTTCGGCTTCCTTCGCGGGACCGCCGTCGCCGCTGTCGCCGGATTCTCCCGTGCCCGCGATGGTGGTGATCATGCCTTGGGTGTCGATGCGGCGGATCCGGCTCTCGCCGGCGAGGTAGATCGTGCCGGCGGCGTCTATCTCGATGGTTCCGGACGAGCCCAACCCGGCCGTGGTGGCGGGCCCGTCGTCGCCGGAGTACTCCCTCGACCCGTTGCCGGCGATCGTGGTGATCACGCCCTGGGGAGTGACCCGCCGAATCCTGACGTTGCCCTCGTCGATGAAGTAGAGACTGCCGTCGGGACCGATCGTCAGGTCGGAGGGATAGTCGAGGAACGCCCTGGTCGCGGGTCCACCGTCGCCGGCGAAGCCCTCGACTCCGGTGCCCGCGACCGTCGTGATGACGCCTTTGGTGTCGATCCGGCGGATCCGGTTGTGGAACCCGTCCGCCAGGTAGAGATTCCCGTACCCGTCGAAGACGACGCTGTTGGGCTCGTTCAGGTGCGCCTGCGTCGCGGGCACGCCGTCGCCGGAGAAGGTCAGCCCGTCCTCGCCGACAGGCCCGTTGTAGTTCCCCCCGGCGTCTCCGGTGCCCGCGACCGTGGTGATGACGCCGCGGGTGTCGATTCGCCGGACCCTGTTGTTCTCGATGTCCACGATGTAGAGCGTGCCGTCGTCGGCCACGGCGACGTCCCAGGGCCAGCTGAGCTGGGCCTTGGTCGCGGGGCCGGCGTCGCCGGCGAATCCCTTGACCCCGTTGCCGGCCACCGTCGTGACGATCCCGTTCCGGTCGACGCGGCGGACTCGCTCGTTGTAGGTGTCCGCGATGTACAGGTGGCCGCGCTTCGGGTCCAGCTCGAAGCCGCTCAGCAGGTCGAACGAGGCGAGGTCGACCGGCCCGTCGTCCCCGGCGTAGCCCTCGTCGGCGGCGAACACCCTGGTGATCATCCCGAGTTGGAGCGTGGTCGGCTGCCAGGCGGGCGGGGGCGTGGTGGGAGTGGGCGTCGGCTCCGGCCGCTCCCCCCACGCGGCCCAGCTGATACCGCCGCCGACGGCGCCGCCGACCGCGAGCGTGCCGGCCAGGAGCGCCGCCGTCGCGCCCACGCCCGCCCAGGCCAGCGGGCGGCGCCCCCGCCGGCCGTCCCCCGTCCCGTCAGGGCCACCCAGCCGGGCGAGCCGGCTGGTGGTGAGGGCGCGGACGTCCTCGGAGATCCGGGCAGGGATGCCGGACCGGTCGAGCCAGCCGCGGCCGAAGACCTTGGTCGCGGCGCGCGCAAGGTCGGCGGCGAACGCGCGGGCGTCGGGGTGCCGGTCCTCCGGCCGCTTGGCCAGGCTGCGCGTCACCACGTCGGCGAGCGGTTCCGGCACTCCCGGCGGGGGTGGGGGGACGACCTCGAGGTGGTGGTAGAGCAGCACCGGCAGCGGCACCCGGCGCGGGACGAGCGGGCTGCCCGAGAGCAGCTCGTAGAGGACGGCGGCGAGCGCGTAGAGGTCGGTGGCGGGGCTGAGCCGGCCGCCGGTGATCTGCTCCGGGGCCATGTACCTCGGGGTGCCGACGACCCGGCTGGCCGTGGAGGCGGAGCCTTCGACGATCTTGGAGATGCCGAAGTCGGCGAGCTTGGGCTGCCCCGTCTCGGTGAACAGGACGTTGGCCGGCTTGATGTCGCGGTGCAGCACGCCGTGGGCGTGCGCGTGCGCTAGCGCGTCGGCCAGCGCCAGCACGATGGCGCAGGAGGCCTCGGGACGCGGCCGGCGCCTGGCGAGCGTTGGGCCGGCGAGGAGCTCCATGACGAGCAGGCACAGGTCGCCGCGGGCCACGTAGTCATAGGTGCGGACGATGTGCGGATGGTCGAGCCGCGCCAGCAGCCGTGCCTCCGCGCGGAACTCGGCCACCGCCTGGGGCGCGGTGTTGACGAGCACCTTGACGGCTACCTGGCGGTCCAGGTCCTGGTGGTGGGCGCCGAGCACGAGGCCGAAGGCGCCGGCCCCCAGCTCGGCGCCGAGCGTGTAGCCCGGCAGTGCCGCGCCCACCCGTGCCCGGTCAACGACCGCCACCGCGTGGTCCCTCCTGTCGCGTGGCCATCCGACTGGCCCCTTCGCTCACCGTCGATCGTCTCGTCGCCGTGTCCGCTAGCCCAACGCGTTGATGAGAATGATCTGGTTGTGCTGGCGGTCGGTGGCGAAGATGCCGCCGACGTTGTTCGCCACGACCGGGCCGTCCGGAAGGAACGCGGCCTCGGACACGCCCGCCTCGCCGGGATCGGCCGTGCCCGCGATGGTGGCGATGTTCCCCCCGAGGTCGATCCTGCGGATCCGGTGGTTGTCCCCGTCGGTGATGTAGACGTTGCCGACGGCGTCCACCGCGACCCCGCGCGGGTTGCGCAGCGTCGCCGCGATGGCCGGTCCGCCGTCGCCCGAGTAGCCGGGAAAGCCGGTGCCGGCGATCGTCTCGATCGTGCCGTCGAGGTTGATCCGACGGACCTTGTGATTGAACGAGTCCGCGATGTAGACCCGCCCGACGCGGTCGCAGGCCACGCTGAACGGGCTGCTGACCATCGCCTCGTTCGCGGGCCCGCCGTCGCCCCATTCTCCCTCGCCGAACCGGCCGGCGACCGTCGTGATGATCCCGTCGACGCTGATCCGGCGGATGAGGTCATTGCCCATGTCCGCGACGAAGACGTTGCCGACCGGGTCGACCGCGATCCCGGCCGGGTACCACATCGAGGCGGCCGTCGCGGGCCCGCCGTCGTGATCAGGGTCCCACGGGCGCTCGCCCGAGCCGGCGACGGTCGTGATGATCCCGGCTGGGCTGACCTGGCGGACGCGCATGTTGAACGTGTCGACGATGTAGAGCTCGCCCAAGGGGCCGATCGCGACGCCCGCCGGCTGGTTCAGCTGGGCCTGCGTCGCCGGTCCGCCGTCACCCGAGAAGCCGGCCTCTCCGGTGCCGGCGATCGTCGTGATCGTGCCGTCCAGGCTGATCCGGCGGACCCTGTTGTTGCCGAAGTCCGCGACATAGAGGTTCCCGAAGACGTCGATCGCGGGGCCGATGGGCTGGTTCAGGGCCGCCGCCGTCGCGGGACCGCCATCACCGGAGAATCCGGCCTCCCCGGTTCCGGCGAGCGGGGCGAGGGGGTAGGCCGGGGGAGCCTGCGAGGACAGCGGCCCGGACGTCGGCACCACCGTCGGGGGCGCGGTGGGGCCGGCCGGCCGGCGGGCCGCCTGCGGGGACGCCGGCTCGTCGTCCGAACCGAGAGCCCTGGGCAGGACGACGGCCGCCGCGGCGGCGAGGATGGCCACCGCCACGGCCACCGGCACCGCGATCCGCCAGGCTCGCGAGCGCCCGCCGCGCCCGCCGCCGGGCGCGGCGCCAGCGGGGGCGGGCGCGTCGCCGGATGGGGTGGCGGTGCCGGTCCCGTCCGCTGGTCGGGGACCCAGCGAGCGGGTCTGGATCGCGGTCGCGTCCGTCGGGACGAGGGAGGGCTCGGCCGGCGCCGCGGAGCGGACGGGCAGCGGGAGGAGCGTGCCACCGGGGGGAAGGCGCAGGGTGGAGTCGGCGTCGAACGGCCCACCACCGGCGTCCTCGGGCGGGAGGCCGACCGGCCCGGGGCCGACGGGCAGGGGGGTGCCGGGTTCGGGGTCGACGGCCTGGGTGGCGCGGGCGCGCACGTCGTCGGAGACCTGGACCGGGATCCCGGCCGCCTCGAGCCACCCGGGCCCGTAGCCGCGGCGGGCGGCGTCGGCGAGGTCGAGGGCGAACTCGGCGGCGGTCTGGTGACGGTCGGCCGGCTGCTTGGCCAGCGCCCGGGCCAGCGTGTCGGCCACCGGCGCCGGAACACCCGGCGGTGGCGGCGGGACGACCTCGCAGTGGTGGCGGACCAGGTCCTGGGCCGTCAGCCCCGCCCCGAACAGGGGGGCGCCGGCGAGCAGCTCGTAGAGGACGGCGGCGAGCGCGTACAGGTCGGTCGGCGGGCCGAGCGGGGCGCCCGTGATCTGCTCCGGGGCCAGGTACTGGGGCGCGCCGACGATCTGGCCGTCGCTCGACGAGCCGCTCGATGAGCCGCTCCACGAGCCGTCCGCGACGAGCCCGGCGACGCCGAGGTCGGTCAGTTTCGGCCGCCCGCCCGCGGTGAACAGCACGTTCGCCGGCGTGAGGCCGCCGTGCAGTATCCCGGCCGCGTGGGCGTGCGCCAGCCCGTCCGCGACGGCCAGCGCGACCGCGCATCCCGCCGGTGGGCCGAGGTCCTGTCGCCCGAGGGACCCGCCGGGCAGCAGCTCGGTGACGAGCAGGAGTATCCGGTCGACGGTGAGGACCGCGTGCGTCCGGCACAGGTGGGGATGGTCGAGTGCCGTCAGCGCGGGCAGGGCGGCCTCGTCGGTTGGTGGCGCCGTCGTCTCCTGGGCCGGGCCGAGGTCGATGACCTTCACCGCGACGTCTCGCTCCGGCTCCCGCTGGGTCGCCGCCAGCACCAGGCCGTGGGCGCCCGAGCCCAGCTCCCGGCCGAGCACGAGGCCGGGCAGCGCCGCGGCTATCCGCTCTCGGTCGACGACCGGCACAGCCAGACCTCCCGGTTGCGTAGCTCAACCGCCCGCTTCCGCCGTGTGTGGTCATCCTCGGGCGTCATTCGCGTATGCGCGCACATGGTAGCGAAGCGCGACTAACCATTCGTTGTCCGCAACCTGACACCGCAAGGAGCGGCAAACCGGGGGATGCGCGGCAACCATCGCGCCGTTTCCGTCTCGTCGTGGAACGGCGCCCGCCCGGCGGTCAGCGGGCGTGAAAGGTGATCCGCGTCCACGAACCCAGGTAGAGGCGGTCGCCGTCGGCCAGCTCGACCGCCACGCCCTTCACCAGCAGTTTCAGGTCGTCGCCGAGCCGGGTCCCGTTCGAGGAGCCGAGGTCGGTGACCGTGAGCGGGCCGCCAGGCGGATGGTCGAGGACGGCGTGCGAGCGGGAGACGCCGGTGTCCTCGGGGTCCAGCGACAGGTCGATGCGCGGGGAGATGGACAGTGACCGGCTCCGCCGGCCGATCAGGGACCGGGCACCGGTCAGCGGGATCAGCCGCGACGCGGCGTTCGCCGGGAAGACCGCCGAGCCGTCGTCGCCGCGGTCGAAGTAGGCGCGGTCGGGCGCCACCTCGGCCGCCCACGACCGCGTCCGCACGGGTGGCCCCGGCGGGCCCGGCGTCACCGGAGGACTGGTGTCCTCGGACAGGTCGTGAGCGGGCGGGGCGTCGAAGTCGTGGCCGCACGCCTCGCAGTAGCGTTGCCTGGCCTCCCGCGACAGCCCGCACCGCGGGCAGCGGGCGGCGCCGCCCGCGGCCGCCGGACGCGCGCCCGGGCGTGGCGGGCCGCCCGCGGGCGCGCCCGCCGCGGCGGGCCACGCCGACGACGAGGAACCAGCCGGCAGCGGCGCGGTCGGCACCTGTGGCCCGGCCCGCCGCCCGGCGGGCTCGATCGGGGCGCCACAGGTGTCACACCAGTCGTCGGTGCCGGACAGGTGTCCGTGCGGGCAGCGAACGGTCACTTCGGCGCTGGCACCGTCCTCGTGGACTTGGCGTCGAGATCCATCTCGTCGAGTTTGTCGACCACCCCGCGCAGTACCACCTTCCCGGTCGCGGCGTCCTCGATCTCGACGACCTTGTCCAGCCGGGCCAGGGTCGCGGAGTCACCCGCCGCGGCGGCCAGCCGCGCGGCGATCCCGAGCCGCGTCGCGGCGGTGGACAGGTCGCCCTCCTGGCGCGCCTCCAGCCCCTCCTGGATCGCCCGGGCGAGCTCGGCCTGCCCGGTGTAGTGCGCGACCACCTTGTCCATCTGGGTGGACAGCTCCGCGTCGTCGGTCCACGCCGCGAGGACCTTCGCCGTCGAGAGCACGTCGTCGCCGACCACCAGGCTCACCCGCGCGGCCAGCTTCTCGGCGCCGACCGGGCCGGCCGGCACGTCCACGCACAGGTGGTAGGCGCGAGTCCCCGCCCCCCAGGCGCCGGTCGGGTAGTCCCGGACCAGTGGGCTCACCTCCGTGGCGCGCGCGGTCAGGTCGTCGACCTCGGGCAGCACCTGCCGGACGAACCGTACCGTGGCGCCCTTCGGCGCCCACAGCCGCAGCGCCACCCGGTCCACCTCGCGGCCCATCGCCGCGGCGATGACGGCCTGGAAGTCGGCCGCCATCTGCGCCGGCTCGCGCAGCAACTCGACGGAGCCGAGCAGCTTCTGGGCGACCTGGCGCAGCTGCGCGACGCTCCAGTCCGCGCCGACGCCGCGGCAGTCGCACTGGAAGACCCCCTCGCACCGGGCCAGGGCCTGGGTGAACCTGTTTTCGTCTTCGCCGTTCTGCCCGTCGGTGAGCAGGAGCGTGTGGTGGATCGCGTCCGGCCTGGCCAGCATCAGCTCCCGGGCGAGCAGCAGCCACTCGCCGATCGACGTCCCGCCGTGCGCGCGCAGCCGCCCCACCGCCGCCCTGGCCGCCGCCCGGGTCTCGGCGGACGCCACGGCCAGCGCGGTCTCGCGCGGGTAGATCATGGAGGCCCGGTGGGTGCCCTCGACGACCGCGAACGCGACACCGTCGCGCAGCGTGTCGATCGCGACGGCGGCCGCGTTCGCCGCCTCCTTGATCTTGCGACCGGACATGGATCCCGAGCAGTCCAGCAGGATCACCTCGGCGGCCGACCCCGGCCCGCCGGTGCCCGGGCCAGCCGGCGTGCCCGCCCCGCGGTCGTCGGCCGCGGTGACCGTCACGACCGCGTGCACCTCGGTGCCGCCCGCGGGCAGGTACTTGTTCTGGCTGACGTCGGAGGTAAAGGCAACCATCAGGCTCTCCCGGGAAGATCCATCACTACGACGGTCACGTTGTCGCGGCCACCGGCGCGTAGCGCGACCGAGGTCAGGTGGCGGGCGACGGCGAGCGCGCTCGCTCTCGTCGGCAGGTCGGCGACGCGCGCGGCGACCGCGGCCGCGGCCGAGACGTAGTTCCACAGGCCGTCGGTGCAGACCACGACCCGTCCGGGAGCGGTCAGCGGCACCGAGGCGACCCGTGGCACGGGGTCGGCGTTGCCCGGACCGAGCCAGCGGGTGATCGTGTGCGCGCCGGGACCCGTCTCCGCCGCCTCGGGGGGGAGCAGGCCCGCGCGGGCGGCCTCGGCGGCGAGGGTGTCGTCGGCGGTCATCCGCAGCGCGCCGCCGTCCGCCCCGAGCAGGTAGACCCGGCTGTCCCCGAGCCAGCCGACGGTCAGCCAGCCACCGTTCACCACGGCCGCGGCGAAGGTGCACGCCGGGCCGGGAACCCCTTGCGGGGGAGTGGCGATCGCGCCCTGGGCACGCAGCGCGGCGACGCGCAGCGCGTCCGCCGGGTCCGGCGGGTCGGCCTCGGGCGCCGCCAGCCACTCGGACAGCGCCGCCGTCGCACACGACGGCGACGGCCGCGGGCCACCCCGCGGCGGAC
>NZ_JADWYU010000334.1 GCF_016786325.1 Frankia nepalensis | reverse complement strand
GCGCCCTAGGAGGGCACTGAAGATCTTGTGCTGGCTGGGGTGTCGTGGTCGGCGGCGTGGCCTGGTGCGGGATGATCGTGTCGTGCAGGGGCGTTCTGGGCCGGATCGGGAGTTGTTCGACGCGGAGGCGTGGGCGCGGCACCTGGTCCCGGCGGGCAGTGTGTTCGCGTTCCTGGCGGATCATCGCCGTCGGTTGTTCCCGGATGAGATGTTCGCGGATCTGTTCCCGTCGTCGAACGGTCGGCCGGGGCTGCCCGCGGATCTGGTCGCCTCGACGATCGTGTTGCAGTCGTTGCACAGCCTTTCGGACGCCGACGCGGTTGGTGCGTTGCGGTTCGATCTGCGCTGGAAGGTCGCCTGCGGCCTTCCAGTGGATCATGGCGGGTTCGATGCGTCGTCTCTGACGTACTGGCGGCGTCGGCTCGCCCGGTCGGAGCGTCCGGAGCGGATCTTCGAGGTGGTGCGTCAGGTTGTGGCCGAGACCGGCGTGCTGAAGGGGAAGACCCGCCGGGTGTTGGACTCGACGGTGCTGATGGACGCGGTCGCGACGCAGGACACGGTGACGCAGCTGATCGGGGCGATCCGCCGGGTGGGTCGGGTCGTGTCCGGCGCTGACACGCTGATCGCGGCCTGCTGCACCGGGCATGACTACTCGAAGCCGGGGAAGCCGGCGATCACCTGGGACGATCCGGACGCCCGCGACGCGCTGGTCTCAGCCCTGGTCGGTGACGCGCTCGCGTTGCTCGCCGCGCTCGCGGAGCAGCCCGACGGGTCCGAGCAGGCGGCGGCGGTCGGCCTGCTGGCGCTGGTCGCCGGGCAGGACGTCGAGCCCGCCGACGGGTCGGACGGCACCGACGGCCGGTGGCGGATCGCCCGCGCCGTCGCCCGCGACCGGGTGATCTCCACGGTCGACCCGGACGCCCGCCACGTCCACAAGTCCCGCTCGGTGAAGATCGACGGCTACAAGGCGCATCTCATCGCCGAGCCCGACACCGGGATCATCACCGGCTGTCAACTGACCCGCGGCGGCGGCGAGGGCGCCGCCGATGGTGAGGCCGGGCAGGCTCTGCTGGCCGCCGACTCGACGATCACCTCACCAGCCGAGATCCTAGGCGACTCCGCCTACGGCACCGCCGACCTGCTGTCCGCCGTGGTCGACGCCGGCCACACCCCGATCATCAAGCCCTGGCCAGCCCCAGCGAACATCCCCGGCGGGTTCAGCCCCGACGCGTTCACCATCAACCATGCGGCGGGCACGGTCACCTGCCCCGCCGGCCACACCGTGCCCGTCCGCACCGGCCGGACCGGCCGGCGCACCGCCGCCTTCACCGAACACTGCGCCGACTGCCCGCTGCGCACCCGCTGCACCACCGCGAACGCCGGCCGCACCGTCACCCTCCACACCCACGACAAGCTGCTACGCGCCCACCGCGCCACGGCGACCGATCCCGTCTTCCAGGCCACCTACCGCACCCACCGACCCATGATCGAACGCACCATCGCCTGGCTCACCCGCGGCAACCGGCGGCTGCGCTACCACGGCACCACCAAGAACAACCTCTGGCTGCACCACCGCGCCGCCGCCGTCAACCTCCGCAGGCTCGTCACGCTCGGCCTCACCCACACCGACACCGGCTGGGCTCTCACCGCCACCACCTGACCCACCAACCCCCAGGCACCCCGCCCCGCGACCCCGAACACCCACCCCGACAGCCAAACCAGCCACAACACCCCACGATCTCCAACGACACCGCGGTCACGCCCGGCTCCACGCCACAGTCGCACGCAGAACCGGACGATCAACAACCCAGAAAACAAGATCTTCAGGCCATTCCTAG
>NZ_JADWYU010000333.1 GCF_016786325.1 Frankia nepalensis | reverse complement strand
GCGTGGAGGGCGAGTTCGAGCAGGCCGGTGCCGGGGTAGAGGGTGGTGCCGTGGATGGTGTGGTCGGCGAGCCAGGGGTGGGCTGTGAGGGAGATGCTGCCGGTGAACACCACACCGCCATCCGCGAGCTCCACCACCTGGTCGAGCATCGGATGCCCCGTCACCGCCGCGGTCACGTCGGCGTCCGTGGGCATCCAGTAGTGCTTGTGCTGGAAGGGGTAGGTCGGCAGGTCGACGACGGGCCCCGGCTGGGGGTAGAAGGCCGGCCAGTGGGGGCTGGTGCCGGTGGTGTGCAGGGCGGCCACGGCGCGTAGCACGGCCGCGGGCTCGGGCTGGTTGCGGCGCTGAGTGGAGACGAGGTGGACCTCGGCCTCCGCCTGGTGGGCGTCAGGGTCGACGAGCGTGCGGCCGGCGAGCGTCGTCAGTGAGCTGTCGGGGCCGAGTTCGAGGTAGGCGCGGGTGCCGTTGCCTTGCAGGGTGGTGATGGCCTGGGCGAAGCGGACAGCCTCGCGGGCGTGGCGCACCCA
Source organism: Frankia nepalensis (assembly GCF_016786325.1). GTDB lineage: Bacteria > Actinomycetota > Actinomycetes > Frankiales > Frankiaceae > Pseudofrankia > Pseudofrankia nepalensis. The sequence continues at coordinate 1,327 of NZ_JADWYU010000333.1, read as the reverse complement.
GTAGTCGGGGGTACTCACGTCCCCGTCGGTGGCGAGGGTGCCCGTCAGGGTGGAGACGATCGGGATGCGGGGGGTCTGGTAGGTCAGGCCCGCCAGCACCGTGTGGAACTCGTCGAGGATCGGGTCCATCAGCGGCGAGTGGAACGCGTGACTCACCCGCAGCCGCCGGGTCTTCACCCCCTGGCCCTCCAGGGCACGGGCCGCGGCCTCGACGGCCGTGTGCTCACCCGAGACGACCACGGAGTCCGGGGCGTTGACCGCCGCGACCGCCACCACGCCGCCGGTCTCCGCCAGCACCGGGACGACCTGCGCCTCCGATGCCTGGACCGAGAGCATGGCGCCGCCGTCCGGTAGCGCGTTCATCAACCGGCCCCGCGCCGCCACCAACGCGGCCGCATCCGGCAACGACAACACACCCGCCACATGCGCGGCGGTGATCTCCCCGACCGAATGACCGGCAAGATGATCCGGCTCGATGCCCCACGCCGTCACCTGGCGATACAGAGCGGTCTCGAACGCGAACAACGCCGCCTGCGTGAACACCGTCCGCTCCAACACCCCAGCCAACAGGCCGCCGTCCGGAGCGAACATGACCTCGCGCAGCGACCCGGCTCCCGCGGCGGCGAGCTCGTCGCCCAGCAGCGGGTCCAGCACAGCGCAGACCTCGTCCAACGCGGCCCGGAACACCGGGAACGCCGCGTACAGCTCCCGGCCCATGCCCGGACGCTGGCTGCCCTGCCCGGCGAACACGAACGCCAGCCCGCCGACCGGGCCTGTGGCCTCGCCGGTGACGACCCGCGGATGCTCCCGCCCCTGCGCGACCGCGGCCAGCCCCGCCAGCAACTCCTCACGACCGGTCGCCAGCACCACCGCCCGATACGGCATCACCGCCCGCGCCGTCGCCAACGAGAACCCCACCCCGGCCACATCCAGGTCCGCGTGCTGCCCGACGAACCGCCCCAACCGCCCCGCCACCGCTTGCAACGCCACCGTGCTCCGCGCCGACACCGGCACAGCCATCGGCGGCACATCACCATCCACGTCGGCATCGCCCGGCCGCCGCGTCAGGTTGATGACCTCAGAAACTCGCGGCGCCGGCTCGCCAGGCGCACCAGAACCGAGCCCGGCTTCGCCGTCGGTGTCGGGGCCGGCGATGTCCGGGGCCTGTTCCAACACCACGTGCGCATTCGTCCCACTGATCCCAAACGACGACACCCCCACCCGACGCGGCCGCCCCGTCACCGGCCACCCCCGCGCCCCCGCCAACAAACGCACCCCACCCCCCTCCCAATCCACCAACCCCGACGGCTCACCCGCGAACAACGAC
>NZ_JADWYU010000332.1 GCF_016786325.1 Frankia nepalensis | reverse complement strand
GGGGGGGGGGGGGCCGCCCCCCCCCCCCCCGCCGGCCCCCCCCCCCCCACCACCGCAGGCCGAGAGCACTAGCAGGCTCGCGGCCAGGCCGCCGGCCAGGGCGCCTAAACGGACCGCGCCCAGGCGCGCCGCCACTGGTCGACACCGTCCTGTGCCACGGCGGGAGCCGTTGTGCCGCATGGGCGTCTACCTCGTTTCAGTGGTTCGTGCATCAGAAATTTCAAGATCGGCAATGGCGGCGACCGGGAAGGCGGGCCGATCCCGCTGGCGTGACCCCGCACGCTCGCGGCGCCGGGACGTGGGCCGCCCGGTTGGCTGTGAGGAGGATCGCAACACTGTTGCGAGAAGTCAACGTTCTACCGAAAACGAGATTTGGTCTTCCCAGATGAGATGCTGACGTTCTACAGTCGGCCCGTCGTGCCACGACGTCGGCGGCGGTCCGCCTCATCCGACCGGCGTGCGGCCTGGGCTCGGGTACCCGACGGTTCGGGTGAGCCCGTTTGATCAAGAAGAGGAGGTGGCCGTGGGAAAGGGTGCCTTCGACGGCTTACGCGTCGTCGAGCTCGCCCAGTGGGTGTTCGTGCCCGTCGCCGGCGCGCTGCTGGCGGACTGGGGCGCCGACGTGATCCGGGTCGAGCGACCCGAGGGCGACCCGTACCGCGCGCTCGCCACCCAGGGCATCGGCACCGACGGCGGCGGGGTGAACCTCTCGGTCGCGCTGGCCAACCGGGGCAAGCGTTCGGTCGCGCTGGACCTGCGCACCGACGGCGGTCGCGCGGCGCTCGACCGGCTGCTGGAGACGGCCGACGTCTTCCTCACCAACTTCCGGCCCGGCGCCCTGGACCGCCTCGGCCTCGGCGCCGACGAGCTCACCGGGCGCTACCCCCGCCTCGTGTACGCCCGAGGCCACGGCTTCGGTGTTCGCGGGCCCGGCGCCGACCGGCCCGGGTACGACTCGTCCGCCTTCTGGGCGCAGGGCGGGATGGCGCATGTCCTGACACCGCCGGACCGGGACGCGCCGATCGGTCAGCGCGGCGCGATCGGCGACCGCAACGGCGCGATGGCCCTGGCCTTCGGGATCTCGACCGCCCTGCTGCGCCGCGAACGAACCGGCGAGGGTTCCGTGGTCGACGTCTCGCTGCTGGCCACCGCGATGTGGACGCTGTCCTCCGACGTGCTCGCGGCCCTCGCCGGCGGGCGGCCGCGGGCCGCGACCGGGCGGGAGGCCTACGTCAACCCGCTCGTCGGCGCCTACCGGACCAGCGACGGGAGGCACATCCAGCTCGTCTTCCTGGAGTCCGACCGCTACTGGGCCGGCTTCTGCCGCCTGGTCGGCCGCGACGACCTCGCCACCGACCCGCGCTTCGCGGACCTGCGCGCCAGGGCCGAGAACCGGGACGCCTGCGTGGACGAACTGGCGGCCGAGTTCGCGAAGCGGTCCTTCGCCGAGTGGCAGGAACTGCTCGGCCAGATCGACGCGCCGTGGGCTCCCATGCAGGCCGTCGAGGAACTGCTCACCGATCCGCAGGTGCTCGCCAACGACTACCTCGGCCAGGTGGAGGTGGACGGCGGGCCGACCTACTCGTTGCCGAACGTGCCGGTGCAGTTCGACGGCCGCCCCGCGGCGCTGCGCCGCGCTCCCGAGCACGGCGAGCACACCGAGACGGTCCTGCTGGACCTCGGCTACACCTGGGAACAGATCGCCGAGCTTCAGGACACCGGAGCTATCCCGTGACGGTGCCAGGGCCACCCCTTACCGAACCGAAGGAGGAGATATGACCTCGGACCTGAACCTCGACTGGTTGATCTCGGTCGACGACCACATCCTCGAGCCGCCGCACGTGTGGATCGACCGGGTCCCGAGCAAGGACCGCGACCGCGCCCCGCA
>NZ_JADWYU010000331.1 GCF_016786325.1 Frankia nepalensis | reverse complement strand
CCCCCGGGGGGGCGGGGGGGGGGGGGCGGGGGCGGGGGGCGCCCCCGCCCGCCGGCTCGGTCTCAGCGCGCCGCGGGCCGGCGGCCGGTGGCCGGTGGCCGGCCGCGGACCGCCTCGACCAGCAGCCCGATCGCCCAGGTGACGGCGTCGCTGGCCTGGTCCGTGTCCAGCTTCCAACCGGCGATCAGCCGTTCGAAGGTCGGCAGGTTCCACAGCACGTCGACCAGCGCGGCCGCCTTCACCCGCTGCTCGTCGGACCAGTGAGCGGGCGCCGCCTCGGTGACGGCCCGCAGCAGCGCCGCGCGCCGGCGCTCATCCTCGGTCACGAACAGCGGCGGCGGCGGGTCCTCGGTCACGCCGCGCCAGACCTCGAACGACGACAGCGACGCCAGGACGCTGCCGACGAGGGCCGGCAGGTCGTCCAGGCGCAGCTGGTCGTAGGAGAGGCCCGCGTCCTCCTCGAGCCGCCGCATCACCGCGTCGTGCAGGTCCCGCTCGGTCGCGAAGTGCCGGTAGACGGTCCGTTCGCTGACGCCGGCGCCGTCCGCGACGGCGCGGAAGGTCAGGCCCTTCCAGTCCCAGGTGGGAAAGCCATGAACGAGCGCGGACCCGGCGGCGAGAATGCGCTCGCGGGTTTCGGCGGCGCGCCCACGGCGCACCGGGCTGTCGTAGCGGCGGCGGTCCGGCGACGCCTCGTCGCCGTCCTCGTCACGTTCCGACGACGTACCCATGTGGCGTCAGTCTACTGACAGTGGTCCGGCCGGGCGACGGCCCTGGGTTCCCGTCGTCGGCGCGGCGCTCGGGGCGCGACGCCGCCGGGATTCCTGTCAGGATCCTGTCCGACGCTCGTCGCCCTTGCGGTGTCGCGCCCGGCGTCGCGGCGTCGCCGCGGCCCACACCCGCCGGTTGACACCGGTAATTTCGCGTCAGTACGGTGACAAACAAGTTCCGGCCCTGCTGGCACGGCGGGCCGCTGGCCGCTGGACCAGACCCCACCGCGCCGCGTCCGCGCCGGCCCGGGAGACCGATGGTCTGACAGTGGTCGGCGGTGACCCGACCGGTCTGGCCGTAACCCACGCCAGCCGCGGTCAGCAGAGGTGTGGGCGCGCTCGCCGGTACACCCGGGCCTCGGGGACCGATTCGACGCGTGCTCCGGGACAGAAAGGTCCGAGCAGTGACGGACTTACATTGGGACCCCTTCGACAAGGTCATCGACGTTGACCCGTATCCGGTCTGGCGCCAGATGCGCGACGAGCAGCCCCTGTACCGCAACGACAGGTACGACTTCTACGCGGTCTCCCGGCACGCCGACGTCGACGCCGTGCATCTCGACACGAAGACCTACAGCTCGGCCTACGGCACGGTACTGGAGATCATGGGCAAGGACCCGATCCCGCCCGGCTTCATGATCTTCTCCGACCCGCCGGTCCACAACACGCTGCGGGCGCTGGTGTCCCGCGCGTTCACTCCCCGGCGCATCGCCGCCCTGGAGGGCCAGGTCCGCGCGCTGTGCGCGGAGCTCCTGGACCCACAGGTCGGTGGGGGCGGTTTCGACTACGTCCAGGACTTCGCCGCGCAGCTTCCCTCGATGGTCATCTCCGCGCTCATCGGGGTCGACCCGGCCGACCGCGAGGAGGTCCGCCGGACCATCGACGAGACCTTCCACATCGAGGAAGGCGCCGGGATGATGAACGAGTTCTCCCACGCCGCCACCACCCGGCTGCGCGCCTACTTCGTCGAGCAGATCGAGGACCGGCGCAGGTCGCCCCGCGACGACATGATGACCGCGCTCGTCCAGGCCGAGGTCAAGGACGGCGACAGCACCCGCCGGCTCACCACCGCCGAAGCCGCCACCGTCACCAACGAGATGGTCAGCGCCGGCACCGAGACCGTCGCCCGCCTCCTCGGCTGGGCCGCCGTCCT
>NZ_JADWYU010000330.1 GCF_016786325.1 Frankia nepalensis | reverse complement strand
TCGGAGACAGTGCTCACCCGCTGGCGGCTACCGGCACCGAGCCTGCCCTACGCCGACCCGGTAGCTCCCATTAGTCGTGGGTGTAGCGTGGAAGTGCTGCGCTGGGGTGGTTGTGTCTTCGTCCGGGCCTGGTCTGGGTGCCTAGTCCGGGTTCCCTCTCGCTGATGCGTTGGTCCGGTGAGGGGAATGGCCATGACCGTGGACCTCGCGATCGGGTTTCGTAGGGCAAGCACGCCACGGAATGTGGTTGGGGTCGTACCGGGCTCGTGTGGCAGTCAGAAAACGCGTGAGTGAGCCTGGTCGGCTGCGCCGCGAGTTGCGTGCCCTGCTGGCGGACGGGTCGAGGGACGTGGCCGCGCTGGATCGGCTGTGCGTCGGTGTGGTGTCAGCGCTGCCGGTGGACGGGGCTGCGATCTCGGTGACGAGTGCCGCCGCCGTTCGGGGTTACTCGGGCGCGAGCAACCCGATCTGCGCCCGTCTCGACGATCTGCAGTTCACTCTTGGTGAGGGGCCTTGCTGGCACGCCGTCCGCTATGGGCGCCCGGTGCTGGTTGGGGACCTGACCGGGCAGTCGGGCGACCGCTGGCCGATGTTCACCCCGGCGGTTCTGGCCGCCGGCTTTCGGGCGATCTTCGCTTTTCCACTGCAGATCGGCGCGATCCGCCTGGGTACCCTTGGCTTTTTCTGTGCGCGGTCGGGGCTTCTGGATGGCGAGGCGTTGGGAGATGCGCTGGTCATCGCGGACATCGCGGCCCTGACGTTCCTTGATACCGAGGCCAGGGACTCGCCCTCTCCGGTCGACATGCCGCCTGGAGAGGGCTTGGACGGCGTCGGGGCGTACCGGGCCGAGGTGCATCAGGCCACCGGGATGGCGATGGCGCAGCTCGGCGTGAGCGCGCAGGAGGCTCTCGTCCGGCTGCGTGCGCATGCCTTCGCCGCGGGGCTGACCGTCGACGAGGTCGCCTGCGAGATCGTCGCGCGCCGGCTGCGCCTCGACGGCGACCTGTCCGGATGATGAAAGGCGAGCCCTCGCGCGGGGCGCGCGACGGGAGTGCGGAGGCAGCCGTGGGTCAGGAACAGCAGTTGAGCGAAGCCTTCGTCACGTTGGCCGACAGCCTGGTTGCCGACTATGACGTCGCGGACCTGCTGCACCGGCTGGCCCATCACTGTGTGAACCTGCTCGACGTCGCCGCCGCCGGACTGCTCCTCGCCGACTCGCGCGGCACCCTGCGGGTGGTGGCAACTTCTTCGGAAACCAGCCGGCTGCTCGAGCTGTTCCAGCTCCAACACGACCAGGGGCCCTGCCTGGACTGCTTCCACAGCGGCACGGCGATCATCGTCCCCGATATCGCCCTGGTCGCCGACCGGTGGCCGATCTTCGCGGTGGGGACGCAGGCCGCGGGCTACCGCTCAGTCCATGCGCTCCCGATGCGGCTGCGCGACGAGGTGATCGGGACGTTGAACCTGTTCGGTACCCGCCCCGGCCCGCTGACCGACGCGGACACGCGCATCGGCCAGGCACTCGCCGACGTGGCCACGATCGCGATCCTGCAGGAGCGCGCGATCCGCCACCACGAGATCCTCGCCGAACAGCTGCAACACGCGCTGACCAGTCGCATTGTGATCGAACAAGCCAAGGGCGTCCTCGCGGAACGCGGCGGCCTCGACATGGACCAGGCGTTCAACCGGCTCCGCCGCTACGCCCGTAACACCAACACCCGCCTCACCGACCTTGCCCGCGGCATCGTCGAGGGAACGGTCGATAGCACGGTAGTGCTCGCGACCCGACCCCGGCGCGAGCCGCCCGACCACCTACCGGAGGTTCTGTGAGATAGCCGGCCCGTCCCGCGGGTTTCAACGCACTAGGGCGTGTATCTGGTTGTGATCATTGGGTGCTTTGTCCGAGTTCTCTGATCCAGATCATGGATGCGCGTAGCT
>NZ_JADWYU010000329.1 GCF_016786325.1 Frankia nepalensis | reverse complement strand
CCCCCCCGGGCGCCCCCCGCGCGGGGCGGGCCCGGGGGGGGGGGGGGCCGCCCCCCCCCCCGACCTGGTACCGAACACGACCTGAGAGCCGGGGGCAGTCCCGATCCCAGATCAGGACCATGCCGAGTTCCGTTCCAGGTCAGGTTCCGCTTTCAGGTCGAGTTCCGTTTCCAGGTCAGGTTCCGTTCCCGGGCAAGTTCCGTTCCTGGGGCAAAGACCATGCCTCGTTTCGTGCAGGTGTTCGCGCGGCCGGGGCGCGAGGAGCGGCCACTGGGCTCCTGACCGACGGCCATCGGTCAGGAGCCCGGCGGGGCGAAGGCGGCGCGGGCGGCGGGCAGCAGGCCGCCCTCGTGGTCGAACAGCGTGAGGTTGGTGAAGGGCGCGGTCGCGCCGGGCTCCCAGCCCACGCCGGCCAGCCAGCCCGGTTCCCAGGCGACGAAGCCGAGGCCGCGGCCGTCCGGGACCTGGCGGATGACCTCGCGCAGCGCCCCGAAGTAGGCGCGCTGCCCTTCCGGAGTGGGTGGGAAGCGGCTCGCCTCCGGCAGCCGGTCGGGGTCCGCGACGCCGAGGACCGGGTCGCCGCCCGCCATCGTCCAGGGGTAGCCCGTCTCCGCGACCAGCACGTCCCCGCGGTACCGGCGCGCGAGGTCGTCCATCGTCGCGCGCAGCGCGTCCAGCGGGCCGTGCCAGAACGGGTAGTACGACAGCGCGATCACGTCGAACGGGATACCCGCCGCCGTGAGCCGGTCGAAGAAGGTGTGGCTGCCCGCCGGGTCGCCCACGCGGTCGCTGTGCAGCGCGATCCGCGGCCGGTGGCCGGCCGGGCCGCCGTCCCTGGCGCCGTCGACACCGGCGCGCACGAGGGCGAGGAAGCCGGGCCAGCCGCCCGGCTGCCCGTCGGTGAGCCGGCCGAGCGGCCAGAGCATTCCGTTCGAGATCTCGTTGCCCACCTGCACCAGGTCCGCGGGCGTGCCCTGACGGGCGAAGTCCGCGACGACGCGGCGGGTGTAGTCGCGCACCCGGGTGGCGAGCGCCTCCAGGTCGTCGCCCCGCCACGCCGCCGGCGTCGTCTGGTGCTTCGGGTCGGCCCAGGTGTCCGAGTAGTGGAAGTCCAGGAAGATCTTCATCCCGGCCGCCGCGGCGCGCCGGGCCAGCGCCAGCGCCGACGCCTCGTCCCCGTACCCGGCCGGCGGGTTCACCCACAGCCGCAGCCGCACGTAGTTCGCGCCCACGTCGGCCAGGATCCGCTCGATCGGCTCGGCGGCCCCGCCGGCCGAGTACCGGATGCCCGCCGCCTCCGCCAGCAGCGCGGTCGACAGGTCCACTCCCCGGACCGACAGCACGCCGGGCTCCCCTCGTCCGGCCGGCGCCGCCGGCCCATGGCCGCAGGACGCGACGAACGTCCCCGCCAGCAGCGCGAACGCCACCATCAGCATCAGGACGAGCACGCTCCGTCGCCGTCGTGCGCGCATCCCGGCCCCTCCTGCTCGCTGTCCACGCAGGTCAGGGCGGCCAGACGGCCGAGCCGGCTGGCCAGCTGGCGGGCCGGCTCGGCCGTCTGGCCGGACAGCCGTGTCAGCCGTCCGCCTCATCATGCCGCCGCACCGCGCGCTACCCGCGGACCACCGCCGTGGGTGCCGCGCGGTTCGCGGCTGGCACGGCCGCCCGGGCACCGGCCACCGCGGCCGAAGATCCGCCGGAGCGTCGGCGACGGTCCGCGTGGATCGCGAGCACGTCGAGCTCGGAACGCCGATCAGCGCACACAATCGGCGATCTTCAGCCGCTTCCGATCCAGCCCAACCACGATCCGGGCCGGACCACAGACCTGTCCGCCGATTTGCGGGTCATGACTCGCGGATCAGCGGACAGGTCCCAAACTCCACCACCGGCCAGACCCGTCCCGCTCCGGGTGACCCGCCCCCGCCCCCGAGCCCCGGAACCCGGCGGACGGGGCCGCGGG
>NZ_JADWYU010000328.1 GCF_016786325.1 Frankia nepalensis | reverse complement strand
CACGCCCGCCACCCCGAACGACCACTCGAAACAATCAAGAAGATGAGTTGCTAACCAGCAACTTTGCCGCCGCCCTGGTTCAGGGCCATCGACGCCGGTCGACTCAACGGCCGAACGGAGTTCCGCGGCAGTTCGTGATCATGGAAGAGGGCGTGCGGGCCAGTGGCGCGCCGGCCTCGTCCTCTCGTCCATGAGGCGCGCCCGGTCGGCACGATCTGCCGCTGTGGTGTGAATGCGGGCTCGGCCCGGCGCGGACAGGAGGCCGTGGGCGCCTGGCCCGCCTGGCTCCGAATTCCGAGACGGCCGACGTGCTGACCACGCAGGACTCCGCCGAGGCATCAGCCTGTGAGCTGGACTTTTCTGGGGGAGCGCCCGATCGTAGGGCGGCCCGAGCGGTCTCGTCGACACCTGTCATTGACATCCGTCAGGCAGCGGTGGTAGACACCTCACCCATGGTACGGGTGCCCGAGAAGTCGCCCGATCGTGAGGCGCAGCGGCTAGAGACACGTCAGCGTGTGTTCGACGCTGCGATTGTCGAGTTCCGGCGATGGGGTATTGACTTCGCAGATGTCGACGCTATTGTCGACGCCGCGAACGTCGCGCGGAACAACTTCGCCCTTCACTTCCCGACGAAGGAGCACATCCTCGCTGAACTGGACCGCGCGGAGCAGGACAGGATGGTCGAGGAACTTACTTGGTTCCTGTCGTTGCCGTACCATCTGTCAGACCTTCTCGCTGAAGTGGCCCGACTGGTGGTCGGGGTTGAGCGGCGGCTCGGAGTCGTCTTGTTCCGGGACATGTTGGCCTTCCATTTCTCGCCGAACCGTGTCCGCGACACCGAGTGGACCACCTATCCAGTGGTGGTCCTCATGATCGAGGCGCTGGAGCGCGCGCGGGAGCAGGGGGAGATTCACTCGGGGGTGGATGTCAGGCAGGGCATGCTCTTTTTCCTGCTAGGATTGCACGCCCTGCTGATGGCTGTTCAGGACTCCGCGCCTGACCGCGAGACGCTCCTCGCGGCCCTGGTCACAACCACGATCCGCGGATTCAATCCCGAATAACGACGGACCTCGAGCTCTGGCGCTCGTTCGCGCCGGACCTGCCGCGGACCGTCGTCGCCTGGTGGGTGGTGTTCCCGGTAAGAAGCCGGAGAGCGAGTAATTCCTATCGCTTTGAACACCCCGGCCCGCGAGGCCGCGTTCCACGGGAACGCGCGCCGCGTCGCGGGCCCGCGAGCGCCGAGGCCCAATGGCAAGCACGACAACGTCCTGAACGACTGGGACCAGATACCCTGCTAGGCGATTGTCGCTGAGATGGCCTGGACGGCGGAAAGAGCTGTTCCGGCGTCTCGATGTCTCTGGTGAGCATCTCATCGACTCGCGGTACCGCGTGAAAAGTTCGTCGGCCGGTTTTCGGCGGACATGCTGGAGACAATCTGTCTCCGCGTGGCACTTGCCGGAGCGAATCTGCTTCCCACTACTTGCATTCCTCATACCTTAAGCGGCGGCATCCATATATTGTCCGAGGGCTGCGGCAGACATTGTTGGCGGCCGCGACCAGGCGTCGCGCGGATCGCTCCGGATCTTGTCCGCGCCTCGCTGATCCCGCCGGCGAGACGAGAACTTCCTCGTAGTCGCGGGAGTGGCGACCCCACCAGGAAACTCCGCCGGCCAACCTCCCCGGGCTGGCGGCGCATCTCGACGATTGGAGAACCCATGTCCGAAGACGCGTTCCCCGACGCCGTCGGCACCGCGAAGGAAGTCGCGGGCTCCCCAGACTTACGGCCCACCTCGCCCCTCACCAGGCGTGGCCTGCTCGGCGCGGCGGCGCTGGGTGTCGCCGCGGCGGGTGGGCTAGGCGCCTCGCCCGCGCGGGCGGCCGGGGCGGCCGGGGTGACGGAGGTCCGGGAACGGGCGGTCGTCGTCGGTTCCGGGTTCGGTGGGGGTGTCACCGCGTTGCGGCTCGCCCAGGCCGGTGTTTCGACGCTCGTCCTGGAACGTGGCCTGCGCTGGCCCAC
>NZ_JADWYU010000327.1 GCF_016786325.1 Frankia nepalensis | reverse complement strand
GCGCAGGGTGGCCACGGCGTCGTCCCGGCCGAGCATGACGAGGTACTCCCCCGCGAGGATCCCACGCAGGACGTCGTCGGCGAGTTCGTCGAGCGGCTGCAGCGGGACCTCGCGGCCCGCCTTGGCCGCGGCGGCGACGATCGTCTCGACCGTCATCGCGGGAGTCGACCGCGGCACCTCCCGCGCGAGCTCGGCCGGGCGGTTGCGGTCCGAGGTCCACAGACCGGTGGCGAGCAGACCCCTGCCCGACGGTAGGAACAGCGACACCCCGATCGGATGGCCCTGTTCGGCGAGCTGCGCGCCGAGGCACTCGGTCAGGATCGACACCGCCGCCTTGCTCGCCGCGTACACCGACGCCCCCGGCATGGGGGCGATGGCACCGTCGCCGGAGGAGGTGTTGATGACGTGTCCCGGCTCGCCGGAGGCGATCATCCTCGGGACGAAGGCGCGGATGCCGTTGGCGACGCCGTCGACGTTGACGCCGAAGGTCCAGCGCCAGTCGTTCGGCGTGGTCTCCCACACCTTGGCCGACGGCGGGCCGACGCCGGCATTGTTCACCAGGACGTGGACGCGGCCGTGGCGGCGGAAGACCTCCTCGGCGAGCGCCTCGACGGAGTCCGCGTTCGACACGTCGGCGACGACCCCGGTGATCTGGGCGCCGGTCGCCTCGCTGAGGGCCGCGACGGTCTCGTCGAGGGCGTTCTTCTCGATGTCGGAGAGCACGACAACCGCGCCCGCCTTGGCGAACGCCTCACCAAGTGCCCGGCCGATACCCGCCGCCCCGCCCGTGATCACGACGGTCTTCCCGGTGAAGTCGGTCAGGAAGGCCCGCTGGAAGGTCTCGCTCACACCGCCACCTCTCCGTGGATCTCCTCGGGAGAAAGCCCGATCCGCTCCACCACCGGGGCGAGCTTCACCGTGTCGAAGCCGTACAGGTCCACCGCGTTGAGCCCCAGGATCCGGCGCGCGTCCGCCTCCGGCACGGCGCCGAACCGCTCACGCAACCACTCACGGGTGTTCGGCCACGTCCCCTCCGGATGCGGGTAGTCGTGGCCCCACATGAGCCGGTCGACACCGATCTCATGACGCCGGCCCACCTCGACGTCACCCATCACCGACGACGCCAACCACACGTTGCGCTGGTAATACGCCGACGGCCTCATCGTCATCCCGTCGCGGAATGTCGACGGCCCGAACTTGCGGGTCGGATGGTCGCCCTCCCACTTCGAGTCCATCCGGGCCAGAATGTCCGGCACCCACCAGGCCCCGTTCTCCGCGATCGCGTACCGCAGCCTCGGGTGACGCTCGAAGACGCCGCCGAGCAGCAGCGCCCAGAACGGCCGCGCCGCCCACCAGTACGACTCCGTCGCATAGATCGCGATCAGACCCGGCGACCACGTGTAGTCCGTCGGCCCCACCCCGGAATGGGTATGCACGACGAGGCCGGCCTCGGCGCACACCGACCACAGCGGGTCGTACACCGGATCGTTGTACGCCGGGAACTGGCCCCACTTCGCCGGGACCATGATCCCGCCACGCAGGTTGTTCTCCGCCGCCCACTCCGCGAGACGAACAGCGGCCGGGATGTCATGCAGCGCCGGCACGATCGCCACCCCGTAACGCCGCTCCGGATCGTGCTGACAGAACTCCGCCAACCACCGGTTATGCGCCCACGCCCCCGCCATCACCAACTCCGGGTCACTGTCACCCGACGAGCCAAGCCCAGAACCGAACGGCGAGGACGAGACCCCACCGACCCCGGCGGAGTCCGCGTCCGGGAAGACGACCTCCCCGGCCACACCCTCGTCGTCCATCTCCTTGGTGCGCACCACCGGATCCCACGCACCGGTCATCCCACCATGCTCACCGATCTCCGAGTTCCACTCCGCCAGGAACTTCCGATGCTCATCCTGATTGATCAGCTGAGAGGTCGTGACATCGTTCGCGAGCGCCTCATCAAACGCCGCCCGGTACTTCGGGTCCAGATAGTCGCGGTACTGCTCCGGCGGCAACCCGGCATGCGTGTCAGTCGAGATCAACAGGTATTT
>NZ_JADWYU010000326.1 GCF_016786325.1 Frankia nepalensis | reverse complement strand
GACCGGCTCCACGCGTGCCATGTCTCTCGATCCTTCCGTCGTGCTTTCCCGGCCGGCGGTGACGCCCTCGTGGAGCTGCCGCCCGTGCTCGCACAGGCGCCCCGGCCCGCGAGCCGGCTCAGGCGGACCGCCATCAGGCGGGTTGCGGGTCTAGAGCAGAATTGGATGTTGAATGGCCATTTTCGACGCCTCCGCGCAGCCGGGCTCTACGAGATCGACTGCTCTCTACGACTGCCTACCTCCTGCCCGGGCGCTCGTGCCGGCTTGGGGTCTTGTGATCGCGAGCCCATACGCCGGGAGCGGCGGCTGAATGGGATCGCGGATTCCGCGTCACCGGCGCCTGGCCATGCCCGCCGTAGTCGATCGAGAAGGCGGCTAGTCCGCTTCGATGACTGTCTCAGAATTCGAGGTTGGGCTCTGATCTCCGGCCAGGGGCCGAGGTTCGACCTGGTTCAGGTACCATTCTATGAAATTGGTCGTCTCCGCGTGGGAGGTGGACATGCCGACCGACTCCTCCGCAGCGATCAGCCGAAAGGCGCCCGATATGAGGAACGCGACCACCTCGGGCGGGACGACCTGTGGAACGCCCCCATAGTTACTCGAAGATTCGGATAGCGCATCGAGCACAATGGCGCGGATCCGTTCGCCGGACTCGGCCATCTCTGCCCGGATCGTCTTGTGGTGGTTGGCGAGCGCCATGAGCTCCGCCGTCAGGGACGACCCGGTCCTGTCATTGACATATGTCCAGAGAGCCCGCAGGGGCTGACCTGCCTGGAGCAACCCTGTCAGCCATTCTAGGCTTTGCTCGCTGCGGCGCCGGACGACCGCGAGGAAAAGATCATCAAATGTCGGGAAATAGTATTGGACCAGCCCGGGCGTGACCCCGGCTCTGGCCGCCAGGGCCCGGTAGGTCACCGCCGCGTAGCCCTCGCGGAGCATGAGCTGCTCGGCGCGGTCCAGAAGCATGGCGCGGGTCTTGGAGGTCGCCGCACCGACCCGACGTGGTGATGCCATCCGCCGCCCTTCGCGATCGTGCCGCGCGGAAACGGCCGCGGGCCGACGACGGGCCGTGCCCTGGTCCTGCTCTGCCCGGACCGTCCGCATGCTGTGAGGCCAGGCTATACGTACCAGGCCGGATCCGTACGAGGAGCGAACCATGCGATCGGTGTCAGCTACATGTAGGTCCCGCCGTTGACGCCGATCTGCTGGCCGGTGATGTAGCTGCCGTCATCCGAGCACAGGAACGCGCAGGCTGCGGCGATGTCCTGCGGGGTACCGGCGCGGCGTAGCGGCATGGCCGCGCCGACGACATCGAGCCCTGGCAGGGTGCCGGCGGCCTCCGCGGCGCGGGCCATGGGCGTGTCGACCAGTCCCGGGGGGATGGTGTTGACGGTGATGCCGCGCGGCGCGAATTCCTTTGCCAGGGCTTTGGTCAAGCCGATCAGTCCGCTTTTGGACGCGACGTAGTCGGCCTGGTTCGCGGAGCCGGCCTGGCCGGCGACCGAGGAGATCGTCACGATCCGGCCCCAGCTGGCTTCGACCATGTCGGGGATGACGTTCTGCGCGCAGTTGAACGTCCCCGTGAGGTTGACGGCCAGCAGCAGGTTCCATTTCTCCAGCGAGATCTCGGTGAAGGGACACAGGGAGGTGACACCGGCGCTGGTGACCAGGATCTCGATGGGGCCGAAGGCGTCACGGACGGCCTGCATGGCGGTGTCGACCTCGTCGCGGTCGCTGACGTCGACCGCCAGGCCGAGTGCGTTGAGCCCTTGCCCTTGAAGGCTTTTCGCGGTTTGCCGTGCGGTCTCGCCCTGGAGGTCGAGCACGGCCACCTTGTCTCCGCGGGCGGCCAGTCGTTGGCTGACCGCTAGGCCGATTCCCGAGGCGCCGCCGGTCACGACGGCCACTCTGCTCACCGTGAGTTCCTTCCGTCACGACCCGACGATTTCTGTTTCGATGTCTCCATGGGTAACAAGACCGCTCAGTCCACCGGGGTGAAGTCGATTTGCAGCCCGCGTAGGCCGCGTAGGATGAATGATGGTTCGTACTCGTACGTG
>NZ_JADWYU010000325.1 GCF_016786325.1 Frankia nepalensis | reverse complement strand
GTCGTTGTTCGCGGGTGAGCCGTCGGGGTTGGTGGATTGGGAGGGGGGTGGGGTGCGTTTGTTGGCGGGGGCGCGGGCGTGGCCGGTGACGGGGCGGCCGCGTCGGGTGGGGGTGTCGTCGTTTGGGATCAGTGGGACCAACGCGCACGTGGTGTTGGAGCAGGCTCCGGAAACCACCGACAACGACGACGGCACCGGCGCTGGTCCTGGCGTTGTCGCCGGCATTGATGGGTCCGTCGAGTCGACGAGGCAGGTTCCTGAGGCCGCCGACCTGACGCAGCGGTCGGACGGTGATGACGCGGCTGTCGACCTGGGCGTTGGGGTGCCGGTGTTGGTGCCGGTGTCGGGGCGTGGCGCGGTGGGGTTGCGGGCGGTGGCGGGGCGGTTGGGGCGGTTCGTCGCGGGGCGCGGCGAGGTGGATGTGGCCGGGGTCGGGTTCTCGTCGGCGACGGCGCGGGCGGTGATGGCGCACCGGGCGGTGGTGCTGGCGACCGGTCGTGAGGAGTTGCTGGCGGGGCTGGCCGCGGTCGCGCAGGGCCAAGAGCATTCGCGGGTCGTCATCGGCGAGGCCGCCGGCCCGGCGGGTGGGGTGGCGTTCCTGTTCGCCGGGCAGGGCAGTCAGCGTCCGGGGATGGGCCGGGAGCTGTACGCGGCGTATCCGGTGTTCCGTGAGGCGCTCGACGACGCCTGCGCCGCGCTCGACCCGCTGCTGCGCGACGAGTTGGCCGCCGTGGGAACCGGGTCGCTGCGTGAGGTGATGTTCGCGCCGGACGGTGACCCGCTCGCGGGGCCGCTGGAGCGGACGGTGTTCACGCAGGCGGCGTTGTTCGCGTTCGAGAGCGCCCTGTACCGCCAGGTCACGGCGTGGGGCATCGAGCCGGATCATCTCGCTGGTCATTCGGTCGGGGAGATCACCGCGGCCCATGTCGCCGGTGTTCTGTCGTTGCCGGACGCGGCCGCGCTGGTGGCGGCGCGGGGCCGGTTGATGAACGCGCTACCCGACGGCGGCGCCATGCTCTCGGTCCAGGCCAGTGAAGAACAGGCCGTCGCCGCGCTCGCCGGCGTGGACGGGAAGGTGGCGGTCGCCGCGGTCAACGGGCCGCGGGCCGTGGTCGTCTCGGGTGAGCACACGGCCGTCGAGGCCGCGGCCCGCGCCCTGGAGAGCCAGGGAGTCAAGACCCGCCGGCTGCGGGTGAGCCACGCGTTCCACTCCCCGCTGATGGACCCGATCCTCGACGAGTTCCACACGGTGCTCGCGGGCCTGACCTACCAGACCCCCCGCATCCCGATCGTCTCCACCCTCACCGGCACGGCAGCCGCCGACGGGGACCTGACCACACCCGACTACTGGACCCGCCACGCCCGCCACGCCGTCCGCTTCGCCCAGGCCATCACCACCCTGCACGAACAAGGCACACGCACCTACCTCGAACTCGGCCCCGACAACTCGCTGACCACCCTCGCCGAGCAGACCCTCACCGGGTCTGACTCCGAGGGCGCGGCCGGGGCGCGGCTGGTCGCGGCGCAGCGGCGCACCGGGCCGGAACCGGCCGCCGTGCTGCGCGCCGTGGCCGCCCTGCACACCACCGGCACCAGCCCCCACTGGCCAGCCCTCTACCCCCAGCCGACCCCCGTCACGGGCTCGCTGCCCTACGACCTGCCCACCTACCCCTTCCAGCACAAGCACTACTGGCACCGTCCGGCCGCCCAGGAGAACGTGGACGCCGCCGGGCTCGGGCTCGTCGCGACGGATCACCCGCTGATCAGGGCCGTCGTGCCGCTCGCCGACACCGGTGGTGTCGTCTTCAGCGGCAGTGTGTCGTTGGTGGCGCAGCCCTGGCTCGCCGACCACACCATCCACGGCACCACCCTCTACCCCGGCACCGGCCTGCTCGAACTCGCCCTCCACGCCGCCACCCACACCGGCACCCACACCCTCGACGAACTCACCCTCCACACCCCCCTGGCCCTCCCCCCCACCGACACCCTCCACCTCCAACTCACCCTCACACCCCCCGAACCCACCGGCCACCGCACCCTCACCATCCACACCCGACCCCACAACACACCCCCCGACCACCCCTGGAC
>NZ_JADWYU010000197.1:18484-72709 GCF_016786325.1 Frankia nepalensis | reverse complement strand
GGGCCCGGGCGGTCCCGGCGCCCGGCCGGCCCCCCCCCCCCCCGGGGCCCCGCGGGCGGGCCCGCGGCCCGCGGGGCCCGGCCCCCGCTGGCCCGCCGCCTGGTCGCGGCCGCGCCTCCGTACCTCTACCTGCTGCCGGCGCTCGCCTGCCTGGTGCTGTGGACCTACAAGCCGCTCGTCGAGGCGGTGCAGCTGTCGTTCTACGACTGGAACCTGCTGCCGACGTCGCCGATGACCTACGTCGGGTTCGACAAGTACGAGCAGGTGTTCACCCAGCCGGCCCTGCGCACGGCGACCCTGAACACCGTCATCTACATCGTCGGGCTGCTGCCGTTCTCGGTGGTGTTGCCGACCGCCGTCGCGCTGGTCACCCGCCGGCTCGGCGCGCGGTCACGCAACGTGTACCGGGCGCTGATCTTCCTGCCGATGCTCATCGCGCCGATCGCGACCGCGGCGGTGTGGCGCTGGCTGCTTGACCCGACCGGCCTGGCGAACAACGCCCTCGGCTGGTTCGGCCTCGCGCCGCACAACTTCCTGCGCGACTCGTCGACCTCGCTGCCCGCGATCCTCACGATCACCGCCTGGTCGATGCTCGGGTTCGCGGTGCTGGTCGTCTCGGCGGGCCTCACCGGGATCAGCTCCGACTACGAGGAGGCGGCCGCGGTCGACGGCGCCACCAGCTGGCAGATCCTGCGCTGGGTCACGTTGCCGCTGCTGCGCTCGACGCTGCTGTTCCTGGTGCTGATGACCGTGCTGCTGTCGGGGCAGTGGACGTTCCCCCTGCTGGACGCGCTCACCCAGGGCGGTCCGGCGGACAGCTCGACGAACGTCTACTACATCCTCTGGGAGCTCGGCTTCCGCAGCTTCGACTCCGGCCTCGCCTCGGCGGCCGGGATCGTCTTCTTCCTGGCGTTCGGGCTGATCGCGGCCGGGCTCGTCGCGCTCGCGGACCGGTTCAGCTTCCACGACAACTAGCCACCCACCAGCCGCCACCCACCAGCCGGCTGGCAACCACCAGGTAGTCCCGGCCGGCTACCCGACTGCCCCGGCTACCCGACTAGCCCCTAGGAGCGCTGGCAACCATGAGCGGCCCACGATGAGCGGCACCTCGGCACAGACCGCGGGGTCGTCCGCCCCGCGCGCGGCCGCCCCGGCGGCCGGCGGCCCCGTGGCGGGAGACCCGAAGGGCGACGGCGGGTCGACGGCGGCCACGGCACCGAGCCGGGCCCGGGGACGGGCCGCGTTCGGCCATGCCGGCCGGCACGCGGTGATGATCGTGCTCAGCCTGGTCAGCATCGTCCCGATCTACTGGATGTACGCCGGGTCGCTGCGCCGGCCCGGCGACATCCTCAGCTCGAACCCGCTGCCCTGGCCGCTGTCCCTCGAGAGCTACCGGTACGTGCTCGACACCCTCGACGTCCCGGTGCTGCTGTTCAACACGCTGATGATCTCGGTGGGGACGACGGTCGGGCAGCTGCTGGTCTGCCTGCTCGCCGCCTACGCGTTCGCGGCGTGGGACTTCCGGGGCAAGGGCGTGCTGTTCCTGCTGTTCGTCGCGACCTGGCTGGTCCCGTTCCAGATCACGATGATCTCGAACTACCTGGTGCTCAACCAGTTCGGCCTGCTCAACACGCTGGCCGGCGTCGTCGTGCCGAGCCTGTGCTCGGCGCTCGCGGTGCTGCTGCTGCGCCAGCACATGCAGGCGTTCCCGCGCGAGCTGCTCGACGCCGCCCGGATCGACGGGCGGGGCTCGTGGTCGACGCTGTGGACCGTCGTCGTCCCGAACCTGCGCCCGGTGCTGGCCTCGCTCAGCATCCTGCTGTTCATCACCGCCTGGAACGAGTACTTCTGGCCCGCCCTGGTGCTTCAGCGGGCCAACTCGGTGATCCAGCTCGGCATCCGCGGCTACATGGCTCAGGAGGGCAACAACTGGGGCGCCATCATGGCGGCCTCCGGCCTCGCCTGCCTGCCGATCCTCGCCCTCTACGTCGTCCTGCAGCGCCAGGTCATCGACGCCTTCGTGCGTTCCGGCCTGCGCTGAGCGTGGGCCGGCGCTGATCCCGGCCGCCGACCGTCCGTCCCACCGCCGCCCGCGCGCCGGGCCGGCCCAACTGGAAACCTGAGGGCCATGACACTCGATCTGGACACGACCCCCAGCCTCGACAACCCGGCCGACGCCGACCGGGTGCTGAACCTACCGGGAGCACTGAACCTGCGGGACGTGGGTGGCTACCCGGCGGCCGACGGGCGCCGGGTCCGGCGCCGCGCGCTGCTGCGCTCCGCCGCGATGCACGGTCTCGGCGACGAGGCCCGGGCGGCGCTCGCGGCGCTCCCGCTGCGCACGGTCGTCGACCTGCGCGAGGACACCGAGGCCGCGCACGAGCCGAACGCGCTCGACGGGCTCACGGCCGCCACCCGCCGGATCCCGATCTACTCCAGCGGCGCCGTCGTGCCGTCGGCCGAGGACGTGACCGCGGCGGCCGGGACCGGGACGGACGGAGCCGCCGCGGCCGGCAACGCGCCAGGGTCTGGCGCCGCCGCGGCCGACGGGGTGCGCGCCGCCGCGGCGACCGGGGTGCGGATGGACCTCGCCGACATCTACGACTTCATGATCGACAACAAGGGTGACCGGCTCACCGCCGCGGTGCTCGCGCTCGCCGAGCCGGGCGCCCTGCCCGCCGTCGTGCACTGCAGCGCCGGCAAGGACCGCACCGGCCTGACCATCATGCTGGTGCTCGACCTGCTCGGCGTCGACGATGACGTCATCGCCAGCGACTACGCGCTCACCGCCGAGCTGCTGCACGACGAGGCGATCGCGGCGCTGCGCCGCCTCGGCACGGTCACCGCCGCCGACGGGCAGGGCGAGCCGCTGCCGGCGAACCTGATGGCGTGCCCGCCGGAGCTGATCCGGCGTGCCCTGGCGCGGGTGCGGGCGGGCCACGGCGGCGCCCGGGGCTACCTGCTGGCCCACGGCGCCACCCCCGCCCAGCTCGACGCGCTCACCGAGGCTCTGCTGGTCGACGCCGAACCCGCCTGACCAGGCACGCCGGGCATGACCAATGGGCGACTCCAGGCGTACCGTGGCGCCTGGAGTCGGCACGATGGCACGGGCCTCGGCCCAGTCCATCGACCAGTCCCGGGGGTGCATTGTGGGCGGTGCCTTGTGCGTTATCTGATCGACCCGCCGACGCCGACACACACCGTCATCCAGTTGTCGGACCCGCACATCGTCCCGGAGGGCGAGCTCTACCACGGGGTCGTCGACACGCTGGGCAACGTCGCCGCCGCCCTCGACCAGGTCGAGCGGTCCGGGATCGAGGTCGCGGCCCTGCTGCTGACCGGCGACCTGGTCGACGCCGGTGACGAGGTCTCCTACCGCCGGCTGCGGGCCCTGGTGGAGGAGCGCGCCGCCCGGATCGGCGCGCCCGTGCTGTACCTGATGGGCAACCACGACAGCCGCGGCGCGCTGCGCGCGGCCTTGCTGGACGCCGAGCCGACCACGGAGCCCTACGACTACGTCCGCTGGGTGGACGGGCTGCGCATCGTCGCGCTCGACTCGACCGAGCCCGGCCAGGCCGCCGGCCTGCTCACCGACGCCCAGCTCGACTGGCTCGCCGCCGAGCTCGCCACCCCGGCGCCCGCTGGCACCGTGCTCGCGCTGCACCACCCGCCGGTGCCGTCGCCGGTCGGCCTGATGAACGCGCTGGCGCTGGCCGAGCCGCACCGGCTCGCCCGGGTCGTCGCCGGCACCGACGTGAAGATCGTGCTGGCCGGGCACGCGCACCACGGCTGCTGCGGGATGCTCGCCGGCATCCCCGTCTGGGTCGCGGGCGCCACGTCGTACGTGTCCGGCGTGCTCGGCCCGGCCGGCGGTTACACCGGCCTCACCGGCGGCGTCTTCACCCGGGTCGACGTCTACCCGGACCAGGCGACCGCGTCCGTGCTCCCCGTCCGGCCCGGCGAGCTCGTCATCGAGCTGACGCCCCAGATGCTGGCCATGCCCGCCGAGCCGGTCGGCGCGGCGCCGGACCGCTGAGCGCCGACGCCCGGCTGGCCGTCACCCTGGGGTTGCTGGCCGGGCTCGCGATCGCGTGCCAGGTCTGGGCCCGGCTGCGGTTACGGGCGGCCGTCGTCACCGCGGTCGCGCGCGCCGCGGTCCAGCTCGTCCTCGTGGCGCTCGTGGTGCGGGCGGTCTTCACGGTGCCGGTGGCCAGCGCCGCGATGCTGGCCGTGATGGCCGCCGTGGCGATCCACACGGCGGCGGGCCGCCTGGCCGGGTTGCCCGGCGCCCGGCGCGCGGTGGCGCTGGCGACCCTCGGCGGCGCCGGTCTCACCCTGGGGGTCCTGTTCGCGCTGCCGGCGCTGCCGCGCGAGCCCCGCTATCTGATCGCGCTCGGCGGCATCGTGCTCGGCGGCTCGATGACCGCCTGCACGCTGGCCGGCCGCCGGCTGCTCGACGGCCTGCGCCGCCGCCTCGACGAGGTCGAGGCGGCGCTGGCCCTGGGCGCGACGCCGCGCCGGGCAGTCGCCGACATCGCCAGGACCGCCGCCAGCGAGGCGTTGCTGCCGGCCCTGGACCAGACCCGCACCGTCGGCCTGGTGACGCTGCCCGGCGCCTTCGTGGGCGCGCTTCTGGGCGGCGCGAGCCCCGCCGACGCCGCCCGCTTCCAACTGGTCGTGCTCGTCGCGCTGCTCACCGCCGAGACCTACGCGGCCGCGATCCTGGTCTGGCTCCTCGGCGCCCCGCGCACGCTCCCCTACCCCGAGCCCGACCGGGAACGATGACGGGGCCGTGCTCGACGTCGCTTTCCATATCCACTAACCAGGGGCCGTCCTGGGGGACGGCTTTCCCTCTCCGGCGGCGGATCGGCCCGCCGAGCGGTTCCTAACGGGATCGTCCGACGCCGGACGGTGACGCTGGGTGGCCGTTTTGCTCGGGTCACCCGGTGCGCTCCGGCAGGGACCAGTTGACGGCGCGGCGAGGCGGTAGGCTCGGACAAAGTCCTGGAACGGCTGGGGATCTCGGAACGGGCGGGACCACGACAGCCAGGGCCACGATTGGACCGCCAGGATCACGGTTATCGGGATCGCGGTCATCAGATCTGCCAGGAGATTGCCCGGGGTACCGGGCGGAGTGGGCGAGGAGAGGGTCAGGGCACGGTGGCTACGCTGGGCGAACCACTGACCGTCGATCACGAGGCACTGGCGGTCCGGACCCTCGGGCCGTGCCGGGTGACCTCTCCGCTGCTACCACTTCTCAGCGCGAGACCAACCACGCAGCACTACATCGACGAGGGCGACAAGGTCCTGTTCGACGACACATTGGCCATGGTGTCGTCACGAAAAGTGCCGATCGAGGAACTGCCCAGCTTCGAGGCTGCCGGGCCCCGCCGGAAGATCTACTTCGATCCGGCCAAGACACGGGTGGGCATCGTCACCTGCGGCGGCCTGTGCCCGGGCCTCAACAACGTCATCCGAGGCGTGGTGACCGAGCTCACCACGCATTACGGCGTGACTCGCATCTTCGGTTTCCGGAATGGCTACCAGGGATTCATCGCCAGGTATGGCCATGACGTCGTCGACCTCACCCCGCAGACGGTGGCGACGATCGGCGAGGACGGCGGCACGATACTCGGCACCTCCCGCGGGCAGCAGGACCCGGAGGAGATCGTCGACTGCCTGTCCCGCATGAACATCAATATTCTTTTCGTCATCGGCGGGGACGGGACACTGCGCGGCGCGGGCGAGATCGCCCGGGTGGCGAACGAGCGCGGCGAGAAGATCGCCGTCGTCGGCATCCCGAAGACCATCGACAACGACATCCCGTTCATCGACCAGAGCTTCGGCTTCCAGACCGCGTTCGCGAAGGCCTCCGAGTCGATCGTGGCGGCGCACGCGGAGGCGACCAGCGCGCCCGGCGGGCTGGGGCTGGTGCGGCTCATGGGCCGCCATTCCGGCTTCATCGCCTGCTACGCGTCGCTGGCGAAGTCCGACGCCGACGTGGTCCTCATCCCCGAGATTCCCTTCACGCTCGATGGCGAGGGCGGGCTGCTGAACTACCTGCGCCGGCGGATCGAGGAGACCGGCCACGCGCTGGTCGTCGTCGCCGAGGGCGCCGGTCAGGAGCTGTCCGCCGCCGAGAACGGTGGCCAGTCGACCGGCACCGACGCCTCCGGCAACCGCAAGCTGCACGACGTCGGGGTGTTCCTCAGCCGGCGGATCACCGACTACTTCGCGTCCGTCGGCGTCGAGATGAACCTGAAGTACATCGACCCGAGCTACGTGATCCGCAGCGTCCCCGCGAACCCCTACGACAGCGTGTACACCATCCGCCTGGCGCACGCCGCCGTGCACGCCGCGATGGCGGGCCGCACCGAGATGGTCGTCGGCCGCTGGCGCCGCCGGTTCATTCACATCCCGCTCCCACTCGCGATCAGCCACCGCAACCAGGTCGACCCGTCGGGCGACCTGTGGATGTCGGTCCTGGAAGCCACGGGCCAGCCACCCCGGTTCCAGTGAACGACCAGCGTGGCCAGTAGCGTCACCCCGGCGGTAAGCGGGGGCGACGACGGGCCGCGTGGGGCGAGGGGACGGGAGAGGCCATGCTGCTGATCGACATCTGGTCGGACGTCGCGTGTCCGTTCTGCTACATCGGCAAGCGCAGCTTCGAGGGGGCGCTCGCGACGTTCGAGCACGCCGACGAGGTCGAGGTCAGCTGGCACAGCTTCGAGCTCGACCCGGACGCGCCCACGACGCCCGCCGGCGGCATCCACGAGCTGCTCGCGACGAAGTACGGCGTCTCCGTCGAGCAGGCAGTCGCGATGAACGAGCGCGTCTCGGCGATGGCGGCGACCGTCGGCCTGGCCTTCGACTTCGCCGCCCTCAAGCCGACCAGCACGTTCGCCGCGCACCGGGTCCTGAAGTACGCGGCGACCGAGGACCTGGAGGCGGCCGCCGCGGAGGAGCTGTTCGCCAGCTACTTCACCAGGGGCGCGAACCTCGCCGACCCGGACGAGCTCGCCGACGCCATGGCCGTCCTCGGCCTCGACCGGTCCCGGGTCCGGGCCATCGCCGCCGGGACCGAGTTCACCGACCAGGTGCGCGCCGACGAGGCACGTGCCCGGCGCCTCGGCATCTCCGGCGTCCCGTACTTCCTCGTCCAGTCCCGCTACGCCATCAGCGGCGCGCAGTCCCGCGAGACCTTCGAGAAGGCGCTCGGCCGGGCCTGGGAGCTGGCCACGGCCACCGCCGACGCCGCCTCGTAACGGGCCGCGCGCCGCCTCCTGACGGGCGCGCCGGCCAAGGGTGCCCACGCTCCGCATACCCCCGGCGCCACGGCCGGGTTTGACGCGCGCCGTTCGCGGGTCGCGATCGTCGGCGGCCCCGGATCCGGCGAGCACGGATCGCCCTCTTCCACACCGCCACGGCCGCCCGCGCGGCGGGTTCCCCATGAAAATCGTCACCTGCCGTGAAGACGGTCACAGCGGGGGCACTCCGGTCATCCGGGGCCCGCGAGCCGGGCCTCCCGACAGCCTCGCGAATATTACATATATACCACTATGTGACTGCCTATCGTAGCGATCAGAATTGATCCGTCACCCTTGGCAAACCCGGAAACGCCCAGACGAAACCGTTGCAAAGCATAACTCACCTACCGCGATCGCCCCAGGTCGCGCGACCCGGCGGAAAAGGAAAGGCGCGGCACGTTAGCGTGCAGTTGTGGTGATCAGCGCGTTGGTCACCATTCGCGCTGATCTCGCGGGGGAACGAGGAGATGTCATGAATCGTCGGCACAGGCGCGCCAGGACGGTGGCGGCCGCGGCGGCCGCGGCCGTGGTGACGGGGCTGCCGGCCGTGCTCGCCGGCTGCGCCTCGCCGTCGTCGGACCAGGCGCCCGCCGCCGGCGTCTGCCCGTCACCCGGCGTGACGGACGAAACCGTCCGGATCGGGCTCGTCTACCCGGACAGCGGCGGCCCGCTCGCGACGAACTTCAAGGCCGTGCGCAGCGCGGTCGAGGCCCGCATCGCCGCCCAGAACGAGGCCGGCGGGGTCCACAACCGCGAGGTCGAGGTCGTCTGGCGCGACGACCAGGCGGACCCGGACGTCTTCGCCCACGCGGCGCGCGACCTGATCACCAACGAGAACGTGTTCGGCCTGATCGTCCAGACGACCGCCGCCGGCCCGTCCACCAAGTGGCTGGAGGAGACCGGCATCCCGCTGACCGGAAACGCGATCGACGCGAGCTGGAGTCAGCACAAGAACGTGTTCACCTTCGCCAGCCTGTTCAACACCCAGGGCGACCCGGTGGACACGTTCGGCCGATACGTGACGGCGAATGGCGGGACGAAGGCGCTCATCGTCCTCGACCCGGCTGCCCCGGGCGCGAGCGCCCTCGCCGACCGGTTCGAGCCCAGCCTGGCGAGCCAGGGCGTCGCCGTGGAGCGGTTCGACTTCTCCGCCTCCGCGAGCCCGGCCCGGGTCGTCGACGCGCTGCGCCGCGCCGGCGCCGACACCATGATCGGCCTCGTCCAGCCGCAGCGGTTCGCCGACGCCTACGCCGCCGCCAAGGCCGGCGGGGTGACGGTCGACGTCGCGCTGAGCGCCGCCGGCTACGGCGAGGAGCTCCTCGCCAAGGGCAGCGCCGTGGGCGGCATGTCGGTCGTCGTCGGCTACACCTCGTTCGAGGCCAGCACCCCCGCGATGCAGGCCTACCAGACCGCGATGGCCACCTACGCCCCCGAGCTCGCCGACCCGAACGTGGAGACGGCGCTCGCCTCCTACGTGGCCGCCGACGAGATGCTCGCCGGCCTCGAACTCGCCGGGCCATGCCCGACCCGGGACGCGTTCATCACCAACCTGCGCAACGTGAAGGACTTCGACGGCGGCGGCCTCATCGCGCCGACCGACCTGTCCAACCCGACGGCCCCGGCCAGTTGCTTCAACTTCGTCAAGGCCGACCCGGCGGGCTCCACCTTCCAGCCCGTCCCGCCCGCCACCGCCGACTCGAACGGCTTCTGGTGCGGGGAGCCCGTGTCGTAGCCGCCCGGCGGCGCGTTTTCCGGCACTGAAAGGCCGGCAAGTCCGGATCTCCTGGGTGCGGCCGTGGGAATCCACGGCCGCACCTGTTTCTGTTCGCCCTTCGTTTCCACGTTCGCCTTCCGGTCGTCGTCTCCGCCCCGACCGCCTCGCGCGGCGGTCGCCGGTCCGCGGAAGGCTCTGGAAGCTACGGTGCGCCGCCTGGCCCGGCCGGCCGGCGGCGCGGGCGGGCGTCGGGCAGGGGATCGAGGAGACGGCCCTCGTCGGTCCGGGCGCCGGCCTGCTTGACGGCGCGGAAGATGGGCGAGACCTCCATCGTCTGCACGCCCTCGAGCTGGCCGACGCGGCGGGTGGTGAAGGTATAGAGGTCGGCCAGGTCGCGGCAGACGACCGCGGCCACGAGGTTGTGCGGCCCGGACAGGGCCGCGGCGAAGGCGACCTCCGGAAGCTCGGCGAGGGCCTGGCCGGTCTCGTGCAGCCGCGCCGGGCTGACCCGCATGTGCAGGTGGGCCTTCGCGGCGAAGCCGAGGGCGTCCATGGCCAGGTCCATGTCGATGAGCACCGTGCCGCTGGCCAGCAGCGCGGCGAGCCGGCGGGTGACCCGCCCCTCGCTGATCCCCGCCGCGGCGAGCTCGGCGTAGCTGGCCCGGCCGTCGCGGGCCAGCGCCGCGATGATCGCGTGGTCCACCGGTTCGAGGGGTACTGGCTCGGCCGCCTCGGCGGCCGTCGGCAGGGCGTCGGCGCGCAGCCGCGCGGTCTCGTCGGCGGTGAGGTGGTGCGCCAGCCCGCCCCAGTCGTCGGAGCGCTGCCCGACGAAGGAGTGCAGCAGGACGGACGCCTCGACGTCCAGGACGTGGCTCGCGCGCGGCAGCCGGCGGGTCAGCAGCGTGTCGCGCTGCTCGGCCGAAGGCGACCGGATCGAGAAGACCACCTCGGATCCCGCCGCCGCGAGGGCCACCCACACGATGTCGTCGCGCCGCGCCAGCGCGGTGGCCAGCGCCTCGGCGCTGTCCGGCCGGCAGTGCACCCGGACCGTCCACGGGTGCTCGCCGGTCCGAAAGGGGTTCACGGCGCCGAAGATCCGCAGGATCCCGTCGCGGTGCAGCGCCTGGTAGCGCCGGGCGACCGTGCGCTCCGGCAGGCCGAGCACCGCGGCGATCCGGGCGAAGGGCACCCGGGGCGCCAGTTGCAGGGCGCGGATGACCCGTAGGTCGACCGGGTCGGTCACCACGTCTCCAGCCGGCGCGGTGACGGATTTCCGCGGAGCGGTCGCTGTCACGGACAGGAATCTACGTCAGGCCCCGCGCACTCGACCGTTCGTCTCGTGGCTGCCGGCAGAGTGGAGGGCGCGCCGCGGGAGGGTCCCGCCGTCGAGGCCACCCGGGCCGGGGGCCCGTGCCCGCCCAAGGATGTGTGAGGCCGATGGAACGTAAGTGGTGGACGCTGGTCGCGGTCTGCTCGGCGACCTTCATGCTGCTGCTCGACATCACGATCGTCGTCGTGGCGCTCCCGGACATCCAGCGGGTGCTGCACACCAGCTTCGGCGAGGTGCAGTGGGTGGTCGACGCCTACGCCCTCACGCTGGCCGCGCTGCTGCTGACCGCCGGGTCGCTGGCTGACCGGTACGGCCGCCGCCTGCTGTTCCTCATCGGCCTGGGCGTCTTCACCGCCGGGTCGGCGCTGTGCGCCGCGGCGCAGACCCCGACGATGCTGGTGGCCTCCCGCGCGCTGCAGGGCGTCGGCGGGGCGGTCCTGTTCGCCACCTCGCTCGCGCTGCTCGCGATGAACTTCCACGGCCGGGAGCGCGGCGTCGCGTTCGGCGTGTGGGGCGCGGTCACCGGCATCTCGACCGCGCTCGGCCCGATCCTCGGCGGGCTGATCACCAGCGGGGTGAGCTGGCGCGGCATCTTCTGGGTGAACCTGCCGATCGGCGCGGCGGCCATCGCGATCACGCTGTGGAAGGTGACCGAGTCACGCGCCCCGCACGCCCACCGGCCGGACCTGCCCGGGTTCGCGACGCTCACCGCCGGGCTGGTCGCCCTCGTCTACGGCCTGATCCGAGCCAGCGAGCAGGGCTGGGGCGACGGCGGCGTGCTCACCTGCTTCGTGCTGGCCGCGGTGCTGCTCGTCGCGTTCATCGTGGTCGAGACACGGGTGGCCCACCCGATGTTCGACCTGTCGCTGCTGCGGATCCCGACCTTCCTCGGCGGCTCGGTCGCGGCGTTCGCGATGAACGGCTCGCTGTTCGCGATGCTGCTCTACCTGACGGTCTACCTGCAGAACGCCCTGGGTTACTCGGCGTTGCAGGCAGGCCTGCGCGTCCTGATCCTGTCGGCCACGGCGATGGTCGTCTCCACCGTCGCCGGCCGGGCGTCGACGCGCCTGCCGGTGCGGTGGCTCATCGGTCCGGGCCTGGTGCTCGTCGGCGTCGGGCTGTTGCTGATGGCGGGGCTGGACGCCGACTCCGGCTGGACGCACCTGATCCCCGGGTTCATCGTCGCGGGCGCCGGTTCCGGCCTGGTGAACCCGCCGCTGGCCTCCACGGCGGTCGGCGTCGTGCACCCGTTCCGGTCCGGCATGGCGTCCGGGGTGAACACCACCTTCCGCCAGGTCGGCATCGCGGTCGGCACGGCCGCCTACGGCTCGATCTTCGCGGCACAGCTCGCGGACGGCCTGGGCGACCGCCTCGCCGGAGTCCCGGAGCTGGCCGGGCGTGGCGAGCAGATCGCCGACGCCGTGCGCGGCGGCGGGGCCGGCGAGGTGATCGGGGCCGCGCCCGCGGCGGTCCGGGGCACCCTCGCCGAGGCGATCGACGCCGGTTTCGCGGGCGCGCTGAACGACCTGTTCGTCACGAGCGGCATCCTCGCCATCGCCGGCGGCGTGCTCGCGCTCGTCCTCATCCGCGCGAAGGACTTCGCCGCCGTCCCCCAGCAGGCCGACCTCGCCGGCGCCGGCGCGACCGGCGCCAGCCCGGCAGCCGCCAACCTGGCAGTCGCCAGCCCGGCGGCCGCCCGGCCGGCGACGGCGACGCCCGAAGGCGCCAGCCCCACGGCATAGCCCGAGCGCCGTGGCCGGCGTGCCGCCGCTCCAGGGCCAGGCCCGGGAGCGGCGGTCAGCGGGTCGTGGCGACGGTGGCGCCGGTGGAGCGGACGAGGATGCGGATGCGGTCGGCGCGGAACAGGTCGTGGGAGAACTCGAAGGGCTCGCCGGCGGAGTCGTAGGTGGTGCGGTCCAGGGCGAGCAGCGGCGCGCCGGCCGTGGTGCGCAGCAGCGTGGCCTCGTCGTCGCCGGCGAGGACCACCTCGATCTGTTCGAGCGCCTCGCCGGGGCGCACCCCGTACTCCTCGGCGAACAACTCGTAGAGCGAGCCGCCGAGCGGCTGGTTGAACAGCCCGGGGAAACGGCTGACCGGGAAGCAGGCGTTCTCCAGCGAGATCGGGCCGCCGTCGGCGAGCCGTAGCCGCACCACCCGGGCCACGGGGTCGCCGACGGCGAGGGCCAGCGCCTTCGCGACCGTCTCGTCGGCGGGCTCCAGCGCGGCGCTGATGACCTGCGAACCGGCGGTGAAGCCCTGCGTTCGCAGCATCTCCGGGATGCCGACGATCCTGGACAGGTCCCGCTCGACCTTGCGCGGGGCGACGAACGTGCCGCCGCCGCGGCCGCGGACCCGCAGCACGACGCCCTCCCGCTCCAGCGCGGTCAGCGCCTGGCGCAGGGTCGCGCGGCTGACCCCGAGCGCGGCGGCGAGGTCCCGCTCCCCGCCGAGGCGCTCCCCCGGGCGGCGCGCCGGGTCGGCCACCAGCTGACGCAGCCGGCGCCGCACGTCGGCGGCCGTCGGACCCAGGGAACCGGACAGGTCGCGCTCTAACACCACCCGTCCAGTGTGGCCGACGGCGGCCGCGGACCGGGCGGGCCGCGGCGGTCGACCTGGCATAGCCGCCGGCGGCGGTCGACCTGGCACAGTCGCTGGCCGCGGCCCGGCCTCGTCGCCGCCGGCAGCCGTCAGACCGTCTCCAGCGCGGCGGGCGACTCGGGCAGGATCTGGCCGCCGTCGACGACGAGCGACTGGCCGGTGATGTAGGCGGCCTCGTCGGTGGCGAGGAACAGCGCGGCGTGGCCGATCTCGTCGACCTCGCCGAGGCGGCGCATCGGGATCGCGGCCTCCATCGAGCGCAGGTAGTCCTCGCCGAGGTCCGCGAGGCCCTCCGTGACGATGTTGCCGGGCAGGACGGCGTTGACGGTGATCCCCTGCGGGGCGAGCTCGATCGCGGCCGTCCGCATGAAGCCGAGCATGGCGGCCTTCGACGCCCCGTAGTGCGACCAGCCGGGGTATCCGGTGTGCGGCCCGGTGATCGACGACGTCAGGATCACCCGGCCGTGGCCGGACGCCTTCAGCGCCGGCAGGAACGCCTGGACCGTCAGGATCGCGCCCTTGACGTTGGTGCCGAGCACCTCGTCAAGGTCGCCCTCTGTCATGGTCGCGAGCGGCGCGCTCGGGAAGATGCCCGCGTTGGCGCAGACGACGTCGACGCCGCCGTGCCGGTCGAGCACCTCGGCGGCGAGGCGCGCGCAGTCGGCGGCCGACGCCACGTCGCCGAGCACATAGGAGACGGCGCCGCCGCCCGCCTTCCAGAGCTCCGCCGCCGCGGCCTCGGCGGCGGCCGCGTCCCGGCCGGTGAGGACGACGTTCGCGCCGGCGCCGGCGAACACCCGGGCGATGCCCTTGCCGATTCCCCGGGAGCCGCCGGTGACGACCACCGTGCGGCCCGCGACGGACGTGAACATCTAGGCGATCCCCCTCTTTCCTTGGTCCCGGGCCCGGTACGGGCCGGGTGTCTCAGGCCGCGGCCGACCCGGGCAACAGCGTCCCCGACAGGTAGCGCTCCGCCAGGTCGAGGCTCGCGCGGGCGAACGCGGTGACGTCGTCGACGGCGTCGGCGTGCGGATGGGTGCCGAGCCAGGCCGTCAGCTGCAGCCGGCGCTGCAGCACGAACGTGCCGACCATGGCCAGCTCCTCGGCGTCAAGGGGGACATGGCGCTGGTAGGCCGCGAGCCACGCCGCCACCAGGTCGGGCACGACCCGATGGTGCTCGATGAAGGACAGGGCCGCGGCCAGGTCGAACAGGTACCAGCCGAAGCCGCAGTCGTCGAAGTCGATCACGGTGATGGCGCCGTCGGCGGTGACCATCAGGTTCGCCAGCCGCATGTCGGCATGAATCAGGCCGTACCGGTCCGGGCCGGCGCCGAACGCCCCGACACGCTCCTCGACCGTCGCCGCGGCCCGGGTCATCAGCTCCCGCTCGGCGGCGGGCACTCCGCCCCGCGCCGGGCGGGCGTCGCCACCGCCGGCCAGCGCCCAGGCGAGGCCGTACCGCCAGTCACCCCAACGGCCGTCCGGGCCGATCGTCATCGGCAGCGTCCAGGCGAACCGGGCGAAGCCCTCGGGCCGGGCCCAGCGGCGGGCGTGCAGCTGCATCCGGCCGGCGATGTCGCCGAGGGTGCCGAAGGAGGCGATGAGCGCCCCCGAGTCGTCCGGCTCCGGCGGACGGCCGTCGACCCAGTCGAACAGCACCGCGTGCCGGTCCCCGACGCCCGGCGGCGTCACCGTGGTGACCGCCGCGCCAGCCCGGTTCGGGATCACCGGCGGGGTGAGCACGACGCCCTCGGCGCGCAGCGCCGCCACCCACGCCAGCTCGCCGTGGATCTCCTGGGCGCCGTGGTAGCCGGGCCGGTGCAGCCGCAGCGCGAACCGACGTCCGCTGTCCGGGTCGTCCACCCGGTAGGTGGCGTTCTCGGACAGGTTCAGCAGCGACACCTCGGGGCGCGGGCCAAGGTCGTAGGCAGCGAGCACTTCGGGCAGCAGCGCCTCCAGCGCCCGCAGCTCGCCGGTGACGGTCTCGGCGGTCCCTGGCTCGGCCGCCGGCGTCACCGGCGCGCTCGGCGCGTCTGGCGCGCTCGGCGCCGCCGGCGTGGTCCGCGCGCCCGGCGTCGTCGTCATCGGCCTCGTCGTCATCGGTGTCGTCGTCATCGGTGTCGTCATCGGCTCGCCGATGCCTGGTCCGGAGCGCGGTCCGGCGCGAGCTCGACGCCCGACCGGGCGTCGTCGGCGGCCAGCCGGACCGCGGTGGCGGTGCGGTCCAGCAGGTCGGCGGCCAGGTCGTCGGACAGCAGCAGGCCCGGCTTGAACTGCAGCACCCGCGGGTCGAGCGCCGAGAAGATCGCCCAGATCCCGTGTTCGTAGAGGCGGCGGGAGACGAACCGGGCGCCCTGCGGGTGGCCGAACCGCAGGCCGATCACCAGGCCGTCCTGGCGGATCTCGACCAGCCAGTCGGGGTTGTCCGCGGCGATCGCGCCGAGGCCGGCGGTGAAGGTCCCGATCAGGGCGTCCACCCGGGCCCGGGTCGCCGGGCGCTGGGTGATCTCCAGGGTGCGCAGGCCGACCACGCAGCCCAGGTCCGAGCCGCCGAACGTCGAGATGTGCGCGAAGCCGTCCTCCTCCAGCCACCCGGCGGCGGCCGGGCCGAGGATCGTCGCCGACACCGGGTAGACGCCGCCCGACAGGCCCTTGCCGGTGACCAGCAGGTCAGGGGTGACGCCGTGCTTGCTGATGCACCACAGCTCGCCGGTGCGGCCGAGGCCCGTCTGGACCTCGTCCGCGATGTAGAGCGTGCCGGCGGCGGCGCACAGCTTGGCGACCTCGGCCAGGTAGCCGGGCTCGGGCATGACGAAGCCGGAGGTCGCGGGAATCGTCTCCAGCAGCACCGCGGCGACGTCACCGCCTTCGAGAGCGGCCGCCATCGCGTCGAGGTCGTTGAACGGGACCCGGACGAACTCGTCGGGGCGGGTCGCGAGGAACCGCTCGGCGTAGCGGTCGTTGCCGGCGGCGACGGCCAGGCCCGTGTGGCCGTGGAACGCGCCGACCGCAGAGACGATCTTGCGGCGGCCGGTGGCGTAGCGGGCCGACTTGAGCGCGATGTCGATCGCCTCGCCGCCGCCGACCCCGAAGACGACCTTGCCGTCGGGGATCGGCCCGGAGGTGACCAGCGCCTCGGCCAGCGCCGCGCGCCCGAGCGCCGCGAAGTGGTGGTTGCCGATGTCGAGGTGTTCCAGCGCCGCGACCAGCGTCGCGACGACCTCCCGGTTGCGGTGGCCGAGGTTGTAGGTGCCGCCGTTGAGGTGGACGTCGACGAGGGTGTGGCCGGCGAGGTCGTGCAGCAGGTAGCCCTCGCGCTCGCCGATCACCAGGGGGGTGCCGGCGTCGGACCAGAACCGGGTCTTGCCCGGGTTCCAGTAGCGCTCGCTCGCGGCGAGCACGTCGGCCTTCGGGGTCGCCAGCAGTCGGTCGACGAGGTCGTCTCGCGGGATGTCCCCCATGCCCGCGGCGCTGTCACGGTTGCCCACGGGTCGACCGTAGCGCGCCCCAACGCCAGCGGTCTGGTAAAGGTACGTACCGTTTAGGTTTCGGCAACGTTGTGGCCTGTTTCGTTATGTGAAAAGGTCTGCCTCCGCCTTGTCGACGGGTGTACCGAGGCGCAACCATCGCCCCACGCGCCAGCCGCCCCAGCGGCCGCGCACAGCGGGAGGTAGCCACAAGGTGAGCGTGCAGAGCGAGGCCGCGCCTCCGGTAGCGGCCGGCACCGGCGAGGTGCAGCGGCTGAAGCCGGGAACAATTGGCCTGTTCGCGGTTCTGTTCATGGTGACGGCGAACGCGGCGCCGATCACCGCCATGACCGGCAACACCCCGATCGCCGTCGGTTACGGCGACGGGTTCCACGGCCCGGCGGCGTTCCTCGTCGCCACCGTCATCCTGACGATCTTCTCCATCGGCTACGTCGCGATGACGAAGCACATCACCGCGACCGGCGCCTTCTACGGCTTCATCTCCCACGGCCTCGGCCAGGCCATGGGCATGGCCGCGGGCTTCCTCGCGACGATGTGCTACATCGTGTTCGAGGCCTCGCTCATCGGGATCTTGTCGTCGTTCGCCAAGACGACGATGGAGACGGTGTTCTCGGCGCCGGAGGTCTCCTGGGTCTGGTACGGCCTCGTCAGCGTCGTGGTCATCGCCATCCTCGGCTATTTCAACATCTCGATCTCCGGCAAGGTGCTCGGCGTCTTCCTGGTCACCGAGGTCCTGCTGCTGCTCGCCATGGCGTTCGGCGTGCTGGTCACCGGCGGCGGCCCGGACGGCCTGGTGCCGGAAGCGATCAACCCGGTCGGGGCGTTCGAGTCCGTCGCGCCCAGCGCGGACGGCGCGATCGTCGGCGTCGCCGGGCTCGGCATCTTCTTCGCCCTCTGGTCATGGGTCGGCTTCGAGACGACCGCGGTCTACGGCGAGGAGTCGAAGGACCCGAAGAAGATCGTCCCCCGGGCGACGATGATCGCGGTCATCGGCCTCGGCGTGTTCTACACGTTCGTCTCCTGGATGGCGGTCGCCTACTCGGGCAAGAGCGGCTCCATCGAGGCCTCCCGCACCGACGCGTTCTCGCTGTTCTACGCGCCCACCGAGGACCTGCTCGGCGCCTTCTGCCTCGACCTCTACAAGGTCATGACGGTCACCGGCTCCTTCGCCTGCGCGCTGGCGTTCCACAACGCCGCCTCGCGCTACCTGTACGCGATCGGCCGCGAGGGGCTCGCGAGCGGCCTGGACAAGACGCTCGGCGCCTCCCACAAGAAGCACGGCTCGCCGCACATCTCCTCGCTCGTCCAGACCGCGATCACGCTGGTCATCGTCCTGCTGTTCTTCTTCCTGCAGAAGCCGACCGACGAGGTCGCGGACGTCCCCTACGTCTACCTGTACGGCCTGATGGCGATCCTCGGCACCATGGCGCTGCTGTTCGTGCAGTCCATCTCGTCGATCGCGGTCATCGGCTACTTCCACATCCGCAAGATGCACCCGGAGACGGCCTCCTGGTGGCGGACGCTGCTCATGCCGATTCTCGGCGCCGGCCTGCAGATCTACGTCATCGTCCTGCTCTTCCAGAACCTCGACTTCGCCGCCGGCGCCGCCTCCGGCAGCCCGGTGTTCAAGGCGTCGCCCTGGATCGCGCTCGGCGTGTTCGTGCTCGGCCTCGCCGTCTCCATCGGCATCCGGCTCACGAACCCGGAGAAGTACGCGACGATCGGCCGGATCGTGATGGAGGAAAGCCACGAGCGGGCCCCCGAGGGCACCCTGCCACCGGCCGGCGCCATCCCCGCCCAGCCGGCCGGCGAGACGGCCACCACCTGACCGGACCGGTTCCGCACGCGCCTGGGCCGACCCGGCCGGCGTCCGCCGCGATGACCGTGGCGGTGGCGCCGGCCGGGCCGACCCACCCGCCGAACATCGCGCTGGTGAACTCGCCCCGGCGGCGTGGCCTGATCGCCGTTTCTGCCCTCGCGGGGTCGTTGGCGGGGCCGGATCACGACCCCGGGAGGGCAGAAACGGCGATCATCGCGGGCCGCGCGCGGGAGCCAGGAGAATTCCGAGAGACAGGGTGAGAGAAAGGAGAGGGGTGAGCCGACGATGACGTTCCGCGCGACGGTGCGGGGCACCAGCTACGTCTTCGGGGACCTGGCGACGCTGCTCGCGAAGGCGAACGAGGAGAAGTCCGGCGACCAGCTCGCCGGGATCGCCGCCGCCACGGCCACCGAGCGGGTCGCGGCCAAGCTCGCGCTCGCCGACGTGCCCCTCGCCGACATCCTCGCCACCCCCCTGCTCGACGACGCCGTCACCGAGCTCATCCTGCGCGAGCACGACGCCGCCCTGTTCACCGACGCGGGGCTCGCGAGCCTCACCGTCGGCGAGTTCCGCGAGCTCGTCCTCGCCCCCGGCTTCGCCACCGCGTGGTCCGAACGGGGCCTCGCCGGCGCGATCACCCCGGAGATGGCCGCCGCCGTCGCGAAGCTCATGAGCGACAAGGACCTGATCGTCGGCGCGAAGCCGCTGCGCACCGTCACCCGCTGCCGCAACACCATGGGCGAGGCCGGCGTGCTCGGCGTCCGGGTGCAGCCGAACCACCCGACCGACGACGTCGAGGGCATCCTGCTCTCCACGCTCGACGGCGTGCTCTACGGCTGCGGCGACGCCGTCCTCGGCGTCAACCCGGTGACGGAGTCCGTCGCCGGGGTCGGCGCGGTCCTGCACGGCCTGCAGGCGCTCATCCGCCGGTTCTCCCTGCCGACACAGACCTGCGTCCTGGCGCACATCACGACCCAGCTCGCCGCGCTGGCCGCCGGCGCGCCCGTCGACCTGCTGTTCCAGTCGATCGCCGGCACCGAGGCCGCGAACCGGTCGTTCGGGATCAGCCTGGAGATGCTCGCCGAGGGCCGCGAGGCCGTGCTCGCGCACCACCGGGAAAGGCCCGGCGAGTTCCTCGGCGACGACGTCATGTACTTCGAGACGGGCCAGGGCAGCGCCCTGTCGGCGGATGCCCACGGCGGCCTCGACCAGCTCACCGTCGAGGCCCGCGCCCACGGCGTCGCCCGCGCCTACGCGCCGTTCCTGGTCAACTCCGTCGTCGGGTTCATCGGGCCCGAATATCTGGCCGACGCCCGCCAGATCACCCGCGCCGGGCTCGAGGACCATTTCATCGGGAAACTGCTCGGCCTGCCGATGGGCATAGACGTCTGCTACACGAACCATGTCGACGCCGACCAGAACACGAACGACGACCTTTTGGTGCTACTGGTCGCCGCCGGCTGCAACTTCGTCATGGGCGTCCCGGGCGCGGACGACGTGATGCTCTCCTACCAGTCGACCAGCTACCACGACGCGGCGGGAATGCGCGACCTGTTCGCCCTCTCCCCCACACCGGAATACACCGCCTGGCTCGAGTCCCGCGGCTTGCTGCACGCCGGCCGCCTCGCCGACCCCGGCCCGGACGTCGCCGCCGCGTTGCTCGCCGGCCTCGACCAGGCCGTCCTCGACGTCCCGTCCCCCGTCCGCGCGCTGACCAACGGCCGGTGACCGCGGTGCCCGACTTTTCGGCCGACACCGAACCGACTGCCCCGGCCGACGCCAATCCGATGATCTGGGCCGGCACCGAACCGGCGATTCGAGGCGGCGCCGAACCGGCGACCGTCGTCGACGCCGAGCCGGCGGTCCTGCTCGGCGCCGAGCCGATACCCCTGGTCGGCGCCGAGCCGGCGGCCCCGGTCGACGGCGGTTCCGCGGAACCGGCAATCGCTTCCCCAAGCCCCGGCCGGGGCGACTTCGAGCACCGGGTGCGGACCGTCACCCCGGCCAGGCTGTTCCTCGGCCGGTCGGGCACGTCGTACCGGACCGCCGACCAGCTCACCCTGCGCGCCGACCACGCGGCCGCCCAGGACGCCGTGCACGCCATGCTCGACCTGGAATCCGGCCCGCTCGCGCCGCTCGTCGACCAGTTCGGCCTGTTCGCCGTCGACTCGGCCGCCGCCGACCGGGCCACCTACCTGCGCCGCCCCGACCTCGGCCGCGCGCTCTCGCCCGAGGGCCGGGCCGAGGTCACCCGCCGCTGCCCGCGCGGCGCGGACCTTCAGGTCGTCGTCGGCGACGGCCTGTCGGTCGCGGCCGTCGACGCGCAGGTGCCCAAGCTGCTGCCCGCCCTGCTCGACACCGCCCGCGAGGCGGGCCGGAGCGTCGGCCAGGTCTTCGCCGTCCGCAACGCCCGCGTCGGCCTCCTCAACGAGATCGGTGAGCTCCTCGACCCCGCCGCCGTCGTCCTGCTCATCGGCGAACGCCCCGGTCTGGTCACCGCCGAGAGCCTTTCGGCCTACGTCGCCTGGCGCCCCCGCCCGGGCCACACCGATGCCGACCGCAACCTCATCTCCAACATCCACGCCCGCGGCGTCGACATCCCCGCGGCGGTCGCCCGCATCCTCGCTCTGACGGAATCCATGCGGGCGGCCGGCACCTCCGGTGTGCTCATCAAGGAGGATCACGAAGGCCCGGCCGCGCTCACCTCCCGGCCGGGAGATGACCTGTCTCCATGAACGGCGGCTCCGAGCGGAACAGCGCCCCGGCAGCGTTTCTGGCCGCTCCGAACGGAAACGGAAATACCTCCCGCATCAACCCCGGCCAGTCCTAAGCGACGACGCGCGGAATACCGCGCTCAGTCCGACCCCGCCACCAAAGTGGAGATCATCCAACTACTCTCCGGAGTCGTCACGTCGGTCGTGATCACTCCTGGAGGAACGGGTGCGCTTCCGCAAGACGTTCGTCTCACTGGCGGCCGGAGGGCTGCTCGTCGCCATGGCGGGCCCGTCGCGGGCCGCGATTGGCGACGGGCCGCTGATCGTGCCCTTCGACGAGTGCTCGGCCGCCTCTTTCCAGAACGATCCTCGCCTGGGGCCGGCGAAACTCCCGCTCTTCGGCGAGGTCGGCGAGCAGGTCAGCGACTACGACAGGACCGGGAATGAGCCGACGCGGCAGTTCCTGGCCACGTGGTGGGACCCGTCGGCGAGCTTCTCCCCGTACCCGGCCACACCGGGATTCTGGATGTATCCGCCGCAGAATGGCTATTACCTCAACGCGGACGGCTCGCCGATCCGTTCCGCGCTGGTGCTCGCCCCCGGCCAGCAGATCGACCGTTTCGGCCGGGCGACCGGCAGCTTCCTCGCGCCCCAGGGGACGGACTACGAGGACCGGTCGCTCCCGCCGACCAATCTGAACGACCCCGGGAACCCGGGCAGCTGCAACTACCACGTCTACCAGGTGCTGCGCGGGTTCACCGTCTACGCCGGCGGGATCCGCCCCTGGTTCGACCAGCCCGGTGACGGCATTCAGTACCAGGTGGTCTGTGCCCTGATCCCGGGGTCCGAGACGTCCCAGCAGTGCGACTCGGCCGGGAACCTGCAGACCCAGTACCTGCTCGACAACGGCTACCTCGCCGAGGTGCCCGTGACCGACAACCGGGGCATCTAGCGCTCACCCCTCAACCCTCAACCCTCAACCCTCAACCGTCACCCGGCCGCGACGCCGGCCATGATCGGCGATTCTGCCCTCCGGGGGTCGTGATCTCGCCCTGTTCGCGACCCCCGGAGGGCACAATCGCCGATCATGCGTGGCAGGTGTCCGAGGTCGGCGTGTTCCCGGCGGCCCCGGCGTCAGCCTGAGACGGCGCGCAGGGCGCCAGGGCGGCGGCCGGTGAGGGAGTCCAGCGCCGCGGAGGTGGCCTCGTCGGCCGGGAGGTAGACGACCAGGCGCTGGTCGTCGTCGACGGGCAACTCCAGGGTCTCGTAGGCGAGCCGCAGCTCGCCGGCCTCCGGATGGACCAGTCGGACGACGCCACTGGCCCGCGGCAGACCGCTCACCGTCTCGACCCGGCCGACGAAGGCCTCCCCGGCCGCGATCGTCAGCTCGTCGGCGAGCGTCGCGACGAACCGGTTCACCCGGAACGGGCCCTCCTTGAGCGTCGCGACGGCCTCGTCCGCGACCCGGTCCCAGTCCGGATAGGCGGCGCGCGCCCGCGGGTCGGTGAACACGAACCGGGCCAGGTTGGGCGGACTCCCGTCAAGCTGGCCGATGGGGCCGACCAGGCGCGCGTAGCCGGCGGTGTGCGCGACGAGGTCCGTCACCCGGTTGAGCAGCACGGCCGGCGCTGGTTCCAGCCGGTGCAGCAGCGCGAGCACGGTCGACCGGGGAGTCCGCGCCGGCGCCGCGTCACCCAGGCAGCTAAAGCCGTTCGCCCCCTTGGTGAGCCGGTACAGGTGGATGCGCTCGTTGGGGGCGAGGCGCAGGACGTCGGCGAGCGCCGCGAGCACCTCCGGCGACGGCCGCCGGTCACGGCCCTGCTCGAGGCGGGTCACGTATTCGACGCTCACCCCGGCGAGGGTGGCGAGCTCGGAGCGCCGCAGGCCCGGGGTGCGCCGGCCATGACCCGTCGGCAGCCCAACCTCGGCCGGGCTGACGGCCTCCCGGCGACGGCGCAGGAACAGCCCCAGCTCGTTGTCGGTCACCCGTCCGACGGTAGTCACCGGACGCGGCACGGTCATGGCCCTGCCACTACCACTCTCGGCGCGATGTACTTTCCGACGCTCCCCCCGCCGGTCCCGGGGACCGTCACCGTTGCATGATCGCCATTTGCTCCGGGATATGGTTCGCGGCGAAGCGGCGTCCCGCGCCACTTCCCCAAGCATCCGGCGATCATGGTGACAGCCCGGTCCCGGGCGGGAGGACCCCTCGCTGGAAATCGTCGAAAACGTTCGGTGTAGCTGTCAGGTCCCGTTCCGCGCGGGACTCCGGCGGTCGAACTGGACAATGGCCGACGTGCGGATCCGACACATGAAGGCGTGCCTCAACGGAAGCCGCGGGCGCGCGGACCACCCGGCGGTGCCGGTCACGCCGGCCGAACTGGCCGCCGCCGCGGCGGGCTCGGTCGCGGCCGGCGCCGAGGCGGTGCACCTGCACCCGCGCGACCATTCCGGCGCCGAGTCGCTCGCCGCGGCGCACATCGGGCCGGCGGTGCGCGCCGTGCGGGAGCGCTGCCCGGGCATACCCGTCGGCGTCAGCACCGGACTGTGGATCACCGGCGGCGATCCGGGCGCCCGGCAGGCGGCCGTCGACTCCTGGGCGCGGTTGCCGCCCGCCGAGCGCCCCGACTTCGCGTCCGTGAACGTGAGCGAACCCGGCTTCGCGGCGGTCGTCGAGTCGCTTCTGGCCGCCGGGATCGCCGTCGAGGCGGGCGTCTGGTCGGTCGCCGACGCCGAGGCGCTGGCCGCGTCCGGTCTCGCCGGCCACTGCGCCCGCCTGCTTGTGGAGATCATCAACGCTCCCGCGACCGACGCCGAGAACGCCGCGACGGCCGTCCTGACCCGGCTCGACGACCTGCGCGTGCCCGGCCCCCGCCTGCTCCACGGCGAGGGCCCCGCCACCTGGCCACTGGTCGCCCTCGCCGGCCGCCTCGGCCTCCCGACCCGCATCGGCCTCGAAGACACCCTCACCGACCCCGCCGGCCGCCCCGCCGCCGACAACGCCGCCCTCATCCATGCCGCCCGCGCCCTGTGGTCCCAGCCCGACCAGGCGCCGCGCTGAAGGACGACCCCTTGAAGATCATCGGGAAGCTCGACCGGCGCACCGGTCGTCAAATCGGCTGGCGTTGGGGCTCGGTGGGCTGGTTGGCTGGCGCACGGCGGGTGTCGTCGTGATGACGACGGGACGGCGGCGCACTGGCAGCGACGGTGGGGTGGACGGGTGAACCGGGATCAAGGGACGGGGGGCACGGAGCCGACGGACCGCTGGTGGGACTCGTACGCCGCCCGTGCGTCCGGGATGGTCGCCTCCGAGGTGCGCGCGCTGTTCGCGGTCGCGAGCCGCCCTGAGATCGTCTCGCTGGCGGGTGGCATGCCCGCCGTCGACGCGCTGCCGCTCGACGCGGTCGCCTCGACTGTGGCCGATCTCGTGACGAGCCGGGGCCCGGTGGCGTTGCAGTACGGCTCCGCCCAGGGCGACCCGGAACTTCGGGCACGGATCTGCGACGTGATGGCGATGGAGGGCATCGCGGACGCGCATCCGGACAACGTGGTGGTGACGGTTGGCTCGCAGCAGGCGCTCGATCTGCTGACCAGGGTGTTCATCGATCCTGGCGACGTGGTGTTGACCGAGGGTCCCACCTACGTCACGGCGATCAACACGTTCGCGGCCTACCAGGCGCGGGTCGTCCATATCTCGATGGACAATGACGGCCTGGTTCCTGACGCGCTTCGTGAAACCTTGTCCCGGCTGGCCGTCGAGGGTGCGCGGGTGAAGTTGCTGTACACCGTTCCCACCTTCCAGAACCCGGCGGGGATCACTTTGACG
Source organism: Frankia nepalensis (assembly GCF_016786325.1). Taxonomy (GTDB): domain Bacteria; phylum Actinomycetota; class Actinomycetes; order Frankiales; family Frankiaceae; genus Pseudofrankia; species Pseudofrankia nepalensis. Next base: position 47,913 of record NZ_JADWYU010000197.1, on the reverse strand, counting down.
GCGCCGCGTCGCGCCGAGGTTCTCGACATCTGCCGGCGGGCAGGCGTGCTCGTCGTGGAGGACAACCCGTATGGCCTCCTGTCGTTCGCGGGTGAACCGGTGCGGGCAATGCGCGCGGACGCTCCAGACGACGTGGTCTACCTGGGGTCGTTCTCCAAGACGCTGGCGCCGGGCATGCGCGTGGGCTGGGCACTCGCGCCTCAGCCCGTGGCGGCGCGGCTGGTGCTCGCGGCGGAATCGGCGATCCTGTCGCATTCGATGTTCACCCAGCTCGCGGTCGAACGGTATCTGGCGACCCAGCCCTGGCCCGAGCAGATCAAGGCGTTTCGCGAGATGTACCGCGACCGCCGCGACGCCATGTTGAGGACCCTCGCCGAGACGATGCCGCCTGGTACGACCTGGACAAGGCCCGAGGGCGGATTCTTCGTCTGGCTGACGCTGCCGGACGGCGTGGACGCGAAGGCGATGCTCCCGCGGGCAATCGCCGCGAGGGTTGCCTATGTCCCCGGCACCGGCTTCTACGCCGACGGGTCGGGTCGGAACGCCATGCGGCTGTCGTACTGCTTCCCGCCGCCGGAACGCATCCAGGACGGCGTGAAACGACTCGCCGATGTACTGCGGGCAGAGATCCTCCTACGGCGCACGTTCGTTTCTCACCCTGCCACCGACTTTCCCCGCGAGTGAAGGACGTGACCGTGACCGACCTGGGCCGTGTGCTTGTCCTTGCCGGAGGGCTCTCCCCCGAGCGCGAGGTGTCCCTGCGCTCGGGACGCAGGCTGCGCGACGAACTGGAACGCGTCGGCATCGACGCCGAGCTGCGCGACGTCGATGGCTCGACGCTTCCCACGCTCGCCGCGGCCCGGCCCGACGTCGTGATCCCCGTCCTGCATGGCGCCTCGGGCGAGGACGGCACGATCCGCGAGGTCCTTGACCTGTTCGGCCTGCCGTATGTGGGCGCCGCGCCCGTCGCCTGCCGAGCGGCGTTCGACAAGGCGACCGCGAAGGCGACCGCCAGCGCGGCCGGCATCGCGACGCCGCCCGCGGTGACTCTCCCCCGTGAGGCGTTCCACGACCTCGGGGCCGCCGCGCTTATCGACCGTCTCGTGGCCAGGCTCGGCCTGCCGCTGGTCGTGAAGCCCCGCGCGGGTGGATCGGCGTTCGGCGTCAGCTTCGTCGAGGAGCCGGGTCAGCTCGCGGAGGCGCTGATGGCCTGCTTCGGTTACCACGACTGGGCGTTGATCGAGCGCGCCGTCGCCGGGGTCGAGATCGCTGTCGGCATCCTCGACACCGGCGACGGCCCGGTCGCCCTTCCCGCTGTCGAGATCCAGCCAGTCTCCGGCGTCTATGACTACGCGGCCAGGTACACCCCCGGGGCAACCGCCTTCCACATCCCGGCACGTCTTGGTCAGGATGTGCTGCGTGCCGCCGCCGCTTCCGCTGTCACGGCCCACCGCGTTCTGGGTCTGCGCGACCTGTCGCGCGCTGACTTCATCATCGACACCGATGGCACCGCCCAGTTCCTGGAGGTCAACGTCGCCCCCGGCCTGACCGACACCAGCACCTGGCCCATGGCCCTGCACGCCGCCGGCCTCGACCTCGCGGTCGCCTGCCGCGATCTGGCCGCGGCGGCGTCCCGCCGCCTCGGCTCCAGGTGAGCGGTTCGACGCACGACGCTCAGCGCTCAGCCACGTGGAACGGCCACCTGCTCGCGGCTGCTGGCGAGGCGGGACAGGGCGCGGCGGGGAGGTGGCGCTCCGGTACGGACTTGCCCGTGCGACGAGCCCCTCTCGCGACGACCCGGCATTCGGCATGGGACCGGAGGAAGTCGCGAACGGGGCATCATGCGGGCGATAATCTGATATCACTTTAACGGCGACGCCCCGGAGCCGAGGTGCCGGCCAGCCGTCCGACCTGAGGGAGGCGCGCGATGCCGGTGGGGTATCTGGTGACCGTCGTTCTGGTGGGGTGCGCGATCCTGGTCGCGCTCGCGCCGCCGCGCCGGCCGCCGGGCGTCGCCACACTTGGGTTCCTGTGGAGCGTCGCCGTCACCGAGCTGCCGTTTCTCGCGTTCGCCTACCTGCTCGTCACGACGCTGCTGGCGTTCGGCGCGGGGGACGTCGACTCGCTCGGTGGATGGGTGACGTTCGGCGGGGCCGTGCTGGTGGCCTGCGGGGTGGCCGTCATCGCCTGGCGCGGCGCGCGGGCTCGGCCGGTGGTCGAGGACGCGCTGCGCGAGGGCCTCGGCGCCGGCTGGCGTGCCGCCCCCAGCGCCGCGGCCGCGGGTGGCACGCGGAAGCCGAACGGGCCGCGTCGCCGCCGGTGGGGCCGGATCCTGCTCGGCCCCTTCCCGGTCCGCGGGCCAGGCGTCCGGCGGGTGAAGAACATTCAGTACGGCGACGCGGGCCGAAGGAACCTGCTCGACGTCTATCACGGCCGTTCCCGCCCGACCGGCGGCCCGATACTGATCCATCTCCACGGCGGGCGTTACCGCGGCGGGCGCAAGAGCACCCAGTCGCTGCCCCTCCTGCACCGGCTGGCGGGCCACGGCTGGGTGTGCGTCAGCGCGAACTACCGGCTTCGCCCGGACGCGGGGCTGCGCGAGCACCTGGTCGACGCCAAGAAGGTGATCACCTGGGCACGCGAACACGGCCCCGAGTACGGTGCCGACCCGTCGAGGATCTTCGTGGCCGGCAGCTCCGCCGGGGCGCACCTGATGGCGCTGGCCGCGCTGACCGCGGGCGACCCCGCCCACCAGCCCGGCTTCGAGGCGGCGGACACCTCGGCCGCCGCCGTCGTCTGCCTGGGCGGGTACTACGGCGACTACGACGCGGGCCCGGACTGGCGGGCGCCCTCCTCGCCGCTCGGCTACCTGCGGCCGGACGCGCCACCGTTCTTCGTGGCCCACGGCGACCGGGACACCGTCGTCGCCGTGGAGAGCGCCCGGGACTTCGCCGCCCGGCTGCGCGCTGTGTCGGCGAGCCCGGTCGTCTATGCCGAGTTGCCCGGCAGCCAGCACGGGTTCGACCTGTTCCACTCGCCGCGTTTCGAGGCCGTCGTCGACGGCATCGAGTCGTTCGCCGCCTGGGTGTCCTCCCGGGCGAGCACCCAGGCATAGCCAGCGACCCAGCGCGCCCGTCTCGCCGAGCTGGTGCCGCATCAGCGAAGGTTTGCCCGCGCCGTGGGCCGGTGCCGGTGAAGTGTCCGCGGTAGCGCGGTCCCTGGCTCGCGTGACAGCGGACAGGTCCGGAGACCGGCCCGCCAGGGTCGGGCGGCCGGTTGCTTTGGTCGTTTGTGTCGTGTCCCTGGACTTGTCCGTCAGAATGCGGTCCCTGGCTCGCGTTCTGGCGGACACTTCGGGGCCGCCACCCACGGGACCGGGTGGCCAGCGGCCGGGCGAGCGTCGCTCGGTACGGCACGAGGATCCCGGCCGCCTTTCCGGCCTCAGCTATTCGGTCCCGCGCCAACGTCGTCCCACCCCGAGGCCGTCGCACCCTGAGGCCGCCGCATCGTCCCTGTTCTCGCCCTCGCGCCGACCGAGCTGGCACGGCATGGCACGCCGCGATCCCGTGCGCGAGCCCACCTTCCAGTGGCGGCGCCCTGCCTGTGACGATCACCACCGATGGGCAGGAAATCTGCTGAACAGATAGTCTGTTCGACAGACCATGCGGCCGGCGATGCCCACGATCGGCCGACAGGACGCGGTCCGCCCGGCGACGACGGCGGGTGGACCCGGTGAAGAGGTGGACGGGATGCCCGACTACGGCCACGACCTGATCTTCGGTTCGTTCGTCACGCCCACCAGCGCGCCGCCGCGCCACGCGGTCGAGCTGGCCCAGGCGTCCGAGGCGGCCGGCCTGGACCTGGTGACCTTCCAGGACCATCCCTACCAGGCACGGTTCCTCGACACGTGGACCCTGCTGTCCGCCGTCGCGGCCAGCACCGAACGCGTGCGCGTCGCCCCGAACGTCCTCAACCTGCCGCTGCGCCCGCCCGCCGTGCTGGCCCGCGCCGCGGCGAGCCTCGACCTGCTCTCCGGCGGGCGCCTCGAGCTGGGGCTCGGCGCCGGCGCATTCTGGGACGCGATCGAGGCGATGGGCGGCCGGCGGCTGACCGCCGGGCAGGCCGCCGAGGCGCTCGGCGAGGCGATCGACATCCTGCGGGGCACCTGGGACGCGGACAATCCGGCGCTGTTCCGCGTCGACGGTGCCTACTACCAGGTGCACGGCGCCAAGCGTGGCCCGGCGCCGGCGCACGACATCGGCATCTGGCTCGGCGCCTACAAGCCGAAGATGCTGCGACTGACCGGCGCGAAGGCCGATGGCTGGCTGCCGTCCCTCCCCTACTTCCAGGGTGGGCTCGCCGAGGCCCGGGACAGCAACGAGATCATCGACGAGGCCGCGGCGACGGCCGGCCGGTCGCCGGCGGCGATCCGCCGGCTGCTCAACATCGGCGGCCGGTTCGGCCGCGCCGGCACGGGCGAGGGGTTCCTCACCGGCCCGCCCGCCGCGTGGGTCGAGCAACTGGCGCCACTCACGCTGGAACTCGGGTTCAGCGCGTTCATCCTCATGGCCGACGACCCGGCCACGGTACAGATCTTCGGCCAGGAGGTCGCCCCGGCCCTGCGCGCACTCGTCGCGAAGGAACGAGCCCCCGCGACGCCCTCCAGCTCCTCGGCGACCGGTTTCGAGGACGAGCGGGACGCGCCGCCCCGGTTAGCCGAGGACGTCGTGCCTGTGGCCGAGGATGTCCTGCCCGTGGCCGGGGACGTCGTGCCCGCCCCGCGCGAGGCGGCCGGCGCGCGGCGCGCCGCCCCTGGCACCCAGATGAATGACGTGCGCGGCGGCGCCGTCCGCTCCCGCCGCCGCCCCGGCATCGACTACGACGCCGTCCCGGCCTCGTTGACCGGCCCCGCCAGCGTGGGCGCCACCGGCAGCGCGGGCGGCGCCAACAGCGACACCACCGGAAAAGGCGTCGCCGGCACAGGCGTCGCCGGCAGCGACGTCGCCGGCAGCGACGTCGCCGTGATCGAGCCGGGTGACCCCGGGTACGCGGCCGTGCGGTCCACGTATCTGCGCGGCGGGTCGCCCGGCCTGGTCCTGCGGCCGGGCACGGTCGACGAGGTCGCCGACGCGCTGGCGTTCGCCCGCGCGCAGCCGGTGACCCGCCGGGTGCCGCTGTCGATCCGCAGCGGCGGGCACGGCGTCAGCGGCCGCTCGACCAACGACGGCGGCATCGTCCTCGACCTCGGCCGGCTGGACGCGATCGAGGTCCTCGACGAGGCGACCCGCCGGGTGCGCGTCGGCCCGGGGGCGCGCTGGGCCGACGTCGCCGCCGCGCTCGCGCCGTACGGCTGGGCGCTGAGCTCCGGGGACTACGGGGGCGTCGGCGTCGGCGGGCTCGCGACCGCCGGCGGCGTCGGCTGGCTGGCCCGCGAGCACGGCCTGACCATCGACCACCTGCGCGCCGCCGATCTCGTCCTCGCCGACGGGACGCGGGTGCGCGCCAGCGACACCGAGAACCCCGACCTGTTCTGGGCGGTGCGCGGCGCGGGCGCGAACTTCGGCATCGTGACGTCGTTCGAGTTCGAGGCCGACGAGGTGGGTGACGTCGGGTTCGCCCAGCTGGTGCTCGACGCCAGCGACACCGCCGGGTTCCTGCGCCGCTGGGGCGCGGCGCTCGAGGCGGCGCCGCGGGACCTGACCAGCTTCGTCATCCTCAGCCCACCGCGGCGCGGGCTGCCCGCGCTCGCGCGGGTGATGGCCGTCGTCGACAGCGCCGACCCGCAGACGGTCGTCAGCCGGCTCCAGCCGCTGGCCGACGCCGGCCCGCTGCTGGACCACGCCATCCAGATCGTGCCGTACTCGGCGATCATGGAAGCCCCGCGCGCCGAGCACGGCGGCGTCGGCGAGCCGGTGAGCCGCTCCGCGCTGGCCGACCACCTCACCCCCGAGCTGGCCGACGCCGCGGCCCGGCTGCTCGAGAACGGGCAGGCGTACTTCTTCCAGGTCCGCTCGGTCGGTGGGGCGGTCGCGGACGTCCCGGCCGACGCGACGGCCTACGCCGGCCGGTCGGCGAACTTCTCCCTGGTCGCCTTCGGCGCGAGCCGCGCCGGCCTGGACCGCGCCTGGGACGCGATGCGGCCGCACTTCTCCGGGCTCTACCTCAACTTCGAGACCGACCAGCGCCCCGAGCGCGTCGCCGACGCCTTCCCACCCGCCACCCTGCGCCGGCTGCGCGCCCTCAAGCGCCGCTACGACCCCGACAACGTCTTCCGCGACAACTTCAACGTCACAGCCGACGGGCGCGACGCCACGGCAGCCCCGCCGATCCCTGTCTGACCGATCACCAGACCTGCCCCGCCTTCCTCACCTGTTCCCGGCGACCGACGGCCGGGCGCCCGCGGGATCCCGCCCGCGCGGGCGCGCCGGCTGTCAGGCCCTGGCGGCGTAGCGGTTCGCGGGGCGCGGCAGCCCCAGCAGACCGCGCAGGGTGTCCGCCTCGTAGCCACGGCGGAAGGCGCCACGAGCCGCGAGCTCCGGCGCCAGGCCACGGCTGATCGCCGTCAGGTCACGCGGAGCCACGCCCGGGCGCAGCCGGAACCCGGACAGGCCGGCGCGCCGCCAGGCCAGCAGCAGGTCGGCGAGCTCGACCGGCGTGCCGGTGAACACCACGGCGTCGCCGCGGAGCTCCTCGCCGGCGGCGTCGTCGAGGCGGGCCTTGCGGTCGCGCGCCGCCGCGGCGGACTCGTCGAGGAAGACGACGAGGTCGCCGAAGACGTGGACGGTCTCGGCCGCGCGGCCGGCCGCCTCCTGCTCGCGGCGTACCTCGGCGACGATGGCGGCCGCGTCGGTCTCGTCGCGCGGGGTCACGTACACGACGTCGGCGGCGCGGGCGCCGAGCCGGTAGGGCACGGTCGCGTGCGCCAGCACGGTGACCAGCGGCTGCCCCTGCGGCGGGCGGGGCACGATCGACGGGCCGCGGACGCTGAACCAGCGGCCCTCGAAGTCGATGTAGTGCAGCTTCTCCCGGTCGACGAACCGGCCGGTCGCGACGTCGCGGATCTCCGCGTCGTCCTCCCAGCTGTCCCACAGCCGGCGGACCACCTCGACGTAGTCGGCCGCCTCGTCGAAGCTCTCCGCGATGACGGCCTGGGCTTCGGGGGTTTCGTAGTCCGCCAGCGTGAACGGCCGGGACGCGCGCCGGCCGAAGTGGCTGTTCTCGGCCGGCCGCGACACCTGGGCCCGCCAACCGGCCCGGCCCTCGCTGGCGTAGTCGAGGGTGGCGATCGACTTGGAGATGTGGAACGGCTCGGTGTGCGTGAGGGTCGCCGTCGGCACCAGCCCGATGTGGCTGGTCAGCGGGGCGACCCGCGCCGCGATCAGGACGGCGTCGAGGCGGCCGCGCACCTGGTCGACGCGCTCGTCCGGACCGTCGAAGCGGGTGGACTGCAGGCCCAGGGAGTCCTCGATGGTGACGAAGTCGAGCAGGCCGCGCTCGGCCTCCAGGACCAGGTCACGCCAGTAGCTCGCGGTGAGCAGCTCGGTGGGGTGGGCGTCGTGCTCGCGCCACGCGGCCGGGTGCCAGCCCGCGCCGTCCAGCGCGACGGCGAGATGGATCGTCGGGCCGTCGGTCATGGAAGTCGTCCCTTCTGCGCGGCGTCGCGCGCGGGCGGCGCCGATGTCTGGTCCGGGCCCGGCCGCGGTGGCCCGGGAGGCGGGACCGGTCCCCGCGCCCAGGCGGGAGCGGGTCTGCTCACCGGCTCAGCCACTCGTCGGCGAGCAGCTGGTAGGAACGCACGCGGTCGGCGTGGTCGTGGGTGATGGTCGTGATGACGAGTTCGTCGGCGCCGGTGGCGTCGCGCAGTTGCTCGAGCTGGTCGGCGACCCGGGCCGGGGAGCCGACGAACTGGGTGTCGACCCGGTCGGCGACGAGCGCGCGGTCGGCGTCGGTCCACTCGTGCCGGCGCGCCTGGTCGGGCGTCGGGAACGGGATGGCGCCCTCGGCGGTGCGGATGCTGCGCACCCACAGCCCATAGCCGGTGGCGAGCTCGCGCGCCGTGACGTCGTCCTCGGCGACGACGACGTCCGCGGACACGGCGACGTAGGGCTCGGCGAGCTCGAGCGACGGGCGGAACGCCGCGCGGTAGGCCGCGGTCGCCTCCAGCACGGTGGCCGGGCTGACGTGGTAGTTCGCCGCGAACCGCAGGCCGCGCTCGCCGGCCACGGCCGCGCTCTCGCCGGCGCTGCTGCCGAGGATCCAGACCTGGGCCTGGGCGCCTTCGCCGGGCACGACGTGGGCCTCCTCGCCGTCGGCCGAGCGGTAGGTGCCGGCGAGCAGAGCGAGGATGTCGTCGATCTGCTCGCCGAAGTCCTGGGATGTGGCGCCGGGAAGGGCGAGCAGGCCGCGCTGCAACGCGAACCGCGGCAAGCCCAGCAGGTGCTCGAAGGAGAACTTCGGCGGGATGCGCAGGCCGTTGGGCGCCCGCCCGTCGACGACGTCGGCGCCGGCGCCGCCGGAGCCCGCCAGGACGGGCACCTTGGTCACGCTCGGACCGCCTGAACGGCCGAGGCCCAGGTCGAGGCGCCCGGGGTGCAGGGCATCGATCAGCCCGAACTCCTCGACGGTCGACAGCGCCGTGCGGTGCCCGAGCTGGACACCACCGGAACCGATGCGGATGGTCGAGGTCGCCGCCGCCGTCAGGGCCAGGACGACCGCGGGTGAGGTGCCGGCGACCCCCGGGTTGAGATGGTGCTCGGCGAACCAGTAGCGGGTGTAGCCGAGGCGCTCCGCCTGCTGGGTCAGGTCGATGGTGTTGCGCAGCGCCCGCGCGGCGGTCGAGCCAGCCGGAATCGGGATCAGGTCCAGTACGGCAAGTGGGGTGGTGGCCATGTGATGGGCGCCCTTCCGAAGATCGTTCCGACGGCGGTACCGCGCGGGGACGAGGCGCGGGAGAGGAGGCGTGGGACCCGGGCGCGCGCGAGGGCGCGGACACGCGCTCGCGCCGTCGGCCCGGCCATGACCACGGCCACGGCCATGGCCACGGCCACGCGGAGCGGACCGGCCCGCGCGGCTACCGGCCGGGTGTGGTCATCCGCCCGACGCCGTCGGCTCGTCACCTCGGCCTGCCTCGCCTATCCCGCGGCCTGGCCCCGTTCACCCGCCTGCGTGGGCGCGCCGAGCGGCGGGAGGCCGAGATGGTCGCGAAGGGTCGTGCCCTCGTACTCGGTCCGGTAGACGCCGCGCTCCTGCAGCAGCGGCACGACGGTGTCCACGAAGGAATCCAGCCCACCCGGGGTGACGTGCGGGACGAGGATGAAGCCGTCGGACGCGTCCGCCTGGACCAGGTCGTTGATCGCCCCGGCCACGGTCGCCGCGGAGCCGACGAAGGTCTGCCGGCCGGTGACCTCGATGATCAGCTCTCGGCTGGTGAGGTTCTTCGCCTCCGCGAGCGCCCGCCACTGACGGGCGACGGCGACCGGGTCGCGGAACATCCGCACGCTGGCCCGGCCGCGCGCGATGGTGTTCTCGCCGACCACCGGGTCGACCGCGGGCAACGGGCCGTCGGGGTCGTGGTCGGACAGGTCGCGGTTCCACAGCTGCTCGAGGAACCTGATGGCCGTCTGGCCGCTGACCTGCGCCAGCCGGACCTCGTGGGCCAGCTCGGCCGCCTCGGCATCGGTGTCGCCAAGCACGAAGGTCGCCGCCGGTAGTACCAGCAGCGACTCACGCGCCCGGCCGTAGCGCGCGAGCCGTCCCTTCACATCCGTGTAGAACGCCTGCCCGGCTTCGAGGGTGGAATGGCCGGTGAAGATGGCGTCAGCGCTCGATGCCGCGAACTCACGGCCTTCGTCCGAGTCACCAGCCTGGAAGATGACCGGGCGTCCCTGCGGGCCGCGCGGCACGTTGAAGTGGCCGCTGATGTCGAAGTACGCGTCGCGGTGCTCGAACGCACCCGGCAAGGGACGGCGCAGGAACTGCCCGCTCTCCTGGTCGGCGACGATCTCGTCGCCCGTCCAGGAGTCGAAGAGCACCAGGGCGGCGGCGAGGAACGCCTTCGCCCGCGCGTAGCGCTCCTCCTGCGGCAGGTAGCCGCCGCGGCGGAAGTTCTCGCCGGTGAACGCGTCCCACGAGGTGACGACGTTCCACGCCGTCCGGCCGCCGGAGAGGTGGTCGAGGCTGGCGAACTGGCGGGCGACCTCGTAGGGCTCGTTGAAGGTGGAGTTGATCGTGCCGGTCAGGCCGATGTGGTCGGTGACGGCGGCGAGCGCCGCGAGCACGGTGAACGTGTCCGGCCGACCGACGACGTCCAGGTCGTACATCAGCCCGTTCTGCTCGCGTAGCCGCAGCCCCTCGGCCAGGAAGAAGAAGTCGAACTTGCCGCGCTCGGCCGTCTGCGCGAAATGACGGAACGAGGCGAACTCGATGTGGCTGCCCGCGGCCGGGTCGCTCCACACGGTCGTGTTGTTCACGCCGGGGAAGTGGGCCGCCAGATGGACCTGCTTGATCGGCTTGCTCATCTCGGGGTTCCCCTCTCGGGCGGCCACAATTCTCTCATTTAACGACCGGCATAGTCGGAATTTTGTTCCACGAGGTGCCCTCGCCAGGCGCGGACGACGCCAGCCAGTGGCGAGCCCGAGCCGTCAGTCATGACGCAGGGCTCCGCCCGATCCGGCCGACGTGGCCGACGTACCCGACGGAGACGATGTGGCCGACGGAGACGACGCGGGCGCGGGGGGCGCGCCCGGTCCCGGCTCGGCCCGGTCCGTCGCGGGGCGCCAGCCCAGCGCGGGGGCGACCAGGGTGGCGACGTCGCGCAGGATCTGCTCGTAGTCAGCCCGGTCGAACTCGTAGGGCAGTTCGATGCGTAGCTCGCTGACGGCCGCGACAGCGGCATCGGAAAGCAGCTGTTCGACGATCTGTTCGGCGTCGCCGACGAGATCGACGGCAAACAGGATGCGCCGCTCGCCATGTGCCTTGAGCGTGCGCTCGTAGCGGCTGGCGGCGTAGGCGCGGTAGCGATCCCGGGTGGCCCGGTCCGCGCCGTCGAACGGGACGATGACCCGGCCGAGCGCGATCCGGCCGGGCCGGCCGGGGGCGAGCAGCCGGCGGTACTCGCGGATGGCCGCCAGCTGGGCGGTCACGAAGTCGTCGGTGCCGGCACCGTCCAAGCCCCCGCCGTCCAACCCCTCGCCGTCGACGACCTCGCCGTTGATGACCTCGCCGTTGATGACGTTGCCGGTCAGCAGGTTCAGCCCGGACTCGGCGGCCCAGCGGACCGAGCGCAGGCTGCCCCCGCCATACCAGACCCGGTCGGCCAGTCCCGGCGCGTGCGGCTGCTGACGGGGGCGCTGGACGTTGCCGGGCGAGTGGATGAGGGTGTCCTCGTCGCCCAGATATCCGCCGCGCAGGACCTCGACCAGCCTGGCGATCCGGCCGTAGGACAGGTCGTACGACCGCCAGTCGCCGTCGAAGACGAGGTCGCCCATCAGGTCGGCGTGCGGCGGCATGCCAGCGCTGAAGCCCGGCTGGAGCCGGCCGCGCGCCAGCACGTCGACGGTGGCCAGGTCCTCGGCGAGCCGGAAGGGGCTTTCGTAGCCGATCGGGATCACGGCCGTGCCAAGCTCGATCCGCCGGGTGCGCTGGGTCGCGGCGGCGAGGAACACCGCCGCCGACGAGACCCCGTGCTCCAGGTGACGCTGGCGGATCCAGCCCCCGTCGAAGCCGAGGCGCTCCCCCAGCTCGAACAGGCTCAGCGTCTCCTCCAGGCCCGAGTACGGGTCGTCGTCCGGGTAGTTCCCCGGCGTCAGGAACGCCAGCGACGTGATCCGGGGCGACGAGCCGTCGGGCTGCCTGGCATCGGCGACGGCGCTCGCTCGGTCGCCGGACTCGGCCGTCATCGAATCTCCCTCCCGGGGCGTCGGTCATCGACGAAGCGGCGGGCCGGCGCGCCACCCGCGCACCGGGCCGGCGACGCGGGACCCGGGGATGGCGCGGGGCTCGAAGCCGGCGCGCGGCGTTCGCCCGGCGCGGGCGGGGCCGTCACGCGGTCCGCCCGGCCGTGGCGTACCCGGCACCCGGGATCGCCGCGAGCAGCGTGCGGGTGTACTCGTGCTCGGGACGGGCGAACAGGTCGGCCGTCGGGCCGGTCTCGACGACCCGGCCGCCCCGCATCACCGCGACCCGATGCGCGATCTGCCGGACGACGGCGAGGTCATGCGAGATGAACAGGTAGGCGAGGCCGATCTCGGCCTGCAGCTCGGCGAGCAGCTCCAGCACCTGGGCCTGCACGGACACGTCGAGCGCGGAGACCGGCTCGTCGCAGACCACCAGGTCGGGGGCGAGCGCCAGCGCGCGGGCGATCGCGACCCGCTGCCGCTGCCCGCCCGACAGCTCCGCCGGGCGGCGCTCGAGCGTCGACGCCGGCAGGGCCACCCGCTCGAGCAGCTCCCGGGCGCGGGCCAGCCGGGACGCCCGGTCGCCCACCCGGAAGACCCGCAGCGGCTCGGTGATCACCTCCGCGATCGAGAACCGGGGGGCGAGGGAGGCGTACGGGTTCTGGTAGATCAGCTGCGCGCGGCGCCGCAGCGCCCGCAGCGCCCCGCCGCCAGCCCTGGTGACGTCGTCGCCGTCGAAGACGATCCGGCCGCCGGTCGGGTCGACGAGCCGCAGGACGAGCCGGGCGGTCGTCGACTTCCCGGAGCCGGACTCGCCGACCAGCGCCAGGGTCTCGCCGCGGCCGATGGTGAAGCTGACGTCGTCGACGGCGCGCAGCGCGCGGGCCCCGCCGCCCGCGCGCGGCAGCGGGTAGTCCTTCACCAGGTTCTCGACGACGACCAGCGCCCGTTCGGCGGCCACCGTCTGACCGGCGGACACCGCCTGACCGGCGGCCGTCGTCTGGTTCGCGGACACCGTCTGGCCAGCGGACACCGGGCGGACGACGGTCTTCGCGCGCGCGACCGACAGGCTCGGGGCGCTGCGCAGCAGCCGGCGGGTGTAGGGGTCCTGGGGGTTCGCGAGGATCTCGCGGGTCGGGCCGCTCTCGACGATCCGGCCGCGCGACATCACCGCGATGCGCCCGGCCCGGTCGGCGGCGACGCCCAGGTCGTGGGTGACGAGCAGGACGGCCGTGCCGAGCTCGGTGGTCAGCCGCTCGAGGTGGTCGAGGATCAGCCGCTGCACGGTGACGTCGAGCGCGCTGGTCGGTTCGTCGGCGATGATCAGGCTCGGCCGGGCGGCGATCGCGATGGCGATCAGCGCGCGCTGGCGCATGCCGCCGGACAGCTCGTGCGGGTACTGCCGGGCGCGGGTCCGTGGGTCCGGCAGCCCGGCCCGCTCGAGCAGCTCGACCGCCGCGGCGTCGGCGCCGCGCCGGCCGGCCAGCCCGTGGATGCGCAGCACCTCCGCGACCTGGGCGCCGATCCGCGTCACCGGGTTGAGCGAGACCGTCGGGTCCTGCGGGATGAGCCCGATCTGGGCGCCGCGAACCGCGCGGAGCTCGCGCGGCGTGAGCGCGGCGAGGTCGCGCCGGCCGACGCCCGCCGGGCCGGGGGTGAGCCCGAAGGTGATACTGCCGGCGTCCACCCGCCCGCCGGCGGGCAACAGGCCGATGACCGCGTGCGCCGTCGTGCTCTTCCCGGAGCCCGACTCGCCGACGAGCGCGACGATCTCCCCCGGCCGCACGTCGAGGTCGACGTCGCGGACCGCCCGCACCGTCCCGGTCCTGGTCCTGGTCCGGTACGACACCGACAGCCCGCGGATCTCCAGCAGGTTCGGGTCGCCAGCCGCGGTCATCGCCCAGCCGTCCATTCGCCGTCGAGGGCCCGGGCGATCCGGTTGGTCGCCAGCACCGTGGCGGCCACCGTCACGCCGGGCAGGGTCGTCAGCCACCAGGCGTTCGCCAGGTAGTTGCGGCCGCTGGAGATCAGCGTGCCCCACTCCGGCGCGGGCGGCTCGGCGCCGTATCCCAGGAAGCTCAGCGACGAGACCGCGAGCACCGACACACCGAAGTCGAGGGTCGCCAGCACGATCACCGGTCCCATGGCGTTCGGCAGCACGTGCCGCCACAGCACGCTGTACCAGCGCGCGCCCGTCGACCGGGCCGCCTCGACGTAGACGGCCTGGCGGACCTTGAGCACCTCGGAGCGCATCACCCGGGCGAAGCTCGCCACGCTCGCGATCCCGACCGCGACCGCCACCTTCACCGTGCCGTAGCCGAGCGCGGTGATCAGCGCGAGCGACAGGAACAGCGTCGGGATCGAGAGCATCACGTCGACGAACCGCATGATCACGTCCTCGATCCAGCGGCCGACGAAGCCGGCGACCAGGCCGAGCAGGCCGCCGACGACGAACGCGACCGCGACCGCGATCAGCGTCGCCTTCATCGACAGGGCGGCGCCGTGCACCACCCGGGCGAACACGTCCCGGCCCAGCTCGTCGGTGCCGAACCAGTGGGCACCGCTGGGCCCGTGGAACCGCTCCTTCGGGACGCCGAGCAACGGGTCGTCGGAGGTGAACAGCGTGGGCCAGAACGACGCCAGCACCACCAGGACGACCACGGCGGCCGAGATCACCAGCCCCGGCCGGCGCAGGAGGAACCCGCCAAGACGGCCCAGGTCGATCCTTCGCCGCGACCCGCCGGGGCCGTCCCCTTGTTCCTCGTCGTCTCCCAGCCGTTCCTCGTCGTCTCCCAGGCCGAAGGCACCCCCCGGATCGAAGGCGCCTCCCGGGCCGAAGGCGGAGACGAGCCGGGGCGCGGATTCCGCGGCTCCCACCGCCACGGCGCCCGCCGCCATGGGTTCCGTCGCCGTGGGTTCCTCGGTGGTCAGGTTCAGCGGGCCGGGTTCCGTGGCCGTCGGCTCCGTCGCGCGGCTCACCGGGCGCTCCCCGGGACCGGCCCGCCGATCCCGGCGACCGGGGAGATCGGCGCGCCGCCGCCGGAGATGGTGTCCGTCGGAATGTCCTTTCGACGCGTCGGACGGCTCCTGCCGGAACCGCCCACGACGATGCGCGGATCGATCAGCGGGTAGAGGAGGTCGACGATCAGGTTGACCGTCACGAAGACGAGGGCACCGAGGACGACGACGGCCTGCACGACGGGGATGTCCTGCGCGGTGACGGCGGCGGCGGTCACCCGGCCGACGCCGTTTCGGGAGAACACCGTCTCGATGACGACGGCGTTCGCCATGAGCTGGCCGACCAGCACGCCGAGGACGGTGAGCGCCGGCAGGCAGGCGTTGCGCAGCGCGTGCCGCAGGTGAACCCGGACGCGCCCGGCGCCCTTGGCCCAGGCGGTCTGCACATACGGCTCGTCGAGCGTGGCGAGCAGGCTCTTCGCGAGTACCTGCCCGACCATCGCGCCGGTGGGAATCGCCATGGTGACGGCCGGGAGAATCAGGCCGCGCAGCCCGTCGTTGCCGAACGCCGGGAACAGCCGCACGCGGAACGAGAACAGCTGGACGAGCATCAGCCCGATCCAGAACGCGGGGACGGACACGCCCACCGAGGGCAGGCTCAGCAGCAGCTGGCGCAGCCAGCGCCACCGGGTGTAGGTCGCGACCACCGCCAGCGTGGTGCCGAAGACCGCGGCGAGCGCCATTCCCAGGCCGGTGAGCTGCAGCGTCTGCGGCAGCGCCGCGGAGAGCACCGAGGTGACCGACCGGCCGGCGGCCACCGAGTCGCCGAAGTCGCCCCGCAGGGCCCTGAACAGGTAGTCGAAGTACTGCGCGAGCACCGGCTTGTCGAACCCGTACTCCTGGCGCAGCGCCTCGAGCTGGGCGGGATCGGCCGGCGTCGAGTCCATCCCGGCGCCGGCCATGGCCGAGACCGGGTCGCCGGGCAGGAAGTCCAGCACCAGGAACGACACCGTGTAGGCGGCCCACAGCACGCCGACCGCCTGCGCGACCCGACGAACCACGTACCACCACATCCGGGGCCGCCCTTCCTTGTCCTGCTCGCTGTCCGGTCTCGCGCCGTTCGGTTTCACGCTGTTCGGTTTCGCGCTGTTCGGTTTCGCGCTGTTCGGTTTCGCGCGCCGTTCGGTTTCGCGCTCTGTCGGTCTCGCGCTCTGTCGGTCTCGCGCGATGTTCGCCGCGCGCTGTTCACCGCGGTCCGCGGTCGTCCGCGCGCTCCTGCCGCGTCCGCTGGTCCTCGCGGCTGGGATGCCCGTCGCCTGGAACACCGGCCGGTGCCGGGAGCCCGCCAGGGGCTCCCGGCACCGAACCGGCCCCATCCGGTCCGGCCCGGCCTCCCTCGGAGAACGCCGAGGGCGATGCGGTGCCGGCCGGCTTTCGGGGCATGACCGGCGGCGTGGCGCCGCCGGCTGGTCCTCGCCCGGGCCGTTCTTCCGGCCGGCGCTACTCCTTCCAGGTGTTGTGCAGCTGGATCCGACTGGAGGCCTCGAACTGCAGGTCGTGCACCTTGTTCGACACCCCGAGCTCGGTTTCGAGCTCGACGACCGGAATGACGTACGCGTTGTCGACGACCAGCCCCTGTGCCTGCTCCACCAGCGCCGCGCGCTTCGTCGTGTCCGGCTCCGCCGCCTGGTTCGTGAGCACCGCGTCCAGCTCGCTCGCGGGCAGCTTGTAGAAGTTGGTGCCGGTCGTGAGGAACTGGCTGCGCAGGATGTCCGGGTCGGCGCGGGTCACGTTGCCCCACGCGGCGTCGAACTCACCCGCCTGCAGGGCCGCGGTCACCTGGGCGATCTGCAGCTGCGCCAGCTCGATCTCGACGCCGATCGCCTTCAGCTGCTGCTGGATCAGCTCCAGCGCCGGCTGGTTGGTGGCCGCGTTGGCGAACCAGACCACCCGCAGGGAAAGCCGCTGGCCGTCCTTCTCCCGGATCCCGTCGGAGCCAGGCCGCCAGCCCGCCTCGTCGAGGAGCGTGCCGGCCCGCGCCTTGTCGAACGTCAGGTCGGCGCTCAGGTCGGTGTAGTAGGGCGTGGTGTGCGCGAGGATGCTCGTCGCCGGCTTGGTGCCGGTCGGGAACACCGTGTCGACGATCTCCTGCCGGTCGACGCCGAGCAGGAGCGCCTGGCGCACCTTCGGGTCCGCGAAGATCGGGCGGGAGTTGTTCAGGCTCAGGTTGAAGACGACGCCCGGGTTCGCGCGGGCCTGCAGCGTGACCCCGCTGCCCTCCAGCGCCGCCTCGTCGGACTGCGCCACCGCGCCGATCGCGTCGACCTGGCCGGACTGCAGGCTGGAGGTGCGCACCCCGGCCTCGGGAATGACCTTGAACTCGACGGCGTCGAGGTATGCCTCGCCCTTGTTCTCCCAGAGCGAGGAGCCCCAGGCATAGCCGGCGCGCTTCGTCAGCGAGATCGACTGGCCCTGCACGTACTTGGACAGCACGAACGGCCCGGACCCGATCACGCCGTCGGCGCACCGCTCCTGCGGGGTCTTCTGGAGGCTCGCGCTGGACAGCAGGCCCAGCGAGAACGTCGACGTCGCCTGCAGGAACTGGGCGTTCGGCTGGGAGAAACTCACCTCTGCGGTGAGGTCGTCCACGACCTTGGTGCCCACGTAGCCGGTCAGGTAGCCACGGCCCAGGCTCGCCAACGCGCCGAGGTTCGGGATCGTGTCGAAGTTGTCCTTCACCGCCTGGGCGTTCAGCGGCGTGCCGTCGCTGAACGTCACGCCGGCGCGCAGGTGGAAGGTGAACGTCTTCGCGTCCGGACTGATCTCCCACTTCTCGGCGAGCCACGGCACGATCTCGCCGCTCTCGGGATCCTGGTCGGTCAGCGAGTCGACGGTCTGGCGCATCGAGTAGACCGTGTCGTTGCTGCCCACCTGCTGCGGGTCGACGCAGGCGGAGTCCGAGCCGACCGCGAACGTCAGCGTGCCACCGCGCTTGGGCGCGGCGGACGCGGCGCCGCCCGCGCCGCCGGCCGGGGAATCACCGTCGCCGTCCGAGCCGCAGGCGGCCAGCAGCGTCGAGCTGACGGCTACCGCGGCGACAGCCACCGCCCACCGGGTGGGTCTGGACCGCATCGATCGTTTCACGACGGCGTCTCTCCTCGCGAGGTCCAAGGCATTCAGGTCAGGGGCATTCAGGTCAGGGCATGAGGCCCGCCGGTCGGTCAGCCGTCCGGTGAGCAGGCCGTCCGGTCGCCAGCCGGCCTCCTCGGTAGCTGGGCGTCGAACGCGGATGGGGCCGGGCGGCGGGAAGAACGGCGCGCTCGGATGGCCGGCGGGTCGCGACGCCATGAGGCGCCGGCCCGTCGGCCTGGTAGGCGTGGGTGGGCGCGCCCACCCGGCCCGGGGCACGGGCGTGGGAAGGCGCTGTCTGGAGGCGGAACGGGCCAGGTGGCACGAGGAGGTACCCCGGACACGGCCGCGGTCGGCACCGCCCGCCTCGAGGTGGTGCCGCGCCGTCAGCCGGGCGAGGGCGGTCCGGCGACGCGAGGCGTCAGGCGGGCTGGAGGGTTCAGGACTCGCGTTCGCCGCGACACAGGCTGCTGGTCACCCGCTGCAGGTCGATGTGCCGGCGCGAGAATGTCGCCAGCGAGCGACGCGACGGCACGGCGAAGTCGTGGCGACCTGACCGCTGCACGCTGTCCCCTCTCCTCTGGCGCCTCGCGCAAGGGCCGCGCCGGGCGACGACCGCCTGGTCACGCTAACCGCGGAGACGATTTCCCGTCAATCCCGATGGGAAAACTTGAAATAATGACGACACGCGCCTGTCACGCGCGCCACGGCCAGCGCCCGCTCCCCCGCCCGGGCGTCAGCGTGCCAGCACCGCTCCCAATGCCGCGACGACCGTGCCCTGGGAGCGGTCGGCGACGCGCCCAGCCCTCCGCCAACGCGACCATGGCCACCGTCGCCACGCACCACGCGACCGACCCTCCCCGGCGAGGAGGAGGCCAGGGTGATCACCAGTCATCCATCATGCGCCGACGGCCATTGTCGGCTGATTCGACCGGATAAGTGAATAATTTGCCCCTGGCGGTTGGCGGCGACGACCTTTCGCACACACGGGCGTCCCCGCCACATACGTCGACCTCCTCGGCGGTCGTGAGCGCCGCCGAGGAGGTCGACGTGTTCCACCGAACGCGGTCTCGGGGTCAGGCGCCCCCGTCACCGACGCGGGCCCGCGACCGGATGGCGTCCTTCGACCGGTCGATGATCGAGGCGATCGGCCCTACGGTCCACTGTCGCAGCGGCGAGCCCGCCGCGCTCGGGTGCGGATGGGTAGGCGCGAACCGCTCCACGGCGCGCAGGCTGTCGCCCATCGAACGCCGCTTGTCCGGCTCGCACTGCGCGCGCACCACCGGGAACTCCTCCTGCTCCTCCCGGTCCGCGTGCTCGCTGACGGACCGCTCGAACGCGTCGAGCCGGGCCGCGAACTCCGGCGAGAAGATGTCCATCTTCTCCAGTTCGCGCAGCTCCCAGGTCGCCTCGGCCTCCTCCCGGTCGCGGGCGTCGGCGACCTCGGGGCCGGCGACCCGCTTGGTCACCGGCCGCAGCACCATCTCCTCGGCGGTCTCGTGCACCGCGAGCAGGGCGCGAAGCTCGTCGAACGCCTGCCGCCGGTGCTCGCCCCGCGCCGTCCGCAGGTCGCCGAACAGCTCCCGGATCCGGGCGTGCTGTTCCAGCAGCGTGCGCACCACGTCCCCCTCGGGGAGCCGGGCGGCCTCCTCACGCTCACGCTCCGCGGCCTTGACGGCCATGTCGTCACCTCCTGTGATGATCAGCACGCCCGTTCGGCTCGGGCGGCGCCTCTTTCGTCGACCTGCCCCGCTTGCGCGCGGACAATCAGCCGTCGACGGCCGGCCCGAGGGGACCACATCTCGCCCACGAGGCGACGGGAGGGCGGCACGCCGCCTTCGCGCCCCCGGGGAGAAGCGGTTGGGACCTGGCCGTGCCCGTCAGCGAGCCGGGGAGGCCATCGACGAGTGGCGCCCGGGCGCGGTGGCGGTGGCGGTGGCGGTGGCGGTGGCGGTGGCGGCCAAGGTTGCGGCACGGCGCATGCCCCGCGCCGACGCGGAGCACCAGGCGGCGACCGCGTGGTCCGCGGAGCGGGTCAGCTCTCCTCGATCGTGATGTCTAGGGCCGCCGCCAGGGCGTAGGTCAGCGCGACGAGATCGGCCGCGCCGATCGTCGCGCCCCGCAGGCTGGCGGCGCCGCCGATACCCGCCAGTTCGCAGCGGATGAACCGGGTCCCGGCGCAGTCGGCCTGCGTGAACTGAGCTCCGCTCAGGTCGCAGTCGGTGAACTGGGCGCCGCGCAGGTCCGCGTTGGTGAAGTCGGCCCTGGTCAGGTTGCAGCCGACGAAGGCGACGTCCTTGAACGACGTGAACCGCAGCGTCGCCATGTCCATCCGGCACTCGCTGAAGGTGACGTCACGCAGGACGCCGCCGAGCCAGTGCACCCCGGTCAGTCGCACCGCGGCGAGCCTGACCCGTTGCATGTCCGACTTGGCGGCCCGCAGGTTCGCCCAGTCGCTGCCCTCCACCAGGCAGTCGGTGAACCTGGCCCGTTCCAGCGCGACGCCCGCCAGGCTCACCCGGCGCAAGCCGCACTCCTCGAACTCGACCGCGTCGGCCGCCTGGCCACCGAGGTCGATGTCGGTGAAGTCGAGCCGCCGGAACGCCGCCTCGTCGTACAGGTCGTGCTCCGGCGAGGTGGCGACGCCGAGTGACGTGGGCACCCTTGGCGGCGCGGGCTCCCGCGGCCCCGACGAGGCACCGCGACGTGGAGATGACCGAGCCGGCACGGCCCCAACCGTATCGGACTGCCCATCCCACCGACGGATACTCGGACCGCGGCTTCCGCCTGTCCCGACGATGCGACGGCCGGGCCTGGCCGTGCCGTGATCGCCAAATGCTTGGGGAAATCGCGGCCAACGACGCGTCGCGGCGACCACCTCCACAAGCGAATGACGATCGATGGGTAGCACGCCCGGTCCGGCGCGAGGTTCCACGCCAAGGCCAGTGTGTCGTGATGACGGCGCCGAGCACACAACGCCGTCGAACGAACATGCCCGTGAGCAGGTCTTGTGCGCCAGATACTCGTCGAACCGTCTACGTCATCCGCGCCGCCGAACTCAGCCCCGTGATCTGCCGCACGCGCCCGCCCGGCGCCGGCTGGTCACCCCCTACGAGCGCTTCGAAGGCATCGCCGTCGATCTCTGGCACCGGACCAGATCGAGGACTGGCTCTACCTGAGTACCACCGGTTCGTCGCCGGATCGCTACAGCCGACCGACTATCGTCATGACCATCTCAAGTCTGAGGCGCGCCGGTCCTAGGACCTCGCAGAGTGGACATCGGGGGATGTCGTGGCTATCGAACGGCGCGACGCGCTTGTGTCGCTTTCACAATGGTGACCCCATCCAGCGGCGACCACTGGGATTTCTTCGTTTCCTATTCAGGAGCCGATCGAGAATGGGCGGAGTGGATCGCATGGCAACTCGAGGACGAAGGGTTCAGCGTCCTAGTTCAAGCATGGGACTTCGTCCCGGGCGCCCATTGGATGAGCCGGATGATAGATGGAGTGCGAGGCGCGGATCGGATTATCTCCATCCTTTCACACGCATATTTGACCTCCGTCTACGGGCAAGCAGAATGGCAGGCGGCCTACATACAGGATCCCGATGGATTCACTAGAAAGGTTATCCCTATCAGGGTCGAGGAATGTCCGCGACCCGCTCTTCTAGACGGCGTTGTATCCTTTGACTTGTTCGATCTTGAGACAGACGAAGCCCGCAGCCTCTTGTTGACCAAGATACGAGCGGCGCTTGACGGTCGCGCGAAACCGCAGTCTGAGCCAACTTTCCCGACCAAGGTGGTACCGCCCGCCCCGATGTCAGGTCTTTCGGACGTGGCGCCCGATTTTCCGGGCCAGCGACCAGCCCCTGTTGACTCACAGTACCGAATCGGCCGGAAGCAGCGATCGCATCCGCCCAAAGGAGAGACTGGCGCCAGTCGATGGTCTAAAGACGGCGGCAGGTACGCGGCTGCGCTCCCACATCGGCGCGGCGAGTTCCTCGATGTCACGCCGATCAGCAAGCCAGGCCCATACGATCATGTTGCGAGTGATATCCCAAGGCGCCGTATGGTGAAGACATCCATCACGCCTCAGGGTTTTCTTCTCACGCACAGGCCGCCACGAAAATTAATGCTCACCGCCGCGCTGCTAGCACTAGTATCTGCAGCATCAATGCTAGCGCATTGGAGTCCATGGAATAATCTCGACAGTGATCATCAAGCGTTTGATGCCGAGGCTTCCTCACGACAACTCGCCACTGCCGCGTCAACTGTTGTCGACGACCGGCCAGCGCTCGCGCGCCGTTATGCTATTGCCGCCTACCGCGTAGCACCGACCAGAGAGGCCCGTATTGCCGTGATCGACCTACTCGTACCAACTGATCGGCCGCTGGCCCTGCTGCGACATCCGGAAGAAGTATTTAGTCTCGGGTTAAGCCCTGATGGCGACCTTCTCGCCACCGGAGACAACGACGCTGACGTTAGGCTCTGGACCACTGGAAGCCGTGGCGAGATCGACGAACCCTTAGCCACTCTTGGACGTCATCAGTTGGGCGACGTGTACGATGGCGTCGTTTTCGGGCCGAGGAATACTGATTTGCTCGCGACCGTGGCGAAAAATGGCACCATACTATTGTGGGGACTCGCGGGCCAAGGTCTGGTCGACCGGCCGCTGGCCACCTTCAAGGGATCCAACGTGAGCACCTCGAATGTGGCATTCAGTCCCGGCGGGGAGTTTCTAGCGGTGGGTGACCAGACGGGCAAGGTGTGGTTGTGGGACACTACCAGCCGCGGATCGGTAGATCGACCCCTTGCAACCCTCGGAAGCTCAAGTTCCCCCGTGAATGCCGTGGATTTCGGCCCCGCAGGATCCGATTTGCTTGCCAGTGGTGACGACGAGGGTTTGGTATACGTATGGAGAATTTCGGACCTAGATAAGTCAGATCGTCCAGCATCGACTCTTGTCGGACATCTCGACGCGATTAACAACCTGGCCTTTAGCTCCGATGGCAGAGTGATAGCAGCGGGCAGTGAGGATAAGACAACTATGGTCTGGAAGATCGACCTTGCCAGCAAAGCCAACTCTCCAGTCGCCACACTCGGACACAATGACACGGTTGACTACGTCGCGTTCACCCCCGCAGGCGCCGATCTGCTAGCCACCGGCAGTTCAGACGGAACTGTTCGATTGTGGGACGGGAACGGCTGGGGCCTATTGGCATCGCTGGGAGGAGCTTCAACGCTTTACGACCCCGTTTTTAGCCCCGACGGTTCCCTGATCGCCACGGTCAGTCCAGACGGGGGCGTACGGCTGTGGGATTCCTCCAGCCGGGGCCAAATAGACCGTCCACTAGCCGTCCTGGTTCACGGGAAAGCCGTTTACGACGCGGAATTCACTTCGGACGGAGGTCTGCTCGCCACTGGAAATCCCACAGGCGCACGACTATGGGAGCTCGACACCACCCGGATAGTTGCTGGCGCTTGCGCCGACCCCGTCAACAATCTCACGGAGGCGGAGTGGAGGATCGTCCTCCCAGACACGCCCTACGACCCCCCGTGCGAATGAATGCTCCTGCTGGCTGGCCGGACGGCGCGCTGCCCCGCCTGTCCGGCGACAGCGCGGCGACGCTGCTGGCCCGGCACGAATCCGCCGGCGCGCCGCGCTGACGGCCGAACCGCGCCTGTTCAGCCGACGGTGACGACCACCTTGCCTCGGGCGTGGCCGCCCTCGACGTGACGCAGGGCCTCGGCGGCGTCGGGCAGCGGGTAGGTCCGGTCGAGCACCGGGGTGAGCTTCCCGCCCTCGACCAGCTCGGCGAGGGTCAGCAGGTCGGCGCGTTCGGGCTTCCAGACGAACGGGCGGATCCGCTGCCGCACGAACAGGTTGAGCGCGAGACCGCGCGGGAAGTTGGCGACCGCCCCGATCACCTGGCCGGGCGCGCCACCGCTGTTCATCGCGAGGGTTCCCGTCGGCGTCAGCGCGCGGCGCAGGTGACGCAGCCGCCGGTTGCCGACGTTGTCGAGAAGGGCGTCGTGGTGTTCCGGCCCGTCGAGGAAGTCCTCGGCGGTGTAGTCGACGACGCGCGTGGCGCCCAGCGCGCGCACCAGCTCCACGTTGCGGGTGCCGCACACCCCGGTGACCTCGACGCCCAGCGCGACCGCGATCTGGACCGCGAACGTGCCGACTCCGCCGGCGGCGCCGTTGACGAGCAGGCGCTGCCCGGCGCGCAGCCGGGCGACGTCCCGGACCGCCCGCAGCGCCGTCCCGCCCGCCAGCGGGATGGCCGCCGCCTGCTCGAAGGTCAGGCCCGCCGGCTTCCGGATTACCAGCCCGCGCGGCGCGACGAGCGCGTACTCCGCGAGGGCGCCGGCGCACAGGCCGAACACCTCGTCACCCGGCCGCACGTCGCGCACGTTCTCCCCGACCCGCTCGACGGTCCCGGCCGCGTCGATGCCGGCCACCCGGGCCTTCGGCCGCCGCGCGCCAACCCCGCCCATC
This sequence comes from Frankia nepalensis, assembly GCF_016786325.1. Taxonomy (GTDB): domain Bacteria; phylum Actinomycetota; class Actinomycetes; order Frankiales; family Frankiaceae; genus Pseudofrankia; species Pseudofrankia nepalensis. The sequence continues at coordinate 23,435 of NZ_JADWYU010000197.1, read as the reverse complement.
AGGCGCGCGACGTACGGGTCGCCGCGCAGCATGTGCCAGTCGTACGGGTTGAGCCCGGCGGCGCGCACCCGGACCAGCACGTCGTCCGGGCCGACCCTGGGCATGTCGACGTCGGCGAGCCGCAGGCTGTCCGGCGGGCCGAACCGCTCCTGGACGATCGCCTTCATCGGACGGCCTCACGCGCGCACCCGCCGACGAGAACGTCGCCGGCCTTCTGGGACCGCGCGTACAGCGACCCGGCGAGCAGCGCGGCGCTGATGACGGACTGGGCCACCCACCACGCGCCGACCTGGTGGTGCTGCCAGGTCGGGCACAGCGCCGACAGCACGGTCAGGCCGCCAGCCGCGTAGCTCGCCGGGCCGAACGCCCAGCGCCGGCCGGCGAGCAGCGCGGCGGCGGACGCCAGCAGCAGCACCACGGTGACGGCCGAGGCTGCGTCGGCCCACGGCGGCTGGGTCGGCGGACGGGCCTCCGGTCCCGGCTGGATCGCCGCGATCGTCCCGAAGCCGGCCAGCAGCAGGCCGCCCCACAGCCTTGGCGGCACACCGCGCGCGAACCTGCCCGACGGGTCGCGCCCCGGCGCGAGCCCGTCGGCCGCGCGATCCGCGCCGTCCACGGCGGGGTCCGGCGCGGCGTGCGCCGCCGCCCAGGCAGCGTCCGCCTGCCTGGTGGCACCCGCCGCTCGAAGCGGCGACACGATCCCGCCGTCGCGGCCGCCTGGCGCGATCGGACCTGTCCTCGCCACCGCCACGCGTGTCGTTGCCGCTCTCGGGCTCGTCACGGTCGCCCTCGGAATCATCGGTGTCGCCGCCGGGCCTGTCATCGCCGTCCGCCTCCCACGCTCGGTGCCGTTCTCCCTCGACGCTGCCTGGCCGCTGTCGAAGATCTGTTGAGATACGGTTGAGGCGGCTTTCGGACCCGACGGCCCGTCCAGGTGCGCGAGGATCGGGGCGCCGAAGCCAACCGGCACCGAGAAGGACCGACGCGGAGCAGGATCGGCGCGCGGGGAGGGCGGTGAGCGCCGTGGCCGTCCAGGACGCCCGAATCCTCCTGGATGTTCGGGTCACGTTGTTGGGCGGCGTCGGCGCCGTCACCGGACGCGGCGAACCGGCCGACGTGGGCCCGCCGAAGTGCCAGGCGCTGCTCGCCGCGCTCGCCCTGTCGCCCGGGGCGGCGGTGCCCGTCCGGCGGCTGGTGGAACTGGTGTGGGGCGAGGAGCGGCCGCGCACGGCCGAGCGGACCCTGCAGTCCTACGTCGTCCGGCTGCGCCAGGCCCTCGGCCCGTCCGCGATCGCCACGGTGAACGCCGCCTACCGCCTGGACCTGGCGCCCGAGGCGATCGACGTGGTCCGGTTCTCCCGGCACGCCGACGCCGGTGACCTGGACGCGGCGCTCGCCGAGTGGTCCGGGGTCCCGCTCGCGGGCCTGGACGTCCCCGGCCTGGCGCCCGCGGTGGACGGGCTGGTCGAGCGCTGGCTGGCCGTGGTGGAGGCCGAGCTCACGCGCCGGGTCGAGACCGACCCGGAGGCGGCGGTCGGCCGGCTGACCGAGCTCACCACCACCCACCCGTTCCGGGAGGGGCTGTGGGCGCTGCTGATGACGGCGCTGTACCGGTCGGGCCGGCAGACGGACGCCCTGGCCGCCTACCAGAAGGCGCGGGGTGTCCTCGTCGAGCATCTCGGCGTCGAGCCCGGGCCTCGGCTGCGCGAGCTCGAGGCCCAGGTACTCGGTCACGACGAACGGCTGGCCCCCGCGCCCCGGCCGACGCCGGCCTCGCCAGCGCTGGCCTCGCCGACGGCGGGGACGGGCCGGCCGGGGAACCTGCCGCCGCGCCTCGGGCGGCTCATCGGCCGGGAGAAGGACCTGGCGACCGTGCGCGCCGCCCTGGCGGCGGCTCCGGTCGTCACCCTCGTCGGGCCCGGCGGCATCGGCAAGACCAGGCTCGCGGTCGCCGCCGCGAGCCGGGAGGACGACGCCGACGGCGCGTGGCTCGTCGACCTGGTCGAGATCGGCTCGGACGCCGACGTCCCCCGGGCGGTCGCCGTCGCCCTCGGGGTCAAGGAGAGCGCCGGGCGGGCGCTGACCGCGTCCGTCGTCGCGTCCCTGCGCGCGCGCCGCGTCCTGCTCGTCCTGGACAACTGCGAGCACGTGGTGGACGGGGCCGCGGCGCTCGCCCAGACGATCGCCGACGGCTGCCCGGGCACGCGGGTGCTCGCCACGTCGCGGGAGCCGCTCGGCCTGCGCGACGGCCACGAACGGGTCGTCCCGGTGGGCCCGCTGGTGCCCGACGGCCCGGCCGTCGAGCTGTTCACCGAGCGCGCGACGGCGCTGTCGCCGGCCTTCGACCCGGCCGCCGCGCACCAGGAGGTCGTCCAGATCTGCCGCCGCCTGGAGGGCGTCCCGCTGGCCGTCGAGCTGGCCGCCGCCCGGACGACCACCCTCACTCCGGCGGACCTGCTCGCCCGGCTCGACGACCAGCTGCGGCTGCTCGTCGGCGGTGGCCGGTCCGGCGCGCCTCGCCACCGGGCGATGCGCGCGACCATCCGGTGGTCCCATGACCTGCTCGACCCGGCCGAGCGGCGGCTGCTGCGCCGGCTGGCGGTCTTCGTCGGCGCGTTCGACGTCGCCGCGGCCGAGACCGTCACCGCGTGGGCCGCCGCGGCCGAGGAGGGCGCGGACGCCGAGGCACGCGGGCGCGCCGGAGGAGACGCGACCATCGAGGCCGACACGGTCGCTACCGGCGTCGACGAGCTGCTGGGCAGGCTGGTGGCCCGTTCCATGGTCATCGCCGAGCCCGGCCCGTCTGGCCGGCGCCTGCGGCTGCTCGCGCCGATCCGCCAGTTCGCCGCCGAGCAGCTGGCCGCCTCCGGTGAGGCGGACCTGATGGCCGAGCACCACGCCGCCTGGTGCGTCCAGCGGCTCGGCGCCATCCACCGGCTGCTGACCGGCCAGGGCGAGGTCGCCGGGGTCGCGCGGCTCGACGAGCTGTGGCCGAACCTGCGGGCCGCGTTCGGCTGGGCCCACGCGCGGGGCGACCGGCGGCTCGCGCACGCGCTGGTCCGGCCGATCGTGACGGAGATCCCGCGCCGTAGCCGCGGCGAGCTCGGCGACTGGGTCGAACGGCTGCTCGCCATGATCCCGCCCGAGGACACCGACCCCGAGGACACCGACGTGGTCGCGTTCGGGCTGACCTGGGCCGGTCAACGCTACAAGCTCGCCCAGGACCCGGCGGCGTTCGAGCGCCTGGCGGCCCGCCACGGCACGCGCGACGACGCGGCGGCCCGCCACGCCCGCGCGAGCGTCCACCAGGACTACCCGGCGCTAGAAGAAGCGACCCCACCTCTGATCGCGGGGCTGCGCCGCCGCGGCGACCACGATCTGGCCGAGCACTTCGAGATCGACGTCGCCGCGGCGCTCATCTTCGCGGGGCGGTTCGACGACGGCGATCCGATCGTCGCGGCGCTGGTCGACCGCTACCGCGCCGGCGGCCCGCCGACGCTGCTGAACGTGTCGCTGATCCTGCTCGGCTACTCGGCGATGCTGCGGGGCCGGCGCGACCGCGCCGAGGAGCTGTTCGGCGAGGCGGTCGGTGTCGAGGTGCCGGCGCGCACCCACTCGCCGAACCGGTGCGTCGAGGCCGGCGCCTACTTCCGGCGCGGCGAGGCGGGCCGCGCGTTCGCCGTCCTGCGGGGCTACGTCGACGAGCTGCTCGACTCCGGCAACATGCAGGCCGTGTGCGTCACCGCCGTCGAGTTCGTCAACATGATGGTCCAGGTCGACCGCCTGCCCGAGGCCGCCCGCATCCTGCGCCACCTCGACCACACGGCCCCCTACTGGGCCACCCTGGTCGCCGCCGCCCGCCAGATCATCGACGCGGCGGCGCGGGCCGTCCCACAGCCCGCGGCCCCACCCGAGCCGAGCCTCGACGACCACCAGGCCCTGGCCTACATGCGCCGGGTCCTGACCGAACTCATGCCCGAGGCCCTCGCCGCCCAGCGCTGACTCGGCCGGGCGCGCTGTGTGTGGTGATCGGCACCTTGGCTGGCCAGTACGGCCAGCCAAGGTACGGCTCACCAGGCCTAGTCGCTCACCATCGCGTAGCCGTTGTAGTCACTGCCCGAGATGGCGCGGACGTTGTTCAGCCCGAGTACGGGGACGGGCAACGAGCTGTCGGTGGTGGTGCCGTTGCCGAGCTGGCCGAGGAAGTTGCTCCCCCAGGCCCAGGCGGTGCCGTCCTGGCGCACCGCGTACCCGCTGACGAAGCCGGCGGAGATCGCGGTCACGCCGACCAGGCCCGTGGTGCCACTGACGGGAACGGGAACCGAGCTGTTGGTGGTGGTGCCGTTCCCGAGCTGGCCCTGGGTGTTGTTGCCCCAGGCCCAGAGGGTGCCGTTGCCGCGCAGCGCGTAGGCGTGCAGGAAGTTGCCGGCGAGGGCGCGGACGTTGGTGAGGCCGGTGACCGGCACGGGGACCAGGCTGTCGGTGGTGGTGCCGTTGCCGAGCTGGCCGTGGCTGTTGTAACCCCAGGCTCGGACGGTGCCGTCGCGCCGCAGCGCGTACCCGCTGGCGCCACTGGCGGCGATGGCCGTGACGCCGGTGAGGCCGGGGACCCGGACGGGTTGGAGGCTGTTGGTGGTGGTGCCGTTGCCGAGCTGGCCGAAGAAGTTGCCACCCCAGGCCCGGACGGTGCCGTCGCGGCGCAGCGCGTACCCGCTGGTGTCACCGGCGGCGATGGCCGTGACGCCGGTGAGGCCGGGGACCTGGACGGGAACCAGGCTGTCGGTGGTGGTGCCGTTGCCGAGCTGGCCGAGGCTGTTGTAACCCCAGGCCCAGACGGTGCCGTCCCAGCGCAGCGCGTACCCGGCGTTGCCACTGGCGGCGATGGCCGTGACGCCGGTGAGGCCGGGGACCTGGACGGGAACCAGGCTGTCGGTGGTGGTGCCGTTGCCGA
>NZ_JADWYU010000197.1:11169-18384 GCF_016786325.1 Frankia nepalensis | reverse complement strand
GCTGGCCGAGGAAGTTGCTCCCCCAGGCCCAGACGGTGCCGTCGCTCCGCAGGGCGTACGCGGCGGCGCCGCGGCCAGCGATCGCGCGTACGTCGTCGAGTCCGGTGGCGTCGGTGACGGGTACCGGGACCGAGCTGTTCGCGAGAGTTCCGTTGCCGAGCTGGCCGTGGTCGTTGTTACCCCAGGCCCGCACCGAGTACGTCACCGACGTGACCGAGTAGTCGGCGTCGAGAGGCGCTGTTCCGGTGCCCGGGGCGGCGCTGACGGCCGCTGGCAGGGCTACCAGGCCAGCCGCGGCCATCGCCACGGCCCATCTGCCGATCCGTCGTCGTCCGCTGACCATTTTCGCTCCTCCGAACCATTGGGTGGGCCACGAACACCCCCCGAGTACCAAGAGTAGCTATACGATCTCTCTATGTATTCAGCTTATCTATTTGTTCGCTATGACGTGTGTCGCCGGGGTGACGCCGGACTGTGGTCTGGATGCGCCGCGCCGGGGTCCGCGGAGCGCCGGATGCTGGCGGCAAGGTCCATTCCGGGAGCAGGTGGGCACTCTCGCGACGAGCCGAGTGAAGGAAGTTGCTCCTCGGGGACCGGGAGACCTTCAGCCGTACATGCGCGGCGTCGGTCGCCTTGGATGGGTGGGGCCTGGGGGCCGCGCACCCCACCGGCGCCGGGTCCGGGCGGCGGCGGGGTGCGCGGCGAGGCCGCGAGTGGTGTGCCTCGGCGGGTGGCGATCGGTGCCGGCTGACCGGTACGGCCAGCCGGCACGGGCTCACCAGGTAAAGTCGCTCACGATCACGTAGGCATTCCAGTCACTGCCCACGATGGCGCGGACGTCGTTCAGCCCGAGTACGGGGACGGGCAGCGGGCTGTCGGTGGTGGTGCCGTCGCCGAGCTGGCCGAAGAGGTTGTCTCCCCAGGCCCAGGCGGTGCCGTCCCGGCGCACCGCGTACCCGGTGCCGAAGCCGGCGGAGATCGCGGTCACGTTGACGAGGCCCGTGGTGCCACTGACGGGAACCGGAACCGGGCTGTTGATGGCGGGGGCGCCGTTGCCGAGCTGGCCCTGGGTGTCGTCACCCCAGGCCCAGACGGTGCCGTCCCGGCGCAGCGCGTAGGCATTACGGTTACCGGCGGCAATGGCGCGGACGTCGGTGAGGCTGGCGACCGACACGGGGACCAGGCTGCTGGCGGTGGTGCCGGTGCCGAGCTGGCCGTAGTCGTTGTTACCCCAAGCCCGGACGGTGCCGTCCCGGCGCAGCGCGTAGGCGCCGATGCCACTGGCGGCGATGGCCCGGACCGCGGTCAGGCCGAGGACCTGCGCGGGCAGGGGGCTGGGGGTGGTGGTGTTGGTGCCGAGCTGGCCGTAGGTGTTGTTACCCCAGGCCCAGACGGTGCCGTCCCAGCGCAGCGCGTAGCCGCTGCCGCTACCGGCGGCGATGGCCGTGACGCCGGTAAGGCCGAGGACCTGGACCGGAATCCTGCTGTTGGTGGTGGTGCCGTCGCCGAGCTGGCCGGCGCCGTTGAAACCCCAGGCCCAGACGGTGCCGTCCCAGCGCAGCGCGAAGGCGCTGTTGTTACTGGCGGCGATGGCCCGGATGCCGGTAAGGCCGAGGACCTGGACGGGGACCGGGCTGTTGGTGGTGGTGCCGTCGCCGAGCTGGCCGAAGAAGTTGTCACCCCAGGCCCAGACGGTGCCGTCGCGCCGCAGGGCATACGCGGAGGTGTTGCGGCCGGCGACCGCGCGTACGTCGTCGAGTCCGGTGGCGTCGGTGACGGGTACCGGGACCGAGCTGTTCGCGTGGGTTCCGTTGCCAAGCTGCCCAGAGCGATTGTCACCCCAGGCCCAGACCGATTGCGCCGGTGGTGCGAACGGGCGGCCGGCGCCCTGACCTGCCGCTCCGGCGCCCGGGGCAGCGGTGGCCGCCGCAGGCAGGGCTACCAGACCAGCCGCGGCCATCGCCACGGCCCATCTGCCGATCCGTCGTCGTCTACTGACCATGCTCGCTCCTCCGAACCGGCGGGTGTCCCCATGAGCACCCGATCCTTACGGAGAGTAACCGCACGATCTCTATATGTATTCAACATTTCTATTTGTTCGCAATGACGTGTGTCGACGGGGTGACGCCGGACTGTTGGACGGTGCGCGACGTCGCCGCGCACCTGACCCTGCGGCAGACGGGGCTGCTCGACGGGCTGCGCCAGCTGCTCCGGTCGCCGGGTGGGATGAACCGGGTGATCCGACGGTCGGCGGTCCTGCGCGCCTCGACGCCGACCGGCCAGATGGTCGCCGAGATCCGCGGCATGGTCGGCTCCCGCAGGCACAACGTGGGCGTCACCTGCCGCGAGACCCTCATCGACCAGGCCCTGGCCTACATGCGCCAGGTCCTGACCGGGCTCACCCCGGCGGCCGTCACCACGCGATCCTGACCACATGCCGCGGGGCGCCGGCCGCGGGGCGCCGGCCGCCGGCGCGCTGGTGACGGAATCGCCCGAGTAACGTGAGTCCGGCGTGTTTGGGGGCACGGGCAGAAGGGCTTCGTGGGTACGCATGGCAGACCGCGTGATGCCACTTCGGGATGCCGACCCGATGGCCATCGGCCCGATCGTCGTCGAAGGATTCCTCGGTCGGGGCGGAATGGGCCGGGTGTACCTGGGCCGCGCCGTCGACGGCCGCCGGGTCGCGGTCAAGGTCATTCACGAGCACCTGGCCCGTGACGAGCATTTCCTGGCCCGGTTCGAGAGAGAGGCGCGGATCGCGCGCAGCGTCGCGCCGTTCTGCACCGCCGAGGTGCTCGATTTCGGCGTGGTCGACGGCCGGCCCTATATCGTCACGGAGTTCCTGGACGGGCCGACGCTGGCGGAGGCCGTGGAAACCCAGGGCCCGCTGCCGACCACCGACGCGCATCAGCTGGCGGTCTCGATAGCCGCGGCGCTCGCGTCGATCCACAGCGCCGGGCTGGTGCACCGCGACATCAAGCCCGCGAACATCATGCTCTCCCGGTCCGGGCCGCGTGTGATCGACTTCGGGATCGCGCTGTCCGTCGAATCCGACTCCATGTTGACCAGCGCGTCCGACACCGTCGGGACACCCGCCTTCATGGCGCCGGAACAGGCGCTGCGGGAGAAGGTGACGTCGGCCGCCGACGTGTTCGCCTGGGGTGGCGTCGTCGCGTTCGCCGCGACGGGCCGGTCCCCGTTCGGCACGGCCGTCCCGGCGCTGGTGATGTACCGGGTCATGCACGACGAGCCAGACCTCGACGGCCTGGACGCCCGGCTGCTTCCGCTGGTGCGCGCGGCGATGAGCAAACGACCCGCCGACCGGCCGAGCGCCGCGGACCTGCTCGGCGCGCTGACCGGGACGTCGTCGCCGACGGCCGCGCCGTCCGCGGCGGCGCCCGAGCCGCGCGGCCTGGTCCCTGTCACGTTCCCACCGCCCCTGACGCCGCCGGATGCCTCGCTGTCCGCGGTGTCCACGCCGACCGCGACCGCGGCCTCCGGGCCGCCCGACTCGCCTCCGCCGTCGTCGGCCACGCCGCCCGAGGCAGCGGTCGGGGCGGCGCCACCGCTCGGGTCACCAGCGCCGGACGTCGGCTCCGAAACCCCGGACCCGGACGTGGCCGTGCCGCCGCGACGGGCCTCACGCAGGCGGTTCGGAGTGGCCGTGGCGGCGGTCGTCCTGGGCGCCGTCGGCGCCGCCGCGCTGGTGGTCGGGCAACCGGGTGCTGACGGCGCGCGCGGACCAGCGCCCTCCGGGTCCGAGCTGACCAGGCCGTCGGCGACGCCGACCGTACCCGCCACCACCGCTGACCCGGGTTCGTCGACGCCGTCGCCGACCCCCACGCCGTCGCCGACCCCCACGCCGCCGCCGGCGGCCGCGGTGCCTGGGGATGCGACGCAGCCGACGGCTCCCCCGCCGTCGCTGGCCGGACCCCCTCGTGCGCAGTACTGGACCGGGGTACTCACCACGCTCGACGAGGCACGAGTCGCGGCCTTCGCCGCCGCCGACGATCGGCTGCTCTCGCGGGTCTACACCGACGGCAGCTCCGCGCGAGCAGCCGACGCCACGCTCATCGCGGCCGTCGCCGCGGGCGGCGGCAGGATCCAGGGCGGCCGCCAGGTGTTCCAGGCGGTGCGGGTGGTCGACGAGAGCTCGACCGTCGCCGTACTGCGTTTCACGTCCTACGTCACGCAGTACGTGGTGGTCGACACCGAAGGCGCTGAGCTGCGCCGCCAGCCCGCGAGCTCGCCGATCACGCAGGAGGTCACCCTCGTCAACACGCCCGAGGGATGGCGCATCTCGCAGCTGACTCAGCTCTGAGGCCCGGCACGGGCAGGCCGGGTCGCGCGCGGGACATGGCTGCCGCGGCCGATCCGGCTTGTGGCACTCTGCGGAGGTGGCCACAGAGGGAGACCGACCGGCTACTTTCGGCACCGGCGGCGGGGGCGTGGACTTCTTCGTGTCGTACACCCAGGTCGACCGGGTCTGGGCCGAGTGGGTGGCCTGGCAGCTGGAGGACGCCGGCTATCGGGTGGTCGTGCAGGCGTGGGACTTCGGCGTGGGGTCGCACTTCGTCCACGAGATGCACAAGGCCGCGTCGGACGCGGCGCGGACCGTGGCGGTGCTCTCGGCGGCCTACCTGACCTCGGCCTACGCGGAGGCGGAGTGGCAGGCTGCCTGGGCCGCCGACCCGTCCGGTGGCGGGCGGCGGCTCGTGGCCGTACGGGTGGAGGACTGCCCACGGCCGGGGCTGTTGGGGCAGCTCGTGGGGGTGGACCTGTTCGGCCTCGAGCAGGCGGACGCGCGGCGGCTGCTGCTGGCAGCGGTCGCCGCGGGCCGGCGCAAACCCGATGGTCCGCCGGACTTCCCGGGTGCCGTCGACGCGGTCCGAACCCCGCCCCGTTTCCCCGGGCCCTTCCGGGTGCGGGGAGTGTGGGAGCCGGGCCGTTCGCCGTTTCCCGGGCTGGCGGCGTTCGACGCGAGCCGGGCGCTGGTGTTCCAGGGACGGGAGCAGGAGATCCGCCAGTTGGCGGGCCGGCTCGCCCGGCCGGCGGGGGACGCGGACGGGCTGATGGTGGTGGTCGGCCCGTCGGGCTGTGGGAAGTCGTCGCTGGTCGCCGCGGGCCTCGGCCCGGCGCTGGCGGACGATCCTGACTGGCTGGTGGTCGCGCCCATGGCTCCCGGCGGCCGGCCCGTCCCGTCGCTGGCGGGGGTGCTGGCCGCGGCCGGCCGGCGCCACGGCCTGGACTGGGACGCCGAGACGCTGACCGCCCGGCTCACCGAGCCAGGCCGGGCCGGGCCGGTTGTCACCGAACTGCTGGCCGCGGCGGCACCGGCGCGGCGGCTGCTGCTCGTCGTCGACCAGGCCGAGGAACTGCTGGTACGCGCCTCCCGGGCAGACCAGGCGCGGTTCATGGCCCTGCTGGCCGAGGTGACGACCGGTCCGGTGCGAGCGGTCGCGACCCTGCGCTCGGAGTACCTCGACCGGCTCCTCGAGACGGCCACTCCAGCCGGGCTGCGGGTCCGGGCGGAGGCGCTCGCGCCCCTGTCCCGTGACCTGCTGCCCCTGGTGATCACCGGCCCCTCACGGATGGCCGGGCTGGCGATCGACGACGAGCTGGTCGTCCGGATGGCCGCCGACACCGGCGACGGCCAGTCCCTGCCACTGCTCGCCTACACCCTGCAACGGCTGTATGTGGCCGCGCGGGAGACGAGCACGACGGTGCTCTCGGCGGCCCTGTACGAACAGATCGGCGGGGTCCGCGGCTCGCTGGTCGACCACGCCGACGCGGCCCTCGCCGACGCCACCGCCGCCACCGGTCACGCCGGCGCCGAGGTCCTCGCGACACTGCTGCGGCTGGTCACGGTCGATGCCGAGGGACGCCCGACTCGGCGGCGGATCCCGTTGGACCAGCTGCCCGACGCCGCGCGCGGCGAGCTGACCCCGTTCGTCGCCCGCCGGCTGCTGGTCGTCGACGCCGCCCTGGGCGGGCCGGCCACCGTCGAGGTCGCCCACGAACGGCTCCTGACCGCCTGGCCGCCGCTGGCCGGGGCCATCACCCAGGCGTCCGACCGGCTCCGCCAGCGCGGCCAGGCCGAGACCGCCGCCGAGGAGTGGGAAGGCCACGGCCGCCCGGCCAGCCGGCTGTGGAACCTCGCCCTGGCCAGCGGCGCGCTCGCCACCGTGAGCGCCGACGAGCTCACGCCGATGGCACGACGGTTCCTGACCACCAGCCGGCGCCGCGCCCGCCGCCGCCTCACCAGCGCCTTCGCCATCCTCACCGTCCTCCTGCTGCTCGCCAGCGGCCTCGGCCTCACCGCCTACGTCCAGGGCCGCAACGCCGCCCAGGAACGCAACACCGCCGAGGAACGCCGCCGGACCACGGTCGCCAACCAGTTGCTCACCCTCGCCGACAACGCCCGCGACACCGACCCGCTCGGCGCGCTGCGCCTGGCCGCCGCCGCCCACGGCATCGCCCCGCGCGACCACCAGCCCCGCGCCGGCGGCAACATCCTGGACACGCTGACCGACATCCCCGCCCTGCGCAGCACCATCATCGACCAGAGCCCGACCGCCGCGGTGGCGCTCGGCCCAGGCGGGCTGCTAGCCGTCGGCACCCTCGGAGGGGACTACGGCGCCAGCAACGGCGTGTGGCTGTGGGACACCAGCGACCCGGACCACCCCCGTTCACTCGGCGAGTTGCTCCCCCGCGACGGCCCGGTCAACGCGCTGGCGTTCGGCCCGGGCGGGCTGCTCGCCGTCGGCGGCTTCGACAGCGCCAGCGACGACGACAGCGGCGTGGTGCGGCTGTGGGATACCACTGACCCGGGCCACCCCCGCCAGCTCGGCAAACACCTCCTCCCGGACGGTCCGGTCAACTCCATGGCGTTCGGCCCAGGCGGGCTCCTGGCCACCGGCAGCGGCTACGACGGTGGCGGCGGCGGCGTGTGGCTGTGGGACACCAGCGACCCGGACCGTCTCCGCCAGCTCGGCGAACCCCTGCGCCGCGACGGCCCGGTCAACGCGGTGGCCTTCGGCCCGGACGGGCTGCTCGCCGCCGCCAGCTTCGACAGGGACAGCGCCGACGCCAGCTCCGACGCGATCTGGCTCTGGGACACCAGCGACCCGGACGATCCCCGCCAGCTCGGCGAACCCCTGCGCCGCGACGGCCCGGTCAACGCGGTGGCCTTCGGCCCGGACGGGCTGCTCGCCG
>NZ_JADWYU010000197.1:0-11069 GCF_016786325.1 Frankia nepalensis | reverse complement strand
CCGCCAGCTTGGACAGCGCCGCCAGCTTCGACAGCGCCACCGGCGACGCGGTCTGGCTCTGGGACACCAGCGACCCGAGCCGTGTCCGCCAACTCGGCGAGCCGCTGCCCCACGACAGCCTGATCACCACGGTCGCGTTCGGCCCCGGCGGGCTGCTCGCCGCCGGCGGCTACAGCACCAGCGTCGACGGCCGCGACGAGGGCACGGTCCGGTTCTGGGACACCAGCGACCCAAGCCACCCCCGCCAGCTCGGCCTGCCGCTCCCGCACAACGGTTCCGTCGGCGCGATGGCGTCGGGCCCCGGCGGGCTGCTCGCCGTCGGCGGCAACGACGGCACCGTCGGCGCGGTCTGGCTGTGGGACACCGCGGACCTGGACCAGCCCCCGCGCCTGGGCGACCCGCTCCGCCACGGCGGGACGGTCACCGCGGCCGCGTTCGGCCCCGGCGGACTGCTCGCCGTCGCGGACGGAGACAGCGGCGGCGACGCGGTCTGGCTCTGGGACACCAGCGACCCGAACCACCCCCGCCAGCTCGGCCGACCGCTGCCCTCCGGCGGCCAGATCTACGCGCTGGCGTTCGGCCCCGGCGGGCTGCTCGCCGCCGGCGGCGACGGCGACGACGACGACGACGACGACGGCATGGTACGGCTGTGGGACACCAGCGACCCGAGCCACCCCCGCCAGCTCGGGGAACCCCTGCCCCACACCGGCCCGGTCAGAACGGTCGCGTCGGGCCTGGGCGGGCTGCTCGCCGTCGGCGGCAACGACGGGCCGGTCGCGCTGTGGGACGTCGGCGATCCTGAGCATCCCCGCCAGCTCGGCGAGCCCGTGCCCCACGACGGCCCGGTCAACGCGGTGGCCTTCGGCCCCGGCGGGCTGCTCGCCGCCGCCGGCTACGACGACCGCATCGCCGACGCCAGCTCCGACGCGGTCTGGCTCTGGGACACCAGCGACCCGAACCACCCCCACCAGCTCGGCGACCCCCTGCCCCACGACAGCCTGATCACCACGGCCGCGTTCGGCCCCGGCGGGCTGCTCGCCGTCGGCGGCGGCCGCGTGGAGTCCAATGCCGGCACGGCCCAGCTGTGGGACACCAGCGACCCGAGCCACCCCCGCCAGCTCGGCGACCCCCTGCTCCACGACGGCGTGGTCACCGCGGTGGCCTTCGGCCCCGGCGGGCTGCTCGCCACCGGCGGCTACGGCGCCGAGGAGGACGGCAGCGGCGACACGGTGTGGCTGTGGGACACCAGCGACCCAGGCCATCCCCGCCAGCTCGGCGAGCCGCTGCACTACGACAGCCCGGTCGCCGTGGTCGCGGCCAGCCCCGGCGGGCTGCTCGCCACCGGCATCGCCGACGGCGTCTCGGCCGGCGACGTGCAGCTGTGGGATCTCGGCCCTCTCGCGCGGCTGCGGGACGATCCGGTCGAGGCGGCCTGCCAGCGAGCCGGCCGCGGGCTGGACGAGCAGGAATGGGCCCGCTACCTGGGCGACGAGCCGTACCAGGACACCTGCCCGGGCCAGGCCGCCATTCTGGCGGAGGCCGGCGGGCCGAACCCGACCGTCGGCGGCCTTACCGCCCCGCCGTTCGACCCCGGGTGACCTGCGACGGACCCGACATGCCCGCCGGCTCGGGCGGCGGGCTAGCGCTCGGTCGGCGCCAGCCCGGTGGCGGTCGAGGTGACCAGCTCGAAGGCGCGCCACATGGCGGCGTAGCGGCCACCGGCGGTGATCAGCTCGTCGTGGGTGCCGGTCTCGGCGACCCCGCCGGCCTCCAGGACGACGATCCGGTCAGCGTGGCGGGCGGTCTGCAGGCGGTGGGCGATGAGCACCGTGGTCCTGGCGCGCGACACCCGTCGCATCGCGGCGGTGACCCGCGCCTCGGTGGCCAGGTCCAGGTTCGCGGTCGCCTCGTCGAGCAGCAGGACCGCCGGGTCGACGAGCTCGGCGCGGGCGAGCGCGATGAGCTGGCGCTGCCCGGCCGACAGCGACCTCCCGCGCTCGGCGACCTCGTGCAGGTAGCCGCCGGGCAGGGCGGCGACGAAGTCGTGCGCGCCGACGGCGCGGGCCGCGGCCTCCACCTCGGCGTCGCTCGCCCCGGGCCGGCCGTAGGCGATGTTGTCCCGGATCGGGCCGGTGAACAGGAACGGCTCCTGCGGGACGTAGCCGAGCTGCTGGCGGAACGCCGCGAGGTCGAGAGAACGCAGGTCGTGGCCGTCGACGCGGACCGCGCCCGCGTCCGGGTCGTAGAACCGGGCGAGCAGCTTCATCACCGTCGACTTGCCAGCGCCCGTCTCGCCGACGAGGGCGACGGTCTCGCCTGGACGCACCCGCAACTCGACGCCGCGCAGCGCCTCCGGTGGCCTGGCCAGCGCCGCCGCGGCCGCCAGCGTCGCGGCAGGGCTCGGCACCGCCGTGACCGGGGCCGCCCCGGTTCGGCTGTCGCCGCGCGGGCCGCGCCGCCCGGGGACGCGGGCGACGGCGAGCTCCGCGGCGACCGCCGCCGACGCCTGCGACACCGGGCCGGTCGGGTAGGCGAAGCGCACGTCGTCGAGCACCAGCTCGCCGCGCAGCCGGCCGGGGACGAGCGGCTCGGCGGCGGGCGGCGTCAGGGTCTCCAGCCGCATGAGGTCCGCGATCCGGGCGACCGACACCCGGGTCTGCTGCCAGGCGTCGAACACCTGCGAGAGCTGCTGGATCGGCGCGAAGAACATGTTGATGTAGAGCAGGAACGCGATCAGCGCGCCGGGGGTCAGCTCCCCGTGCGCGATGAGCGCGGAGCCGACGCCGAGCACGATCGCGTCGGCGACCGCCGCGAGGAACCCGACGAACGGGAAGTAGGTCGCGACGATCCGCTGCGCGGCGACCCGCGACTGCAGGTAGGCCTGTCCCAGCCCGTGGAAGCGCTCGATCGTGCGGGCCTCGTGCACGAAGGCCTGCGCCTCGCGCACCCCGGAGATGCTCTCCTGGAAGTCCGCGTTGACGACCGCGATCCGTTCCCGCGACAGGTCGTAGAGCCGGGCCGCTCGGGCGCGGAACGGCACGGTCGCGACCGCCAGCGGGATGACGACGAGCAGCGTGAGCAGGCCCAGCTCCAGGTTCATCGCCAGCAGGGCGATGCCGACGCCGACGAACGTCACGAACGCGACCAGGGCCGAGAGCAGCCCGGTCTCGACGAGGGTGGAGAACTGGTCGACGTCGGTCGTCATCCGCGTCATGATCCGGCCGGACATCTCGCGCTCGTAGTAGTCCAGCGACAGCCGCTGCAGCTGGGCGAAGATCCGGATCCGCAGCGACAGCATGATGCGTTCCGCGGTGCGGCCGGTCACGAACGTCTCGGCGACCTGGTCGGCCCAGTCGAGCAGGGTGAGCGTCAGGAAGATCGCGGACGTCACCCAGACCGCCGCCATGGAGCCCTGGGCGACGCCGTGGTCGACGCCCGACTTCACCAGCGTCGGCCCGGCCAGCCCCACCGCCGCGTCGATCACGACCAGCAGCAGGCCGAGCAGCAGCGGCCGGCGGAACCGGCTCAGCAGCCGGCGCAGGCCGAACTCCGGCTCCGGCCGGCTCTCGGCGGCGAGGTCCACGGTGGCGGCGTCCCTGACCGGCGGCAGCGCGGCGACCCTGGCCAGCAGCTCGGGGGTGGGCGCGAGGTTGAGCCGCCACCCGCCGGCGCCGACGCCGTGCCCGCCGCCGCGGCTCCCGCCGCCGAGCCCCGCCCCGAGGGTGGGCGCGCCGACCCTCGGCGCGGACCCGCCGGCGCGCTCGGCCGCCTGCCGGGCCTTGGCCGCGTCCCAGGCCGCGGCCGTGGTCAGCTGCCCGTCGACCTGGTCGGCGATCTCCGCGAATGCCTCGACGCGGTCACCGAGACCCGCGGCGAGCTCCGGGTCCAGCCCGGACAGCAGGGCGCGGTAGGTCGCGCTGCGCGCGGTCAGCTCCTCATGGGTGCCCGTGTCGACGGCGCGGCCGGCGTCGAGGACGACGACCCGGTCGGCGAGGTGCAGCGTGGAGACCCGGTGGGCGACCAGCAGCGTGGTCCGGCCGGGCAGCACGTCGCGCAGCGCGTCGTGGATGCGCTCCTCGGTGCGGGCGTCGACGGCGCTGGTCGCGTCGTCGAGGACGAGGACGCGCGGGTCGGCGAGGATCGCGCGGGCGAGCGCGACCCGCTGGCGCTGCCCGCCGGACAGCGACAGCCCGCGCTCGCCGACGACGGTGTCGTAGCCGAGTGGCAGGCCGAGGATGAACTCGTGGGCGCCGGCGGCGCGGGCCGCCGCCTCGATCTGTTCGTCCGTCACCGCCGCGTCGGTCGCGCCGGCCCGGCCGTAGGCGATGTTGGCGCGGACGGTGTCGGAGAACAGGAAGCTCTCCTCGAACGCGAAGCCGACCTGGCGGCGCAGCGACGCGAGCCGCACGTCGCGCAGGTCGTGCCCGTCGACGGTGACCCGGCCGGAGCCGGGGTCGTGGAAACGACCCACCAGGGCGGCCACCGTCGACTTGCCGCTGCCGCTCGGGCCGATCAGCGCGACCCGCTCGCCGGCGCCGATCCGCAGGTCCAGGCCACGCAGCACCGGCGCGCCATCCGGGTAGGCGAAGTGGACGTCCTCGAAGGCGATCTCGCCGCGCAACGCGCCCGGCTCGACGGCGCCCGGCCGGTCGGCGATCGCCGGCGGCGTGTCGAGCAGCTGGAAGATCCGTTCGACGCCGGCGCGGGCCTGCTGGCCCATGGTCAGGACGCCGGCGAGCTGCCGGGCCGGCGCGGTGAACTGGGCCACGTAGGTGGAGAACGCCAGGAACGTGCCGATGGTGATCGACCCGCGCACCGCCATCCAGCCGCCGACGGCGAGGATCGCCACCTGGGCCAGCGTCGGGACCGTCTCCAGCAGCGGGCCGTAGCGGGCGCGCAGCCGGACCGCCCGCAGCCGCGCGCCGTAGAGCGCGCCGGTCGCGTCCGCGAGCCGGCGCAGCTCGCGGTCCTCCTGGCCGAACGCCTTGACGACGCGGACGCCGCCGACGTCCTCGTCGACGATCTGGGCGACGTCGCCCTCGCGCTGCTGGGCGTCCCAGCTCGCCGGGAACACCCGGATGCGCAGCCGGTAGGCGATGGCGACCAGCGCCGGCGCGACCAGCAGGCCGACGAGCGCGAGCCCCGGCGCGAGGGTGAACATGACGCCCAGCGCCACGGTCATCATCAGCAGGTTGCCGGACAGCAGCGGCAGGAAGCTCAGCAGGCCCTGCACGAGCGCCGAGTCCGAGTTGGCCCTGGCGACCAGCTGGCCCGTCGGCATCCGGCTGAGCGTGTCCAGGTCCATGGTGAGCAGGTGGTCGTGCATGGCGTTGCGCAGGTCGTTCTGGACCCCCAGCGCCGCCCGGCCGCCGTGGTAGCGGCGCAGATGCGCGAAGACGAAGCTCACGGCGGCGGCGGCGAGCAGGAGCAGCAGCCAGGGCCACAACGGCGAGTCGCGCTCG
This sequence comes from Frankia nepalensis, assembly GCF_016786325.1. GTDB lineage: Bacteria > Actinomycetota > Actinomycetes > Frankiales > Frankiaceae > Pseudofrankia > Pseudofrankia nepalensis. The sequence goes on along the minus strand of NZ_JADWYU010000197.1, from coordinate 5,607 downwards.
ATGATGACGCCGTCGACGATCTGGCGCGCGACCAGCGGCACGACCGCCTGGGCGGCGCTGCCGAACAGCGCGCCGGTCAGCGAGAGCGCGACGGCGCCCCTGTGCCGCAGGAGGCAGCCCCACAGCCGCCGCACCCAGCCGGGTGCGGCGCCGTCCCCGCCGCCCTCGCCCGCGCCGGCCGGCGGCGGGTCGGGCGCCGGGTTCACCGGCATGCGCGGACGGCCTCGACGGGTGAGGCTGCCGGACCGGGCGACTTCATTTAGTGGACGTTAGCAAACTATGTCGCCCACAAGGATCGCCGCCGCGCGGCGCGGGCGGTCGCGCCGCCGTCCTCCACGGCGAGGACGATCAGTTCGCGACGATCAGCTCGCCTGGTCGCCGAGTCTCTCGACGAGCTTCTGGCCCTGCTCGACACCGGTGTCGATCTTGTCGCTGTATTTGCCGCCGGTGCGGTCGTCGACGAAGTCCCCGGCCTTGTCCAGCCCATCGTTGATCTGGTCGCCGTGCTTCTCGGCGAGGTCCTCGGCCTTCTCCTTGAGGTCCCCGGCCTTGTCCGCCAGATCCTTCAGGTTGTCGAACATGCGCGACCTCTCTGCCGTGATCACTGTCGTCACCCCGCTGGGGCACCTGATCCTACGAACCGCCCGGCGGCGCGCCGGATCCCCGCCGGACGGCAGGCACATTGGTGCCGACCGGTCAGCCCGATCGAGTGATCACCCGTTTGTCCGCTCCGGCGCCGCCGCCAAAAGGTCGATCCGCGCGGGTGACCATGCGCGGGCGGCGCCCTACGCGCCGAGGAAGGCGGCCAGCGCGCGGCCGGCGGAGCCGTTGTCGGCGGTGACGCCGGACAGCAGCTCGGTGCGGTACTCGATCTGCGGGGCGGTGACCGGGACGGCCGCCACGGCCGGGTGGTCGGCGACCGCCCACGCGGGCAGCAGCGTCAGGCCGGCGCCGACGGCGACGAGGGCGACCAGGCCCGCCAGGTCGGTGCCGAGGTAGCGGGCGCAGTGGATCAGGTCCTCGGCGCCGGTCGCGCGGCGCAGGTCGGCGGCTGGCGCGGCGGCGTCGGGCGCGTCGAGCCAGCGGGCCGCGTCGAGGTCCGCGAGGCGCAGGCCGGCGCGGCCCGCGAGCGGGTGGTCGGCGGGCAGGGCGACGCAGACCGGCTCGGTGGCGATCCCGACGGCGCGCAGCGGCCCGGTGTCCGGGAGGCGCAGCGGGTCGCCCGGGACGGCGAGGCCGACCGCGAGCCCCAGCTCGCAGGCGCCGCGGGCCACGGCGGTCGCGACCTCGTCCCTGGCGACGACCGAGATCGTGACGTCGAGCCGGGGCATCGCGGCGGTGGCCCGCGCGAACGCCGCCGCGAGCCGGGGCATCGCCAGCGGGCAGGCGGCCACGCGCAGGTGGTCTGGCGGCCCGCCGGCGGCGCGCAGCACGTCGGCGCGGGCGGCGGCGGCCCGCAGCAGCAAAGGCTCGGCGTGCTCCAGCAGGCGGGTGCCGGCGCTGGTCGGGGTGACCGGCCGGCGGGTCAGCAGCGCCACCCCGCCGAGGGAGGCCTCCAGGGCGGCGATCTGCTGGGAGACCGCGCTCTGGGTGTAGCCGAGCTCCCGCGCGGCGACCGAGAACGAGCCGGCGCGGGCGACGGTGGTGAACGTCCGGAGCAGCAACAGGTCCACCCCGCCAGTCTCGCCCCATTAGCGCTGCTTATCGAGTGACAATTGATTATCGTTCGACCTGAAGCAGCGGCGCGGACACCATCGGGGCATGGCTTCCTCGACCGCCGCCTCCCCAGTCGCCGCCTCCCCGGCCGCGGCCTTCCCGACCGCCGCCGCGCCGGCCGTGTCCGGGCCCGCCGCGACCGCTCCGACGAGCTTCTCGGCCGCCGCCCACGCCACCGCCCGCGTCGCCCTCGTGGGCGACCGGTCCACCGACATCGCGGCGCACGGCCGCATCCCGCCGGTCCTGCGCCAGCTGCGGGAACGCGACGGGCTCGCGCTGGACGCCTACTGGATCCCGACCCCCGACGCCGCGCGGCCCGGCGCGCTGCACGGCTTCGACGCCATCTGGCTCGTCCCCGGCAGCCCGTACGCGAGCGAGGCCGGCGCGGTCGCGGCGGCCCAGGTCGCCCGGGAGGGCCAGGTCCCGTTCCTCGGCACCTGCGGCGGCTTCCAGCACGCGGTGCTCGAGTTCGCCCGCCACGTGTGCGGCCTCGGGTCGGTCGCGCACGCCGAGGTGACGCCGGACGCGACCGACCTGCTGATCGTCGCGCTGGAGTGCTCGCTGCGCGGGCACGAGAGCGCCGTGCGCATCGAGCGCGGCTCGCTGGCCGAGCAGGTGTTCGGCGTCGAGCGTTCCGTCGAGCGCTACCACTGCTCCTACGGCGTCGCGGACGGCTACCTCGACGCGCTGCGCGCCGCCGGGCTGCGCTTCACCGGCACCGACGACGCCGGCGACGTCCGCGTGGTCGAGCTCCCCGGCCACCCCTTCTTCCTCGCGACGCTGTTCCAGCCCGAGCTGTCCGCCGAGCCGTCCCGCGTCCACCCCGTCATCCGCGCGTTCGCCGCCGCCGCCGTCGCCCACGCCGCCGCGCGGACGGCGACCCGGCGCGCCCCGGTCACCGCGTGACCCGCGCCGACGCGACCCGGGCGGTCGCCGCGGCTCCGCGCCACGTCGGCGTCGGCCCGCGGCCCCGGGACGCGTCGGGCCGGCGGCCGCGACGACGACGAGACGGCCCGACCGGACGGGCGGGCCGCGAGAACAGGGACAGGGGATGCTGACCAAGGAGCACATCGCGGCGCTGCGGCGCGAGGGCGAGCGGATGGCGGCCGCGGCGGCCGCCGCCGGCTTCGGCGCCGAGGTACCGCCGGCGCCCGGCTGGCGGGTGCGTGACCTGCTGATCCACACCGGCTGCGTGCACCGGTGGGCCGCGACCTATGTGCGGACCGGCAACGAGGTGCCGCGGCCGATCGACGGCGACGGCGCGCTCGTCGTCCCCGACGGCCAGTTGCTCGGCTGGTTCCGCGACGGGCACGCGGCGCTCGTCGACGCGTTGGAGTCCGCGGCGCCGGACCTTTCCTGCTGGGCCTTCCTGCCGGGCGCGTCGTCGCCGCTGGCCTTCTGGGCCCGCCGGCAGGCCCACGAGACGGCGGTGCACCGGGTCGACGCGGAGCTCGCGCTGGCCGCCTCCGGGCGGGCGCTCGCGGCGGAGGCCGAGCCGGTGGGCGCGCCGGGCGTGTCGGCCCGGTTCGGCGCCGACGGGATCGACGAGCTGCTGACCGGGTTCCACGCGCGGCCGCACGGCCGGCTGGTCTCCCCCGAGCCCGTCACGCTGGCGGCGCGCTGCGCGGACGTCGATGCCGGCTGGACGATCCGGATCGGGCCCGACGCGCGCGAGGTCAGCCGCGCGGCCGACGACGCCGCCGACTGTTCGATCCGCGGCACCGCCTCCGACCTCTACCTGTTCCTGTGGAACCGCCGGGGCCCGGGCGGGCTCGACATCGACGGGGACCGCCGCGTGCTCGGCCTCTGGCGCGACCGCGCCAGGATCACCTGACCGGGCAGCGGCGGCACGCCTGTGGGAGATCCCTGGCGGCGAGGATCGACTAGGGTGGGGCAACGTGGCCGGACGGATAGTGGGTGTCCACGTCAGCCCCGCGCATACCTTCAGCAAGCAGAGCCTTGACGCCATCACGCTGCTGGAGGGCCTGGGGGTGCGGGGCGACGCCCACTGCGGCGCCACGGTGAAGCATCGCTCCCGCGTCGCGGCCGACCCGTCGCAGCCCAACCTGCGCCAGGTCCACCTGATCCACGCGGAGCTGCTCGACGAGCTCGGCAACGCCGGATACGAGGTGCTGCCCGGCCAGCTCGGCGAGAACATCACGACCCGGGGGCTCGAGCTGCTCTCCCTTCCGGTGGGCGCGCGCCTCGCCGTCGGGGACGCCGTCATCCAGGTGACCGGGCTGCGCAACCCGTGCCAGCAGATCAACAACTTCCGTGCCGGGCTGCTCAGGCAGGTGCTGAAGAAAGATGGCGCCGGCGACGTCGTGCGGCTGGCCGGCATCATGGGCATGGTCGCTCGGGGCGGAACCGTCAGGCCTGGTGACCCGCTCGAGGTCCGGCTGCCGCCCGAGCCACACTTTCCACTCACCCGCGTCTGATCGTTCACCCGCGTCTGACGGTCCGCCGGGCGTTCGGGGCACGAGCCAGGGCTTCCGCCACAGCCCCCACCCCGGCCGGGCTGCCCGCGAGGGCGAGCCTTGCCGGGGCGGGGGGTCTGTGTTAGACAACCGACCAGCAGGATTTGGCGACCGCCCAACAGTCGCCGGGACCCGCGCCCCTGGTCGTTCCCACGAGATGCCACCTCATCCGATCGACGATCGGAGCCAACCGCCACGTCGGCTGGCGTGGCCACGGCTCGCGATCCTGGTCGTTCCGGATCGGTGACGGAGGAGAAGACGCATGACGCTGACAGAGCGCCCCTTACGGATTGTGCAGTGGACGACCGGTAAGATCGCGAGTGAGGCGGTCAGGGGGATCGTCGAGCGGCCGGAGCTCGAGCTCGTCGGCGCGTTCGCCTTCAGCAAGGAGAAGGTTGGCCAAGACGTGGGCGAGCTCGTCGGCCTCGGGCGGACCCTCGGGGCCACCGCCACCGACGACATCGAGGCGATCATCGCCCTGAAGCCGGACTGCGTCGTCTACATGCCGCTCTACCCGGACGTCGACCACCTGACCCAGCTGCTGCGCGCGGGCATCAACGTCGTCTCCACCGCCGGTTTCATCACCGGCCGCGCCTACGGCGCCGAGGCGCGCGCCGCCCTCGACGAGGCCGCCCGCGCCGGCGGCGCCAGCCTCTTCGGCAGCGGCATCAACCCCGGCTTCGCCGACTACATCGCCACGGTGGCCTCCGGCCCGTGCCGGGAGGTCAACTACGTCAGCGTCACCGAGTCGTTCAACATCGGGCTGTGGGCCGCGGACGCGAACCAGGACGAGCTCGGCTGGGGCCGGCCGGCCGGCGACCCCGGCCACGCCGAGGACATCCAGAAGGCGACCGCGGTGTTCGGCGACGCCGTCGAGGCGATCGCCCACCAGCTCGGCCTGCCGCTCGACGACATCCGCTGCGAGGTCGGTTTCGCCCACGCGGCCACCGACGCCGACGTCCCCGGCCGCAGTGTCCCCGCCGGCACCGTCGCCGGCATCGACGTGCGCTGGATCGGCGCCGACGCCGGCGTCGACGTCGTGGAGGCGCATGTGCGCTGGACCGTCGCCGCGGACCTCGACCCGGCCTGGGACGTCGCCATGGCCTACCTCATCGAGATCCGCGGCACGCCACAGATCAACCTGCGCATCGACGTCCTGCCCGCGGACATCGCCACGTTCACCCTCGACGACGCCTCCGCGATGGGATCGATGATCACCGCCATGCCGGCGGTCAACGCGATCCCCGCCGTCGTGGCCGCCCGCCCGGGCATCGTCACCTACGCCGACCTGCCGACCGTCGCCTCCCGGCTGCGGCCGAAGCGCTGACGGCGGGCCCGGGCCGGGCCCGGGTCCACGACCTCCCGGTCACCGCGCCTCCCCTGGCGCGGGGGCCGGGGGGTTCCACCGTGGGGG
>NZ_JADWYU010000324.1 GCF_016786325.1 Frankia nepalensis | reverse complement strand
GCGGTGCTGGTAACCCCGGGGGCGGCTTTAATTCGCCTCTTAAACCCCCAACCCGGGATGACCGGACGTCGCGGGCGACGGGGGGCTGGGCGGGCCCCGTCGTGGACCCAGCCCAGGCCAGGCCCGCGCATGGGACCAGGGCACATGTCGAGTGGAACAACGGACAGGCAACTAGGGGTGTCGTTGTCTGGCGCCCAGGTTTCGCGACCAGTTGCCCACCGTCTCCCCAGCAAGGAATGGATTTCTTTGTTAATCCGCAGCGGTCTGTCACAATTGGGGCGCGGCGCGCGGGGGTGCCGTCGTGGGGCGCTAGGTAGCCAATGCCCAGGTACCTGGTGGTCGCCGCGTGGTACGGGGGGCATGGGCGGTACCTGGCTTGATCGTCGACCGGCAACAGGTCGCGGCGGCGCTGCCTGGTTATGAGCTGGGCGCGCAGGTCGGTCAGGGCACGTTCGGCATGGTCGTCGCCGCCAGGAACCGGCTGCGGCGGGATGTCGCGGTCAAGATTCTTCCGAGCGTCTCCGTGCGTGGGGACCGGGCCGAGACCGAGGCGCTGAACCTCGCCAAGCTGGTTCATCCGCACGTGGTCCACGTCCACGACTACGTGCCCGCCGGCGAGCTCTCGCTGATCGTCATGGAGCTGCTGTCCGGCGGAAGCCTGCGTTCGCGGCTCAAGAGCGGCCGGGTGCCGCCGGAATGGGCCTGCGCGGTGGCGCTCGCGGTGGCCGGCGCCCTCGACGCGGCGCACGAGCGCGGCCTGCTGCATCGAGACGTCAAGCCGGAGAACATCCTGTTCACCCGCGACGGCCTGCTGAAGATGACCGATTTCGGCATCGCTAAGGTCCTCGCGGACACCGGCGTGATGACCAGCACCGTCATCGGCACTCCGCGCTACATGGCGCCCGAGCAGTTCCTGGCCGGCACGCTGCGCCGGACCGTCGATGTCTACGCGCTCGCCGTCATCGCCTACGAGATGCTCGCCGGCCTGCCGCCCTCCGGGGACGCGAACGACACGTACGAGACGCTGCGGTACTTCCACCTGCACGTCCCGCCCTCACAGCCCTACGGGGTGCCGACGCCGATCGCCGACGTGGTGCTGCGCGGGCTGGCGAAGGACCCCGAGGCCCGGCAGGCCACGGCCAGGGCGTTCGCCCTCGAACTCGGCGCCGCGGCCGCGAGCGTGTTCGGGACCGGCTGGCTGGACAGGGCCGGGATCACGGTCGAGCTCGACATCGACGTCCGCGCCGCCTGCGTGCCGCCGCTGGCGCCCGTCGCGCCGCCCGACGACGTCGCGCCGCCCGACGACGTCGCGCCGCCCGACGACGTCGCGCCGCCCGACGACGTCGCGCCGCCTGACGACGACACGCCGCCCGACGACGACACGCCGCCCGACGACAGCGACGAGGGCGCCGTCGTCGACGGGGCCGTCGGTGACGGCCCCGTGGACGGCGGACGCGTGGCCCACCATCCGTCGGACGAGGGCGCGGCTCGGGCCGGCCAGCCGCCGGTACCCACCGCTTCCGCGGCATCGGCGGTACCGAGCGCACAAGCGCGGGTGAAGGCCGTCCCGGCTCCGGAGACGCCGACGGATGTCAGCGCGTCACCCGCGCCTGTGGCGCCGCCGCTGGCCTCGACACCAACACCCGTGCCCACGCCGCCCGGCCAGCGGGTCCCGCCCGCGCGGGAGCCGCCGGCCGGGCTCGCGCCCACGCGAGGGCCGCTCGGCCCCGGGGCGGTGTGGCCGGGGAGAGCCCTGTCGACGCGGCCGGGTGACCGTGGGACTGGCGGCGCGTTCTCGGCGTCCCTCCCGGGCTCCGCGCGAACCTTCGCGGGCGAGGACACCGGGCTGGTGGACATCCACCTCGGCACTGATCCGGAGTACCGCCGCCGTGGCCGCAGGAGCGCGCTTTTCACGGTCGCCGGAGCCCTGCTGATCGTCATTCTGGTCGTCGTCGCAGCGACGGTCCTGCGATGACTGCTTCCGTCAGCTGGCCGGAGATCGGTCAGCGGTACCCGACAACGCGACCGCGCGGACCGCGCCGCCGTCAGAACACGCATCTGGGGGGAAGAAATGCCTGAGGAGCCGGCGGCCGCGATGGATGTGGCCTGGTTCGCCGAGCGGTGTGATCGGATCGTGCGCAATGTCGAGCGTCTGATCAGGGGTAAGACGGATG
>NZ_JADWYU010000323.1 GCF_016786325.1 Frankia nepalensis | reverse complement strand
GGAGGAGGACGGCGCGCGGAGGTCACGTCCGGAGCGAAGCGGAGGACGGGGCCGGAGCGCGCCGCCCGGACGGAGCGAACCAGGAAACAGAGCGAACCAGGAAACTCAGAGCAGGTTGACGTCGCGGGCCGCGCCGGTGGAGGCCGAGGTGGCCATCGCGGCGTAGGCGCGCAGCGCGGCGGAGACTGTCCGTTCGCGGTTGGCCGGGCGGTAGCCGTGGCCGGCCTCGATCTCGGCCCGCCGGGCGGCTAGTTCCTCGGCGGGGACCATCAGCTCGAGCCGGCGGGCCGGGATGTCGATCTCGATCCGGTCGCCGTCGCGGACGAGCGCGATCGTGCCGCCGTGCGCGGCCTCCGGCGAGACGTGCCCGATCGACAGCCCGGAGCTGCCGCCGGAGAACCGCCCGTCGGTGATCAGTGCGCACTTCGGCCCGAGGCCGCGGCCCTTCAGGAACGCCGTCGGGTACAGCATCTCCTGCATGCCCGGCCCGCCGCGTGGGCCCTCGTAGCGGACGACGATGACGTCGCCCGGCTTCACCCGGCCGCCGAGGATCGCCTCGACGGCCTCGTCCTGGCTTTCGACGACGACCGCCGGCCCGGCGAACGCCCACTGGTCCTCGGGCACGCCGGCGGTCTTCACCACCGCGCCGTCGGTGGCCAGGTTGCCGAACAGGACGGCGAGGCCGCCCTCCGCCGAGTAGGCGTGTTCGGCGGAGCGGATGCAGCCGTTCTCCGCGTCCGTGTCGAGCGTGTCCCAGCGGTTCGTCGAGCCGAACGGCTCGGTGGTGCGCACCCCGCCGGGGGCGGCGTGGAAGAGCTCGACGGCGTCCGGCGAGGGGTGCTCGCCGCGGATGTCCCAGCGGTCGAGGAACTCGCGCAGGCTGGCCGAGTGCACGCTGTGCACGTTCGGGTCGAGCAGCCCGGCCCGGTCGAGCTCGCCGAGGATCGCCGGGATCCCGCCGGCCCGGTGCACGTCCTCCATGTAGTACTTCGTCGAGCTTGGCGCGACCTTGGACAGGCACGGCACGCGTCGGGAGATCTCGTCGATGTCGGCCAGGGTGACGTCGACGCCCGCCTCGACGGCGGCGGCGAGCAGGTGCAGCACCGTGTTCGTCGACCCGCCCATCGCGACGTCCACGGCGAACGCGTTCCGGAACGCGGCGGCGCTCGCGATCGAGCGCGGCAGCACCCCCTCGTCGTCCTTCTCGTAGTAGCGGCGCGCCAGGTCGACGACGAGCCGGCCGGCCTCGACGAACAGCTCCCTGCGGGCGGCGGCGGTGGCGAGCGTCGAACCGTTGCCGGGCAGCGACAGGCCGATGGCCTCCGTCAGGCAGTTCATCGAGTTGGCGGTGAACATGCCCGAGCACGAACCGCAGGTCGGGCAGGCGGAGCGCTCGATGATGCCGAGGTCGGTGTCGCTGACGTTCGGGTTGACCGCCGCCGTCATCGCGTCGATGAGGTCGAGCCGGGAGTGGACCGTGCCGTTCTGGACGACGGCGTTCCCGGACTCCATCGCGCCGCCGGAGACGAAGACGGTCGGGATGTTCAGCCGCAGCGCGGCGAGCAGCATGCCCGGGGTGATCTTGTCGCAGTTGGAGATGCAGACCAGCGCGTCCGCGCAGTGCGCGTTCACCATGTACTCGACGCTGTCGGCGATGAGCTCCCGCGACGGCAGGGAGTAGAGCATCCCGCCGTGTCCCATCGCGATCCCGTCGTCGACGGCGATCGTGTTGAACTCACGGCCGACACCGCCCGCCGCCGCGACGGCGTCCGCGACCAGCTTGCCCAGGTCCCTCAGGTGCACGTGGCCCGGGACGAACTGGGTGAAGCTGTTCGCGATCGCCACGATCGGCTTGCCGAAGTCGTCCTCGGTCATGCCGGTGGCCCGCCACAGGGCGCGGGCGCCGGCCATGTTCCGGCCGTGGGTGGTCGTACGGGAGCGCAGAGCGGGCATCTTCGTGACCTCAGGACCTTCGACGGCGATACGTGCGCCCGCTGCGGCGGGCGGAGCGCGGCGGGCGCGGGGTCGCGCGGACGAACGCGTACCTGCCCGGGTGGTGCCACTGGGTTCGCCAGTCTGGGCCGCCGGCACGCGCGGGCGCGTGCACCAGGTACGGCGCCGCGTCGCTCCCTCAGCGTATCCGTTGCGGGCCGGCGGCCGGCCGCGCCGCCGGCGCCGATCGTGCCGCGAACGCCGGCGCCGGCCCGCGCCACGGCCGCCTTCGCGCCCAGCCGGCGCGAACGGCCAGGACCGTCGACACCCGTTCGCTGACGAAGAGGACCGCCGGCGCGGGACCTCGCGCCGGCGGGAGTGGTCAGACATCCCATGTTCTTGGATGTCAAGCGGCGATCTGTTCGGTGACGTACTGTGGCCAGGCGGTCGCCTCGC
>NZ_JADWYU010000322.1 GCF_016786325.1 Frankia nepalensis | reverse complement strand
GTGCGCCACGCGCTGCGCCCGTCGTCCTTCTCGCTGATCACCCTGATCGGGATCAACCTCGGCCGGCTGATCGGCGGGACGGTCATCGTCGAGTACCTGTTCTCCCTGCCGGGCCTCGGTCAGCTGGTCGTCAGCTCGATCACCAGCCGGGATCTCATCACGGTCCAGGGTGTCGTGGTGTTCGTGGCGGTGGTCTACGTGGCGCTGAACATGCTCGTGGACGTCAGCTACACCTGGCTCGACCCGCGGGTCCGCAAGGCGGGAGCGTGAGATGACCCGCCCAGACACCGCGGCCACGGCCGTGGCCGAGCAGAAGATCCCCGCCCCGGCGGCCGTCCTTTTGGGTGCGCCGCTCGTGCCCAGGGTGCGCAGGCCGCGCTCGTTGCTGGTCTACCTGTCCTACGGCTGGCTGGTGCTGGTGATCGGGCTTGCCGTGCTGGCCAACGTGCTGCCGGTCCCGTCCTACACGATCCCGGTCGGCGACCCGCGCCAGGGACCGGGCGGCGGGTTAGACCTGTTGCTCGGGACCGACTCGCAGGGCCGGCCGATGATCGCCCGGGCCGTCTACGGCGCGCAGGTCTCGCTGCTCGTCGGCACGATCGGTGGCCTGCTCGGCGCCGTCATCGGCGCGCTGCTGGGTCTGCTCGCCGGCTACCTCGGGGGGTGGGTCGACTGGATCGTGCGGCTGGTCGCCGACGCGCTGCTGGCGTTCCCGCCGCTGCTCCTGCTGCTCGCGATCTCCTCGATCCTCACCCCGAGCATCACGACGCTGACGGCCGGGCTGACGCTGCTGATCATCCCGACGTTCACCCGGATCGCCCGCGCGAACACGCTGGCGTGGGCGTCGCGCGACTTCATCACGGCCGCCCGGAACATGGGCGCTTCGCGCCGGCGGATCCTGGTCCGGGAGATCCTGCCGAACCTGTTGCCGTCACTGGCGGCCTACCTACCGATCGTGATCTCCGCCCTGATCGTGGCGGAAGGCTCGCTGAGCTTTCTGGGCCAGGGTATTCCGCCGCCGCGGCCGAGCTGGGGTGGAATGATTTCCGAGGGTAAGGACTACCTGGTCGACGCGCCGCACATGGTGCTCGTGCCGGCGCTGATCATCTTCTTCACCGTGTTCGCGCTCAACCAGGTCGGTGACCATCTTCGCCAGCGATTCGACCGCACCCTGCATGATTAGGCCCCGCGACTGGCCACCTTGTTGGACCGCGCGAAATGGTCATCCCGAAGAGAAGGTTCTCCCGGCTCATGAGCACTGAACCAGTCCTGCGGGTGCGTGATCTGCGTGCCCATATCGGTACCACGCGTGGGGTGGTGCGCGCGGTGGACGGTGTTTCCCTGGATCTTGGCCGTGCCCAGGCTTTGGGTGTGGTGGGGGAGTCGGGGTCGGGCAAGTCCGTGATGGCACGGGCGATCATGGGTATTCTGCCTGCCCGGTCGGGGTGTTCGGGTGAGGTGCTGTTCCAGGGCCGGGACCTTCTCGTGCTGTCGCGTAAGGCGCGGGCGCAGGTCTGGGGTAAGCAGATCGCGATGGTGTTCCAGGATCCGGGGCGTTCGCTGAATCCGGTGGTGCGGGTGGAGCGTCAGCTCACCGAGGGAATGCGCAGACATCTGGGGGTGGGACGTTCCGAGGCCCGTGGCCGGGCCCTCGACCTCCTGCGGGAGGTCGGGGTGCCCGATCCGGAGAAGCGGCTGCGCAACTTCCCCCACGAGCTGTCGGGCGGCATGCGGCAGCGGGTGATGATCGCGACGGCGCTGGCCTGCGAGCCCACCCTGTTGATCGCCGACGAGCCGACGACCGCGCTGGATGTCACCGTCCAGCGCCAGATCCTCGACCTGCTGCGCGAGGTCCAGCGCGACCGCGGCATGTCGATGATGCTGATCAGCCACGACCTGGCCGTCGTCGCCGGCCGCACCGACCGGGTCGCGGTGATGTACGCCGGCCGGCTGGCCGAGTCCGGGTCGACCCGGGAGGTGTTCGACGCCCCCCGGCACCGGTACACCCACGCCCTGCTGGACGCGACGCCGTCTCTCGAGCACGTCCGGCACGCCCCGATGCGGCTCATCCCGGGCGCGTTGCCCGACCCGACCAGCCCGCCGGCGGGCTGCCGGTTCGCGCCGCGCTGCGCCCACGTGGACGACGCGTGCGTGCAGCCCGGGCCGGCGATGTCGCCGGTCGGCGCCGACCACGACGTGGCCTGCCTACACCCCGCCGACACCGGGCAGGCCACGGCAGCCGCGGCCGGGGTGGCGGCCGAGGCCGGGAAGTCCCTCGCATGAACAGGCCCAGCACACCCGGAGGTGGTCTCGTTGGCTGGTAGCGGCACCGCGCACCTGCGCGGCGACCAGGCGTTGCTGTCCGTCCGCGACCTGGTCGTCGAGTACCACACCAA
>NZ_JADWYU010000321.1 GCF_016786325.1 Frankia nepalensis | reverse complement strand
CAAAACTCAACATCAACATGGGTGGAAGGCCAGCTCGCGATCACACCTGGCCGAGGCACGAAAGATCCGGGCTAAGGTCTTCGCGGTCGGCTGACGTACCGCTCGGTGGCGCCCGGGAGCGATTCCCGGGCGCCACTCTTTTGTTTCCGACGCACCGTCAGGCCGCCCGCGGCGAGGTGAGCATGCGAGAGATCTCCTCGCGCGGCGGATCCGTGTCCATCAGCAACTCGTTGGCGGCGGCCCAGGCCTGGTAACCCCAGTTCCAGTCGTCGGCGATCCGCGCGCCCATCCGGGCCTGGGCGCGTTCCGCTTCGGTGAACCGCAGCACGTCGCAGGCCGCGTCAAGGCGCTGCTTCGTGACGTGTATCGACTGGTCGAGCGTCCGCATCTCCCGCTCGCAACGGGCTCTCGCCGCCTGCCAGTCGCAGCCGTCCTGGTCGCGGATGATCGTAATCAGGTTGCGCGGGTCGTCATGCTTCGCGTCGCGGACCGAGGAGTAGACGTCGTTGCAGTACACGATGATGTCGCTGGTCAACCTGCGTAGCAGTCGCAACTGGGTGCAGTGGTGGATGTGCGGCGGCAGATAGGTGAAGTTCACCTTCTCGCCGAGCACCAGGCACAGCGGCACCGCGCCGTTTCCCTGGCGTAGTTCCAAGTACTCCTCGACCGTCGTGTCCAACCGCCGGTCCCGCATCGCCGCATACATGGCCTGCGTGTTGAAATACCATTCCCAGTGCTCTCTGACCCGAGCCACCCACTGGTCCGGCGAACTGATGATCTGCCGCGTCCACAGGTCACTGAAGATCATCCCCATGGGGGACTTCGCGGGTCTCCCGTAGAGAATCCCGGTGAGCTCCGCGCTGATGACGTTGATGCGGCCGATGTCCGCCGCGAGGTCGTCGGTGAAGTCGTCGTAGATCCGGAAGAACGCGCTGATGTCGTAGGCGAGTTCCAGCTCCGGCAGCGGGGCCAGAGGGTACACCCAGGCCGAGAGTGTGGCGTACCTCTCAGCCCGGGGCGTGTGGACGTGAAAGCGGGTAAGCCATTCGACGGTGTGCGCCAGGGCTTCGGCAGCGTTCTGGTTCGGCTGCCAGGATCGCGCGGCTTCGTGCACTGTGAGGATCTGGTCGCCATTCATCGCGTCTTGGCCTGTCTCCTGGTTAAGAGTGGTGATCACGGACCGCTCTCGTTTTCCCGAGGTGCGGCGTCGGGCACTCCTGGAGTCATGGAGGTCGCGGGCTGCTCCAAGGAGGCGCACAGGGTTGAGGAAGGAGCCATAATCGCAGGTCGGAGCGCTTGATGTGATCTTCGCGAGGATGGTCGGGAGAGGTTGATGCGCGCGGAGGCATAGACCTCCACCCGATTTCAGTGACAGGGTGTGATGGCCGGGCTGGTGTGATGGCGGCGGGCTGCCTCCGGTCAGGGTGACGGACCGTGACGGGAGATGGGTGCCCGCACAGGCAACGGGGCCACCCGGCATGGTCGGGATCGTTGAAGTCACTTCCCGAGTCCCGGGATACTCCTTTGCCAAACCATTCTGACCGGTCACGCGGTCACACGACCACGAATTCCGGCAAAGTCAGCTCCCTTCGCGGCAGGTCCCGCGGGCACCCGGCGAAGCCGCCGCGTAAGAAGCCGCGGCCCCGGCTCTGGGACAGCGAGGAGGCCGAGCGGTCGCTGGCCGCGACGACGGCGAGAACGGCGGGCGCGAACGGTGCAGGGCTGCTGGTGTTCCTGCGGCTGGTCCCGGAGGAGGCCATGACCGCGATCGGCCACAGTTCTGAGGACACAAGCGCGCCTGGTTTTGCGCGGAGGTTCTGTACCGCCGGCTTGGTGTCCCGCCTACAGCTGAGAGGTCCACGGACTGACGAGTGGAATCCGGGGCCGCCGAGAAATGTCGTCCGCCCTGCTCAGCGCGGCCGCGGCCATGGCCACCGGCCGTGGCCCTCCCGGCGCCTGGCCCTCGCGCGTCGGCGCCGGCGACCGCGCGAAGATGCAGTTCCGTGCTGCTTCGGCCCGCTCGACCCGCGGCCACGGCCCGGGCGGCGGTGGGCCGGCGCGCGGGAAGAACGAAGAACAAGGACCCGAAACGCGGGCCGCGGCGGCGCCCACGCGCCACCCACGACCGCGGGCAGGTGAAGCCGGCCAAGGACTGGACCACGTTCCTCGTGTTCCGCCGCTACCCGCGCAGTCCCTACCCGGCCGACGGCCGGATCGCGATCACCCGCGACGACGTCTCCCCGTACCTGACCACGCAGGGACAGCCGGGTGGGTGACTGGGCAGCCGCGAGCAACGCTGAGATCGCCCGCGCCCCGGCCTACTCGAGCTGGCTCAACCGGATCGTGCGACACGAGGTCGCATGAGAACAGTGGTACTCGTTGAGGAGGTTCGACTGATGTCGAAG
>NZ_JADWYU010000320.1 GCF_016786325.1 Frankia nepalensis | reverse complement strand
TGTGTATACGACCCCGGCCCGGGTCGGTTCGACCCGGGCGGACTCGTCGTTTCGCTGCTTGCCGGTCGTTTCTCCTGGCCGTCGGAACCGTCAGCGCTCGCCGCCGACGGTCGCGTCCGACTCCGGGAGATCGAGACCCAGCGAGGCGATGAGGTCGAGCAGCTCCTGGTGGTAGAGCTTGGCGGCATCGGCGACCTGGGTGCGCAGGTGGCCGTAGATCTCCAGGGCGACCAGTCCGTGCATCCGGCCCCACACCCGCAGGGTCAGCGCGAGCACGGCCGGCGGCAGGCCGGGCCGCTCGGCGTTCAACACGGCGATCAGGCCTGGTTGGAAGTCCTCCCAGCCGAAGTCCCCGCCGGAGTGGGCGGGCGCGGCGTGCGGCCAGGCCGCGGCGACCATCTGGATCAGCAGCCGGCACACCCGCAGCGCGGCCTCGGAGGCGGCGCTGGCCTCGGGCAGGTCGTGGCCCGGGACCGGGTCGCCGTACACGAGCCGGAACTCCTCGGGATGCTCGATCGCCCACTGCCGGTAGGCGTGGCCGTGAGCGAGGACCCGCCGCGCGGTGTCCTGCTCGGGCAACCGGCGGTGCGCGGCCTCGAGGGTGTCCGCGAGCGAGGTGTAGACGTCGCTGATCAGCGTGTTGATGAGCGCGTCACGGGTGTCGTAGTAGCTGTAGATGGCGCCCGCGGTCATGCCCATGTCCCGGGCGATGGCCCGGAGGGACACGGCAGCCGCGCCCCCGGCGGCCATCTGTTTGAGCGCGGTGACCTTGATCTCCGCGGCCGTCTCGGCCCGGAGCCGTTCCCGGCGGCTCAGTGTCGGCTGTGCCATGCAAACCAGTTTACCGCGCGTGACCATCGCCGCCCGCGGTCTTCGGGCCGTCCCCCGCACGCGGCGGCGCGCAAACATCGTCGACGAACGTGTACCCGCATTCCGTGGACGGATCCCGGATTCGGGCGCGTCACGCACCCCGAGTTCCAGGAAATCGGTAGGGGGCCGGGGGCGGGCAATAAGGGTTGGAGTGGGGAAGTGCCCACCATAATCTCGCGATGGGCGCACGCATCCGCCCGTCCCGGCCCGCCGCCTCGTTTCCGAGGGGACGTCATGACCACGAGCCCTGAACTCACCACGCCGACCGGGTGCCCGGTTTCCACGATGGCCGCCGCGTTCGATCCGTTCGAAGCCGCGTACCAGGCCCACCCGGGCAAGTCGATGGCCGCCGCCCGCAAGGCGGAGCCGGTCTTCTACAGCCCTGTCCTCGACTACTGGATCGTAACCCGGTACGACGACATCAAGGAGATATTCAAGGACACCGACACCTTCTCCGCCTCCATCACCCTGGACCAGATCACTCCGTCCACCGAGGAGACGATCGGGATCCTGATCCAGCACGGCTTCAACCCGGGGCTCGCGCTGGTCAACGAGGACGGCCCGTCGCACCGTGAGCGCCGCATCGCGCATCAGGAGCCCTTCAAGGGCAAGGAGGTGGAGGCTCTCGCCCCGCGCATCCGCGCGATCGTGAACGAGTACATCGACGGCTTCGTCAAGAAAGGCCGCGCGGACCTGATGGCCGACCTCTTCCAGGAGGCGCCGATCACGATCGCGTTGATCTTCATGGGAATCCCGGACGAGGACATCGCGGCCTGCCGGCAGTTCACGCTGGACCAGACCGTGTTCATGTACGGCCGGCCGTCCCCCGAGGAACAGAAGCAGGTGGCCTCCAACCTCGGCCGGTACTGGGAGTTCAGCGGCGGGCTGGTGGAGAAGATCAGGCAGACCCCGCACGGGCCTGGCTGGCTGCCGCACCTGATCCGTGAGAGCGAGCGCAAGCCCGGGCTGTTCGGCGACAACGAGCTGCAGACCACGGCGCTGGCCGGCCTGGTCGCCGCGCACGAGACCACGACGAACGCCAGCGGAAATGCCCTGCGCGCGCTGCTGGAGAACCCACTGACGTGGGAGCGGGTCTGCGCCGACCCGGAGCTGATTCCCAAGGCGGCCGAGGAGTCGCTGCGCTACGACGGCTCGGTCGCCGCATGGCGCCGGCTGGCCGTGAAGGAGACCACGGTCGGTGGCGTGAAGATCCCGAAGGACGCCCGGGTGATGATGATCACCTCTTCCGCCAACCATGACGAGGCGGTCTTCGAGGAGCCGGAGCGCTTCGACATCGACCGGCCGAACCCGAACCGGCACATGACCTTCGGGTTCGGCGCGCACGCCTGCATGGGTGCCACGCTCGCCAGGCAGGAGATGCGGATCTTCATCGAGGAGCTGGCCCGCCGGCTGCCGCACATGCGCCTGGTCAGCGGGCAGCAGATCACGTACCTGCCGAACACCTCCTTCCGCGGCCCCCAGCACCTGCTGGTCGAGTGGGACCCGCGGCTCAACCCGGTGCCCGCCGACCGCCCCTGACACGGCGCCCCCGCGCGAGGTGGCGGGGCCGCGTTTCCCGACGCGGTCCCGCCGCCTCGGGGGGGGCCCCCCCCCCCCCCCCCCCGCGCCGCCCGGCCCCCCCCCCCCCCCGGCCCGGGCCCCCCCC
>NZ_JADWYU010000319.1 GCF_016786325.1 Frankia nepalensis | reverse complement strand
CGTGCGACACGAGGTCGCATGAGAACAGTGGTACTCGTTGAGGAGGTTCGACTGATGTCGAAGACGTAGGACCCGGTCCCGTGCGCAAGGACCGTCCCCGCCCTGGCGTGCGTCGCGGGTAACCGCGGGGTGCGAAGCCCAGGGTTGAAGGCCCAAGGACTGCTGTTCCATCCAGGGGTTACAGGCCGGGGAAGACCGGACGGGTGAATCGCGTGAACCCTCGTTGACGCCTCGTCATGAGCACTCTCGCCGATGGGATGGTCCAGCGGGAGACAGGGGCCGGTCGTTGTGAGGCGACGGGTGCCGCCCGGACGGGTCTAGCCGGGCGGGAGCGCACCGCCGTCCCCGGGGCACAGAGGGCACCCACCCCGGTCGTGTCTGTTTCATGCGGAACGTGACAACCCCGCCGGTGTCCAGACCCAGTGATAGCTGGATCTGGTAGGTCGACCGTGAGGTCGACCGATGCGCCGGCGGGCGCAGGACGGCCCGAGAAGCGAATGCCGGCAGCCGAAAGGCAGCAGGAAACCGGAACCGCGTGCCGGCACCTCCGCCGGTGGTCCCGCATAACTGGCCGGATAGAGGCTGATGCCTTGACCCGAGAGGGTGCTGACGCGGGCCGGGTGAGCCCGCGAACGACGAGTTGGCAACGGCACCGGAACCGAGGGGCAAGTTGGACACCACGATGGCGCCTGAGGTGATCACGGTCGGCGATGGTCGCGTCATGGTGAACGGACCCGAGGACGAGTTCCCCGGCTGGGACGCTGTGGATTGGCGTGCCGTCGAGGAGGACGTACGGCGACTGCGGCGGCGGATCTTCGCGGCGACCCGGGCGGGGGACCTGAAGAAGGTCCGCAACCTGCAGAAGTTGATGCTCCGTTCCCGCGCCAACGCGCTGCTGTCGGTGCGGCGGGTCACGGAGGTCAACGCTGGCCGCAAGACGGCTGGGGTGGACGGCCAGGTCGTGGTGACGGACCAGCACAAGGCCGAACTGGCCGACTGGGTCCAGCACCGCGCGGCGCCGTGGTCACCCCGCCCCGTCAAGCGGGTGTATGTGCCCAAGAGCAACGGGCGTCGCCGCCCGCTCGGAATTCCCGTGATCGCCGACAGGTGCCTTCAGGCCCTGGCGGTCAACGCGCTGGAACCCGAGTGGGAAGCCCGGTTCGAGCCGAAGTCGTATGGCTTCCGGCCAGGCCGTGGCTGTCACGACGCGATCGTGGCCATCCACACCACCGCGTCCCGCCGGGACGCCAAACGGGTATGGGTGCTCGACGCGGACCTGGCGGCGGCCTTCGACCACCTCAACCATGACCACATCCTCAGGTCGCTGGGCACGTTTCCCGCCAGGGAACTGGTCCGGCAATGGCTGACAGCGGGTGTGGTCGAGGCCGGTCGGTTCACCCCGACCCCCGAAGGGGCCCCACAAGGCGGGGTGATCAGCCCGTTGATCATGAATGTTGCTCTGCACGGCATGGAAGCCGCCGCCGGGGTTCGCTACTACGTCTCCGGCACTCGCGCCGGCAAGACGATGAACGGCTGCCCAGTCGTGGTCCGCTATGCCGATGACCTGATCGCCCTGTGCCATTCGCGGGAGCAGGCCGAGCAGGTCAAGACACAGCTCGCCGAGTGGCTGGCCCCCAGAGGCCTGGTCTTCAACGAGGCCAAGACACGGATCACGTCGCTGGATCAGGGCGTGGACTTCCTGGGGTTCAACATCCGCCGCTATCCCAACGGCAAGCTGTTGACCAAGCCGAGCGACGACGCGGTGCGACGGATCCGCGGGCGGCTGTCCATCGAGGTGCGGGCCCTGCGCGGGGCCAACGCCGACGCGGTGATCGCGAAACTCAACCCGATCATCGTCGGATGGACGGCGTACTACCGGATCGGGGTGTCCAAGCGCCTGTTCAACGCGTTGGACGCCGACGCGTGGAAACTGGTCTACAAGTGGGCCAGGTTCCGCCACCCGAACAAGTCGAGGCACTGGGTCAGGGCCCGGTACTTCGGCGCGTTCCACCCGTCCAGGCAGGACACGTGGATCTTCGGAAGTCGGGTCACCGGCTTCTACCTGCGGAAGTTCGCCTGGACCCCGATCGTCCGGCACCGGATGGTGGCAGGCGGGTCATCTGCCGACGACCCCGACCTTGCCACCTACTGGGCCCAGCGGCGTCGCCGGATCCGGCCACACCTGGGGGTGACCACGCTGCTCCTCCAAGCCCAGCACGGCCGCTGCCCTATCTGCCGAGGCCGGCTCCTGCACGCCGACCGTGAGCCACAAAGCCCACAAGAGTGGGAACAGTGGCTCACGACCACCCGCACGGCGACCCGCAAGCGCACACTGATCGCCTGGGGCGCGGGCACACCGGACGAACGCGTCGCAACCCGCCTCATACACACCCACTGCCACCGCCGCACCCTCGGCGATGGCACCTGGGCAGCACTTCCGCCCGCCCGCAAGCCCACGAGGCTCGCTTGAGCCGGTTGCCCGGAAAGCGGGCACGGCCGGTTCTGAGGGGGCCCCGGCGCAGCAATGCGCCGGGGCTACCCGACGAG
>NZ_JADWYU010000318.1 GCF_016786325.1 Frankia nepalensis | reverse complement strand
GTCTCCGCGCCGCCGGCGCAGTTGACCAGGATGTCGAGCCGGCCGAACTCGGCAAGGGTGCCGTCGACGATCCGCTGGCACTCTTCGGGCTTGGTGACATCAGCCGGCAGGGCTAGAGCGCGGCGGCCCAAGGCCTCGATTTCCTTGGCGGTCGACTCCAGCGGCTCCGCGCGTCGCGCCGAGAGCACCACATCGGCGCCGTACTCGGCCAACGCCAAGGCCGAACCCCGACCGATCCCGGTCCCGCCGCCGGTGACGACCGCGACGCGACCCTCGAGCGAGAATCTGTCACTCACAGAATGGCTCCTCCGTTTGCGGCGATGACCTGCCCGGTGATGTAGCCCGCTGCCTCCGAGCACAGGAAGGCGCAGGTCGCGGCGATGTCGTCGGGCGTGCCTATCCGGCCAGCGGGGATCATCCGGGCGATGCGCTCGGTCTTCGGGAGATTCCGGCTGCTCTGCTGGCCGCGCAGCGACGGAGTGTCCACCGCAAATGGCGGGATGGTGTTGGCGGTGATACCGCGGGCGGCGTACTCGAGCGCGACGGCCTTGGTGAGAGCTATCACGCCGCCCTTCGTCGCCGAGTAGTGACCTTGGCGGGCCGTGCCGGTCTGCCCTGCCGCGGACGAGATCGTCACGACGCGGCCCCAGCCGGCCGCGACCATGTCCTCGATCGCGGACTGGACGCAGTGGAAGGTGCCGGTCAGGTTCACCGCCAGGTAGCGGTTCCACAGGTCGACGGTGATTTCCTCAAAGGGAGTGAACCCGGAGATCGCCGCGCTGGTCACGACGATCTGCACGGGCCCGAACTCGGCCCGCACCCGGTCGAAAGCCGCGTCGACCGACGCGCGGTCCGAGACGTCGACCTCGACCGCCATCGCCTGCGCGCCGGCGGCGCGCAGGCCCTGCGCAGTGTCCTTGGCAGCGGCCCCGTTCAGGTCGAGAACCGCCACCCGCCGGTCTGCGCCGGCCAAGTGCTGGCAGATCGCCAGACCCAGTCCGGACGCGCCACCCGTCACGACAGCTACCCGTGTCATACAGGTCGCTCCATTCTCAACCGGCCCAACACCGACTGGCATGGGCAGAAAGACAAGCGGCCGCCGCGCGATCCGCTGTCACGTGGACTCGTTCGCTCAGCCGACCGCGGGACATTGACTTTCCCCGTCAGAAGGTGATGGGCAGCTTCGCGTAGCCGCGGACCGTACTGGTGTGCAGGCGGACAGTGTTCGCGTGGTCGACGTCCCAGGTCGGGAAGCGGCGCACGGTTTCCTCGATTGCCACCCGGCTTTCGAGGCGGGCCAGGCCCGCGCCGAGACAGAAGTGGATCCCGTGGCCGAACGACACGTGGCTGTCAAACTCGCGGTAGATGTCGTAACGGTCCGGGTCGGGATACTTGCGCTCGTCTCGTCCGGCGGACGCGGTGAGCAGCAGGACCTTCGACCCAGCCGGGATGGTGGTGCCGTGCAGCTCGACGTCCCGCTTGGTCATCCGTCCCTGGACGGGGGACGGCGCCTCGTAGCGCAGCGTCTCCTCGAGCGTGTTCCTGATCAGCGACGGGTTGGCGACGAGCTCAGCGCGCGCCTTGGGATGTTCGGCCAGCAGCGCGCCCGCCCAGCCGAGAAGGCGGGCCACCGTCTCCGTGCCGGCGCTCACCAGCAGGTTGGTGAAGTCGGCGGCCTCCGAGGTAGAGAGCCGACGGGTACCGCCCTCGCCCTGCACCTCGGCCTGGATCAGGGCTGTCATCATGTCGTCGCGTGGGTTTCGGCGCCGCGCCTCGAGCTGCTCGGAGAAGTACGTGTGCAGCTTGATCCGGGCGGCGAAGGCGACATCGTTGATCATCCCCTTCTCGTCGTCGATGTAGAGCGCCTCGTCGATCGCGTGCCGGATCTCCTCGCGGTCGGCGGGGTCGACGCCGATCAGCTCGGAGATCACCGTCGAGGGCAGCAGGGCCGCGAAGTCCTGGACGTAGTCAAAACCGCCGGAGCCGACCCTGTCGTCGAGCAGCCCGGCGGCGATCCGGCGGACCGTGCCCTCCATCCCCCCGATTCGCCGCGGTGTGAAGGCCCTCGAGACGAGCACCCGCATCGTCGTGTGCGTCGGCGGATCCATGAAAATCATCTGACCGACGTTCATCGGCTCAGGCCCCATCAGCTCCAGCACCGTGCCGTGCGCCGAGCTGAACGTCACCGGGTCGAGGTGCGCCCCGTCGACATCCGTATGCCGGGACAACGCGTAGAAGTCGAACCTGTCGTTGCGGTATACCGGTGCCTCGTCGCGCATCCGGCGCCACACCGGATACGGGTCGACGTCGATCACCTTGTCGAACGGATCCCAGTAGAGATCCTTCATGGACTCCGGCTCCCTAAAGTAAGGCCCACCCGGCCGCCGCGACTTCTCGGAATCGGGCACGCACAGACCGATACGGGACACAGCCGTGACAGTGATGGCCGGAGGCGCGCCGAGCCGCCTGGACGGAGTGGACCCTGATCACGCTGATCTGCTGATGAGGGTGGGCATGGAGTCCCATCCCCGGACCGTCGAGGTGGGCGCGCG
>NZ_JADWYU010000317.1 GCF_016786325.1 Frankia nepalensis | reverse complement strand
AACCGCGTTCCCCAGCCAGCTCAGATACTGCTCCCACACCGGCTTGTCGAGGCCCAGCCGATGCTCGAGGTCCGCGATCTGCTCCGGAGTCGCGTTCTCCCCCAGCATGACGGCGGCGGCCGAACCAGGCGCCAAGCTCAATAACCCGACCGAGCCCATGGTGACCAGCAGCACCACCAACAGGCTGCGGCCTAATCGTTGCGCGACAGTGAGCAGCATGCGGCTTGCATCCTCCATGGATGGCCAAAGGTGGTCCCGAGCGAAGGCAGTTTCCTGGTTCCCGTCCCTCGCGCCGGCGCTCGAGAGGGCTGGCGCGAGGGACGGGGCGACCGGGTCGCCTATGCCTTGATCCACAGCTCCTCGGGCAACAGGGAGCCGAGGCCGTACTGCTGCACCCCGCCGACGTTCTTGCTCGTGACGGCACTGGGCGCCGCCCGGCTATGGAAGATCATCGGGACCTGCTCGATCAGCCGGTCCTGCAGCTTGCCATAGGCGGTCTCGCGCTCCTGGTCGGTGGTCGCGGTGCGGGCGTCCTGGAGCGCCTGGTCGAGCTGAGGGTCGGCCAGGCCGCCCAGGTTCGCCGCCGAGGTCGAGTGGAACGCGGTGAACAGCCGCGGCTCGGGGTCCTGGAAGAACGCGGACGAGGTGGCCATGTCGAAGTCGTGGGTCCGGCGCAGGCCGGCGAGCTCCGCCACCTCGATGATCTTCACCTGGACGGTGACGTTGCGAAACGCGCTGAGCTGGGCCTGGACGTTCTCGGCCAGGGTCCTGTTCTCCGTGGTGGGTGCGCTGGTGAACGTGAAGGACACCGGCTTGCCCTCGGCCGCGAGCTCGTCGAACAACTGCTGCGCCTTCGCCTTGTCCGGGTGCGTCAGCGGGGTATCCGAGTAGTAGGGCGAGTCCTTGGCGAACAGGGTGTCGGCGGGTTCCGCCGTGCCGCTGTAGACGGCCTGGTTCACGGCGTTCATGTCCAGCGCGGCAGCGATCGCCTGTCGTGCCCGGACGTCGTCGAAGGGCGCCCGTCGGGCGTTCATCGCGAGGAAGATGCCGCCGGACAGGTCCATGACCTCGGTCGGCAGGTCGGCCTTGGCCGCCTTGTCGAGGTTGACCCAATTGGACTCGATGGCCACGTCGGCGCCGCCGGTGGAGATCGTGTTGAAACGCTGGCTGGCGTCAAGCGCGGGGCGGAACGAGATGCTGTCGAGGTAGGGCCTGGGAGCGTCCCAGTACTTCGGGTTCTTGACGAGTTCCATGGTTGCCTGCCGGGTCCAGCTCTTCAGCATGAACGGCCCAGCGCCGACCGGGTTCTTGTCGAACTCCGCCTGACCCTTCTCCAGAGCCGCCGGCGACGCGATCCAGTTCAGCGTCGAGGTGACGATGGACTGGGCGAAGCTCGGCACCGGACTGGTCAGGCCGATCTTCAGGGTGACTGGGTCGACGACCTCAGCCGAAGCGATCATCGACGCCTCGGAGACGTTGACCGAGCCTGTCGCCGGATCCTTGGCCCGCTCCCAGTTGAACTTCACAGCCGCGGCGTCCAGCGGAGTGCCATCAGAGAACACCAGACCCGGCTTCAGCTTCAGCTCGAACGAGGCACCGCTGTCGGCCGTGGTGAACGACGCGGCCATCTTGTAGACGACCTTGCCCGCGTCGTCGCTGGTCATCAGCGTCCCGTACAGGGCGTTGCCGATGACCCCCGAGGACGCGTAGGCGTTGCCGATGGTGATGGGATCCAGGCTGCGCGGCTCGCTCAGCGTGAGGATCCGCCCGTTCCCACCGGCGACCGGCTCACCAGCGGCACCGGAGGCACCCGCAGACCCGCCCGGCGCCGCGGAACCGCCGCCGCCGCAAGCCCCGAGCACAAGCGTCGTGCCACACACGAGCGCCGTGGCTATTAATCGCACCTTGCGGATCATCGTTGACCTCTCATCGGTACTCCGGAACCCGCCCGGAGCGCGTTGTCAGCACATCGACCGTGGCGCCGCCGAGCACACGCCGCGACGCCGGGCAGGCGTGCATGAGCGACGTGCCAGCCAGCTGGGATTCGTCCAGGGCGATCACGGTGAGTGACACACCGAAGCCCGGGAGCCGCGGCTCGGAACCACGGAACCAACCGATCCCAACCTCGTCGTCGCTCATCACGACGACGACTCCCACACACGACGATGACGTCAGCATTGCTATAACAAAACGCGATTCGTCGTCAAGGTACCCGTGTACGACGCGGTCCGCCCGCCGTCATCGGACCAGGACGGTTCACCGAACACTTGGCGGCAGCCCCCGGCAGTCGCCGCGATCGCGGCCAGGCAGCCGGACTCGACCTTCGGCTTGATGCCCCTGTCAAGAAGGCCGCTGGCGCCCGCATGCAGGCTGGCGAGTCCGAGGCCGTCGGTCCTGAAGGTTGTCAGGAGGCGTGGACCTGCGGGGCCATGTGTCTAGCCGTGAACGCCGTCTAGCACTCTGGCGCGCCCGTCAGGGCGGGTCCTTCAGCGTAGGCGGGCGGAGCCTGCCGAGGCGGCCGGCAGGTCGCGGCTGGGGATCCGGCCCCGGGCCTGGCGCGTGGCGATGGTCGCGGACTGGACCAGGCGGCGGCCC
>NZ_JADWYU010000316.1 GCF_016786325.1 Frankia nepalensis | reverse complement strand
TACGACGAGACGACCGCCTGGCCGCATCACGTCGAACAGGTCGCGGCTTGACATTTCAGCTCCTGGGATGTCTTTCGGGGTCGTATTCGGGGCCTTCGGGCGACCCCTGTGGGGCACAAACGGCGATCATGGGTGGATGAACTCCACCCGTTGCGCACTGTGGCAGGATTTGCGCATGCAGCGTCGGGGCGGCGGCGGGGCGCCTGACCCGGTGGATGTCGACGTGTCGTTCGTCCCCGAGGACGACGCGTGGGCGAGATGGATCAAATGGCATCTCGACCAGGCCGGGTACGACACCCGCGCCTGGTCATGGGATCGCGCCGCGACGATCGACCACTGGTGGGAAGGCGCTCGACAGCTCGTTGTGGTGATGTCGAACGCCTATCTGGCGTCCGCCATCGGGGAGGAGTGGCTTTCCGCCGTATGGGCGAACCCTGGTTCCCACGACAGGCTCCTCCTCGTCCTGGTCGAGAACTGTGAGCTTCCCGGGTCGCTGCCCAGTGTCGTCTCCGTGGACTTGTTCGGGCTCGACGAACGGATGGCGGAGAAGGCGCTGCTCGACCACCTCACCGGCCCACCCAGCCATCAGCTGCGGCCACCGTTCCCAGGGAACACCGTAACGTCGCGGTCACCGGAGCATTCGTTGTCGGAACCTGCCGGCTACCCGGCCGAAGACGTCCTGGACAACGCCCTGCGTGCGACCCCACCGTGGTCGGCCGTTAAGAAGTTCTCAGACGCTGAGGAGGACGAGCCTCGTCCCGCTCGATCGGCGCCCGTGGATACCCGATCCGGTCGGATCCAAGCCGACACAAGGAGAGTCGACGGAACCTGGCTGTGCCCGCTGTGTGGCACGCGGCTGGGCTGGCCACCCGACGGCGAGTTGTGGATCCGCGAGGTAGTCGATCGCTATGAACCAAGCCCGTATCCCGGCGGGGACCCAGAGAGCTCGTTTGTGCTGTGCCACGGCCCGCGTCGAGACCACGGCCCGCATGCTGAGGACGACCGGCCGCATTTCGTCCCCGCGGGCCTCGGGCGTTACGGGGATCCCTTCGTGGTCGGGGTGGTGGGCGAGCCGGACGTCGGCAAGACCAGCCTGCTATACGCGATGGTCGCCGAGGCGCAGGACGGCCTGAGCCTTCACGGGCTGGCGGTGCGGCCCGTGAACGTCGGTGACCACGTCAAGCGACTCAGGCGTGAGATTGCCGAGTTCCTCCATGATCGTGAGATTGAGCCTCCAAGAAACCTCTGGCCGGAGATCGTGGCCAGCTTTGCTCTTGGGGAGGGCTCGGCGACCAGGCCGCTGGTGCTGGTCGACATTCCAGGCGGATGGGTGAGGGCAAGCCCTCCCGGGAGCCTTGACCCGTCGGTGCTGTTGGGCAGGCTCGACGCCGTTCTCTTCGTCATCGACGGTGGCCGGCTGGCGGCGGGTCTGAGCGGCCGCCGACCCGGCCGACATCCGGCCGACGGTCCGGCTGGCAGATACAAGCCATACCCGCGGATAGGCGACGAGGTCTTCCAACAGGCAAGGGCCTGCCTCGCGAATCCCCGCACCATGCCAGCCGCGGTGATCGTGACCAAGTCCGATCTGCTGCTCGAGGAACCGCACGTCCGCGGGCTGCTGGCGACCGAGGGAATTCGGCGATTGATCGACCTTGGCGGGCCGAAATCCTTGCAGTGGCCGTTCAACGAGTTCGCCGGGGTCACAGCCCATGCCGTGTCGGTGGTGGGGGAACCGGATCCACTGGGCGTGGCGGACCAGGAAGGCCGGAGGTCCGCGGCGGACGGCTACCACATCATCGATCCGGCGGGCGATGACGATGACTGGCAATACGACGAGCGGAACCGGCCCGACGGTCGGGAGAAGGCGCCGAAGGACGTGTTGGAGCCGCTGATCGCCGTCCTCGCGGCAGGTGGCTTGATCCCGGCGGGTGACATGATCCCGGACAGCCGAGCCGCCGTCGGCGGACACGGCCCGGATGTCGGTGGTTCTGGGACGGCCCTCCGCTCGCCGCTGGCCGCTGGGTCGGACCCCGGAGCGGGGCCGGCGAACATGGTGACCCCCGCCCAGACGATCAACGGGACGTCGCCCGCTCACGGACAGTCAGCCGCTCGCGCACGGCCAGACGATGCCAGCAGACCTCCCGCCGGACATACGCCATCTGGCGAGCGCGCGTCGTCCGGGCACAGGCCGCCGCTCTCAGCCAGTCGCTCGAGCGAAGACGACGCGATCAGTGAACTGGCGAGGCTGTACTCCAACCCGGTGGTGGCGGGACAGCTCGTGGAGCGCGCAGGGCTGGCGCGGGGACGGCATCCGCAGTGGCACACGTCAGAGACCTACTGGAACGAGGTGCGGCTCCAGATGATGGGCGGAGCCGTCCGCGACGGCTGGCGCGGGCTGCTCCTGGCAGCCCTCGACCAGTACCCATGGAACCAGGTCTTCCGCGCCGCGGCCATCGCCGAAGGGGCCGACCCCCCACCGGCCTGACACATCCCGGTGATCGCCGTTTGTGCCCTCACGGGGTCGTGTTCGAGGTGGCGGTTTCCAGGGGTGCTCGCAACACCTGGTGGTCTATGTGGCTGCTAGTAGATCACGGAGGCGTTCGGCGGGGGT
>NZ_JADWYU010000315.1 GCF_016786325.1 Frankia nepalensis | reverse complement strand
CCGGCGGGGCGGGGGGGGCCCCGCGGCGCGGGGGGGGGTGCGGGGCCGGCGGCCCCGGCATGCCCCCCCGGGGGGGGCGGGGGCGCCGGCGTGCTCGGGTGCCTCGCCGTCACCCGAGCGCGCCGGCCGCTCGTCCCGGGACGGCCACTGAGCGGCCCGCCCCCCGGAACGCTCCGGCGCCGCGTGCCCCGCCGGCAGCGGTGCCCGCCGAGCGGACGGCACCGTCACCGGCCGGGCGTTCTCCCGCGCGGCGAGCTCCCGCCGGTCGTCGGCCTCGGCGCCGCCACGCGGCTCCCGCCGCGGCGCGTCGGCCCCCACGGCCGCCCGCAGCGCGACGACCAGGTCGGGCGCCGCGTCGGACAGCCCCGGGTGGGCGTCGATCAGGGCGACCACCTCCGGGCCGAGATCGGCGAATGGCCGCACCAGCGGTTCGTCCTGGGCGAGCGCGAACGCCCGGGCAAGCAGCCCGCCCGCCTGCGCACCGTCGCCGCGGCGCGCCGCGGCGACCGCGCTGATCGCGCACGCGGCGACCACGCTCACCAGGCCACCGGCGTCGGCGCGCAGCAGCGGCGCGACGGCGAGCGCCGCCGCGGCCGCGTCCCCCTGGGCCAGCTGGGCCCGGCCCCTGGCCAGCGACACGGCCGGCCAGTCCCGCCGGCTGGCGGCCTCGCCGCGGCCCAGCGCCCGCAAGGCGGCGTCGGGATTGCCGGCCGCCACCAGAAGATCAGCCTGGGTCGCCTCACGCACCACCACGAGCAGCGCCGGGTGGTCCCCCGCCCCGACGGCGGCCAGGGCCCGGCGGGCGGCGCGCAGGTCCTCCGGGGTCCGCCGGCCCAGCCGCAGCCAGGCGCGCAGGACGCTCACCAGGTCCGGCAGGCGGCCGGCCTGGCCGACACCGGCCGCGCGTCCCGCGAGGTCCACCCAGCCGAGCCCGCGGGCCGGGTCTCCCCGGTAGCCCGCGACCACGGCCAGGGCGAGCAGCGCCTCGACGGCGCCGGGCGCGCTCGGCGCGGCGCCCGGCCCCCGGACCTCGCCCAGGCCGTCGCCCAGCCCGGTGTCACCCAGACCCAGGACAGCCAGGTCCAACGAGTCAGGGTCCACGGCACCCGGATCCGTGCCGCCCGGGTCGACCGCGCCCGGTTCCCTGGCGCCGGGCGCGACGAGGCCCAGGGCCGCGGCCGGCGCGGCCAGGGCACCGACGCCGGCGGGCGCGACGGCGCCGCGCGCCCCGCGGGCCTCTCGGGCCGGCCCGCGGGCCTCCCCGACCGCCGACCTCCCGGGCCGGCCGTCGGAGCCGCCCGATCGCCGACCTCCCAGATCTCCGACCTCCCGGATCGGCCTCCAGGCCTCCCCGACCGGAGCCTCCCCGACCGGAGTCGCCGACCAGCGAGGAGCCCCGGATCCGGCACGAACCCCGGCGCACGCGAGCGCCGCCGTCGCGGTCTCCTCCGCCTGGCGCAACCGGCCCCGCAGCGCGTAGCCGAGGGCCAGCGCGCCGAGGCAGCTGATCTCGCCACCGCCGAGGCGGGCGCGCCTCGCCTCGGCGAGCGCGACCCGCAGCGCGTCCTCCGCGGCGTCCAGCCGGCCACGCCAGAGCTCGGCCCGGCCGCGCGCGCACAACGCCAGCGGGCGAAGCGCGTCCGGCAGCCCGGCGGCCGGGCCATGGGG
Organism: Frankia nepalensis; assembly: GCF_016786325.1. Classification (GTDB taxonomy): domain Bacteria; phylum Actinomycetota; class Actinomycetes; order Frankiales; family Frankiaceae; genus Pseudofrankia; species Pseudofrankia nepalensis. Next base: position 954 of record NZ_JADWYU010000315.1, on the reverse strand, counting down.
CGCCACTGCCCGCGGGCGCAACGCCCGGCGGACCGCGGCCAGGCTGGCGTCGGCGTCACCGACCAGCTCGGCTCGGCGCAGCTCGACGGCCTCGAGGGCGGCCAGCAGCGTCCGCCGGCCCGCCGCGGCGTCGGCGGCCAGGCCAGCCCGGGCGGAGCCGGTCCCGGAGCCGCTGGGGACCGTGGCCGCGGTGGGCCCGATCCCCGAACGGGCCAGCGACAGATGCTCCCCCGCGGTGGCCGTGTCGCCGGCGAGCACCCGGGCGAGCGCGGCGACGGTCGCGCACTCGGGCCCGAACCCGGCGGCGGCGTCCGGGTAGTCCGCCAGCAGCGCGGCCAGGTCGGGCAGGTCGCCCTGCAGCACCAAAGGCACCGCGCCACGGGTGACCAGGCAGGCCAGGTAGCGCCAGTCGCCGGCCCGCCGAGCGTGCCGGGCGGCGTCGACCAGCCGGCGGTCCGCCGCGTACCAGAGCGCGGCGCGCAGGTTGAGCTCCGCCTCGTCCTCGGTCGGGTCACGCCGCAACGTCTCGCGCAGCGTCGCGCGCAGCAGCTGGTGGTAGCGATACCAGCCGCCCGCGGGGACGGGTGATGGCGCGTCGGCCGGTTCGTGGCCCGGCCGCGGCCAGCCCAGCGGCAGCGGCGCGGCGAGCAGGCCGCCGTCGGCGAGCTCCGCCACCAGCCGGTCCCCGCCCGCCGGATCGGCGGCGACCGCGGCCACCAGCGGGCCGCAGAGCTGGTCGAGCACGCTGGTGCGCACCAGCAGCGGGCGCATCGGCGCGGGCAGGGCGGTGAGCGCCTCGGCGCGCAGATACTCCGCGACCGGCGCGAACGCGGCGGGCGACAGGACCGCGACCGCCGAGCCGTGTGGGCCGAGGGCGCCCCCCCCCCCCCCCCCCCCCCCCCGCCCCCCCCCCCCCCCCCCCCCCCCCCCCGCCCCCCCCCCCCCGCCCCCCCC
>NZ_JADWYU010000196.1 GCF_016786325.1 Frankia nepalensis | reverse complement strand
GGGGGGGGGGGGCGGCGGGGCCCGCCCCCCCGCCGGCCCGAGGCGGGCCCGGGTGGGCCGGGACGTCAGCCCGGACCGTCCGGGGGGCGGGCCACCAGTGGCAGGCGGACGGTGAGGCGCGTCCCGCGTCCCGGTTCGCTGTGCAGCGACAGCGAACCGTCCATCGCGTGGACCCGCTCCGCGAGACCGTCGAGGCCGCCGCCCGCGCGCACGGTCGCGCCTCCCCGCCCGTTGTCGGCCACTTCGCCGGTCAGCCAGCTCTCATCGCACCGGAGCCGGATGACGACCCTGGCCGCGCCGGCATGCTTGGCCACGTTCGTCAGCGCCTCGGTGAGGGCGAAGTACATGAGCCGCTTCGTCGACGGCGCGACCTCGTCGGCCCGGAGAAGGGCGGGGTCGCCGGGGTCCACCGCCGCCCGCGCGCTGTGGCAGGGGTCGGCGCCCTCGGGAGGACCCGCACCGTCCCCCGCGTCGACAGTGACGGCCAGACCCAGTCGCGCCGCCGTGCGGCAGAGCGCGGGCAGCAGGCCCCTGTCGCGAAGCTCCGCCGGTTCGACACCCCCGGCGACCTCCTGGGTCGCCTGGCGGGCCGCCCGGAGCCCGGCCTGGAACTCGCTCAGGAGCTCGGCCAGCGGGCCTTCGGTGAGCTGGTCGTCCCCGTGACCGAGCGCCGCCACGCTCTGCTCAAGGTCGGCGAGCTGACGTTGGACGTCAGCCAGCAGCTTGTGCTCGAGCCGCAGCCGCACCACGGCCTCCACTTCGCCAGTCTGCCGGCGCGCCGCGGCGGTTCTGGCGAGCTGGGCCTGGAGGCCGCCGCGCAACGCGACGTTGCACAGCCACAACGCGGTCGGGGCCAGCGCGGCCTCGACGGCGCGTCGCCGCGCCCACCTGCGGCTGGCCAGTTCGACGACGGCGGTGGCCTCTCCCCGCTCGGCTGGGAAGGTCATCCGCCAGCGCCCGGCGGGAGGGCCGCCCGCGCCCCGGTCGTCCACGAACGAGGCCGCGACCGGCCAGCCGTCCACATCCAGGTAGCCGGCGTCGCCCGGTATCGAGTAGAAGACGTCCAGCGTCCGATCGCGCAGGGCCGTGCGCAGGGCCGCGCGCACGCCGCGCGCGGTTGGGCGAGTGGACTGGCGCAGCAGCCTGGACGTCGTGTTCATCAAGGACCAGCGCAGGCGCAGAGTGGCGAGCGGAGAAACGAGCCGCGCCGTGAGTACGGCCGGCGTCCATGCGCCGGCTACGCGCACGGCAAGATCACCGTGGTGCGGTGTACGACTGGTCTCTCGCTCTCGGACCTGGCGGAGCTGACGGAGCCACCCAGCGCGCGGACCTGATCAGCCACGGCGGCCAGCTGGTCGTATCCCGTCTCGTGCCCGGAGGCCGGGGCCAAGCCGCGGCCCGCGTCGACGACCTCGCTGACCTCGCCGATCAGCGTCGATCCGGCGACCCAGACCGCCACCTGGACGGGGCCACGGACGGTTCGGCTGGCCGCGGTGGTCAGCGCCGCGGCGAGCACCGCGTACATCGCATGTTCGGTGCCGGGACTGAAACGCTGGGCGCACACCCACAGGGTCGCCGGCAGCCGCAGGTGCCGGGCCTGATGTTCCAGCGCCGACCGCAGCCCGCCGCTGTCCAGCGCGACCGGATGCAGACCCCGGGCGATCTCCCGGACCTCCCTGCCCGCCGCTTGCAGGCGCCGCCGGATCTCGGCGAGCGCACGTTCCCGCGCCGGGTCGACGGCGATTCTCTGGATCATCCCGGCGATCATGTCGAGCGCGATCAGCTGCTGCTGAAGGCCGTCATGGAGCTCGCGCTCTATGCGAACGCGCTCGCGGGTCTCCACGTCGGTGATCTCCCGCCGGGCATCGGCGAGCCGGCCGGTCTGGGCACGCAGCCTGCTCCGCAGCCGGGCGTTCTCCAGGGCGAGCAGGCCCGCGGTGACCGCCGCCTCGACCAGTGCCCGATATTCCCGCATGCCTGGCTCGGCGTCGACGAGGGCCGTGATCCCGCCGAGCGGAGCGCTGACCTCGAGGAGCCAACGCTCGGCACCGATGGCCACCGGCCGCGCGGCGTCGAGCGCCCCACCCTGGCCCACCGGATCGACCAGATCGGTACTGGCCGTGTCCAGGTGGTAGAGGCGGAGCGCGTCGTCACGAAGCACATGGCGCAGGCTCGCCTCGACGTCCTCGACCGTCGCCGGCCGCGTGGCGCGGTGCAGGTGATCGGCCAGGGTCGCGAGGACGAGGCGTCGGCGGACCACGACAACGGCGAGCGCGATCGGGACCAGTGCCGTCACCGTGTTGTGCGGCGCGACGGAGTTGGCGGCCGCGACGGAGTCGGGCACGCCGGCCGCGTCCTCGGTCCCGAACAGGTCCGGGTGGGCGAGCGCTCCCACCAGGCCCACCAGGCAGGCCGTGATCAGTACCGGCCGGCCGAGATCCTGGTCGAGTCCGCGCAGTGAGCGGATACGGAACACAGCCAGGGCGGTGAAGCTGAGCGCGGTGAGCACGTCCGTGACCAGCAGCACGTCGAGCGTGATCTCGTACGCGTCACGGTCGACGGTTCCGATGTCCGGCCACACGACAGCCGGGTCGAAGCCGTGCCACTCAGGCCGGGCGGTCAGCACGAGCACCACGTTGCCACCGAGCAGGTCGACGGCGGCGAGGCTGATCCACAGCGCCTCCCCGTGGGATCTGGAGCGGCCGGCCGGGTAGAGAAGCAGGGCGGCACCGAGCGCGAGCCAGTGGGCGGCATGACCGAACCCGGAGAGCAGCGGAAGCACGCCGACGTTCCACGTCGACAGCCAGTGCACCATCCGGGTCAGACCGGCCAGGAGGGCCAGGAGACCGCAGGCGCGGGTGTTCGGCCTGGTCACCAGGAGCACCCCCGCCACCATCAGCGACACGACGGCGGACACGTGCAGCACCCCGCTCGCCGGGTGACCGCGCCAGTACGGCCAGCCCGCCGACAACGCGGCGCCGCCCGCGCCGGCCGTGGTGACGAGAACCACGGTCAGGAGCCGCAGGCGCGAGGCGCTCGCCGCGAGCCGGGTGTCTCTGGAACTCACCCGCCTACGCACGTGACTAATGCGCCAGATCCACCATCACGTTCCCCGTCCGCAGCCATTCCAGGACCGCGAGAACACGCCGGTTGTAGGTCTGGTCCGAGCCGAGCCGAAGTTTCAGGAAGATGTTGGCGATTCGCGCCTCGACAGTCTTCGGGCTCAGATGGACCAGCCGGGCTATGCCGGCATTCGAACGGCCCTGCGCCATCAGGCCGAGAATCTCACGTTCCCGTTCGGAGAGTGTGTTCAGCCGGTTGTTCGAGGACTCCCGACACAGCAGCGCCGCGGTGATGCTGTGATCAACGACCAGTTCCCCGGCGGCGAGCCGGTCGAGCGCGTCCTTCAGGTGGGGCCCGTCCGCGATGTTGTCCTTACGCATGTATCCGACCCCAGCCAGACCGGTCTCGATCAGGTCCGCGCCAAACGGGTCGTCGGCGTGGGCGGTCACGACGAGCACACCGGTCAAAGGGTGCTCTTCCTTCAGCAGCAGCGCGGTCCGTAGGCCCTCGTCGGTTCGGGTAGGCGGCATCCGCATGTCCACGATCGCGACGTCCGGTGGGCGGTCCGACAGATCGTTCTCGATCGAGATGAGCAACTCCTGGCCGGTGGAAACCGAGATCACCACTTCGGATCCGATGCTGTGGAGCAGCAACTCGAGGGCTTTCCGGATCATGCCGCTGTCTTCCGCGATAGCTACCCGCATGGTGCCCCCGGCATGGCGACCGTCCTTTCTGCGCGGACAGAAGGGTGAAGTCCTGGTTGACGCGGGTGCTACGGTGCCTCTCCGCTCGCCCGGTCCGACCTGGATCGGAGCGAAATAGGCGGCTGGTCGCATTGAGTATATCTTGTCACGGACTGTCCGGCGGGCCCACGGCGAGGACCGCGAGCCTCGCCGCCCGACGGGCCGGCATCCCGGGCACACCGGCACCTGGAGACCGGGCGAGCCACCATTTCCGCATGGGTGGCCCGACTCACGGACACCGGTGGAACGCATGCGCGCCGACGTGGCCGCGCCGCGCGCCAGCCCGGACGATCCGAGGGACGAGTTCCGCGACCCCGCGCCGCGTCGGCCGGGCGGCGCGGTGACGACCGCCGCGTGGGGGGCGCTGTGAGGTCAGCCGTGCGCCGATGGGGCGGCGGCCGCGCGCACGTCGGCGAAGGCGACGGGGTCGAGGACGCGCTCGCCGATCTGGAGAACTCCCTGGAGGACGGGAGGCGGCGCGGTCGCGGCCAGGCGGGCGACCAGGCCGTGCCGGGTGGGCCGGTCCAGGGCGGGAAGCATGTACTCCAGCGTCGTGGCCATGACCTCCGGGGTGGTGTCGGCCATGAAGCGGGCGCGGGTCGCCGCGATCTCCTCGTCGCCGCACAGCTCCCAGACCCGCGCCATGACGACGGTCTCCTCGTCGTGCAGGTGGGGGAGGTAGCTGGCGACGAAACGGGCCAGGTCGCGGTAGAGGCCGAGCCCGGCCGAAGGGTCCGGGGCGGCGATCACGGCGACGAACCTGTCGCCGAGGTCGTCGAGCAGGTCGTCGAGATCGCGGTGCTGCTCGCCCGCCGGTTCGGTGGTCCGCGGGTCGACGCCGTCGAGGATGCGCAGGATGTGGCGGTCCTCGTGCTCGGTGTGGGCACGCAGCAGGTCGAGCAGCGGCCACCACCGCTCGCCGAGGGCAGCCACCTCGGCGGCGTCCGCCCAGTCGGTGCGGCCCGCCTGCGCGGTGAGCTCGAAGAGTCCCAGGCGCAGGGCCTTGTGGATGTGGGTGAACAGGTCGTCGCGGACGAGGGTGTCAGCAGTCATGGCCGTGAAGGTAGGAATATTCGGGCCACTCGCCTATCCCAGAGATGAGGGGGTTGGCCCGGCGGGTCGGCGTGGTCATGCTGGAACCCATGGATCTGTGCGAGCGCGTCCGGGAGCTGGCGGCCGAGGGCGGCGACCTCACCGCCATGCGCGCCCGCCTGGACCGCGTCCTGCGCGCGAGCGTCCCGTACGACATCGCCGCGATCTCGACCGTGGACCCGGCCACCCTGCTGTGGACGAGCTGCTTCCTCAGCGGGCAGCCAGCGGGCGACGGACGAGACCGGGAGAACGTCCTCTACGAGCTGGAGTTCACCGGCGCCGACCTCAACGGCTACCGCGACCTGGCGAACGACGGCCGCCTCGTCGGCCGGCTGCACCAGACGACCGGCGGGGATCTGACCAGGGCGAAACGCTGGGAGCCGCTGCTGTCACGGCTGTCCTGCGTCGACGAGATGCGGGTGATCCTGCGGTCGGGCGCCATGACCTGGGGAACGCTGACGCTCTACCGCACGGGCGGCAGCCGGCCGTTCAGCGACCGGGACGAGGCGACCGTACGCGCCGCGCTGACCGCCATCGCCGACCTGTTCCGCCTCACCATGCTCCGCGCCGCGCTCGCCTCGCCGGGAGGCGTCGAACGGCCGCCGGGCCTGCTGCTGGTCACCGCCCGCGGCGAGATCGAGTCGGTCACCGACGACGGCCGCGCCTGGCTCGCCGCGCTGGACGACCGGGGGCGGCTGCCCAGCGTCGTGCGGTCCATCGCGGTGGCCGCCGCCACCGGCAACGGCCTCGCGCGCGCCGCGCTGCCGGCCCGCGACCACCACTGGGTCGTGCTGCACGGCTCACCGATGCCCGGCGGCGACCCGCCGGCGATCGCCATCATCATCGAGGGCGCCCGCCCGGTCGTCGTCAGCGAGGTGATCGCCGGCGCCTACGGCCTCACGCCGCGCGAACGCGAGGTCATCGGGCTCGCCGCCCAGGGCAGATCCACCCGGCAGATGGCGACCGTGCTGGGCATCTCCCCCTTCACCGCGCAGGACCACCTCAAGGCGGTGTTCACCAAGACCGGCGTGCGCACCCGCGCCGAACTGGTCGCCACGCTGTACGTCCAGCAGTACGAGCCCCGCCGCGCCAGCGCCAGCCAGCCCAGTCCCTACGGCTGGTACCTCGACGACCAGATCCCCGCCTGAGCCAGGCCGACCGACGTGGGCTGGGGAACCGGTCGATCATGTCGGAAAGGTACCGAGCAGCGTCTTCGCGGCGAATCCCGGGAAGCGAACCCGACCGCCGAACGCCAGACAGCCCAGAGCGCCCCGCGCGCCCCGGATCACCACCACATGTTCTGGTGGAGGCTGAGCGAGATCCCCGCGTGGTCGGAGAGGTTGTTGGGCTTGTTCTTCTTCCGCGTCTGCGGCCAGATCTCCGCGCTGGAGCCGAGGAGCGAGTCGACGCGGCACGACCACCAGTCGTACACGCTGCTGCCCGTGGTCCGGTAGTAATCGCCGTCCGAATCCTCCTCGGCGGTCGGTTCGAACCGGGATGTGCGGGAGCCGACACGGCGCGGTTCGACGTTGAAGTCGCCGCCGACGATGCAGGGGTCCCGGTCCGGGTCGATGACGCCGGAGTGCTTTTCGTAGATCGCCTGTGCCAGCCTCGGCAGGCCCGTGATCGAGCCGGACCGGTCACCCACGCCGTACATGTTGTGCATGAAGCCGACGACCAGAAGCCTGTTGTTGAGCGGGTCGCCGGCGCGCTTCACCCGGCCCACGATGTACGCGAGCCCCCGGCTGTCGAGCTTCGCGTTGTACGGCAGCGCCTCCGGCGCGAGCGTTCCCGGGCCGCCGACGGGAAAGCATGCCGCCGGGCTCGGGCCGCTGAAGAGGCTGTCCAGGAAGACGGCCTTGCCCCAGTGCAGGACCTGGAACTCGTTGGGTACCGATTTCTTCAGCCCGTTCCACTGCACCTCGTACTGAGTGACCATGGTGATGTACTCCTGGAAGTACGTCTTCTGCTTTTTGGCCGCCGGCGGCGCGGTCGGGTCCTTCACCATGCGGGCCGTGCGGCCGACGGCCACCGTCCAGGGTCTGGTGAGGCCCGGGTCGAGCCCGCGCGCCATGTTCGACAGCGCGAAGGGAGCCGACCCGTGGTTGCAGATCTCGGTGAAGCCGGCCGCGAGCACCCTCGTCGTCGGATATCCGATCGGAAGCTTGCCGAACGCCGCCTTCATCCGGGCGTTGTAGGCCAGGGTCTCCCCGCCGAAGACGCGCATGTTCTGGTGGAAGAGATAGAAGGGCATGGTCAACTCCCGGCGGGGGCCGATACCGATACAACGGGATGGGTGACGGGGCGCCGATCCGAGGGCGGACGGCGATAGGGGAAGCGCAGGCCGGTCGCGCCGTCCGCGGGGTAGACCGAGCCCGCGAACCGGATCTCGACACGCTGGGCGGTGTAGGCGGTCGGGTGGGTGAGGCGCAACAGGGGCGCGCGCAGTTCCGCGATCCCGTGCAGCGCGCTCCAGTGCGCGGGCCAGGCGAGCACCTCGTCCAGCGCGTCCAGGTCACCGACGGCCGCGTCACCGGCGGCGCCGCGGCGCGCCGCGGCCTGTTCCCGGGCCGCGGGGCAGTCCAGCGCGCAGGGGAGCTGGTCGAGCAGGCCGACGCCAAGCGACCGCCAGAGCAGGTTGGGCCCGCCCGCGGGCACGTCGACGACCTCGGCGCCCACGTCGCGGCCGCCCGCCGTCACGCGATGAGCCCGCCACAGCGCGGGGCCGGCGACGGGAGCCGGCAGGTCCCGCCCGCACCCACAGCGGCGGCGGCCGGGCGGCGACCCGCCGTCCCGCGGGGCCGGGCAGGCGCGACGGGAGACGGCGAGCAGCGGTCCCGGGCGGTCGTCGCCCAGGCCACCGCGCAGCACGCGGGCGTGCAGGTCCCGCTCGGCGGCGGCGAGGCGGACCGCCAGCGCGGCGGTCCCGCCTGGCGCGACCAGCGCGATCTCCTCGTGACCGGCGGCGACGGACGCCAGCGCGGCGCGCCAGGACGCCTCGCGAGCGGCGGCGAGCACGGCGCGGCCCCGGTCCGATCCGGAGGAGAAGGAGATCCGCGGCGGCGCGGCGATCTCCGGGTCCGGCGCGGATGGCGCGGCCGCGACGCGCGCCGCGACGACGTTCTCGGCCGCCGCGTCGTTCCCGCCCCGCGCGTCCGACTCGCCCCGCGCGTCTGTCCCGCCCGCCGCGCCGTTCCCGCCGGTCGCGCCGTTCCCGCCGGTCGCGCCGGTCGCGCCGATCCCGCCGGCCGCGTTGATCCCGCCGGCCGCGTCGAGTTCCCGCAGGAGCCGCGCGGTGGTCGCGTCGCTCCCCCGCCGCCAGTGCTCGACCAGCCGCCGCTCGAGCTCGGGCCGGCGCGGGTCCAGCGAGACCGGGACGCGGCCCTCGGCCGCGACCGCGGCTTCGGCCCGGACGAACGTCGCGGTCCACACCGCGCACTGCTCGGAGCGGTTGCGCCAGTCGCCGTCGATGGCGGTGCCCGGGCACTGGCCGCGGCAGGCGAGGAAGAACCGGCACCCGGCGCAGCCGCCGTCGGCCCGCGGCGTCGCGTACAGGGCGAGCGGACGGTCGAACGCGCGCCGGTCGGCCTTGCCGAAGTCGACGCCGTCCTTGTTCGTCCGCCCGCAGTTGCTCGACCGGCCGTCGCCCTCGATGCCCTGGACGGCCGGTGTCGTGTACGGGTCGCAGCCGCGCCAGACGCAGGAGTTGTGCTCGTCGGAGCCGCGCAGCGCCGCGCGCGTCTCGTCGACGACGTCGAACCGCAGGCCGGACAGCTCACCGCTCAGCTCCTCGAACGCCGTCAGCGCGGCGATGTTCTCCTCGTCGGTGAGCGCCGCGGCGCGGGCGGCCGGGCCGTCGACCTCGAGCAGGTGCAGGCGCATCGAGCGGATGCCGAGCCGGTCCAGCTCGCGGGCCCAGGCCAGGAGCCGGGGCAGCCGGTCGGGAGCGGCGTTGACCCGGTGCAGGGTGACGATCAGCCCGGGCGGCTGGTGCTCGCGGGCGAGGCGGGCGACCGCGTCGAGCGTCGCCCGCGTGGCGGCCCGGGTCCGCTCGAGCGATCCCTGCCGGCGCAGGTCGTTGAGCTCATCCGGGCCGTCGACGGAGATCCCGACCTTCACCTGGTACGTCCGGAACAGCGCGACGTGCGCGTCCGTGACGAGGGTGCCGTTGGTCTGGATCCCGACGCCGCCCGGCCGCTCGGCGCCCCAGCGCAGCAGGTCGGTGAGGTCGGCGAGGCGCAGCATCAACGGCTCGCCGCCGAACAGCGTCACGGGGCCGCCCCGCCGCTCGGCCGCCGCCTTCATCGCGTCGAGCGAGTAGCGCGCCTCGACGTTGCCGGCGTCGCGCTGCGGGTCCTGGTAGCAGTAGGCGCAGGCGATGTTGCACGCGACGCCGAGTGGGCGCAGCTCGAGCGTCATCGGACGTCCTCGACGCCGAGGCCGGCCCGGCGGCCCGGCCGGCCGTCCCGGCCCCCGGGCGCGCCACCCGAGCCGGGGTCACGTGTCGACGCGGGGCCTCGTGACGGCAGGAGATCGCGTGACGGCAGGGGGCCACGTGTCGGCATGGGCTCACGTGTCGACATGGATGCGGCTGTCCGTGTGCGGCGGGATCCGCTCGTCGACGTGGCCGCCGCCGAGCAGGCCGAAGTCGGCGTGCCCGTCGGTGTGGAAGCCGCCGGGGATGTCGAAGTGCCCGGCGACGAAGTCGGTGTGGCCGCCGAAGATGCCGACCGCGCTGTTGACGATGTCCGTGGCGTAGCCGAAGTCGACGAGGGTCCGCGCGACGTCCTCGGCGGTCGCGCCGACGGCCCGCATCCCCTCCGCGACCTGGTTCGCCGTGTAGCCGGCGTCGTGCAGGACGTCGCCGACGGCGTCCGCCGCGAGGTTCCACTGCTCGGCGAGCACCTCGGCGACCCGCGCCGCGCCCTCGATGCCCTTGATCAGGCCGTCGCGGACGAAGCCGACCCAGCGCGTCGCGTCCTGTACGGCCGCGACGACCGTCTCGATGATCTCGGACCAGATCACGCTCCCGATCTCGCCGAGCGGCACGCCGCTCACCGTGAGGTGGATCGGCGGGAGGGTCAGCGAGCCCAGGCCCGGCAGCGTCACCCCGACGCGGACCGTCGCGCTCAGCGAGTCGCGCGCGAACTCGATCTCCAGGGTGCCCCGCGCCTGGGTGGTGACGTCGATCCGGCCGAGCGGGCCGAGGTCGATGGTGCCGCCGACGCCGACGGCGAGCGTGCCCGAGATCCGCAGCGCCTCCCTCGTCACGCTTCCCGCGAGGTCGACCCGGACCCCGCCGCCGACGGTCGCGGTGATCCGGACGGTGACGCCGGACTCGCTGACGTTGAGGTGGACCGAGCCGAAGTCGGTGCCGAGCAGCCGCAGCGCGCCGCTGACCAGGACGTGCGGCGGGCGCAGCTCCGGGTCGGGCTGCTCGGCGGCGGACCGCGTGTACGTCGCGAGGGACAGCGTCGGCCCGCCGTCGCGCGCGGCGTTCGTGATCGAGAACAGGTCGGGGTGCCCGACGACGATCGGCGCGACCATGGCGTCCGCCGCGATCCCGCGCGCCGGGCTGATCTCGACCCACAGGCGGTCGAGGTCGAACAGGAGGAACTCGATGGCCGTCTGGATGTGGAAGCCGCGCGGGAAGCGGTTCGGCCCGATCTGGGTGTCGTTCGGCGCGCAGTAGAGCTGCGGGTCGTAGCTGACCTCGACGCCCGCCCCGGTCGCGGCGAGGCTGAAGTGCGTCATGGTCGTGAGGTCGGTCAGGTGCCAGGACCGGCCCGGCTCGCCGACGTTCAGGAGCACCTGGTCCGCGCCGGAGGGGACCGGCCGGCGCGGCGCGAACGCGGCGGCGACCGCGGCCAGGTCGCGCCCGTCGAGCGCAGCGACGACCGCCGCGTCCAGCGTGAACGCGTCGAGCGCCCGCAGCGCCATCTCGCGCAGCACGACGGCGAGCGCCTCGGCGACGTCGGTCTGCCCCGCGATCGTGGCGACGACGTCGTAGAGGGACAGCTCGGTGACCGACCCCGCGAGCAGGCTACGGCTCGGGTCGGTCGAGTCGAAGAACACGGCGACGGAGCTGGAGAAGGTCCGGGCGTCGATCGTCGCCGCGACGCCGAAGGCGGGGATGCCCTCCCAGCTCAGTCCCACGACGAGGCCGAGGTTGCTCAGCGTGAAGCCGCCGAGGCCCGCGCCGAGGTCGAAGTGGATCGTGCCGCGGTACCCGCCGGAGATCAGGACGCCGTTCGCGGCGACGGCGGCGGCCAGCGAGAACAGGACCGGCTGGCCCTGGAGGGTGACGAGCGCCGTGCCGTCGAGGAACACCTCGGGGCGGCGGTTGACGAGCCCGAGGCCGAGCCGGCCCGTGACCACGATCCCGTCGACGGTCGTCGCGACGCTGACGAACAGCCGCGACCCGGCGCCGGGGTCGGGCGCGCTGACGACGAGCGTCACGGCGGCGGTCCCGGCGATGTCGACGTCGAGCCAGCGGGCGATCGTCTGGACGGCGCGGCTCGCGCCGAGGTCGGCCCGGCCGTAGACCGTGAGCCCGGCGCCGACGCCGGTCGCCTGCGCGGGCAGGGCGGGCCGCGGGCCGCCGAGGTCGGGCGGCGGCGGCACGGCCAGCTCGGGGAACGTGAACCCGGGGTCGTCCAGGGACGACACGACGATCATCAGGTCGGTCAGCCCGACGAGCGCGCGCAGCTCGGCGAGCGCGCCGAGGCCCGGGACCGACTCGAGGGTGACGAGGCCCTCGGTGACGTTCAGCCCGGCGGCGAACCTCCAGCGGCCGTCGCGGCGGCTCGCCGTGAACGCGAGCGCGCCGAACCCGTCGATCAGCGCGGTGGCGGTGAAGCGCAGCCCGCCGGCGACCGAGTCGACACAGACGAACCCCTGCTCGATCTCGAGGTCGAAGCCGGCGGGCAGGGTGACCTCGGCGTCGGTCAACGCCGTCACCAGATCGCCGAGCGACCCGGGCCCGAAGGTCCCGGTGATCACGAAGTCGCCGGGCAGCTCGTAGAGCGCGGCGATCTCGAGCGACGACCCGAACCTGATCCGCCCCGCCAGCGACGCCGAGGCCGGCTCGCCGACGATCTTCATCGCGACGAGCACGATGCCGCGCACGGAGACCGGCACCGGGCCGAGGTCGAGCGTCCACGGGACGTCCTCGGCGATCGTGGCATTGAGCTCGTACGCCTCGCCGGGGGCGATGCTGATCCGCGCCGCGTCGATGACCAGGTCGGCGGGGGCGGGCAGGGCCAGATCGTCGAAGACCCGCCGCAGGGGCAGCGTCGCGTCGGCGAGCGAGCCGTACGCGACGCCCTGCGTCACGTCGACGTCGAGCTCGAAGGCCGCGCCGAGCGCGGGGATCGTGCCCGTGCCGCCGATCATCACGCTGGTCGAGAGGCCGCCGCTGCCCGAGGCGGGCGGGAGCGCGAGGAACGTGACCCGGGGCGCGGCGAGCGTGACCAGGTCGCCGACGGCGTAGCGCAGCGTCGGCAGCTCGACGACGGCGCGGGCCGCGTCGAGCGTGAGCCCCCGGTCGCCGGCGGTCACGTGGAACGCGACGAGGCGCAGGCTGATGCCGCCGAGCGCCTGCCCGGCGGCGCGCAGCGGCGCCGGCAGCGCCGCGAACAGGTCGCTACGGCCGAACAGCCCGCCGAGGCCCGTCAGGTTCGCGAGGCTCGCGTCGGTGAAGGTCGCGGACAGCGTCGCCGACGACCAGCCGAAGGGGATGTCGGCCGTCAGGAGGATCGGCGCGGGGACGAACGCGGGCGCGCTGAGGGTCCCGGTGAGGCCGACCGACGGCTGGTAGGTCGGGTTGGCCTCGAGCCACGCCTCGCTGATCGGCGAGTAGAGGACGATCTCGGTGTCGCGCACGTTGACGTTGACCCCGGGGACGGCGATCGACCGGCCGACGTCGACGCGCAGCGTGAGCCCCGGCACCGGCGCGAGGTCGGCCTCCCACGGCCAGCGGCCCGGCGGCAGCGGCGGCGTCACCTCGGTCGGCAGCGGCAGGTGCACCGGCCCGTACAGGGTGGGCTTGCCGACGTCGCCGACGATCGGCCCGAGCGGACCGAGCAGCGGCGCGGGGTCGACGCGGGAGACGAAGTTCAGGCCCGCGGACACCGGCACCCGGCCGTCCATGCCCGACCGGTTGGTGAGCACGAAGGTGGCGTTGGACAGCGTGAGGCCGTCGAGCGGCCCGGGCGCGGCCGGGGTGGCCGGGCCCGACGTGGGCGCGGCCGACCCGCCCGCCGGCCCGCTCTTGCCGGCGGGCAGGGTCGGGAAGCTGGTCGAGAAGCGCCAGCCGAAGGGCCGCTCGGGGCCGGTCCGCGTCTCCAGTTCGAAACGGAGGAGGAACACCGGGTTACCGGCGTCATCCAGGGAGAACAACGCCTCGACTCGCAGGTCGGGTACGTTGAGGAAAGTCGCCACGCCCGTGATGGGAATGCTGTCGCGCGAGCCGGAGCCGACCCGTTTCGGTCTTTGCTTGACGGCCTGGGTGACGCGGATCGGCTGGCCGGCGTTGTTGCGCGCGAGCAGTTCGGCCAGACCGGCGTCCGGCAGCGTGTTCGCGGCGAGCACGAACACGCCGTTCGTAACCGTTAAACGAGCGTCGAGCGCGGCGAAATCCACGAGGCCCCTCCCGGACACAGGCTCGGGAGAAGAAGGCCCTGACCCGTCCCCCGCGCGCGTCGGCCTCCATGACTTCAGCGCACCGGCGCGTCGCGGTCAAGCGGATTCGCCGAACTCGTCGCCCCACTTTCTCAGTGGATAGGCCGCCGCGGGCGGCGGCGGCGCCGCGACGGCTCGGGCAGGCAGAGCGGCACGGCGCCAGCGATGCCCGGTCCGGGGCCGGCTCCGGCGGAGACGGCCAGGGCGGCCGGCGCCGCGCGGCGACGACGAACTCGCGCGCGCGGAGCCGGGCGTCAGAAGGGTCCCGCGCGCTACGGCTCGGGGTAAGCGGCGGCGGCCCGCGCTATCCGCTCTCGTAACTCGCTTTCGAAGGCCGGCGTGGTCCAGTCGTCGCCGGCGAACTCGGTCCCCACCTTGGCTGTGAATTCGCCCACCTGCCGGTCACCGTCGAATATCTTGACCAGGTAGTAGCAGAATTCGCGGTACTGGTCGTAGCTGTCGAACACCGCCGTCCAGGAACGCTCCCCGTCGACGGTCTCGTTTGTCGCGAATTCGGGCCAGGAGAATTCCATCGCCCACTCCTTCCAGCTGGCCGTGAAATATTTCCCATCCTCTTTCCGGGTCGCGCGGGAGAAGGAGGAACCGCCAGGTCGGGGACTCCCCCGTCGACGCGCTGAACCGGCCGTGAACAGCCTCAGTCGCCGCCCGGATCGCCGTCAGCCGTGCTCTTGCCCTGCCCGCCCATGGCCAGCAGGTTCTCCGCGCGCGCCTCCGGGAGGAACACGGCCGCGAGCGTCGCCAGGGCGGCCAGGATCGTGATCACGATGGCGACGGTGTGCAGCGCGGACACCTGCCCGGCCGCGGCGGCGCGGTGGGTGAACAGGGTCGCGACGATGCCGATCCCGAACGAGCCGAGAACCCGCTGGACGACGTTGAAGGCGGTGTTCGCGTCGGCCTGCTGCTCGGGCCGCAGCGGCTCGGTCGCCACCAGGACCAGCGGCGTGATGACCAGCCCGACCGCCGCGGCGCGGGCGGTCAGGATCAGCCCGGTCAGCCACAGCGGGGTCCCCGCGCCGATCGCGAACAGGCCCGCGCTCGAGGCGACGAGCAGGGCGAACCCGGACAGGACCGTGGGGCGCACCCCGATACGCGCGGCCGCGCCCGCGCCCGCGAGCGTGCCGACTCCGGTGACGATCCCCTGTGGCAACAGCGTCACACCGGTCATGAACGCCGAGTGCCCCTGGCCCGACTCCAGGAAGATCGGGACGACGAACACGATCGACCACGCCGCGACCGATGCGGCCCCGCACAGCGTGAAAGCCAGCGCGACGGTCCCCTGGCGCAGGATCGACAGGTCGAGCGCCGGATGCGCGACCCGACCCGACCGGAACGCGTAGATGGCCAGCACCGCGACGCCGCCGACGATCGGCCCCCACGTCTCCGGCGGGCTCAGGGCCGCGCGGGTGACCTGGTCCACGCCGTAGAACACGGCGACCAGCCCTGTTGCGAGCAGGCCAAGGCCAGCGAGATCGGGCCGGGCCGCCGGCTCGGCCGGCGGCGCGAGGTTCGTGGGCAGCCGCCGGGCCGCGGCGACGGCCAGCAGCCCGATCGGAACGTTGATCAAGAAGATGGCCCGCCAGCCCTGGCCACCGCCGACCGCGCCGAGCAGCATGCCGCCGATGCTGGGGCCGAGCGCCGGACCGAGGAAGAGCAGGACGCCGGCGGCCGGCGACATCCGTCTCGACCCACCGGACCCGCCGAGCAGCATCGACATCGCCAGCGGTACGAGCGGAGCGCCCGCGAGGCCCTGCAGCACCCGCGCGGCGATGAGCGCACCCACGCCCGGCGCCACCCCGCACAGCGCGGACGCGGCGGTGAAGGCGGCAAGGAACCCGGTGTAGGTGGGGATGATGCCGAAGCGCCGAGACAGATAGGAGGTGAGCGCGAGCCCCGTGCCGAGAGCCAGCAGATAACCACTGACGATCCACTGCACCGTCGGCAGCGACGCGTCCGTCTGTCGGGCGATCGGCTCGACGGCGACGTTGACGATGCTGGAGTCGAGCATCGTCAACAGCGGGCCGGCGAGCAGCGCGTACTGCGCGCCCGCGCGGAACCTGACTACCTGGGACGTCCCGGTGGCGACCCCCGGCATGGCCTCGGCGGCCACGTCCGTACCCCCTCCCTGACCTGCGGCGTCGTGGGTCGGTCGCGCTGGCCGGCCAGGCGCTCATCCTGGCACGCGTCACCTGCGCCCCTCGAGTCGGGACGCGCACGGACGAGCGTTCGCTCCGCGAAGGACGTGCCCCGTCCGTTGTCCAGCGCCAGCGCTATCCGCGATCTTCGGCCAGCGTGGCCACGGCCTGGTCTGGCGCCGGGACGATCCCGGCCGCGCGCTCCAGGTCCTCGATCTCGGCCAGCCAGAGCTCGGCCAGCTCCGCGCCACCTGGCACGGGCACGGTGAAGCCGGCGGTGGCCGTCCGCCCGAGGCCACCGAGCGTGACGAGCACCTGCCGGCGGCCCTCCCGCGCGGCCGGCACCGGCAACACCGCGGTGACCGGAGCTCCAGCCACCGTCAGCGGCCCGGAAACCGGCCCCAGATTCGATGTGTTCACCGCGGCCTTGCCGAGCTCCTGGCCGCCCCCGATGGTCAGGTGCCCGAACCGGGCCGGCACCCGGTCGGACCAGAAACGCACGCCAAGGCTCACGCTCGAGCCCCCCTTGTAGGGGGCGGTCTGGCGGCACACCCGCTCGAACCGCTCGGCTGGCGAGGCGAGTCCCAGGGGCAGCGCCACCCGGGTCGCCACGAAGGCGTTGCCGAGCACGGAGTGCTCACTCGCGCGTCGGGCACTCACCGAGAGCACCGTCCGCACCGGCGACCGACCCACCGGCGACGACCAGGCCGCGAGCGCCCCACCCACGGTGACCAGGTACACGTCGTTGACGGAAGCCCCGTAGGCCCGGCCGACCGCGCGCAACCGGTCGACCCCGACGGACGCCCAGCCCACGCTGTGGCGATCCTCGGCTGGCCCGGCGAGGGCCGCGAGCCCGCCGGACGGTCCGGCCCAGCTGGCGGCCTGGAGCCTCGCGGCCGACATCAGCGCGCCGGGCGTCAGCTTTCCGGTCCGCGTCCAGGTCGGGCCGGCCCCGGCCGCGGTCTCGTCGCCGAACAGGAACGTCAGCACCCTGTTCTGCGAGAGGCCGTCCACCCAGACGTGGCTGGCGCGGAAGAAGACATGGGAGTCGCCCGCGCCGGGGCTGGTGAGCAGGCCGACCTCCCACGCCGGCCCGTCCAGCGGCGTCACGATCCCCGACAGCCGCGCGGCCGCCGCCCGCAGGTCGTCCTCGGTCGCGCCCGCCGGCAGCCGGTGCTCCCGCACCTGGCGGGCCATGTCGATCTCCCCACCGGGCTCCCAGCGCGGGGCGCGGCCGCGGCGTTCCACCAGCCGCTCCGTGAGCGCCGGGAACGCCTGGACGCGTTCGAGCACCGCCGCCCGCACCTCGTCGAGATCCGGCACCCCGGCCACCCGCAACAGACAACAGGTGACGCTGACCGGACGGGTGGGATAGGCGCGCTGGAAGTCGAGCATGTGCCGGTCCATCCGGCTCAGCGGCCGGCCACCCAGGTGCGCGCCACCAGGGGAGTCGACTCCACCAAGGGACTCTGATCGCATCCCGACCCCCGTCTCGCGACGCGGGCCCTTCGCCAGCGCCAGGCCCGCCCCGCGCGAGAAGGATCTCCGCTGTTTCTTCCGAACCGAGCCGGAAGCCGCGCATGACCGTAACACCCTGTATGGGCGGTACCGTGGCAGGGCCGCGACCCACTGACGCACCAGCGAGCAACCGCGGGGGGGCGGATGCGGGACGCCCCGGAGACGGCGGAGATCCTTCCGGCCGCCGCCGGAACTCGGGCCGGCACCGCGAGCCGCCGCGGCGCGTGGTCACCGGGCACGTCCCGACCCACCGATCATGGTCCTGGTATCCGCGGCGGAATCGGCTCGAACTCTTTACTGACGGAAGTCCGGCGGAGCCCCGCTCTTTCCTCTCGGATCTCGCGCGAAGTCCACTCTCGCCCCGTGGGATGCGTTCGCCGCGGGTCCCGGGCGATCGTCAAACAGTGCTGCCCCTGTCGCGTCGCCGACATCGGCCTCCCCGCCCGTGTTTGAGCCCGCTGTCTCGCACTTGTCTCCAACCCAGGGTTGCCAACGTCCGAACTGGCCCACCCCAAGCCGGCCGTCCGCGGCGGGAATTCGCGGATGCCCAGGTCAGGAGCCTGGGCGCGCCGAACCAGCGCCCAGCCGGCCGGGAGCCCGCGCCCAGGAGGGCCTGGAAATCCCAGGGTTCGCTGACCAGGCTTTTCCTGGGTACGCGGCCCACCGCGCGCGTATATTCGTCGCTGTCGTTTGGTTTACGACCGCGTCGCTCCGCGGCGGGCGCTCCCGCCACCTAGCATGCCGGATGTAAACCGGTTTCCAGCTCAGCCAGGGAGCCAGTCGTGAAAATCGCGCGGCAAACCGCCGGCGTTATCCGGGACGGCATGCGATGACGCGTGGAGATCGTCGACGGCGTTCCTCGCGCACGGGCACGGCGCCGCGCGACCACCTGGGCGACGAGACGGAGGCGCGCGGGCCGGCCGCGGTCCGCGCCGACGATGGCGCCGACCGCGCGGACGCGCGGGCACTCACCCCCGTCGACAAGATCATCTTGGGGTACCAGCGAGCGTATCCACGGACCAGACTGGCGGTCGGCAACCTGCTGGTCGCCGCCGGCCCGGCGCCCGATCTCCAGGAGCTGCGCGACCTGGTCGTGGAAAGGGCGCGCGACTTCCCACCGCTGACGCACCGGCTCGTGCCGGCGGGGTGGGGCCGCCTCGCCTGGGCCGCCGACCCCGGATTCGACCCGGCGCGGCACGTCCAGGAGTGCCGGCTGCCAGCCGGCTCGGGATTCACCGGGCTGCGCGAGGCGATCGAGCGGCTGTCCGCCGTCGAGATCTCGATGGACGCGGCGCCGTGGCAGCTCTGGCTGCTGCACGGCGACCGCCCCGACGGCTTCGCCGTGCTCTTCCGCGGCAGCCACGCGCGGATGGACGGGACCGCGCTGGACCTGGTGCTGGGCAAGCTGTTCGGCCCGTCCGGCCAGGGCGCGCGACCGGAACCTCGGCGCCCGTTGCCGGACCACCGGCGGCACAGCCTCCGCGCGGTCGCCACGGCCGCGGCGCACTCACTCGGCTACCTCACGAGAACGACCTCCATCGGCCCGCTCGCCAGCGCGACCGCGACCGGGAGCACCCACCACGCCTGGCTCGAGATCGACCTCGCCAGGCTGCGGGCGATCGGCCGGGCCCATGGGGCGACCGTGAACGACGTCTTCCTCGCCGCGCTCGCCGGCGCCCTGCGTGCCTGGTGTCCCCCGGCCCCCGACCGGGACGGCCGGGCCAGCCGGGCCGGTCGACGCGCGGTGCACGCCGCGATGCCGGTCAGCACCCGGCGGGCGGCGCAGCGGGACGTGGTGGGCAACTACCTGACAACCGTGCGGATCGCGTTGCCCTACGGTGAGGCGTCGATTCACGAACGGGTCGGCGCGATCCGTCGCCAGACCCTGCGGCTCAAGGAGAGCGGGACCCCGGGTGTCGCGGAGCGCCTCTTTCTCTGGACGGTTCCGGCGCCGCTGCGGACCGCGGCGCTGTCCACCGGGATCGCCACCCGTGGCTTCGCGCTGACGGCCTCCAACCCGGCCGGCCTGACCGGCCCGTTCGAGATCCTCGGCCGACCGGTCGTCGACGCCGTCCCCGTGCCCCCGGTCCCCGCCGGCCAGCGCCTGGCGGTACTGCTCAGCGGGCTGGACAAGCAGGTACGGGTCGGCTTCTCGGCGGACGGCTCGGTGGTGGACCACGCGCGGCTCCCCGAGCTGTTCGCGGCCGAGCTCGACGCCCTCGAGGCCGCGGCCGGCATCCGCCCCGATCCGTCAGCGGGAAGCGCGGCTGGCCCCGTCGGCAGCCTCACCGGGGCTACCCACTCGGCCAGACGGCACCCACTCGACACGCCCGGCGCGATACCGGCCAGCGAGTCGGGGAATCCGGCGACCGTCGGTGCGGCGGCGACCAGACACCACAGTGACGAGAGAGCGGTTGAGCGATGACCATGCACGCGCGCCTGGTTGATCTCACGGCGGTGACGGCGGCGGACCCGGATGCCTCGTCCGGCGCCGGCCTCGCGGACGCCGACCTCGCGGACCTCGCGAACCTGCGGGTCCTGGTGGTCGGGTCCGGCCTGATCGGCACCTCGGTCGGCATGGCGCTGCGCCGGCACGGGACCGACGTCCTGCTCCACGACCGGCGCCCAGCCCAGACCGCCGTGGCCGCGAGCCGCGGAGCCGGCCGGGTCTGGCCGTTCCCGGATCCCCGACCGGCCGGAATCGTGCGGCCACGCTCGGCCGGCGGCGCGGACGACCTCGCCGCCGACGTCGGCGCCCTCGTCGCGGACGCCAGGCAGGCCGTCGACCACGTCGTGATCGCCGTTCCCCCGCGCGACGTGGGCCGGACGCTCCTCGCCTGGCAGCGCCTGCTTCCCGAGGCGACGTTCAGCGACACGGCGTCGGTGAAGGTCGAACCGCTCACCGACGCCGAACGCCTCGGCGCGGACATGTCCAGGATCTGCGGCGCCCATCCGGTGGCCGGCCGCGAGCGCGGCGGTCCCGAATGGGCCCTCCAGGACCTGTTCGCCAATCGGCCCTGGGTCATCACCCCGTCGGCGGCGACCTCGCCGCTCGCCGAGCGGCACGCCCGCCTCGTGGCCGTCGGCTGCGGCGCCTGGGTCACGCGGCTCGATCCACACACGCACGACTTCGCGCTCGGCCTGCTCAGCCACCTGCCGCACATCGTGGCCAGCGCGATCGCCGCCCGGCTGGCCGGGATGCCGGAGGACCTCGCCCGGCTCGCCGGTCCCGGCCTCATGGACTTCACCCGGATCGCCGGGGCGAACGCCGACCTGTGGACGGAGATCGTCGAGGCCAACGCGTCGCCGCTCGCCGATCTGCTCGACGACGTCATCGCCGACCTCGGCCGGGTGCGGGACGCGCTCGGCGCCGGCACGGGTGGGGGTGGTGGGGCCGCTCCGGTCGTCGAGTCGCTGTTCCAGCTGGGGAACACGGGCCGCGACCGGTTGGAGGCGGCAAGGTCCCTGCCCACCACCCGAGGAGCCCTGGGTGAGCGCCTCAGCGGCATCGACGGACTGAGGTCGGCATGACCACCGAGACCACCGGCGGGCTCGGCGCGGTCGTCGCGAAGCTGCTCCCGTCGCCGTCGCCGATCCGTTTCGTGGACGACGGCGGCGAGCCGGTCGACGAGCACGGCGGCTACCGGCCGCCGCCGGACGAGCTGCTGGTCCAGGCGTACGAGGCCATGGTGCTGGGCCGCCGGTTCGACGCGCAGGCCACGGCGCTGGCCAGGCAGGGCCGGATCGCGGCCTTCCCGTCGTCCGTGGGCCAGGAGGCGTGCCAGGCCGGCGCGGCGCTGGCGCTGCGCCCGGGCGACTGGCTGTTCCCGACCTACCGCGACAGCGGCGCGTTGCTGTCCCGGGGCGTGGATCCCCTGGACGTGCTGGCCCCGGTCCGCGGGCACCGGCACTGCGGCTACGACCCCTACGCCCACCGGTGCGCCCCGATGAGCACGCCGCTGGCGACGCAGGCGCCGCACGGCACCGGCCTGGCCGTCGCGGCGCGTTGGAAGGGCACCGACGAGGTCGCGCTCGTCCTGCTCGGCGACGGGGCGACGAGTGAGGGCGACTTCCACGAGGCGCTGAACTTCGCCGCGGTGTTCCGCGCCCCGGTGGTGTTCCTCGTGCAGAACAACCGGTACGCGATCAGCGTTCCCCTCTCCCAGCAGAGCGCCGCGCCGTCGCTGGCCTACAAGGGCATCGGCTACGGGGTGCGCGCCGAGCAGGTCGACGGCAACGACGCCGTCGCCGTCCTGTCGGTGCTGGCCGAGGCCGTGGACCATGCCCGGGCGGGTCTTGGGCCGATGCTGGTCGAGGCGCACACCTACCGGATGGGGCCGCATACCAGTGCCGACGACCCGACCCGCTACCGCGACGAGGCCGAGGTCGCGAGCTGGCGGGGACGGGACCCAGTGGAGCGCCTGAGGGCCTACCTGCGCCGGCGCGGCCTGCTCGACGACGCGGCCGAGGCGGCCGTCACGGCGCGGGCGGAGGCGCTCGCCGCGGGTGTGCGGGCCGGCGTCGCCCACGACGCGCACGTCGCGCCGACGGACATCATCGACCATGTCTACGCGGCCGCGCCGGCCTTCCTGGCCGAGCAGCGGGCGGCTCTGCTCTCGGAGCTCGACGCGGGTGGCGAGGGCGCGCGATGACCACGAGCCGGCCCGCCCTCGTCTCCCCCGGGGCTTCCGCCGGATCGGCGGAGCCGGCGCGGGATGCCCGCGCCCGGGCCGCCGGCCCGGGGGCCGCTCCCGACACGGCCGGGAGCCAGCCCCGCTCGGCGCCGGCGGTCTCCATGGCCGGCGCGCTCAACCGGGCGCTGCGGGACGCGATGGCGGCGGACGAGCGCGTACTGGTCCTCGGTGAGGACGTCGGCCGCCTGGGCGGAGTGTTCCGCGTCACCGACGGGCTGCGCGCCGCCTTCGGCGAGCGGCGTTGTTTCGACACGCCGCTGGCGGAGGCCGGGATCGTCGGGTTCGCGGTCGGCATGGCGATGTACGGCCTGCGGCCGGTCGTGGAGCTGCAGTTCGACGCCTTCGCCTATCCGGCGTTCGAGCAGGTGGTCAGCCACGTGGCGAAGCTGGGCGCGCGGACCGGCGGCCGGGTCCGGCCGTCCATGGTGCTGCGCATCCCCTACGGGGGCGGGGTGGGCGCGGTCGAGCACCATTCGGACAGCTCGGAGGCGTACTACGCGCACACGGCGGGCCTGAAGGTCGTGACCCCGGCGACGGTCACGGACGCCTACTCCCTGCTGCGGGACGCGATCGACGATCCCGACCCGGTGGTGTTCCTGGAGCCGAAACGGCTGTACTGGAGCCGGTCGCCGGTGGATCTGCCCGTGCGCGCCGAGCCGCTGGGCCAGGCGGCGCTGCGCCGGGCGGGCCGGGACGTGACGGTGGTGACCTATGGGCCGACCGTCCCGCTCGCGTTGGAGGCGGCCCAGGTCGCCGCCGGGTACGGCTGGGATGTCGAGGTCGTCGACCTGCGGTCCATCGTGCCGTTCGACGACGACACGGTCGTCGCCAGCGTCCGCCGCACCGGCCGCTGCGTCGTCCTGCACGAGGCCCAGGGATTCGCCGGGGTCGGCGCGGAGATCGCGGCACGCGTCCAGGAACGCTGCTTCCACTCGCTCGCGGCGCCGGTGCTGCGGGTGACCGGATGGGACGTTCCGTATCCCGCCCCGAAGCTCGAGCACCACCACCAGCCGAGCGTCGCGCGCATCCTCGACGCCTTCGAGCGCCTGCAGTGGGACGACGAACCGGACGCCCGCTGGCTCGCGGACACATGAGGGAGCCCGGCGACATGAACGGTTCACGTGACGCGGCCCCGGCGACCGGCGTCGCCGAGTTCGCCCTCCCCGACCTCGGCGAAGGGCTCACCGACGCCGTCGTCGTGCGGTGGCTCGTCGAGGTCGGGGAGCCGGTCGAGATCGACCAGCCCATCGTCGAGGTGGAGTCGGCGAAAGCGCTCGTCGAGATTCCCTGCCCCTACGCGGGGATCGTCGAGAGCCGCCACGGCCGCGCCGGCGAGGTCCTGGCTGTCGGCTCTCCCCTCGTGCGGGTCCGGGAGCGGACCGGCACGGTCACCGGCCCGTCGGCCGGCTCGGCATCCGTCGGAGCCCCGGGCCCGGCACGCCCCCAGGCCGCCTTCTCGGCGCCGCTCGCGGGTGACCTCCCGCGACAGCCTCCGGCAGCGGGAGGGCCGGCGCTCGTCGGCTTCGGCCCGGCGGCGGTGGAACCCGCCCAGGCCGCGGGGGTTGCCCGCTGGCGGCGCCGGACGCCGAGGATCGGCGGACACCAGCCCGCGTTGGGCATACCGCGACCGAACGGCGCCGCGACGTCGGACGACGTGGTGACCTCGAACGGCACCAGGGCCCTGGACGGCGCGGTGAGGCCGACGGTCGCGGCCGTCGTGCCGGCCGGGCGAGCCGGACGGGCAGATGCCGCGGATTCGGCGAGCGCCGCGGTCGCGCCGCGGGTCATCTCGCCGGTGGTTCGGCGGCTCGCCCAGACCGCGGGCCTCGACCTGGGCGAGGTGCCCGCGACCGGCGCCGGCGGCGTCGTCCGCCGGGCCGACGTGGAGCACGCCCTGGCCGCGGCGCGGCGCGCCGAGCACCGCCCGCCGCCGTCCCCTGATCCGGTGGCGTCTGATCCGGTGACGTCTGATCCGGTGACGTCTGATCCGGTGACGTCGCCGACGGTCCACCGCGTTCCCCTGGCCACCAGGCGGGTGGTCGTGGAGCGGATGGTTCGTAGCCGGCGGGAGATCCCGGAGGCGACGGCCTGGCGCGACGTGGACTTCACCGACCTGCTCGCGGCCCGCGACGCGATCAACGCCCTGAACCCGGACCGGCCGGTGAGTGTGCCGGGCCTGCTGGCCAGGATCTGCGTCGCGGGGCTCGCGCGCCATCCCGAGCTCAACGCCACCGTGGACACCGAACGGGACGAGATCATCCGGTATCCGTCAGTCCACCTGGGATTCGCGATCGCCGGTGCCGCCGGCCTGGTCGTCCCCGTCGTCAGGAACGCCGACGCCATGACGGCGCCGCGGCTGACCGAGCGGCTCTCCGAGCTCACCACCCGGGCACGTGACCGCGCGTTGACTCCCGCCGAGCTCACCGGAGGCACGTTCACCATCAACAACCACGGCGCGCTCGGCACGGACGGCGCTGTTCCGATCATCAACCATCCGGAGGTCGCGCAGCTCGCGGTGGGCCGGATCGCCGAGCGGCCGTGGGTCGTGAACGGCGAGATCCATCCACGCAAGGTCGCCCAGCTCACCGTCGCCTTCGACCATCGCGCCTGCGACGGCTCGCCCGTGGCCGGCTTCATCACCTTCCTGGCCCACTGCGTCGAGCAGCCACTCACCATGATCGCAGAACTGTAGGAACGAGACGGGGGAAGAAATGGGCGCGCGAACCGGCACCGAGTTCCTCAAGGGGCTGATGGACGATCGCGAGGTCTGGCTGGACGGCGAACGAGTGGCCGACGTGACCACGCATCCGCGCACCGCCGGCGCCGCCAGGACGCTCGCCGGCCTGTTCGACCTGCAGCACGAGCGGCCCGACCGGTACCTCACCGTGGACCCGGACAGCGGGGAGACGGTCGCGGTGACGCATCTGGTTCCCCGGTCGGCCGCGGACCTGGCCCGCCGGCACGACGCGATCGCCGGCATCGCGCGGCGCACCCTGGGGCTGATGGGCCGCAGCCCCGACTACCTCAACGTGACGCTCGCCGGCTTCGCCGGACGTCCCGACGTGTGGAGCCGCGGCGGCAACGACCAGGGCACCGCCAACCTGATCGCCTATCACCGCCACGTCATGTGCCACGATCTGGCGCTCACGCACGCGATCGTCAACCCGACCGTCGACCGGTCGATGCCGGAGACCGCGGCCGGCGGCGGAGACATCGTCGTTCACAAGGTGGCGGACACCGCCGAGGGAATGGTCGTGCGCGGCGCCAGGGCACTCGCGACCCTCGCGCCGTTCGCCGACGAGATCTTCGTCTACCCCGGCTATCCGCTGACCGAGGGCGACGAACGGTACGCGGTCGTCTTCGCCATCCCGATGTCGACCCCGGGCCTGCGGGTGCTCTGCCGGGACAGCTACTCCTCGTCGGCGCCAGCCGCTGACGCGCCGCTGTCCAGCCGGTTCGACGAGCAGGACGCCGTCATCATCTTCGACGACGTCGAGGTGCCACGCCACCGCGTCTTCCTCGACGGGGACGTGGACCTTTACAACCGCGTCATGCAGCGGTCCGGCTGGACCGCGAACGTCATGCAGCAGACCACGATCCGCGCCGTCTCGAAGCTCCAGTTCGCCTGGGAGCTCGCCACCAGAATGGCCGAGGCGGTCAACAACACCAGCCCCGCCGCCATCGAGATGCTCGGCGAGATCTGGACGTACCTCGAGCTGACCAGGTCCGCGCTGACCGCCGCCGAGGCCGGCGCCCACGAATGGGGGGCGGGGACGTGGTTCTGCGCGGAGCCCCCGTTCGCGGCCCTGCGCCCCACCCTGCCACGCTGGTTCCCCCGGGTCACCGAGATCATCAAACTGCTGGGAAGCCACAGCCTGCTCGCCACGCCGACCAGGGCCGAGCTGGACGACCCGCGGCTGCGCCCGCTGCTGGAGCGCTACTACCAGGGCGCGAACGGAATGCCCGCCGGCGAGCGGGCGGCGCTGTTCCGGCTCGCCTGGGACTTCGTCGGCACCGGGCTGGCCGGCCGCTCCGACCTGTACGAGCGGTTCTACCTCGGTTCGCCGGGCCGGTTCCTCCAGCTCGCCCAGCGCCAGGCGGCCCGCGGCGCGGACTTCGGCCTGGTCGACTCGATCCTCGCCTGACTCCGCCGGGCGGGCGGCGGTGCACGCGTCAGCGGCCGCCGCCGCCCGCCGACGGCGGTGACAGTCATCCGATCCCGGCGGGGCGATCATCTCGGCCAGGCCGCCGGTCCCGCGCCGCGCCTGCCCGTCCTGGCGCCGCCTCGCCGGGCGACCATGATCAGTCGGGGTAGGGCGCCTCGGCGCGCGCCTTGCGAAGCGCGGCCGCCCACCAGGCAAGCTGGTTGAACATCGTCTTGGCGTAGCCCGGCGCGTCCGGGTCGGCCGGCTGGCCCGCGTCCCAGGTCACGAAGTAGTTCGGGAACGCCAGGCCGTCGCGGATGGTCACCGCGTGCAGTTCGGTGAGGACGTTCTCCAGGTGCAGGACCGCGTGCCGCCCGCCCGCCGCGCCCCCATAGCTGACGAACGCGACCGGCTTCGCGGTCCACTGCGTGAAGTGCCAGTCGATGGCGGCCTTCAGCGAGGCGGGGTAGCTGTGGTTGTACTCGGGGGTGACGAGGACGAAGGCATCCGCGGCGTCGAACCGCGCGGTCAGGGTCGCCATGCCCGCCGGGCGCGGGTACGTGGCTCCCGCGTACTTCGGCGACGCGGCTGGCAGGGAAAGCGGGATCTCGAACTCGGCGAGGTCGACCACCTCGATGTCGAAGCTTCCGTGCGCGGTTGCCTGTTCGGCGACCCACGAGGCCACGACCGGGCCGAACCTGCCCTCCCGCACACTCCCGACGACGATGACGAGTTTGCTCGGTTGGCTCATGGCCCTACGGTCGGCCGCGCCGCCCTCCGCTGCCAGACCGGGCACAGACTAGCCCCGAGAGGGCCACCATCGAACCGCGTGCCGCGGCGCGGCGGGTCGCGGTCGCACGTCCAGGGAGTCGTGCGTCCAGGAAACCGATGCCGCGCGTTCCGGCCGGGCGCACCCATCTTCAGGAGGAACCGTCGTGCCCCAACTCCGCCGGCCGCTGGTCGTGGCCGTTCCCACCGAGGACCTCCGCGAGGCCCTGGCGTCGGTTCCCGCGACGGACGTGGTGGTCTGGGACCTGTCCGGCGAGCCGCCCCGGCCGGACCTCGACGTCGTCGTGGTGCCGTACATGTCTGACCCGACGGCGCTTACGGCGCTCGAGGGCCTGCGCCCGCTGCTCGTCCAGAGCCAGTCCATCGGCTACGAGGGTGTGAGCGCCGTGCTCCCCGCGGGCCTCACCTTCAGCAATGCCGCGGGGGTCCACGAGACCTCCACCGCCGAGCTGGCGATCGGGCTGATGATCGCCAGCCAGCGGCGACTGCCGGCCCTGATCCGCGCTCAGGCTGATCACCGGTGGGCACACGCCGCATCGCTGTCGCTCGCGGACTCGCGCGTGCTCGTGGTCGGGCAGGGCGGCGTCGGCCGCGCGGTCGTCAGCCGCCTGCGCCCCTTCGAGGTCGACGTCGTCCGCGTGGCGGCGACCCACCGTGAGGACGCCGAGGGCGTCGTCTGGGCCGTTGGCGAATTGCCGGGCCTGCTGCCCGACGCGGACGTCGTCGTGCTCGCCGTGCCCCTG
The DNA here is from genome assembly GCF_016786325.1 of Frankia nepalensis. Lineage (GTDB taxonomy): Bacteria > Actinomycetota > Actinomycetes > Frankiales > Frankiaceae > Pseudofrankia > Pseudofrankia nepalensis. The sequence continues at coordinate 45,234 of NZ_JADWYU010000196.1, read as the reverse complement.
AACGCGAGCACGGTGGGCCTGGTGAACCGGGAGTTCCTGGCCACCATGCGGCCGGGTGCCCTGCTGGTCAACGTCGCGCGCGGCCAGGTGGTGGTCACCGAGGACCTCGTCGAGGCGGTCCGTGCCGGCCAGATCCGCGCCGCGCTCGACGTCGTCGATCCCGAGCCGCTACCACCGGAACACGCCCTGTGGGACCTGGACGAGGTCCTGCTCACCCCCCATGTCGGCGGCCACAGCGCCGCGATGCGGCCACGGGTCGTCGCCCTTCTCCGCCGCCAGCTCGACGCCCTGTCAGCGGGCGCGCCCCCGCACAACGTCGTCATCCCGGCACGGACGACCACGCCGCCGGCCGGTGCCTGACAGCGCGACCGGATCGGCGGGCCTCGTGGGCCGCAGCGGCGGGGCTTGACCTCGGTCGGTCGGCGGAATTGGGTTGGGTCATGGTCGAGGTGCCCGTTGCTCAGCGGATGTGGCGGCTGTTCGAGCCGGTGCACGCCGTCACGTACTTCGCGCCGGCCAGCCTGGCGACGTGGCAGGACGCCGGGGTGCGCGGCTACTGGCGTGGGTACTTCGCCGGCCGGGCGGCGCCGCTGGGGCCGGTCGAGGCCGGGCCGGTCGTCGGCGCCTTCTTCGGGTTCGCGCCCGCCATGGTGGCCCGGGCGCTGCCGGACGTCTGGACCTGGGTCTCCCCGGAGAAGGCGCTCGCCGTCCGGCTCGACGGCGCCCGCGCGGCGCTCGGTCCGCTGGTCGCCGGGATCGGCGCGGACGAGCTCACCGAACTGGCCGCGCTGCTGCGGTCGGCGGCCGAGCACGCCCCGGTCGCCGGCCGGGTGCTCGGCGCCGCGAACGCCGGGATCCCCTGGCCCGACGATCCGCTCGGCACCCTCTGGCACGCGGCGACCGTCCTGCGGGAGCACCGCGGCGACGGGCATGTCGCCGCCCTGCTCACCGCCGGTCTCGACGGCCCGGAGAGCCTTGTCTGGCGGGTCAGCAGGGGCGGCACCGACCGCGCCTTCTACCAGCGGATCCGCGGCTGGACCGACGACGAGTGGGACGCGGCGGCCGGCCGACTGCGGGCTCGCGGCTGGCTCGACGACGACGGCGCGCCGACCGAGGCGGCGCTGGCCGCCGCCCGTGACCTGGAGGCGACGACGGACCGGCTCGCGAGCCCGGCCTGGGACGCGCTCGGCCCGGACGCGACCCGGCGCGCCGCGGCGCTGCTGGCCCCCGTCGCCGAGGCCGCGGCCCCGCTGCTGCTGTGGCCCAACCCCGTCGGCGTCCCCGACCCGCGCGACCAGCCGCCCACCGGATAGGTCCCGCTCGCGGCGGTCCGGACCGAGGCAGGACCCAGCGAGCCAGGCGGACGCGGATCGTCCGTTCAGCCTCGGCGACGGACCAACACGGATCAGACCGGACCAGAACGCGCGACACGAAAACCGACATCGTCTACCCGGAAGTTCGGATGGCCGCGGCGCCGCACCGAGGCTCGACAGCTCCAGTGCTCGTCGGCCCATCCACCGCCGCGCAGCACCCGATACGGGCCGTAAACCTCGGCGTCATAGACGTCCCAGCACCAGTCCCACACATTGCCTAGCATGTCGTGCAGGCCCCACGGGTTGGGCAGCTTGGCGCCCACCTCATGAACTCGGCCGTGTGAGTTTTGCCGGTACCACGCGATGTCGTCGAGCGATCCATATCGCGGACCTGTCGTGCCGGCACGGCAGGCGTGCTCCCATTCGGCCTCGGTGGGCAGCCGATATCCGGCCGCGGTGATATCCCACTCGACGTGCTCACCTTCGGCGCGGATGTTATAGGCCGGCGCCAGTCCTTCGCCTTGCGACAGCGCGTTGCAGAAACGGACGGCGTCCCACCAGGACACACCTTCCACGGGCAGAAGATCCCCATCGACCGCGCTCGGCCGATGCCCGACGACCTGTGCGTACTGCGCCTGAGTGATCGGAAACGCGCCGAGGCGGTAGGGCGTGAGCTCGACCGACCACGTACACCGCGTTCGCCGGTCCGACAGCGTCACCAACCCCGCCGGGATGGCGATCATCGTTGCTCCCGCGCCTGTCTCCATGGTCAAGAACCTTACTGGCGTCATCAACGACGGTGGTCAACAGATGAGCGGGCTGGCGCCGGTCCAGGCCAGCCGATCCAGCGATCGCGAGGCCAACACGGATGGACCAGAATCCGCCCGCCGCTTCGCCCGCCAGAATCGCTGTCAGCGGCAGCGAGTGGCGGCGGGGAGTTGCCCGGTGATGAATGCTCCGGGAGATACCCCCATCATGCGGCGGAACTCGGCCGTCATGTGGGACTGGTCGTAGTAGCCCGCCTCGACCGCGAGGTGGGTCAAGGATTGCTGGCTGGCACGCGTGAGCACGTGTCGTAGCCGGTCGATGCGGGCGAAGTGTTTGGGCGGGATACCCACGGCATCGGTGAACAGGTTGCGCAGGTGCCGCTCGCTGACGTTCAGACGCCGAGCCGTCGTCCGGACCCGCCGAGGTCCAGGTATGGCCAGAGCGGTCAGGGCCGAGGTTGCGCTGTGCACGAGTTCGTCGCGTGCCAGGTCCTGACCCGACAGAGCCGATACCTGACCGATCAGCGTCTTCTCGAGGAGTTCGACGACCGCGGCGGCATCTGGACCGACGTCGGACAGGGCCTCGGCAAGCCGGTCACCTGCCGCGCCCCACAGGTCATCCAGCGGGACGGCCCGGTCGACAAGCCCGCGCGGGGGAACACCGAGCAACGCCCGAGCCCGCCCGGGCCGCAGCCGCGCCTTCACACAGAACGGCACCCGGCTCACCTCGAAATACGCGGCATGGGTACGCGGCCCCATGACCACGACCTCCTGGCGGTCGCCGCTCGCCCGTACGACCAGCGCCGTGGCGGTGTCCGGCACCTCGGTCCGGACAGGGACAACAGGCTCGCCGACCGCGGCAGTGCTCAGCTGGGAGATCCATGGCCGCAGCGCGGCCGGCACGGGGAGGACGCGTTCGGAGCCATCGTTCAGCACCGTGCCCACGATAGAAGCCTGAGTGCGCCGGCCGGCCACCGTGATCGCGCGGACAAGGACTGCCGAAACGTCCTAGCCGCCGCGCTGCCAGCGCTGACACCGTTGCCCCATGATCCTTGTTACCGGTGCCACGGGCACCGTCGGACGCGAGGTCCTCAGGCTCCTGGTCGCCCGTGGTGCGGCCGTCCGCGCGATGACACGGAACCCCGCGAACGTTCCCGGCTCGCTCGGTGTGGACATCGCGCGGGCCGACTTCGACGACTCCGCGTCGCTGCGCGCGGCGGTGGCCGGAGCCGAGAGGGTCTTCCTGCTGACCGCGCCGGCGTCGCCGGCGACCCACCATGACGTGGCCCTGCTCGACGCCGCCGTGGCGGCCGGGGTGAGCAGAGTGGTGAAGCTTTCCGCCATCGGGACCGGCGAAACCGACGCCCACGGCAGGGAAGTAGGAGCCTGGCATCGGCGGGCGGAGGAGGCCGTGCGCGCGAGTCCCATGGCCTGGACCGTGCTGCGGCCGTCCAGTTTCGCCTCGAACACGCTGCACTGGGCCGCACCCATCAGATCTGGCAATCCAATACCCAACCTGACCGGCGACGGTAGGCAGGGCGTCATCGACCCGCGAGACGTGGCCGCCGTTGCCGTGGAAGCCCTGACCTGTTCCGCCCACACGGGTCAGACCTATACCCTGACCGGCCCGGAACTGCTCGCTGTGCCCGACCAGGCCGCCCAGCTCCAGCGGCTTCTCGGCACCGCTGTCACGACCGTCGACATGCCCCTCGACGTGGCGCGCAAGGAGATGCTCGCCTCCGGAATGGACACCTCCGCCGTCGACGTCATCATCACCGGCTCCGGGTGGGCGCGGGCGGGGCACAACGCGATCCTCACCGACGACGTGCCCAGGCTCCTGGGACGCCCCGCGACCAGCTTCGAGGCCTGGGCGCTCGACCACCTGGACACCTTCACAGGCGCATGATCAATGTGATCCCGCGCCCGAAGCCGGTCGGGTTCTCGGGCACCTACACGGCTGCCTCACAGCCCGTCCCAGGCACCGCCAAGAAATAACGGAGATTCTGCACGTGAACGTCCATAACCATTGGTTATGACAACGGGTCTTGGATCGGCACGGAGTAACCCGGCACGGTGATCTGACAGGTTCCTGACCGCCACCGCGCAGTCCTCGAGGGGAGGCAACCATGCAGGCTCACGGCTGGGACGCCGCCGGGGTTGTCGTCGCCGCGGCTGAAGACGGTTCCGTCCTGTGCCCGGCACGCCGGTCGTGGCCTTCGGGTGGGACATCCCGGTCTGCGCAGCGCCGTCACGGATCGTGCCCAATGCTGAACGCACACCGCGGACTGAGCTGACGCTGGCGGACCTGCTGCCTCCGGCCGGCACGGAGACGACCCGACAGAAGCTTTCGAGGAGCATGAGCGTGGAGCTCGGTGTCAGTGGCCTGAACGCGAAGGCGACGACGGGCCCGGAGACGACCGCCCGTCTGGCCCGGCTGGCCCAGGAGCTGGCGTACCGCTCCTGGTGGGCTGGTGAGCACGTCGTCCTGCCCAGCCCTCGGGTGCCGGCATCGCCGATGGAGGCCACGGACCCGCTCCTGGATCCGCTCATACATCTGGCCTATGTGGCCGCGGCCGGCCCGGCTCGGCCGTTTGGAAATTATCTATATCCAGCTCGACCCGGTCGAGGTCAACGTGGACTCAGCTCGCCGGTACGCCGATCTCGGGGTCGACCGTCTCCTCGTGTATCCCCTGCCAATCGAGTCGGAGAGTGACGTCGCCGCCTTCCTGGAACGACACGCCTCACTTCCTCGCTGATCTACGCCGGCTCGCGCGTACCTGCTCCTGGCACCAGCGGCATTTCCCGCTCCAACGGGCCAAAGGCGGCGACGAGCACGCCGCACCACACGGCGGCAGAAAATCGGAACCGCGCCCGACTTCCGGCCACGCCAAGAATTGGCGGCTACCCGCCCTGATCGGTTTGCGGCGCCTTGCTGGGACTATCACGCGGTGCTACGCTGCGATTGCCACGCGCGACGAATAGTCCGTCCTTTGCCGAAGGCGTGACACGGTCGCGTTCTCGGCAGTTTTCATCAGGCCTACTCCCCATAAGGAGAAGTGCAGTGGCCACTCTTTCTGTGCGTACCGCCGAAATGCAGGAATGCATTGACGCATGCATCGACTGCCGCTCGACGTGTCGTAGCACCATGGATTACTGCATGCGCCAGGGCGGGGCGATGATGGACGCCGCCCTGATGCGGATGCTCTTGGACTGCAGCGACACCTGCGGCATGTGCGCCGACATGATCATGCGGGACTCGGGCAGCGTGAAGGACATGTGCCGCATGTGCGCGGACATGTGCACCCGGTGCGCCGACATGTGCGCCAAGATGCCCGACGACCGCCAGATGGCGGCCTGCGCGGAGGCCTGCCGCAGGGCCGCGGCCGCGTGCCGGAAGCTCGCGGCGGCCGGGTAGGCGGCACTCCCGCGAACACGTTCGAGGCGGTGGCATCCACGGGTGCCACCGCCTTCGCGCTGCGCGGACCGGGGCGCACGAGATTCGCCGACACCGGAGGACCGCCCTTCCGAATCCGCTACCGGTTCACGCCGCGGGCGGCCTCGCGCATATACTCGACAATCTCGACGGCAATGATGGGCTTTCCCGCGGCGGCCCGCGGCCGGTTGAGGTGATACAGCGCGAGTCCGGCTCTCTGGGCCGCGATCGAGGGAGTTGGGCACCGTGACCGAAGGCGGCCGCGTCCCGTGGAGCGGGACCGGCGCCGACCCGGCCGCCGAGGTGGTGGCGCTGGCCAGCGAGCTGATCGCCATCGACACCACCAACCTCGGCGATCCAGACGTGCCGGGAACCGAACGAGCGGCGGCGGAGTACGTCGCCGCGAAGCTGGCCGAGGCCGGTTACGAGCCGACCTTTCTGGAGTCAGGAGGCCGGGGCCGGGGCAACGTGATCGCCCGGCTGCCGGGCGCGGACCCGTCCCGCGGCGCGCTGCTGGTGCACGGCCATCTGGACGTGGTCCCGGCCGACGCGAGCGAGTGGACGGTCCATCCGTTCTCCGGTGAGGTGGCCGACGGGTACGTCTGGGGACGCGGCGCCGTCGACATGAAGGGCATGGTCGCGATGACGCTGGCCGTCGCCCGCCGGTTGCGCCGCGAGGGGGTCGTCCCGCCCCGGGACCTGGTCTTCGCGTTCCTCGCCGACGAGGAGGCCGGCGGGATCCTCGGGGCGCGCTGGCTGGTGGAGCATCGCCCGGACCTGTTCGAGGGGGTGACCGAGGCGATCAGCGAGGTCGGCGGGTTCTCGGTCGCCCTCCCCGGCCGCCGGACCGGCGCCGGCACGTCCGCCGACCCCGTCCGGGCCTATCTGGTCGAGACCGCGGAGAAGGGCTCGATGTGGCTGCGGCTGACCGCCCGCGGCACAGCCGGGCACGGCGCGATGCTGCATGACGACAACGCGATCGTGAAGCTGGCGGCCGCCGTGGCCCGGCTGGACGCGCACCGCTTCCCGCTGATCCTCACGGATCCCGTCCGGGAGTTCCTCGAGGGCGTGGCGGACCTCACCGGCGTCCCCTTCGACGAGAACGATCCGCGGGCCGCGGTCGACCGGCTCGGGAACCTCTCCCGACTGATCGGCGCGGCGCTGCGGGACACCGCCAACGTCACCCTGTTCAACGCCGGCTACCGGTCGAACGTGGTGCCCTCGGTGGCGGAGGCGACCGTCGACGCCCGGTTCCTGCCGGGCCGGGAGGCGGCGATGGCCCGCGAGCTGGTCACGGTCCTCGGCCCGGACGTCGAGGCCGTGTGGGACACGCTGCCCGGCGTGAGCACGAGCTTCGACGGGGCGCTGGTCGACGCGATGGCCCGGGCGATCGCCGGTGAGGACCCGGGCGCCCGGCTGCTGCCGTACATGCTCTCCGCCGGTACCGACGCGAAGTCCTTCGCCCGGCTCGGCATCCGCCACTTCGGCTTCGCCCCGCTGCGGCTCCCGCCGGACCTGGACTTCACCGCCCTGTTCCACGGCGTGGACGAGCGGGTGCCGGTCGACGCCCTCGAGTTCGGCGCCCGCGTCCTCGACCGGCTCCTGCGCGACTGCTGAGCCGAGGGCGTCAGCCTGGCGAGCCGTCACCCCACCGCGGGCCGTTCGCGGAGCCCGGCGGATCAGCGGTGGGTGCCGCTGAACTGGAGACCGACAACGCCTAGGACGATGAGGGCCAGGCAGGCGGCCTTGAGGGCGTTCATGTGCTCCTGGTATGCGATCACCCCGATGGCGGCGATGACAGCGGTGCCCGCGCCGGACCAGATCGCGTACGCGACCGCGAGCGAGATCGTGCGCAGAGCGAGCGACAGCAGGTAGAACGACACGGGATAGCAGGTCGCGACCAGCACCGTCGGCCAGAGCCTCGTGAAACCGTCCGACTGGCGCAGCGCGGACGTGGCGACGATCTCCAGCCCGATGGCCAGAGTGAGATACAGGGCGGCGACCATGCGCCGACCGTATCGGGCCGCCGGTCTGATCCACCTATGTCGGCTGTCCACGCCACACCGAACCCCGATGTCCGGAGACGGACGGCCCGGCGCCGATGGCGCCGGGTCGTCGCTGGACAGCGTCCGGTTCGTCGCCCGGGCGATGAACGGCCCAGGCCGGCGACGTCAGCTCTGGCGGGTCCTAACCGAACAGGCCACCACGGCCGTGGCCACCACCCCCGCCGAACAGCCCGCCCATACCGCCTTGCCCGTGGCCGCCACCACCGAACAGGCCGCCCATGCCGCCCTGGCCGTGGCCCCCCTGGCCGTGGCCGCCGAGCTGGTTGCCGCCGAAGCCCTGCTGGCCGAGGCCGAAACGGCCGGCCATGTCGGTGCCGGCGAGGGCGTTGTACGGGGGCATCAGCTCGTTCGGTTGGATGACGACGTAGCCGTCGCCGGAGAACTGCATCTGCCAGCTCTCGCCGGTGTTGCCACGCGGCCGCCACGCCGACGACGACGTCACCGCCGCCTGCATCGAGACCTGCAGGCTCGACGACCAGCCGACGACCGCGTCCGCGTCCGCGAAGTAGTAGTTCATCGGGGTCACGTGCATGACCAGCGGCGCGCCGGTCGTGCACATGCAGACCTTGCCCTGACCGCGCAGCTCGATCTGGTAGTTGCCGACGCCGGCGATGCCCACCTGGGTGTCGATGCGCACGACATCCCACTGCAGGTCGCGGTCGAAGGCGAGCACGTTGCGCCCGTCGATCGTCAACGGGTCGCTGGAGATGTCCAGGATGTGGATGTCCTGGGCCTGGTAGGCGAGGTAGACGGCGCCCTGGCCGGCGACCTTCATCAGGTTCAGGCCCTCGCCGCCGGTGAAGTGGCGGCGCAGGTGGCTTGCCCAGCCCTCCCAGTGGGAGTCGAAGGTCGCTCCGCCCTGGTAGGCGACCATCGAGCCCGCGCGGGCGTAGAACTCCCGCATGCCCTGTGCGCCGAGCGTCGCCTTGAGCATCTTGCCGTTCTGCAACGCGAACCGCTCGTTCGAGGTCACCTCGGGGTTGTTCAGCAGCGAGCTGCGAATCCCCCCGGGGGCGCCCGGAGCACCAGGCATGCCGCCTGGCATCCCCGGGGCGCCCGGCGGCATGCCGGGGGCGCCGGGAGGCATCCCGCCCGGCGGGTAGCCGCCCGGAGCGCCGGGCATCGGGCCGTGGCCTCCCGGCTGGGGCGGGTAGCCGGGGCCCCCCGGCTGGGGCGGGTAGCCGCCCGGAGCCCCGGGCTGCGGGTAGCCAGGCTGCTGGGGCGGATAGCCCTGACCGGGCTGCTGAGGCGGATAGCCCTGACCAGGCTGGGGCGGGTAGCCCTGACCAGGCTGCTGAGGCGGGTAGCCCTGACCGGGCTGCGGCGGGTAGCTCATGACGACGTCGTCCTTCCAGCCACGATCAGGTCGGCGGGCGGGGGCGCGAGGGTGGTCATCCGGATCAGCCTCGCACCGAGAAGGTCGGGCGCTCGTCCTCGCTGGGCTGCACGACGACGAAGCCCTGACCGGAGAAGCCCAGCTGGAACGCCTCGCCGGAGCCGCGGCCGATCAGGCCGCCGAGCCGGGCGGTGCGCCGGGGTTCGACCCGCAGGCCCTCGGTGAACGCGACGAGGGCGTCGGTGTCGACGAAGGTCGGCGCCTCGCGGGTGTCGAGCATGACCGGGTTGCCCTTGGAGGTCAGCGCCACCCAGCCGCTGCCGCGGAGCACCACGTTGAACATGCCCATGCCGGACAGCATGCTGACGCCGCGCACCTTCTCGATGTTCCACTGAAGATGGGCATCGAACGCGAGGATGTTCTTCCCGTTGACCGACAGCGCCTCGTTGGACATCTGCAGGACGATGACCTCCTTGCCGTAGTCGGCAAGGTAGAGCAGGCCCTGCCCGGTGGCGGTCATCAGCGGCACGCCCTCGCCGGTGGCCCACGAGGCCGCCATCCGGCCGAGCTGCGGCGGCTGCGCGTTGAAGTCGATCAGACCCTCGTAGGCGATCATCGAACCGACCCGGCAGAACAGGTCCATGCCAGGCTGCATGACCACCTTTGCGATCTTGGATCCGTGCTTGCTCATCCGGTCCATGATCGGGGTCGGGCCATAGTTCTGCGTCAGCGTTCCGAACACGGCCCGCTCCCCTGCCTCGTCTGCCTCATCTGGATCTGCCTGGTCTGGGTCTGCCGCCCTGGTCGCATGGGCCCTACACCTCGTACGGCTGGACGACGACGAAGTGACCGGCGAAGCCCATGAACTGCAGCGCGAACGTCTCGGCGTTGGTAGCCCCGTGGTAGATCTGTCGGGACACCCGGACCTGGGTGTTCACGCTCACCCGCATGCCGGTGGTCCAGGCAACGAGGGCGTTCATGTCGGCGAACGTCGGGCCCTGCACGCCCAGCGTCATCGGTGTGCCCTTGGTCATCACGACGATCGCGCCGGGGCCGGCCAGCTCGAAGTGGAAGAACCCGCCGCCGGGGATGCCGGGGCTCTCGATCCGCTTCACCTCGCTGCGGATCGTCGCGTCCATCGCCAGCACGTTCTTGGTGTTGACGCACAGCGACTGGCCCTGGGCCAGCTCGACGATGTGCAGGTCCGCGGCGTCCTGAGCGAGGAAAACCTCGCCCTGGCCCCGGCAGGTCATCAGCTTGAGGCCCTGGCCGGTGAGCTTCTCCTCGATCAGGCCGCGGATCCCGCCGCTCTTGTAGTCGAAGTCGACGTTGCCCTGATAGGCGACCATCGAACCACGCAGCGCGAGCGCCTCTGGACCGAGCGTGACCTTGACCATCTTGCCGTTCTGGGCGCTCCAGCGGCCGGTCGCCTGCGCCTCCCGGTACGGGCTGAGGCTGTTCATCGCGCCCGGCGGCACCGGCTGCACCTGGGACGGCAGCGGCTCGGCCATCGGGTAGGGCGCCGGGTACCCGGCCGCGGCCGGCGCGGCCGCCGGCTGCCCGTAACCGGGGCCCGCCGGAGGCTGGTGCGGCGCCGGGGGCTGGTGCGGCGCGGGCGGCTGGGCGAAGCCGGGACCGCCGGGTGCGTGTCCGGGAGCCGGCTGCCCGTAGCCGGGCGCCGCCGGCTGGCCGTAGGCAGGCGCCGGCGGAGCCTGCGGCACGGGCGGGGCCGGCGGAACGGCCGGCGGCATCGGCGGCTTGGCCTGGGAGGGCGACGGCGGCGGAGGCGCGAAGCCCGGGGCCGGCGCCGGGGCCGGCGGCGGCGGCGCGAAGCCGGGAGCGGCCGGCGGCGGGGCCGGCGGAGCCTCGTCGGCGACCTCGCCGCCGAAGGAACGGATCAGCTCGGCGAGCCCGCCGGCGAAACCCTGCCCGTTCGCCGCGACCCGCCACACGCCCTTGCGGTAGACGTCGCCGATTATGACGGCGCGCTCGGCGGTGAAGTCGGCCCCGGAGAAGGAGTACCGCATCACCTCCTGGCCGCCGACGACGATCCGGAAGTAGCCGGAGGCGATGGAGCTCGCGTTCCCGGTGCCGTCCAGCGCCGCGCAGAACGACAGCTTGTGGATCGAGGCGGGCACCGCGTCGAGGGTGAGCCGGAACGACTCGGTGTCGCCCGACTGCGCGCCGAGCTGCTGGATCGAGCCCTCCGGCGACTTGGGCTGGTTGAAGAACACGAAGTACCGGTCGTCGGAGAGCCGGTCGGCCGCGTCGAGCCCGAAGCAGGAGATGTCCCAGCTGGTGCCCGGGGCGTTGATCTGGATACCGATGTAGAGATCGGTACCCTGCGTGATCGCGGACAGTTGGCTCTTCTGTCCCCGATCGAACTGCGTGACCACGCTGTACCTCCCGCCCGCCCTGTGATCCGGCCTGGTCCGGCGCCCGGCCCGGGCCTCCGCCCGCGCCGCGGCCGCCCCGGTGGCCAGGCCGCGGCCGCGACCGCCCTTATGGTCGCACCCTCGGCCGACACCCGATGTGCGCCGGACTGACCGGAACCTAACAGCCTGGCGGCGCGGCCACCGCATCAGCCGGCGCCCGCGCGCTGTCTTTCGCGGGACAGCGGCCCGCGAGCACCGGCCGTGAGCGCGGCCGGCGAGCGCCTCGTGCGCCGCCGCCGCGCCGCGCGACCCGTCGGCGACCGGCCGAAACGGCCTGACCGACGCGAATGGTCCGGCTGTGTCACACCAAGTAACGATCACGCGGAGCGCCTCGACCAGGGCGGGCCAGAGACGCCGCGCCCGGCACCTGTGTGCTGGCAGCACCAAACCCACCGACGCGCGGGGGCTCACCATGGCGCTCACGACCATTGCGCCCGCGTGAGGTGGCCCGACCCGCGCGGCTGGCCTCTGGCCTGCCCCGTCCGGGCAGCTCGAACAGGAGGACGACCGACGTCATGAGTTCCCGCTTCCCCGACGTGCCGGCCGGGGCGTTCGACGCCTTCATCGGTGGGGCGGTCGCGACCAGCAGATCCCACCGCGCCTGGACGCCCGCCGACGGCGCGCTGCCGGCCCTGTTCGTCAGCCACGGCGCGCCGCCCCTGTTCGACGACGGGCCCTGGATGGACGAGCTGCTGGCCTGGGCCACGGCGCTGCCCAAGCCACGAGCGATCCTGATCGTCAGCGCGCACTGGGAGCAGGCGCCGGCGCGCCTGTCCGCGTCCATGGCGCGCACGCCGCTGGTCTACGACTTCGGCGGCTTCGACCGCCGCTACTACGAGCTGAAGTACCCGACACCCGACGCCGGCCGGCTGGCCGGTCGGGTCAGGGCGACCCTCGCCGCCGCCGGGAGCCCCGCGGTGCACGAGGACCGGCGCCGCGGCCTGGACCACGGGGCCTGGGTGCCGTTGAAGGTGATGTACCCGCTGGCGGACGTGCCCGTGCTGCAGCTGAGCCTGCCGAGCAGCGACCCGGGCTCGCTGCTGGAGCTGGGGAAGCGGCTGCGGCCCCTGCGCGACGAGGGCGTGCTGGTGATCGGCTCGGGCTTCATGACGCATGGGCTGCCGTTCCTGCGCGAGGCGATGCTGACCGGCAGGGTGCCCGGCTGGTCGCGCGACTTCGACGCCTGGGCGGCCGACGCGCTCGACCACGGCGACGTCGACGAGCTCGCCGCCTACCAGGCGAAGGCGCCGGGGATGCCGTACGCGCACCCGACGGTCGAGCACTTCGTCCCGCTGTTCGTCACCCTCGGCGCGGCCACCGACCCGGGCCAGCCGGTCACGACCACGATCGTCGGCACCATGTGGGGCCTGTCCCGCCGCTCGTTCCAGGTCTCCTAGAGGAACCCCGGTCGGGGCGCGGTCAGCCTGGCATCCGCCGGCCGTGCTCGCCGGGAGGGCCGGGGGCGCCGCTCGAAGCCGGGTCGTCCGGGCCGGCGCCGTCGGAGCCGCTCCCGTTCGCGGAGGCGTTGGTGGACCCGTGAGGGCTCGCCCCGTTCGGCGTCGCGCCGGCGACGGGGGGCCCGCTCGGGTTGACGGTCACGGCCGGGTCGTCCAACGCTGTCGACATCGGCAGGTGGGCGACCGGTCGGAAGGCCGACGCGGTGGCGAACACCGCGTCCGGTTCCTGCTCCTCGGGCGGTGTCCGGCTCGCGCGGCGGCGCGGCGGCCACGGCGCCGGCAGCCACAGCGTCAGCGCGAGCACCAGCAGCGCGACGACCGGAAGCACCAGATACAGCCCAGGGGCGCGGACCTTCATGTCGACCAGATCGATGACGTAGTCGTTCGCGCCGTCTGGCAGCTTGTCCAGCACGTCCGGCGAGCGGATCGCGTGCCCGACCGCTCCCGCGATCAGCGAGCCGGCGCCGCCGCCGAGGCCGAGCGCTACCGGCACCGGCCAGCCGGCGTCCGCCGCGCGCCAGCGGGCCAGCAGCCCGGCGACGACGCCCGCCCCGAGGCAGATGAACCCGAAGGTCGCGTCGATGTCGCCCTGCGCGGCGAAGGCCGTCTCGCTGCCGCTGATGGCGGCGGTCAGGTCGAGGCGGGGTGAGACGGCCGCCCACAGCAGGCCCAGCAGGGGCCCCGCGAGCGTCAGCCCCAGCAGGCAGACCAATCCGGCCCGCAGGCCAGGGTCGAGGTGGCCGAGGAACACGGGGAGCCGCCGGTGAGCACGATGCCCGCGCGCGTCCGTCGCCGTGCCGCCAGGCCCGGCGTGGCCGCCGAACCCGTCGCCGCCGGGCCCGCCCGGGTCGTCGAGCTCGTCCTGGTCGCCGTCGCCGTCGCCGTCCTGGCCGCCGGGGACGGTCGGGCCGAGCGCGCCGGTCACGCCGTGCCCGCCCGGCGCAGCGCCGCCGCCGCGGCGGCCAGCGTGACGAGGGCGACCAGCGCGCACACCCCCAGGTCGAGGGCGACGGTCGCCCAGCGGGCCGCCGGCAGGAACGTCGCGCTGAGGGCGTCGACGGCGTAGCTGCTGGGCAGCAGGTCGCGCGCCAGCCAGCCGATGCCGGGCAGCCGGTCCGCCGGGATGATCCCGGCGAAGAGCACGACGCTCATCCCGAGCTGGCCGGCGATCGTGGCGAGCTCGGGACGCGGCGCGAGCAGGCCGAAGGCGGCGCCGATGCCGGCGAGGCTCGCGCCCGCCAGCAGCGCCACCGGAGCGAGCACCCACAGCCCGGACAGCGGCAGGTCGAACATCAGCGCGCCGGTGACCGCGGTGACGACGACACCGGGGACGGCGAACGTCGCGTAGGACGCGGCGGTGCCAAGCACGACGGCCGAGCCAGGGACGGGCAGCGTCAGGTAGTAGTCGAGCGCGCCGGCGGCGCGCAGCGCGCCGAACCGCTGGGCGAGGAGGTTGAGCGCGACGAACGCGACCACGAGCACCGTGCAGCCCGCGACGACCTGGGCGCAGATCGCGGCGTCGTCGATGTCCACGACGCCGCGCAGCAGCGCGAGAATGCCGACGGACTGCAGCGTGGCGACGAACATCAGCGGCATCCGGGCGACCTTGCCGCGGGCGATCTGGCCACGGTAGACGGCGGCGAACGCCGCCGGGAACGGCGTGCGGTCCGGCACCGCGGGGACCACCCCCAGGCCCGCCGGCGCCAGCCCCGCCGCCGCGGCGACGGTGGCCCCGAGCCCGGGCCGGCCGTCGGGCGCGGCAAGGCCCGAGAGCTCGGCGGGCTGGCCGCCGACGGCCTGCCGGACCGGTTCCCGGCCCTCCCCGATCGGCTCCGCCGGCTGGGGCGGAACCCCGGGGCCGGCCGGAACCCCGAGTGCCGGAGGCCCCTGCGCCGCATAGCGGGTCACGGTCACGGATGCACCTGCCCTGGGCGAGTGAACGGGCGGGTCAGGATCATGCGCGCTCCAGGTCGCGGGCGGTGCCGCCGAGCGACAGGTAGACGTCTTCCAGGGACGGCGTGGCCAGGCTGAAGTCGTCGAGCGCGGCGAACGCCGGGCCGGTGGTGAGCATGGCCAGCGCCTCGCGGGCCTGATCCGCCGGCATGCGCACCGTCCAGCGCCGGCCGGCGCGGCTCGCGCCCTGGCTGAGCCAGCGCACCGTCGGGTCGTCGGGCGGGGGTTCCTCGCGCCAGGCGAGCTCGAGGCGAACATCCGCGTCGACCAGCGCCTTCAGCCTACCCGGAGTGTCGCAGGCGATCACCCGGCCGGCCTCGAGCACCGCGACCCGGTCGAGCACCGTCTCCGCCTCCAGCACGTTATGGGTGATCAGGACGACCGTCACGCCGGCCTCGTCGCGCCGACGCCGCAACGCCGTCCAGACCGCGCGCCGGCTGCGCGGGTCGAGCCCGGTCGTCGGCTCGTCGAGGACCAGCACCGGCCGGGCGCCGACGAGCGTGGTCGCGACGCAGGCCAGACGGCGCTGGCCACCGGAGATCCGGCCCAGGGGCCGGTCGGCGACCTCACCGAGTTCCAGCTCGGCGAGCACCGCGTCCCGTTCGGCCCGGGCCGCCACCTTCGACAGGCCGCGCATCCGACCGGTGGTCTCCACCGCCGTCGCCACCGGCAGGTCGGTCAGCGCGAGGTCGCTCTGGCCAAGATAGGCGACGAGCCGGGCGGGCAGGTCGGGTCGGGCCACCACGTCGTGCCCGAACAGCTCGATGCTGCCCTCGTCTGGCCGCAGCAGCCCCATCAGCTGCCGTACCAGCGTCGTCTTCCCCGCCCCGTTGGGCCCCAGGATCCCGAACACCTCGCCGCGGGGGACATCAAGGTCGATGTGGTCGTTGGCGACCACGACTCGATCCCCGGTCCGATGCCGACGGGTCAGTCCCCGGACGGCGAAGCTGCACACCCGGCCATTCTCCAGTACGTCCGGGCCGTTCCGAACAGTCATGCTGTCCGAAAGCTCACTCGTGCGGACACGGCGGGCCGCGGGCTCAGACCGCGCTGCTCATCCAGACCACGACGTCGAGCATCCGCAGGGGGGTGACCCGAGGGCCGCCGTCCGGGACGAGGGTGCCCAGGCGCTGGAACTCCTCGGCGTTCTCGCGCAGGTCGTACTGCATGGCCCGCACCAGCAGCTGCATGTACTGGCGCCAGGAACGGCCGTCCTTCGGTGCCGCCGGGACGCAGTTCTCGTGCTGGTAGAAGATCCGCACCTTCGAGTCGAACAGCGGGACGAGCCCGGGACGCTTGCGGTGCAGCACCTTGGCGATGAGCGAGCCCTTGACGTCGCGGTCGGAGACGTCGGGGTCGTCCAGCGGGTCGTACAGCGCGGCCACCAGGTCGAGGGTGACGTCGTCGGCCTCGATGAGCTCGATCCCCGGGGGCAGCTTGTCGAGCGCTCGTTGGAGCAGCGGCAGCAGCGCGGTCAGGGTGTGCAGCCGGTCGACGTCGACGTTGACGCCAAGCAGGCAGGGCGCGAGCAGGTCCCCGGTGCAGAGCAGGTCAGGGTCGTCGTTGGTGACCAGTCCGTCGTAGTAGGGATAGGCGTAGCGCAGGCCGCGCTTGCGCGGTCCCAGGTACTCCTCGAGCAGGCTCTCCGCGTCGAAGACCTCCCGGGTGCCCATCGCCAGCTTCACCGAAGCTCCTCATCCCTTACGTCTGGTGCCATCCCGGCACACCGCGGTCCCGGCCGTCTACCCGTCGGGAGCCCCACCCGTCGCCTCCGACGCCACGCGGACCCATAGGCCCCGCGCGCGGCCGCGCGCCGGTACCCCCAAACAGTACGGCCGATAGTGGCGCTCTGTGACCATCCGTCGCGATCGTCACTGATCACCTCAACTGCCCAGCAATGACCCCGCATCACGCCGCTCCGGCGCACGGCCGCTCGACGCCAGGCGCGAACCCTTGTGGCTATGCGAGGAACCTCCATCATCTCCCGGCGCTCCCCGGCCAGGAAGCCGGGTCTACGCGCCCGCGAGCACACTGCCCGGCCCTGGCCCAGATGTCCGAATCACCACCGCCCGGCCGCGCACCGTCACCGCTCACGCCCTGGGCCCTCGTCCGAAAGCAGGATCGACTCAGCCACCGCGCGCGGCCCACGCCCCGCCGACGGGACCGTGTCCTCTCGCGGCCGCCGCCGCCGGCGGCGGGCCGGCCGGACGCCGGCGCTCAGGTCACCGCGCAGGCCGTGCCGTGACGGCGATGTGGTCACCTGATGGCATGGAAGGGTTCCCGGTGAAGGTCATCACGGTCGCCGCGTGCCTGCGGCGCGGCGGTGGCGGCAGCCCCACGGCGGTCGTCCTGGACGGCCACGGGCTCGGCGACGCGGAGCTGGCACGGATTCCCGCGCAGGCGGGTACCTCGCACGTCGCGGTCGTCGACCCGCGCCCCCGGCCGGGTGGGCACCACGCGGTCCGGTTCTTCACAGCGACGGGCGAGCTGCCCGCCTGCGGCCACGGGACGGTCGCCGCGATCACCGTCCTGGCGCTCCAGGACCCGGGAAAGGATTTTTCTGGCCTGCTGCGCGTGGCCGGGCGGGACTTCGAGGCCGCCGGCCGGATCACCACCGGCTCGGCCGGCGACGTCGTCGAGGCTCGGTTCGACCAGGGCCTGGTGGCGCATCGTGCCGCCACGGCCTTGGAACGCGACGCCTTCCTCGCCGCTCTCGGCCTGGATCCAGGCGCGCTGGGCGCGGACGACGACATCTGCGTCGCCTCTCCCGGCCGGGAACGCGTCCTGGTCCCCGTCCTCGACCGTGCCATCCTCGCGGGCCTGCGGCCGGACCTGGAGCGGCTGGCCGCCGAGAGCCACCGCCACGGGCAGCTCGGCTGCTTCGTCTACGTCCCACCGACCCCCACCGCGCCGGCGGCCGGCCGCATGTTCGCGCCCGCCATCGGCGTCCCCGAGGACGTCGCCAACGCCAACAGCGCCGGCTGCCTCGCCGCCCACCTCCTGCTCACCGGCCGGGCCCCGGCCGTCGCCGTCGACCAGGGCGACGCCCTCGGCCACCCCTCCACCGTCCACGCCACGGCCACCCGGACCCCCGCCGGCGTCACCACCACGGTCGGCGGTTCCGCCCGCGTGCTTCGACACCTGTAGCCGGACCGCGGCCGGGCTCACTCAGGTCCGCCCGCTCTTGACCCATCGGACGGGCCCCGGGATCAGCGAGGGCGGTAAGGCTAGCCGGCCGCCGGCTCGGCGACGCCCAGGGCGAAGGTCAGGCCCAGGTCGTCGGCGCTGTGGTGGGTGCCGGCGGGCAGCGGGCCCTCGACGAAGCGGACGGCGAGGACCTCGCCCGCGACCGTCGTGGCGTGCTCGCGCAGCGCCGTGGCCGTCTCCTGCCTGGTGGCGGTCCACCAGACGTCGACGCGGTCGGTGATCTCCAGGCCGGAGCTCTTGCGGGCGTCCTGCAGGACGCGGACGACGTCGCGGGCCAGGCCCGCCCGGGCGAGCTCAGGGGTGATCTCCAGGTCGAGGGCGACCGACAGGCCGGACTCCGAGGTGACCGCCCAGCCCTGGCGCGGGGTCTCGGTCACGATCAGCTCGTCGCCGGACAGCTCGATCCGCTCCCCCTCGACGTCCACCGTCAGCGTCCCGTCGACCGGGAGCCCGGCCGAGGCGACGGCGGCGGCGACGACCGGCGTGCGCTTGCCGAAGCGGCGGCCCAGCGCCCGGAAGTTCGGCTTGACGGTGACGTCGACGACGTCGGCGGTCGCGCCCTCGACCGCGGTGACGTTGAGCTCGTCGGCGATCTGGGCGCGCAGCTCGGCGGGCAGCGCCTCGAACGCGGCCCCGCCGACGACGGCCCGGGGCAGCGGCTGGCGGGTGCGTACGGAGCTCGCGGCCCGGGCGGCGCGGCCCAGTTCCACGATCCGGCGGACCAGGTCCATCTGCTCGGACAGCGTCTCGTCGGCCCACCCTGCTGGCGTCTCGGGCCAGCCCGCCAGGTGCACCGAGTCCGGCGCGCCGGGGGCCGCGGCGAACAGCCGCGCCCACAGCCAGTCGGTGAGGAACGGGGCGAGCGGAGCCATCGCCCGCGTCACGCCGTCCAGGCAGCGGTACAGCGTGTCCAGCGCGTCCGGGTCGCCGTCCCAGAAGCGGCGCCGCGAGCGGCGGACATACCAGTTGGACAGGTCGTCGATGAACCGGGACAGCCGCCGGCCGGCGCGCAGCGAGTCGAAGCTCTCCAGCGCCTCGTCGACCTCGCGCACCGTCGCCGCGAGCTCGGAGAGCGCCCAGCGGTCGAGCACCGGCCGCGCGCGCGGGTCCCGGCCGGGCGCGGCCGCGGGGTCCCAGCCGGCGGCCGACGCGTAGAGGGCGAAGAACGAGGCGGTGTTCCAGTAGGTCAGCAGGACCTTGCGGACGATGTCCTCGATCCCCTCGTGGCCGACCCGGCGGTCCGACCAGGGCGAGCCGCCGGCGAGCATCAGCCAGCGCACCGCGTCCGCGCCGTGCTGCTCGAACAGGGCGAACGGGTCGAGGATGTTGCCGAGGTGCTTGGACATCTTGCGGCCCTCTGCGTCGAGCAGCAGGCCGAGGCAGAGCACCGTCTCGTAGCTCGACTGGTCGAAGACGAGCGTCCCGACGGCCATGAGCGTGTAGAACCAGCCGCGGGTCTGGTCGATCGCCTCGCAGATGTACTGCGCCGGGTAGTGCTGCTCGAACTCGTCCTGGTTGCGGTGCGGCGCGCCCCACTGGGCGAACGGCATCGCGCCGCTGTCGTACCAGACGTCGATCACCTCGGGCACGCGGCGCGCGGTGCCGCCGCAGCCCTCGGCGCGGCAGGGCAGCGTCACCTCGTCGACGAACGGCCGGTGCGGGTCGAGGGCGGCCAGGTCCCGGCCGGTCAGGGCGGACAGCTCGGCCAGCGACCCGACGCAGGTCAGGTGCGCCGGGTCGTTCTCGCAGCGCCAGACCGGCAGCGGGGTGCCCCAGTAGCGGTTGCGCGACAGCGCCCAGTCGACGTTGTTACGCAGCCACTCGCCGTAGCGGCCGTGCTTGATCCGGTCAGGGTGCCAGTCGGTCTTCTCGTTCTCCTCGACGAGCCGGTCGCGGACCGCCGTGGTGCGGATGTACCAGCTGGGCAGCGGGTAGTAGATCAGCGGCGTGTGGCAGCGCCAGCAGTGCGGGTAGCTGTGCACGTAGCTGGTGCCGCGCCAGAGCAGCCCGCGCGCCCGCAGGTCGGCGGAGAGGGGCTCGTCGGCCTCCTTGAAGAACATCCCGCCGACGAGCGGCACCTCGGGCAGGAAGCGGCCGTCGCGGCCGACCGGGTTGACGACCGGCAGGCCGTTCGACCGGCAGACGGCGAGGTCCTCGGCGCCGAACGCCGGGGACTGGTGGACCAGGCCGGTGCCGTCGGTGGTGGTGACGTAGCCGGCGAGCACGACCGAGTGCGGGGCGGCCGGCGCGGCGCCGGCGGCGAGCCGGCCGGTGACGCCGTCGGCGCCCGGGGCGAAGCGGGCGGCGTCGAGCAGCTCGAACGGGCGGTGGTAGCGGGTGCCGGCGAGCTGGGCGCCGGTCAGCCGGTCGACGACCTCGGCGTCCTCGGCGGCGTCACCGAGGGCCGCCGCGAGCAGCGGCTCGGCGACGACGAGGTGCTCGCCGGCGGCCGTGCGGGCGAGGACGTAGGTGACGTCCGGGTGGGCCGCGACGGCCGTGTTGGAGACCAGCGTCCAGGGCGTGGTCGTCCAGACGAGCAGTTTGGCGTCCCGTTCCGGGGTGAAAAAGCCTTCCGGACCGGTACCGGGGACTACCGGGAAGCGGACGTAGACCGACGGGTCGGCGACGTCCTTGTAGCCCTGGGAGACCTCGTGGTCGGACAGCGGCGTCTCGTCGCGCGGGCAGTACGGGGTGACCCGGAAGTCCTCGACGAGCAGGCCCTTGGCGAAGATCTGCTGAAGCGACCACCACACCGACTCGATGTACGGGGTGTCCATCGTGCGGTAGGCGCCGTCGAGGTCGACCCAGTAGCCCATCCGCTCGGTCATCGCGGAGAAGTCGGCGACGTGGCGCAGCACCGACTCGCGGCAGCGAGCGTTGAACTCGGCGATCCCGAACTTCTCGATGTCGCTCTTGCTGGTGAAGCCGAGTTCCTTCTCGACGGCCAGCTCGACCGGCAGGCCATGGCAGTCCCAGCCCGCCCGGCGAGGCACGTGGTAGCCCTTCATCGTCCGGTAGCGCGGGAAGACGTCCTTGAAGACCCGCGCCTCGACGTGGTGCGCGCCCGGCTTGCCGTTGGCGGTCGGCGGGCCCTCGTAGAAGACCCAGAGCGGCGCGTCGGCGCTCGCCCGCAGCGAGCGCTCGAAGACCTTGGTGTCACGCCAGCGGTCGAGCGTCTCCCGCTCGAACGCGGGCAGGTCGACCTTCGCCGGCAGCGGCGCGAAGGCCGCGGGGCGCCCGGCGCCCGTCGTGGTGCCGGCGGCTGTCGCGGTGCCGGCGGCTGTCGCGGTGCTGGTTGAGGTGCTGGGGGTGGTCATCTCGTCTGGGTCCCGGTCTCCGTCGGACATGGCTGTTCCGGCGGAGGGACGACACCCACACCGCTCCCAGGCCGTGACCGGCCCGGCGGTGGGGGCACCGCGGTACCACCCTCCTTGCGCGCCGCCAGCTCTCCCGGCCGGCGACGGCCGCTCGTTCATGCCAGGGCTGCCGGATCTACTGACGCCTCAGACCTTCCGCTGCCTGAGGCGCGTTCTCCCGACGACTCGGGGGTGATCTTCACGACGCGCTGGCCACCGGGCTCACACCACCCCCGGCTCGCTTCGGCCGCACTCGTCGCTACTCGTCCCCGTCGACGCCTTGCCGCTGGCTTGCTGTGTCTCAGCGTAGCGGATCTGGCCACCGATTTTCGTCGGGGCGCGGGGGGACGGAGGCATGATCGCACCAGGACGAAGCAGGCGTCCGGGGTCCGGACCGTGCGTGGCGAATCGGGCCGGTCGCCGCTGGCTCGGTGTCCCACCGGAACCGGCCGGTGTCCTGCTGGAGCCGGGCAGGAAGCCGCGCGGAATGGCCTTCCAGGGTTCCCGCGCTGGTCACGCCAGTGTTCCCATCGGCGGCACGCTCCGGTCATACTCGCGAAAAGTCGGCTATTTCCGGGCCCCCCGGAGGATGCTGAGGACGGGTGACGATGAGCGCGTCGACCTGGGACCGTTTTACCGGGAAGCTGCGACGGGCGTGCCAGAAGAAGTCGATGCGGACGCCGTTCGGGGTCCGCATGTCCGACGGCTACTCCTTCCAGGTCGGGGACGGTGAGCCCCGGTTCTGGCTGGAAAGCCGATCCAGCGCCGGGGACCGGGCGCTGTCCTCGATGGACCTGTTCCAGGTGGGTGACGCGTTCATCGCCGGGGCACTCGACATTCAGGGCGACATGGTGACCGCCTTCGCCTCGCGCAAGGTCTTCTCCGACTTCCACCCGATCGTCTGGATCCGCCGGTTCGCGCCGCTGGCACTCGGCGGACGCGGCCAGCGCCAGAAGGACGACGAGGCGATCGCCGCGCACTACGACGAGGACGCCGACTTCTTCCGCACGTTCCTCGACCGCGACTTCCGTTGCTACACCCACGGGGTCTTCACGACCGGCAACGAGCCGCTCGAGACCGCCATGGCCAACAAGATGCGTTACGCCTACGACTCGCTCGAGCTGAAGCCGGGCGCCCGGGTGCTCGAGGTCGGCGGCGGCTGGGGGGCGTTCCTGCAGTACGGCTCCGAGCAGGGCGCGCGAGTGACATCACTCACGCTGTCGCGGGCGTCCGAGACGTTCATGAACGACCTCGCCAAGGAGCGCGGCTACGACGCCACCGTCGTGCGCCAGCACCTGTTCGCCTACGAGGGCGACGGCGAGAAGTACGACGCGCTGGTGAACATGGGAGTCACCGAGCACCTGCCCGACTACCAGACGACGCTGCGCAAGTACGCGGCACTGGTCCGTCCCGGCGGCCTGGTCTACCTCGACGCGGTCGCGATGCGCCGCAAGCACCACCTGTCCAGCTTCATGAGCCGGCACATCTACCCCGGCCGGTCCACACCGCTGGTGCTGCACGACTACCTCGCCTGCGTCGCGCGGTCGCCGTTCCGGGTGCGGACCGTCATCGAGGACACCCGCAACTACCTTCTGACCTGCAGGGCCTGGGCCCTGCGCCTCGAGGCGGCCCGCGAGCAGGTCACCGAACGCTGGGGAACGGAGCTCTACCTGAAGTTCCGGGCCTTCCTGTGGGGATCGACCGCGGGGTTCGTGACCGGCCAGCTGCAGGCCTACCGGTTGGTGCTGGAGCAGCCTGACCTGAGCGAGACGGCCGCGCTGCCGGGCTGACCCGGCCCGCGCCGGCCGCGAGCCCCCGGCGACCGGCCGGCGACCGACGGTCGCCGCGCCCGCGGTGCCGGTGAGCAACCCCACGGGCGGCGGCGAGCCCGGGCACGGGCGCCCGTAGAGTTGGTGCGTGGGAGAAGCACCGACCAGCGAGGGCGACCTGCCTGGACGCCAGGCGCGCGGGGAAGGGCCGGAGGACCGGTCCACCCGCGCGTACCTGGAGTGGGGGAAGGAGCCCGAACTGGCGGCTGGGAAGGCCACTGGCCCGCACACCGGACCGGACGCGGCGACGCGGACGGACGGGGCGGCCGGCGGGGTCACCCGGCCGGGCAAGGACGGGGAGGACCGGGGCGGAGGGACCGCCCCCCGTGGGCCGCTGTCACGGCGGCCGGTCCACCTGCTCCTCGCGACCAGCCTCGGAGTGCTTCTGCTCGACATCATCACGAAGATCATCGTGGTGGAGAAGCTCTCCGGCCATGCCCCGGTCACGCTGATCCCCGGGGTGCTCGACCTGCGGCTCATCCGTAACTCCGGCGCCGCGTTCAGCATCGGCGGCGGCGCCACGGTCGTGTTCACCGTCATCGCGTGCATCGTGGTGGCTGTGATCGTCCGCACGGCGCGCAAGCTCGCCTCCAGCGGCTGGGCGGTCGTGCTCGGCGCGATAGTCGGCGGGGCCACCGGGAACCTGGTCGACCGGCTGCTGCGGTCCCCCGGGCCGCTGCGCGGTCACGTGGTCGACTGGGTCCACCTGCACCACTGGCCGATCTTCAACGTCGCCGACTCCGCGATCGTCGTCGCCGCCGTCCTCGCCGTCATCCTTTCGGCGCTCGGCGTCGGCCTCGACGGTCAGCGGCTCACCAGCCAGGACTCCCCCGGCAGGGCCGGGGCGGGCGAGAAGTCCGGCCTGACCGAGAAGGCCGAGGTGACAGCGCCGTCGGAGACCTCGGCCGGGCCGGCGGCGCGGGAATGACACCCGTGACGACCCACGGCGAGCGCCGCTCCCTGCCGGTGCCGGACGGGCTCGACGGCCTGCGCCTCGACGCCGCGCTCGCCCGGATGTTCGGGCTGTCCCGGACCACCGCCGCCGCGCTGGTCGACGAGGGCCAGGTCAGCGTCGACGGCCGGGTTCCCGACCGCTCGGACCGGGTCCGCGGCGGCGCCTGGCTGGATGTCGAGCTGCCCGCGCCGCCGCGCCCGGCCACCGACGTGGCCCCCACCCCGGTCACGGGGCTGACAATCCTGCATGACGACGACGACATCGTCGTAGTCGACAAACCGGTCGGGGTCGCCGCGCATCCGGCGCCCGGCTACACGGGCCCGACCGTGATCGGCGCGCTGGCCGCCGCCGGCTACCGGATCGCCACCTCCGGCGCCGCTGAGCGCCAGGGAGTCGTGCACCGCCTTGACGTCGGCACCACCGGCGTCATGGTGGTCGCGAAGAGCGAGTCGGCGTATGCCGCACTCAAGCGGGCGTTTCGGGAGCGCTCGGTCGACAAGCGCTACCGCGCGGTGGTGCAGGGCCACCCGGACCCGCTGCGCGGCACCGTCGACGCCCCGATCGACCGGCACCCGCGCAAACCCGGGCTGTTCGCCGTCGTCGCCGGCGGCAAGCCGAGTGTCACCCACTACGACCTCGACGAGGCGTTCCGGGCGGCCTCCCTGCTCGTCATCGGGCTGGAGACCGGTCGGACCCATCAGATCCGGGTACACATGGCGGCACTGCGCCATCCCTGCGTGGGCGACCTGGCCTACGGCGCCGACCCCACGCTCGCCGAACGGCTCGGCCTGCGCCGGCAGTGGCTGCACGCCTACCAGCTCTCGTTCGAGCACCCCGCGGACGGGCGGCCGGTGACGTTCACGAGCCCCGACCCGCCGGATCTCGCCGAGGCGCTGGAGCGGCTGCGGACGATGTCGTGAGCCCGCCGACGCCTCCCGGCGCCGCGCGGCGGGGTGCCGCGGACGCGGTGAGGCGAGCCGCGGGCCGGGCAGGGCCGGTGCTCGACCGGCTCGACGACGTCGCCGTACCGGTGGCGGGCCAAGGGCTGGAGGTGGTCGTCGGCGCCGCCGCGGCCGCGAGCCGGGTGGTCACGGCCCACCTGCTGCGCCTCGCGCTGCGCACCCGGCTGATTTCGGCCCCCGCGGCCGCCGCCGGCGGCGGCGAGGCGTCGGAGGCGTCCAACCCCGCGGGGGCGCCATCGACCGGCCGGGCGGTACTGGAGCGCGGCGCCCGGATCGCGGTCCTCGGCCTGGTCGCGATGATCATGCTGAGCGCCACGGCCGCGATGTTGCCCGGGCTCGACGGGCACCCTCGCCGCGACCACCCGCCCGCCGACCCCCCAGCCGGCCTGGCCCCGGGCGGCGGCGCGCCGGAGACGGGCGCTGGCGGTGAGCTGCCTCTCGTCACCATCGGCCCTGGCCAGGACGGCGCGACCGCGGACTACCTCGCCGCGGCCGACCTCACGCTGACCGGTCTGGCCGCCGACGCCCCGACGGCGGACCTGCTCGCGGTGGTGAGCCTGACCGGGTACCGGGAGCCGCTGGACCTGTACTCGATGCTGCGCCTGTACCGTGTCACGCAGGTGTTCTTCGCGGTGCCGGGGAGCGGCGAGGTGTACCAGGCGTCGATCCATGACCCGGAGGACGTGAAGACCGCGTTCGACGCGCGGGCGACGGCGGCGGCCGCCCGGGCCGTGAGCGCCGTGGACGCCGCCACCCAGGCGAGCTCGCGCGCCGAGGCGGACGCGCTGCGCGGCTACTGTGCCTGCCTGTTCGCCGCGGTCGTCCGGGCGCCGGCCGGAAGGCTCGTCGAGCTGCGGCATGACCCCACGGTGCGCGTGGTCGACGTCGCCCCGCCGGGAACCTACGAGCACGCGGCGAGGTTCATCCCCGTCAGGCCGGACCAGCCCTAGGCCATCCCCGTTGGCTCCTGGTCGACGCGCCAGCGTCTGACACGGCCCGCGCCGACCAGGCCGGAGCGGTCCGCGGGCTGCTCAGGCGCCGGTCTCGCCGCGCGGCCCGCGCTCGGCCCGCCGGGCGGCGCCGAGCGGCAGGAGGCCGGCCGCGAGCAGCGTCGCGGCCAGCGACGCATACACACAGGCCGTCGGCCCGGCCGCGCCGACGGCCAACAACACGGCGGCGGCGGCCAGCAGCGCGCCGCTCAGAACGATCACGGTCCACCTCTCCGGCCGCGCGCTTCACCCACCGGTGGGGGCCAGACCGGTGGGGTGCTCGCGACCGCGGGACGACGGACGACTCGGGCGACGACGGCGCCGTCGGTGGGTCGTCGGGCGGGCAACGCCACACCGACCCTTTCCTGGTTGCCGCGCCGGTGCTCAGAACTCCTGCATGCCGTTGCCGGCGCGCGGGTCATGGTCGGGACGACCGCCGTTCTGCGCGGCCATCGGCTGCGGGCCGGGCTGGTAGGCGCCAGCGGGCACGCCGACGGCGGCGGGCTGCGGTGCCTGCTGCGGCTGGCCGCCCTGGGTACCGGGGTTCAGGCCGGGCCGCTGCGGGCCACCCGCGCCGACGGCCGGCTGGGTCGGCATGCCGTCGAGGTCACGCAGCTGCATCTCCAGGTAGGCCCGCAGCCGGGTACGGTACTCGCGCTCGAAGGCGCGCAGCTGCTCGACCTGGCCCTCGAGCCGACGCTTGTCCTCCTCCAGGCCGCCGAGCTGCTCGGCGACGTGGGCCCGCGCCTCGGCGAGGATGCGGTCCGCGTCCTGCCGGGCCTCGCGACGGGCGCGCTCGGACTCGGCGCGCGCCTCGCGCAGCGCCTCGTCGGCGGTCCGCTGGGCGAGCACCAGGGTACGGGCGACCCGCTGCTCGATCTCCTGGTCGATCGCCGGGCTGCCCGAGGCGGTCGGCGCCGGGGTGCGCGAGCCGACGGCGGGGATGACCTGCGTCGCACCACCGGGAATCGGCACCGGCGAGGTGGACGGGCCACGCGCGGCGACCGCCTGGGCCTGGGCCTGGGCCTGCTGGGCGGCCGCCTGGGCCTGGGCGGCGGCGCGGCGGGCCTCGTCGAGCTGCCGGCGCAGCGCCTGGTTCTCGTCGATCAGCTGGGCGGGGACGCCTGGGCCTCCCCCACCGGCGCGGCGGGCCTCGTCAAGCTGGCGACGCACGTCGGCGTTCTCGTCGAGCAGCCGGGTCAGCTCCGCCTCGACCTCGTCGAGGAACGTGTCGACCTCGTCCTCGTTGTAGCCGGTCCGGAACCTCGTCGGGCTGAAGACCTTGTTCTGCACATCCTGTGGTGTCAGCGCCACGTCGCCTCCTCTTGCGGCATCGCCGCTCCCCGAAGAGAGGGCGGTCTACGGGCAGTCTCCCGCGCCCGTGTCGGCGGTGTGCACACGACCCCGTCACAACCTCTGGGCGTATGCGCGCAACACCCAGATCACGATGACCAACAGCAGGAAACCGAGGTCGAAGGCGACGGGCCCCACGCGCAGCGGCGGGATGAACCGCCGAAGCAATCGTAACGGAGGGTCAGTTGCCGTATACACGACCTCGCAGAGCACCACCCACGGGCCGGTGGGCCGGAAGGACCGGCTCACCGACTGCACCATGTCGATGACCATCCGCGCGAACAGAAGCAGGAGGTACACAAGCAGCACCCAAGAGATCACCTGGCCTAGAGCGCTGATGACTGCCTCTCCTCGATCTGCGGGACACCCACGGCTTCACACACCGTGACGTCAGGACTGGTTGTAGAAGCCGCCTTCGCGGATGCGACGCTTGTCGCTTTCCGTGACCTCAACGTTCGCGGGAGTGAGGAGGAAGACCTTGTTGGTCACCTTCTCGATCCCCCCGTGCAACCCGAAGATCAGCCCAGCGGCGAAGTCGATGAGCCTCTTGGCCTCGACGTCGTCCATCTCGGTGAGGTTCATGATGACGGGGGTGCCGTCCCGGAACTCCTCACCAATCTGACGGGCGTCATTGTAGCTCCGCGGCTGGAGCGTTGTGATCCGGTAGGGGGAGGCTTCCTCGACGGCTGCCACTCTGCGCATCGGAACGGCTCCAGAGGGACGCAGCGGTTCGACAGAGGAACGTCTGGCCATTGTAGGCGGCTCCTCACGCGCGTCGATGCGCCGCACTGTCCGGTCGAACGGGACGGGCTCACGCACGTCCCGCTGGTCATCCCGACCATCGTCCTCGTCGTCGAGGTAGTCGTCGTAGTCTTCGTCGTCCTCCTCGGCCAGACCGAGGTAGACCATCGCCCTGCGCCCGAGCCCCATGGCGCGACTCTAAGGGACAGGGCGCCGCTCACCGAACAAAGCGGTGCCGATCCGTAGGTGTGTCGCGCCTTCGGCCACTGCGTCCTCGAGATCACCCGACATTCCAGCGCTGATGACCCGTGCGTCGGGATGGTCTCGCCACAGGCGTTCCGCGACCGTTCGTAGCCGCGCGAAGGCGGGTCGTGCCGGTTCTCCCCGAGGAGCCACCGCCATCACACCGGCAAGCCGCAACCCCTCGGCATTGGCGACCAATTCCGTCAAACTGCCGACATCTCCGGGCGCGACGCCGCCCCGGCCGGCCGCGCCAGCACCTCCGGGTGAGTCCAGGCACACCTGCACGCAGATGGTCAGAACTCGGCCGCCGGCCACCGCCGCCCGCGACAGGCTCGCCACCAGTTCGGGCCGGTCGACGGACTGTACCCAGTCGGCCCAGCGAGCGATCGCGTTCACCTTGTTGCGCTGCAACTGGCCGACGAAGTGCCACACCGGCGACGCGGGCCCCGCCGGCGGGCCACCGGCCACCGCCGTCCCCTCGCCGGCCTCCGGCCCGCCGCCGCCCGACGGCCCGGTGGCCAGCGCCGCCAGCACGGCGGCGACCTTGGGCGCGGCCTCCTGCTCGCGGTTCTCCGCGAAGTGGGTCACCCCCAGCGCCCACAGCCCGAGCACGTCGCTCGCCGGCCAGGTCTTGCTCACGGCGACCAGGGTCAGCTCGGCCGGATCCCGGCCGGCGGCACGCGCCGCGGCCTCGATCCGTTCCCGGACATCGGCCAGGTTCACCGCCAGCCGCGCCAGATCAGCGGCCGAAGTCACCGCCACACCCGCAGGTCCCTCCGTGTTCGCCGTATCTCCGTAGGTCCGGAACACCCCAGCGCCCGCCACTCTCTGGTAAGCGGTAGCTGACCCCCGTGGTGACGGCGCCTCAGCGCTGGCGCCAACCAGCCACCTCGTTGAGCCAGAACCAGGTCGACCACCCTCATATGCCCCGACCCGGAACCAGGTGGGGAGCAGGGTCCCTGCCGGATCGGCGACAGGGACCCTGCCGGATCGGCGTAGCCGATCTGGGAGGTAAGCGATCTGGGAGGTCTGCTGGGAGGTTAGGCTCAGCGCCCGACAGGCGGAGCGGCCGGGGTCCCTGCCGGATCGCGAAGCGATCTGGGAGGTCCGGGTCGCCCCTGGGCGACCTTGAGCCGACCGCCTCACAGCCACGCGACACCGGCGAAGCGACCGGTGCGGGCCCCGTCGCGACGGTGGGAGAACAGCTCCGGATCCTCCATCGTGCAGCGCTCGGAGACCGTGATGTCGGTGACACCCGCCGCGCGCAGCTGGGCGGCGACCCCGGCCCGCAGGTCGAGCGCCGGCGTGCCGGCCCTGGTGGTGCTCGCCGTGCCCGGGACAGCGGCCGCGACGTCGTCGCGCATCGCCGCCGGCACCTCGTAGCACCGGCCGCACACCGACGGCCCGACCTCCGCGTGGAGCTGGCCCGGCTCGGCGCCCAGGGCGGCGAGCGCGGCCACGGTCGCGGGCACCACGCCGGCGGCAAGCCCGGCTCGCCCGGCGTGCGCCACCCCGGCCGCGCCGGGCGCGGTGAACACCACCGGGACGCAGTCGGCGACCAGCACCCCGAGCCCGAACCCCGGAATGTCGGTGACCATCGCGTCCGCCTCGGGCGCCGGGTGGCGCAGCCAGCCGCCCGCCGCGGAGAACGTGAGCACCCGCGCGCCGTGGACCTGGCGGGTGAAGTGCACGGGCACGCCGGCGCGGACGGTCAGCCGGCGCCGGTTGGTCGCCACCGCCTCGGGGTCGTCGCCGACGTGGCCACCAAGGTTCAGCGACGCGTACGGGCCGGTGGACACGCCACCGGCCCGCTCGGTGAACAGGAGCGGCACGGCTATTTGAGGAAGTCCGGGACGTCCAGCTCGTCCTCGTCGTCGGCGATGGGCCGGACCGGCCGCCGCGGCGGCGGGTAGGTCGGCCGGGCGCCGGAGCGGCCGGCGCCCGCCGGGTCCGCCGAGCCGACGCCGTAGCCGCCGGCCGCCCCCGGCCGAGGGCCCCCGTCCGGATCCTCCTGGTCGTGCTGCGCCGCGGTGTAGCGGTGCGGCGGCTCGTCCAGGTCGGGCCGGGCCTCCAGCGGCTCGGGGACGTACTGCGGCGGAGCAGGCGCCGGGGCGGCCGGCGGCGGGCCGAGCGGCGGCGCGTAGCTCGGGGCTGGCCGCTGCGCCGGCGGCGAGGTTCCCGCCGGGTCGGCGAAGGCCGGGCTTCCCGGGGTGTCGGCGAAGCCGATCCGGGGGGCCTGCTGGGGGGCCCGGACATTGACGGGCGGGATCGCCGGGAGCACGCCGGCCGGCCCCGGAGCGGCCGCGACCGGCGGCGGGGTGGGGCGGGCACCCCGCTGCTGGGCGATGCTCTTGGCCCGCCGGTCGTGCACGGCGTCGAATCCGGCCGCGATGACGGTGACCCGCACCTCGTCACCGAGCGCGTCGTCGATCACCGCGCCGAAGATGATGTTGGCCTCGGGGTGGGCGGCGTCGGCGACCAGCTCGGCGGCCGCGTTGATCTCGAACAGGCCGAGATCGGAGCCACCGGAGATGTTGAGGAGCACGCCCTGCGCGCCGTCCATGCTGGCCTCGAGTAGCGGGGAGGCGATGGCCTGCTCCGCGGCGACCGTCGCCCGGTCGTCGCCGCGGGCGCGGCCGATGCCCATGAGCGCGCTGCCCGCGTGCGACATGACCGTCTTGACGTCGGCGAAGTCGAGGTTGATCAGGCCGGGCGTGGTGATCAGGTCGGTGATGCCCTGGACACCCGACAGCAGCACCTGGTCGGCGCTGCGGAACGCGTCGAGCACGCTGATGTCGCGGTCGGTCATCGCCAGCAGCCGGTCGTTCGGGATGACGATGAGCGTGTCGACCTCGTTGCGCAACGTGTCGATACCGGTCTCCGCCTGGTTCGCCCGACGCCGGCCCTCGAAGGTGAACGGCCGGGTCACGACGCCGATGGTCAAAGCCCCGAGCGAACGGGCGACGTTCGCGACGACCGGCGCGCCACCGGTACCGGTGCCGCCGCCCTCACCGGCGGTCACGAACACCATGTCCGCGCCCTTGAGGACCTCCTCGATCTCCTCGCGGTGGTCCTCGGCGGCCTGCCGGCCGACCTCCGGGTCCGCGCCGGCACCGAGGCCGCGGGTGAGCTCTCGGCCCACGTCGAGCTTCACGTCGGCGTCGCTCATCAGCAGCGCCTGGGCGTCGGTGTTGATGGCGATGAACTCGACGCCTTTGAGACCGACCTCGATCATGCGGTTCACGGCGTTGACGCCGCCACCACCAATGCCGACAACCTTGATGACCGCTAGGTAGTTCTGCGGGGCAGCCATTGCGGGGTTGGTCCTCCAGCGGCGTCGGTGGGGCGGACAAACGCCCGGCTCGCCGGCCTGTCCGTCGGGACCTGACCACGGTAACGAGTCGGGAGAAGTAGCCGCCGAGCCTCAACCTTCACCGTCCACTAGACGGTTAGAGTTATGTCAACTTGCGACTGTGGATGGACAGTAGGCATGGCGTCCGCATGGGTCAAGGAACCTCCCGGCGCGTCTGCCGATGGAATTCCCGTCCCGTTCGTCACACTGTCAGGCCCACTGTCCTGCCACTACGCGACCCCGCGCGGCGTGTGGCACGCCCGGTACCGGTGGCCCACGGCGTCGAGCGCGCGAAGGCACTGGGACGCAAGGACGTCGCCCGGCCCCGGCTCCTCAGGAACGATCCGGCGCCTCTGGAGCGGGCACCCCGCCGCCAGGCGCGAGTTCCCCCGGCTCGCCGCCGCGGAGCCCTCATAGCGTGCCGAAGACCACGTGGGGAGCGGCGGCCACGCGAGGGAAGCCGGTACCAGCCACCGGTCCCGCCGCCCGGTGGTGTTCACTGCGGTCGTGAGCGCGCACGTGCACTTCCTTGGCATCGGTGGGTCCGGGCTCGCCCCGCTGGCGCGGATCGCGCTGGCCCGCGGCGACACCGTCTCCGGCAGCGACCAGGAGCCCTCGGCGCGGGTCGACGCCCTGCGGGCGCTGGGCGCGCGGGTGCGAGCCGGCGGCCCCCCCGACGCCGCGGGCCTGGCGGCCGAGCTCGCCGGAGTGGAGGTCGTCGTCGCCTCCAGCGCGCTGGGCGACGACCATCCGGAGGTGGCCGCCGCCCGGGCGCTCGGCATCCCGGTGCGCCGCCGCTCGGACTGGCTGCCCGAGCTGACCACCGGCTACCGGCTCGTCGCCGTCGCGGGGTCACATGGCAAGACGACCACCTCGGCGATGCTCACCGTGGTCCTGCGCGCCGCGGGCCTCGACCCGACGGCGGTCATCGGCGGCGAGGTGCCCCAGCTGGGCGGCGGCGCGCTGGTCGGCGGCGGTGACCTGTTCGTGCTGGAGGCCGACGAGTACGGCGGCGCCTTCGGCGGGCTCGACCCAGCGCTGGCCATCATCACGAACGTCGAGTGGGAGCACCCGGACCTCTTCCCGGACGAGGAGGCGGTACGCGCCGTCTTCACCGCGTTCGCCGGCCGCATCCGCCCCGGCGGCACGTTGCTGGCCTGCGGTGACGATCCCGGGGTGGCGGCCGTGCTCGGCACGCTCGCCGAGCACCAGGGCGGCGGCCCGCGGGTCGTGCGCTACGGCTTCGGCGACGGCCTCGCCTGGCGCGCGGTCGACGTCACCGCCGTCAACCCCACGGCCGCCGGCCCCTCCGGGGAGGGCGGGCCGGCGGTCGTGACCAGCACGCGCGTGCTGCGCGACGGCGAGCCCGTCGGCACGCTGCGCCTCGCGCTGCCAGGCCGGCACACCGTGCTCAACGCGCTGGCGGCGCTGGCCGCCGCCAGCGAGCTCGGCGTGCCCGTCGAGACGAGCCTCACGGCGCTCGCCGGCTACGCGGGCGCGGCCCGCCGGTTCCAGCGACTCGGGTCGGCGAAGCTGCCCGGAACAGGTGCCGTCGAGGTGGTCGACGACTACGCCCACCATCCGACCGAGATCCGCGCGACGCTCGCCGCCGCCCGCCAGCGGGCCGCCGGCCGGCAGGTCTGGGCGGTCCTGCAGCCGCACACCTACAGCCGGCTGGCCGCGCTGCTCGACGACTTCGCCGTCGCGTTCGGCGACGCCGACCGGCTCTACGTCACCGACATCTACGCCGCCCGGGAACGCGACGACCTGGGCCTGCACGCCGCCGACCTCGCCAAGCGGGTACGCACACCGTCCGAGACGAGCTACGTCGGCTGGACGGAGCTGCCCGAGCGGCTCGTGGCCGACCTGGCCGGCCACGACGTCCTGCTGCTGA
This sequence comes from Frankia nepalensis, assembly GCF_016786325.1. GTDB lineage: Bacteria > Actinomycetota > Actinomycetes > Frankiales > Frankiaceae > Pseudofrankia > Pseudofrankia nepalensis. The sequence continues at coordinate 11,593 of NZ_JADWYU010000196.1, read as the reverse complement.
CCCTCGGCGCCGGCACGATCACCGAGCTGGGCCCCGACCTGCTCGCCCTGCTCACCCCGGCCGGCTGACGGCCGGGGCGGGGCAGGGCAGGGCGGGGCAGGGCAGGGCGGTTCGCGAGCGTCAGCGGACGGCGCGCCGGCCCGCCTCAGTGGGCGGCGTGCCGGCCGCCGGAGCGCTTGCGGGACGCCTCCGCCTCACGGATCATCGCGACGATCGCCTGGGCCGCCCCGGGGTGACCGGTGCCGGCGCAGGCGGCGCTCATCTTCGCCAGCCGCTCGGGCGTGGCGAGCACCGGCAGCACCTCGGCCATGATCCAGTCCGCGGAGAGGTTCGCGTCCTCGACGAGCAGGCCACCGCCGGCCTCGACCGTCGGCAACGCGTTGCGGCGCTGCTCGCCGTTGCCGTGCGGCAGCGGGACGTAGGCCGCCGGCAGCCCGACGGCGGCGAGCTCGGCGCAGGTCATCGCGCCGGAGCGGCACAACACCATGTCGGCGGCGGCGTAGGCCGACGGGATGTGGTCGAGATAGGGCAGGACCTGGTAGGGCGCAGGCAGGCCGGCCGGCAGGTCAGCCATCACGTCGTCGATGTTCTTCGGGCCGGTGGCGTGCAGCACCTGGACGCCGGACCGGGTCAGCGCGTGGGCCGCCCGCGTCATCGTGGTGTTCAGCGAGCGAGCGCCCTGCGAACCGCCGAAGACCAGCAGCGTCGGGCGATGCGGATCGAGCCCGTAACGCTGCCGGGCCGCGCGGGCCGCCGCCGGCGAGCGGTCGAGGGTGAGGATCTCCGCGCGCAGCGGGATGCCGGTGAGCCGGGCGCCACGCAGCGGCGTGCTCGGGTAGGACGTGGCGACATACGAGGTGAACCGGGAGCCAAGCCGGTTGGCGAACCCCGGCAGCGGGTTCGCCTCGTGCACCACGATCGGCACCCCCTTGCGGCGGGCCGCGAGGTAGGCCGCCACCGCCACGTAGGCGCCGAAGCCGACGACGACGTCCGCGCGGGCCTGGACGATCGCGTCGGCGGCGGCGTTCACCGCGCCGGCGAGCCTGCCGGGGACGGTCAGCAGCGCCGGTGTGGGACGCCGGGGCAGCGGCACCTTCGGAATGGTCGCCAGCTCGTAGCCGCGCGCGGGCACCAGGCGGGCCTCCAGGCCCGTCGCGGTGCCGAGCATGGTCAGCCGGACCCGCGGTTCCGCCGCGCGCAAGGCGTCAGCGACCGCGAGGGCGGGTTCGACGTGGCCGGCCGTTCCGCCGCCGGCGAGCAGCACACTCTTCAGCATCGAATCCACGATGGCACATCGGCCGCCGCCCGCCACCGGCCGGTCCATGATCGCCCGAAGGGTCCGAGAAGCGCCGCCGCGCGGCCTCAGCCGGCCGCGGGCGGGCCGTCCGGTCCGGAGCGCGGACGGTGGTAGGGCCCGGGCTCCGGGCTCCGCCGGCCGCGAGCCGCGCCACCCGTGTCCCTGGCGGCTCCGGCCTGGCGCGCCGTGCCCTGGCGGCCCGCGCCCCCACGGGCGGCTCGGGCCTCCCGGGCGCCTCCCTCACCGGCGCGAGGCCGGGCCCGCGGGCGGGCGCGCGCCGGCCCGGGCTCAGCCCCCGTTTCGGCGCGGTCGCCCGGCTCCCTGCCGTGGGGACGCGCTCGGCCCGCCGTGCCGCCTTTCTGGTCCCGGCCGCTCTGGTCCCGGCCGCCGCGCGGGCCGCGCTCGTCCGCGTCACGGCGGCCCGAGGTCGCGCGCTTCGACGCCGCGCGGTCCGACGCCGCACGGCTCGGCGTCGCGCGATCCGACGTAGCGCGGCCCGAGGGCGCGCGATCCGACGTCACGCGGCCCGAGGTCGCACGGCCCGAGGCGGCGCGACCCGAGCCGCCGGCGCGCGGGCCGGGACCGCTCCGGCCCGCGCGGTGGATGGAGAAGCGGGCCCGCTTCGGCCCGGCGGCGCCATCCGCGCCGCGTCGCCCGCGCCGCGCGCGGCGGGCCGCCTTGCGCGCCTCGGCGCGCTCCGCCAGCAGCCGGGCCGCCGCCGGCTCCGAACGGGCGAACGCGAGCAGCATGCCGATCGAGAACATGGTCGGGACCAGCGACGAGCCGCCGAACGAGACCAGCGGCAGCGGGATGCCGGTGATCGGCAGCAGGCCGACGACCGCGCCCATGTTGACCACGGCCTGGGCGAGGATCCAGCCGGTGGACGCGGCGGCGGCCAGCCGGACGAAGTGGTTGTCCGTGCGGTGCGCCACCCGCAGCCCGGCGTAGCCGAAGACGCCGAACAGGGTCACCACCACCAGGCACCCGAGCAGCCCCAGCTCCTCGCCGAGGATGGCGAGGATGAAGTCGGTGTAGGGCGCGGGCAGCAGGTCGGGCCACTTCTCCCGGGACGCCCCGAGACCCTCTCCCCACCAGCCACCCGAGGCGAGCGCGTAGATCCCGTGCACGGCCTGCCAGCCGCTGCCCTGGGCGTCGTCGAACGGATCGCGGTAGGACAGCAGCCGCGCGAGCCGGTAGGGCTCGATCACCGCCAGCACCGTGGCGACGAGCGCGATCACCCCGAGCAGGGCGCCGTACACCCGCCCCGGGGTGCCCACCACCCACAGCGCGACGAACAGCACCGAGAAGGCGATGATCGTGGTACCCATGTCGGGCTGCAGCATGATCAGGCCGCCGACGAACACCGTCACCGGCACGATCGGGATGATCAGGTGCTTCCAGTCGCCGAGGAGGCGGCGCTTGCGGGTGAGCAGGTCCGCCGACCACAGCACGAGCGCGAGCTTCGCCAGCTCGCTGGGCTGCAGCGTGAGCGGCCCGAAGCCCACCCAGCGCTGGGCACCGTTGGACGACACGCCCAACGGCGAGAGCACGAGCAGGAGCATCAGCAGCGTCACGGCGAGCAGCGGGTAGGCGGCCCGGCGGAACAGCCGAACCGGCGTGCGGCTCGCGACGAGCAGGATCGGCAGGCCGATGCCCATCCAGGTGGCCTGCCGCAGGAAGACCGTGTAGGACGAGCCGAAGTCGGCGAACGAGCGCACGTTGGACGCCGAGAGCACCATCACCAGGCCGAGCAGCAGCAGCAGGCCCGCCGACGAGCCGAGCAGGTAGTAGGACGCCAGCGGCCGCTCCAGCAGCGGCAGCTTGGCGAACGGGACACCCGGCGTGTCGGGGACCGCCCGCAGCACGGCGCGGCGCTGCCCGGCCCGGGCCGGGCGCCGCCCCGGCTCCGCGGCCCTCGAAGAAGCCGCCGCCGAGGAAGCCGCCCCGGACGTCTTGCCGATCGTGGGAGCCCCCACCGCGGGCGCCATCGCGTCACGCAGCGTCACGGGCCTCGGCCGGCGGCCCTCGCGCGCCGGCGCGGCCCTGTCCCGCCCGGCGGCGGGCCTGGCCGGTTCCCGGGACGGCGCCGAGCGTTCCCGGCGCGCGGGCGCGGGGTTTCTCCCGGTCTGGCGGCGCCCGGGGTTCCCGCCGGTTCCGCGAGGCTGGTTCGAAAGATCCGCGCCGCCCACGGGCGGGACCGCGTCCTCAGCGCGGATCCGGCCGGCAGCGCCGGCTCGGCCGGCCTCGGCGGTCCGGGCGCGGGCCCGCTGACCGGACGCCGGACCGAGGCCGGAGCCGGCCCCGCCTCCCGATCTCGTGCTCGGCGCCTCGCGCACGGTGCCGCTAGCCTCCTCGACTCTGCCCACCCGGGGAGACGTCGCTCCCCCGACGACTCGCCGCCGCGGCGAACAGATCGCCACGCTCGGCATAGTCGCGGAACATGTCCATCGAGGCGGCGGCGGGCGCGAGCAGTACCGTGTCGCCCGCCCGGGCGAGCCTCGCCGCGGCCTCCACCGCATCGTCCATGCCAGCGGCCCGTTCCACGGGGACATCGGGGGCGTGTCGGGCGAGAGCCGCCTCGATCTCGTCCGCGCACCGCCCGATCAGGACCACCGCGCGCAGCCGGTCGCGGGCCGCCGCGACCAGTTCGTCGAAGGCGAGCCCCTTGTTCAGCCCGCCGGCGATCCACACCACCGACGGGTAGGCGGTCAGCGACGCGAGGGCCGCGTGCGGGTTGGTCGCCTTGCTGTCGTCGACGTAGCGCACGCCGTCGACGGTGACGACATGGGCGTCGCGGTGCGCCCCCGGCCGGTAGGCGGCGAGCGCCTCGGCGATGGCGGCGGGCGCGACCCCGTCGGCGCGCGCGAGCGCCGCCGCGGCGAGCGCGTTCGCGATCAGGTGGCGCCCGGGTCCCGCGGCGCCGCCCGCGGAGGGCGCCCGAGCTCCGGGAGGCCTCCCCCCCGCGGGCGGCCCGCCAGCGGGATCGGCCGGGCCACCCGCGAGCAGGTCGGCGACGGCGAGCAGCGGCCCGCCGTCGAAGGCCCGGTCGACCAGCTCGCCGTCGACGACCGTCACGTCCGCGGTGGCCGGGTCCAGCCCGAAGGTGACCCGCCGGCCCGGCGCGCGGGCGAGCAGCGCCGCGCTGACCGGGTCGTCGGCGTTACCGACGGCGATGGTGCCCGGGTGCCGCCAGATCCGGGCCTTGTCGGCCGCGTAGCCGTCCGGGCCGCCGTGCCAGTCGAGGTGGTCAGGCGCCACGTTGAGGACCGCGGCGGCGATCGGGGCGGCCGTGTCGGTGTAGTGCAGCTGGAAGCTGGACAGTTCCACGGCGAGCGTGTCGTAGGGCGGCTCGGCCAGCGCGGCGGTGACGACCGGGGTGCCGATGTTGCCGGCGGTCGTGGACCGCCGGCCGTCCGCGGCGAGGATCGCGCCGAGCATCTCGGTGGTCGTGGTCTTGCCGTTCGTCCCGGTGACGGCGAGCCAGCGGGCGCCCGGCCGGATCCGCCAGCCGAGCTCGACCTCCCCCCAGACCGGTATCCCCGCGGCGCGGGCCGCGGCGAGCAGCGGCGTGCCCGGCGGGACGCCGGGCGAGGTGACCACCAGCCGGGCCGCGCCGGGCTCGGCCGGCAGCCCGCCGAGGGTGACCCGCGCGCCGGCGGCGCGCAGCTCGGCCGCGGCGGCGCGGGCCTGCTCGCCGTCCCCGGCGTCGACGGCGTGCACCTGGGCGCCGAGCTCGACGAGCGCGAGCGCGGCCGCGGCGCCGGAGACCCCGACGCCGACGACCGTCACCGGGACGCCCTTGACGTCGTCGACGCCGGTGACGCCGACGCCGGTCGGTACGTCAGCGGCGGTCACAGATGGCCGCCATGGGAGAGGAACTCCGCGTAGAACAGGCCGAGCCCGAACGCGACCGCGAGGCCGGAGACGATCCAGAACCGGATGATGACCGTCGTCTCCGGCCACTCGGCGAGCTCGAAATGGTGATGGATCGGCGCCATGTTGAAGATCCGCTTCTTGGTCAGCTTGAAGCCGGCGACCTGCAGGATGACCGACACCGTCTCGATGACGAAGAGCCCGCCGAGCACGAACAGCAGCAGCTCGGTGCGGCTGACGATGGCGATGGCCGCGAACGCGCCGCCGAGGGCGAGCGAGCCGGTGTCCCCCATGAAGATCTTCGCCGGACTGGCGTTCCACCACAGGAACCCGAAACAGGCCCCCATCGCCGCCGCCGCCACCAGCGCCACGTCCAGCGGATCGCGCACGGAGTAGCACCCCGGCTCGAGCCCGGCCGAACACAGGTTGCCGAACTGCCAGAACGAGATCACCACGTAGGCGCCGAACACCATCGCCGAGGTCCCGGCGGCGAGGCCGTCGAGGCCGTCGGTCAGGTTCACCGCGTTCGAGGTCGCCGCGATGATCATCCAGGCGAGCAGCGGGAAACCGATGATCCCGACCGAGATCTCGGTGTCCCGGACGACCGAGATGAAGGTGGACCCGGGCAGCAGCCCGTCGGAGTTCTTGAACCGCACGGCCAGCAGGCCGAACGCGAGCGCGACGGCTGCCTGGCCGGCGAACTTCATCCGCGCGGTCAGGCCGAGGCTGCGCTGCTTGCGGATCTTGATGTAGTCGTCGAGGAAACCGACGACACCGAGCCCGGCCATCACCATGATCACCAGGAGGCCGGACGCGGTGAACCCCGCGCCGGTGGCCAGGTGGGCGATGAAGTAGCCAACCAGGGTGGCGATGACGATGACGGTGCCGCCCATGGTCGGCGTCCCGCGCTTCTTCAGGTGGGTCGACGGCCCGTCCTCGCGGATCTCCTGGCCATAACCCTGCCGGCGGAACAGCTTGATGACCCAGGGCGTGCCCAGCAGCGACACGACCAACGCGACCGAAGCCGCGACGAGAACACCTCTCACCCGTGGCCGCCCCGGTCGGCTGGCCTCGTGACCGCCGGCACCTTCTCTGGCCCGCGGGCCCTGCTAAACAACTTTTCCCACGTCCCCTCGATCACGGCGTTGGTTCCGCCGTCTGTGCGTTCCTTCCAGCCCCGGCGCCGGCCTCGCCGGCCCCGGGCCCGCCAGATCCCGCGGCCTCGGTGAGTGCCCGCGCGACCCGTTCCAGGCCGTACGACCGGCTGGCCTTGACCAGCACGACGTCTCCGGCGCCCGGCGTGGCGTCGGCGAGCAGCGCGACCGCCGCGTCGACGTCGGCGACCCAGTCGACCCGCGTCCCGGCCGCCTCGGCCGCGGCGGCGAGCGGCCGGGCCGCCTCGGCGACGACCACCACCCGGTCGATCCCGAGCCCGGCCGCGAAGGCACCGAGCTCGGCGTGCTCGCCGTCGGCGGCGGCGCCGAGCTCGGCCATCGGGCCGAGCACGGCCCACGTCCGCCGTCGGCCCGCCCCGGTCACCGGCCCGTCCGCCCGGCCGAGCGCCGGCTCGGCGGGTGCCCGGCCCAGGTCGGCGAGCGCGCGCAGCGCGGCGCGCATCGACTCCGGGTTGGCGTTGTAGGCGTCGTTGACGACGACGAGCCCACCGGCGGTCGTGGTCACCTCCATCCGCCAGCGGCTGCGCGGCCGGGCCGCGGCCAGCGCCGTCGCCGCGGCGGCGGGCGCCATCCCGACGGCCCAGGCGGCGGCCGCGGCGGCGAGCGCGTTGGAGACCTGGTGCGCGCCGACCAGCGCCAGCGCCACCCGGTGCCGCTCGCCGCCGGCGACCAGGTCGAACGACGCCCGGCCGGCGTGGTCGATCTCGACCCGCTCGGCGCGCACGTCGGCGCCCGGAGCGGTCCCGAACGTCACCACCCGGCCGGCGGCCCGCGGGCGCATCCCGGCGACCAGCTCGTCGTCGGCGTTGAGCACCGCGACGTCACTGGCGGCCTCGGCGAGCTCGCCCTTGGCCGCGGCGATCCCGGCCCGCCCGTCGGCGTACTCGCCGACGTGCGCGGAGCCGACGTTGAGCACGAGGCCGACGTGGGGCCTGGCGATCGCGCACAGCGTCGCGATGTGGCCGAGGCCTCGGGCGCCCATCTCCAGCGCCGCGTACTCGGTGTCCGCCTCCAGGCGCAGCAGCGTCAACGGCAGCCCGATCTCGTTGTTGAACGAGCCGGGAGGCGCGATCGTCGGGCCGAGGGTGCCGAGCAGGTCGGCGAGCAGGTCCTTGGTGGTGGTCTTGCCGGAGGAGCCGGTGACCGCCAGCACCGTGGCCTTCGCGAGCGTCCGCGCGTGCCCGGCGAGCCTCACCAGCCCGAGGGCGGGGTCGGCCACCAGCACGGCCGGCACGTCGACCGGCCGGGCGGCGAGCACCGCGACCGCCCCGGCGGCGACCGCGGAGGCGGCGAAGTCATGGCCGTCGGCCCGGGCACCCGGCAGCGCGACGAACAGCGAGCCCGGCCGGACCAGCCGGGAGTCGACGACGACGGAGGTGACCAACGCCGCCGGGTCGGCGCCACCGCCCAGCCGGCCGTCGGTGGCTCCGGCCACCTCGGCCAGGGTCAGCGGGATCATCGGCCCGCCGCCTGACCGCCCGCGGGCGACGGGCGGCCACCCGCGGGCGCCGCCGGCCCGGCGGCCAGCGCGCTGGCGATGGCCGCGGCCAGCGCCTCCCGGTCGTCGAACGCAGTCACCACCCCGTCCTGCTCCTGGCCACGCTCGTGGCCCTTGCCGGCGACGACGACCGCGTCGCCGGGGCCGGCCTCGGCGACCGCCGCCGCGATCGCCTCCGCGCGGTCCTGGATGACCGTCACCTTCGCCGCCGACGTGCCGGCCCTGGCGACCCCGGCCGTCATCTGGACGAGGATCTCCGCCGGGTCCTCGGAGCGCGGGTTGTCGTTCGTGAAGAACGCGAGGTCCGCCAGCCGGGCCGCCGCGGCGCCCATGAGCGGGCGTTTGGCCCTGTCCCGGTCCCCCCCGCAGCCGAGCACGACGATGAGCCGGCCCTCGACGAGGCCCCGCACGGAGCCGAGCACGGTCTCCACCGCGTCCGGGGTGTGCGCGTAGTCGACGAGCGCGAGGTAGGGCTGGCCGGCCTCGACCCGCTCCATCCGCCCGGGGACGCCGGTGAGCTCGCCGATCCCCTCCGCCGCGGCCTCGGCGGGCACGCCGGCGGCGACCAGCAGCGCGAGCGCGCCGAGCGCGTTGACGACGTTGAACCGCCCCGGCAGCCCGACCCGGACCGGCACGGCGAGCCCCGGACCTCCCGGATCCGTTTCGCCCGCGCCGACCTGCGCGGAACCCCGGGGCCCCCGCGCGGTGAACGTGCTGCCCCGCTCGCTGACGACCAGGTCTTCGGCCCACCAGTCGGCCGGCGGCGCGGGCGCGAAGGTGAGCGCTCCCGGGACGCGGTCGGCGAGCCTGCGCCCCCAGTCGCCGGAGGCCGGGTCGACGCCGATCACCGAGACCGCGCTGCGCGCCGGTTCGAACAGCGTCGCCTTGGCCTCGAAGTAGTCCCGCATCGTCGGGTGGTAGTCGAGGTGGTCCTGGCTCAGGTTGGTGAACAGCGCGCCGGCGAACCGCAGGCCGTCGACGCGGTGCTGGGCGAGCGCGTGGCTGGAGACCTCCATCGTGGCGGCGGTGACCCCGCGCTCGACCATCACCGCGAACAGCGCCTGCAGGTCGGCGGACTCCGGCGTGGTCCGCGCCGAGGAGAGGCGCTCGTCGCCGATCCGGGTCTCGACGGTGCCGAGCAGGCCGGTGCGGTGCCCGGCGGCCCGCAGGCCCGCGTCGACGAGGAAGGCCGAGGTGGTCTTGCCGTTCGTACCGGTGACGCCCAGCAGGGTGAGCTTGCGCGACGGCTGGTCGTAGAGCCAGTCGGCGATCTGGGCGAGGTCGCGGCGCGGGTTCGTGGTCGCGAGCACGGGCGCGTCCAGCCGGCCGGCGAGCGCGGCGGCACCGGCGGCGTCGGTCAGCACCGCGGCGGCGCCGGCCGCGGCCGCGGCGGTCGCGAAGTCGGCGCCGTGCGCGTGGGCCCCGGGCAGCGCGGCGTACAGGTCACCGGGCCGGACCGCGCGGGAGTCGTGGGTGACGCCGCGCAGTACGACCTCACCACGCGTGGCGGGCGGGCCGGCGGCGCCGACGGCCGGTTCGGCGGTCGGCGGGAGGCTGCCGAGCCCGGCGAGCAGGCCGCGCAGCTCGGTGAGGGTCCGCGCCGGCGGGTGGGCCGGTCGGGGTGCCGGAGGGGTCACGCCGTCGACCTTAGTAGGGCACCGGTCACGCCCTCACGCCTGCTCAGGGTGTCGTTCCACGGGACCGCGACCTGTCAGGAAGGCGCGGGAAATGTCACACCTGTCCGTGCCGGTCGGCCGGCCGCGCCCCGGGACGGGCGGCCACAGCCGGCCGTGGCCGCCGCCGGCCCGGCGAGCCGGCGGGCGGGCGCGGGTCACCCGCTGTCCGGTGCCGCGTCCGGCGCCCGGTCTGTCGCGGTCGTCGGTGGGCTGGCCTGCTCCCCGGTGGGCTGGCCGCCCGGGGCGGTGGGCACCGTGCCGCCGGCCTGCTCGCCGTCGGGGGCGGCGCCCGGCTGGACGAGCGGGAGCTCAGGGCGCGCGGAACCGGCCGGCGGGACGCCCAGCGTCGCGAGGGTGAAGGTCAGCACCTTCTTGAAGACGGGCGCCGCGGCCAGGCCTCCGAAGTACTGCTTCTTCGCGTTGTCCAGGACGACCGCGACCACCACCCGCGGGTTGTCGGCGGGGGCGAACCCGATGAACGACGACACGTACCGCATGCCGTCCGACCCGTAGTAGCAGCCGCAGGTCGGGTCGACCTGGTAGGCGGTGCCGGTCTTGCCCGCGACCCGGTAGCCGGGCACCGCGGCCACCGGCGCCGTGCCGCTCGACGTGGTGACCTGCTCGAGCATGTCGGACAGCGTCCGCGCCGTCCGCTCCGACACGACCCGGGTACCGGGCTGCCGGGAGGTCGTCACCATCTCGCCGTCGCTCGTGCCGACGGCGTCGACGAGCCGCGGCGTCATCCGCACCCCGCCGTTCGCGATGGTCGCGTACACCGAGGCCAGCTGGAGCGCGGTCGCGGTGGTTCCCTGGCCGTACGCGATCGTGGCGGCCTGCGACGCGGACCAGTCGGCGGACTTGGCCAGCTGCCCGCCGGCCTCGCCGGGGAAGCCGAGCCCGGTGGGCTGACCCAGCCCGAAGGCGCGCATCGTCGCCTCCAGGCCCGCGGCACCGACCTTCTCGGAGATCAGCACGGTGCCGATGTTGCTGGAGTGGGCGAGCACCCCGGTGGCGGTGAGCTGGAGCGTGCCGTGCGTCTCCGCGTCGGAGATGCCGTAGCCGCCGCGGCGGATGCTGGGCGGCACCGTCACCGGGGTCTGCGGGGTGATCAGTCCGCGTTCGAGGGCGGCGGCCATGGGGATGACCTTGTTCACGCTGCCGGGCTCGAACGCCTGACCGGTGGCGCGGTTGCCGAGCGCCTCCGGGTTGGCGTGCGCGACGTCGTTCGGGTCGAACTCCGGCGCGTCGGCCATCGCGAGGATGTCCCCGGTGCGCGGATCCATGATCACTATGGTGCCGGCCGCGGCCTCGGTCTCCCGCACGCCCTCGGCGAGCGCCATCTGCGCGTTCCACTGGATGTCCGTGTCCAGGGTGAGCCGCAGGTCGGAGCCCTCCAGGGGGGCCTTCTCGCTGCTGCCCGCGGACGGGATCTCCCGGCCGGCCGGGTCGGTCTCCAGCCGGCGGGTGCCCTCCTGCCCGCGCAGCGTGGCGTCGTAGGCCATCTCGAGCCCGCCGTTGCCCTCCAGCAGGTCGTCCTCGCCGAAACGGGTGTAGCCGACGAGGTTCGCGGCGACCGTGCCGTTCGGGTAGACCCGGCGGCGTTCGTCGAGCACGTGGACGCCGACGAGGCCGAGCTTGCGCACCTTGTCGCCGACCTCGGGGTCCAGGCCCCGCGCGAGGTAGACGAACAGCAGGCTCCGGTCGCGGGTCAGCTTCTTCTCGAGGTCGGCCGCCGGCACGGCCACCAGCGGGCTGAGCTTCGCCGCCGTGGCGGCGGGATTGGTGACCTTGCTCGGGTCCGCGTAGACCGCCCTGGCTTCGACGTCCTGGGCGAGCGTGGCGCCGTACCGGTCAGTGATCTTGCCACGGACCGCCGGCAGCGTGATCTCCTGCATCCGCTGCTGCTCGGCCTGCGCGGCGTAGGTCCCCGCGGCGAACCCCTGCAGCTGGGTCAGCCGGCCCGCCAGCGCCAGCAGCATCACGGTCATCACGACGACGCCGATCCGCAGCCGGCGCCGCGAGCTGGCCAGCGGCCGGCGGGCCCGGCCGCGCCGCCGAGGCGGCCGGCCGGGAC
>NZ_JADWYU010000314.1 GCF_016786325.1 Frankia nepalensis | reverse complement strand
GCAAGCCCGTCGCCCGCTGGGCACCACGAACGACCACCGACAGCTAAACCCCGTCAAGATTCAGGACAGGCTCTGAGCGCTCCGCCAGGCCGTGCCACGGCCAGATAAGTCAGTTGAGCGAAGCGATCCATTCGCCAACACTCACGACTTCAGCCCGCGACGGAAATACCTTTTCGCACAGCACGCGATGAACCTCATCGTCCCTGTCGGAACACCCGTCCGAAAGCACCGTCACCGCGTAGTCCAGGTCCGCGGCCTGGGTGAGCGTGAACAGCACGACTCCACTGGTCAGGATTCCAGCAAGAACAACGTGTGTGATTCCCATGGACCGTAGGACGACGTCCAGGTCGCTCCCGGTGAACGCGCTCACGCGCTTTTTCACCACTACCACATCTTGCTCTACCGGTGCCACCATCTCGCAGATCTGGGTCGCGAGATCGTCGTCTCCGAACCCTCCTCGGCCTATCAACGCCGAGAAGGCACGGTTTCGTGCACTGATATCTGGGGTGCCGACGCGGAAGGCGAGCCGCACATAGATGACAGGGATCCGGTGGTCTCTGGCGGCGGCCACCGCCTTAGCCACACGGCCAAGAAGAGCAACACCGTGATCATCGGTGAGTCCATCCACTACGCCAGTTTGGAGATCCATGACGATCAGAGCAGTAGGCAATGCGTAGCCTCCTTTCCAGTACAGGAATAGTCTGCCTCGTCGATTTTGTCAAGGTAGGTACCTGTCGCGGTGCCCGCAAACGCGGTGTATAGGGCGCGATCGTCTGACTACTCGGCGAACGCGACGATCCGTGACATCGAGGAGACGTTTCGCGATTCCGGCGAGAGGCTTTCACAACAACAGACATACGGTGGCCGCGCGTCCGGCTGTGACCGCCCCGGAGGGGTAGGCGGCCCGCCCTCACTCAGTGCCGCGGCGTCGCCTGCACCAAGCCGCTCTGATATGCGATGACGACCAACTGGGCGCGGTCCCGGACGTTGAGCTTCGCCATCGCGTGGTGGAGGTGGGTGCGTACAGTCAGTGGGCTGATGACTAAGCGGGCGGCGATCTCTTCGTTGGAGTGGCCACCAGCTGCCAAGGCCATCGCCTCCCGCTCTCGTATGGTGAGTACGGCAAGCTGATCCGGAGATGCCAGCCGGTTGTTGGCGTCCAGTTCGGGCGTGGCGAGAAAGCGAGCGATGAGGGCACGAGTGGCGTTCGGCGAAAGAAGCGCGTTGCCGGCGGCAACGGTGCGGATCGCGGTGAGCAGGTCGCTTGCGCCGATGTCCTTTCCGAGGAAGCCACTCGCCCCGGCCCAGATGGCCCGCGCAACGTACTCGTCAGTCTCGAACGTGGTCAGGATAATCACCCGCGTTCCAGTGAGCTCCCGCTGAGCGCAGAGGGAGGCGGTGGCGGCCAATCCGTCGGTGCCCGGCATACGAATATCCATTATCACGACGTCTGGACGGTGGCCTCGGGCGAGCTCGACTGCCTGCCGCCCGTCGGCGGCCTCGGCTACGACCTTCATGTCGTCGCATGAGTCGATAAGCATTCGAAAGGTCTCCCGAAGCAGGGCTTGGTCGTCGGCGAGCATGACGCGGATAGTCATCGGGTTCGGCACCCCTCCTCAGGTTTATGGTCTGGTTCGCCGGCGGTCCCCGGCGGGAATCAGTTCGGACCCGCGGTAGCGCGAGGCGGACGGTGGCCGCTGCCACGACGGTGATCCAGGGCGCGACACGACCGGCATAGGGCTCTATCCGCGACCGACCTTCCAACGAGAAGAGGCCAAAGGTCACTCGTGCGACCGCTGTCGTGGCGGCGCACGGACGACGACGATGGGAATAGATCGTCGGTCTACTCCAGGCGATGGTTGGCGTTGGGCGCACACGTGTGGATGTGGTTGGCCGCGCGGCACTACTCGCTTGCTGGCGCACGGATCGCGATGTACGTCACATGATCACCTAATGGCGTTTCCGATGTATGTCCGCCGCCTCGTTCCGAACGGCTGATTCTACACCTAGCCCGGCCCAGGCCAGCGCCCGGAGTACCCAAGAGGATGGTGGCCTACTGCGAGGGTAGTAGATGCAAATACTGCATCGGCATGATTGACACGGGATCGACCGGTCGACAGGGTGGTCGGCATGCCATCCCCGAGTCTTGCGTGCGCCTGACCCCATCCCGACGGGCTGCCGCGGAGTTACGACGCAATCGCGTATCCCGGAATACCGCGAATCGCGACTAGAAAAGAGGTCCGTCCGACTGCCAGACACCGAATGATACCGCGTCTTCATTTCGTCTCCCCTGTATTGGGTTCGGCGCCACCTTCCCGCACCGCCCTTCCGCCGAATAGCCAACGCAGGTCGGTGCTGGATGTTTCGGATCAGAGGGCAGCTAAACTCGGCGGAATCCACACGGGGAGTACAGGTGGTCCGTTTTTCGGGCCACACCGCGGCCATCTGAATACTTGACCAGACTTTCTTCTCTGGTCGCGCCGGGCCGGTGTGCCACATTTACACCCGGCCTCTCATCTCGCCTCACAAGGAGCTCACTCATGCCACCGGCAAGGATCTTCGCGCGCCCCCGAACGCGATGGTCGCGCAGGGCGACGGCAAGTTTGCTTGGTAGCGGCCAGTGGGCCGTGCTGAGGGTTCCCGGTGGTTGCGGGTGGCAGGTCG
>NZ_JADWYU010000313.1 GCF_016786325.1 Frankia nepalensis | reverse complement strand
GGGGCCCGCGGCGGGGCCCCGGGGGGGCCGGGGGGGGGCCGCGCGGGGGGGCGGGGCCCCGCCGCGCGGGTGGCGCTGGGGCCGGCCGACGACCCCCGCTGGGCGCGGCCGGCGCTGCTCGCGCTGCTCGCCGCGACCGCGGTGCTCTACCTCTGGGGACTCGGCCGGTCCGGGTGGGCGAACGCCTTCTACTCGGCGGCGGCGCAGGCCGGCTCCGAGAGCTGGAAGGCGCTGTTCTACGGGTCCTCGGACGCGGGGAACTCGATCACCGTGGACAAGCCGCCGGTCGCCATGTGGGTGATGGGCCTGTCCGCGCGGATCTTCGGGGTGAGCTCGTGGAGCATCCTGGTGCCGGAGGCGCTCGCCGGGGTCGCCTCGGTAGGGCTGCTCCACGCCGCCGTCCGGCGGGCGTTCAGCCCGGCCGCCGGCCTGCTCGCCGGGCTCGTGCTCGCGACCACGCCGGTCGCCGTGCTGATGTTCCGGTTCAACAACCCGGACGCGGTACTGGTGCTGCTGCTCGTCGGCGCGGCCTACGCGGCGCTGCGCGCCGTCGAGGGGGCAAGCGGCCGCTGGCTGGCGCTGGCCGGGGTGCTCGTCGGGTTCGCCTTCCTGACCAAGATGATGCAGGCGTTCCTGATCGTGCCGGTGCTCGCGCTGGTCTACCTGGTGGTGGCGCCGACCGGGCTCGGCCGGCGGGTGCGCCACGTGCTGCTCGCGGGCCTCGCGCTGGTGGCGTCGGCCGGGTGGTACATCGCGGTCGTCGAGCTGGTGCCGGCCTCGGCCCGTCCCTACATCGGCGGCTCGCAGCACAACAGCCTGCTCGAGCTCACCCTCGGCTACAACGGCTTCGGCCGGCTGACCGGTGACGAGGTGGGCAGCGTCGGCGGCGGTGGGGCCGGCGGCCGGCCCGGCGGGGCCGGCCAGGTGTTCGGCCCGCCGGCGAACGGCGGCGGCTGGGGTGAGACCGGCTGGGGCCGGCTGTTCAACGCCGAGATCGGCGGCCAGGTCGCGTGGCTGCTGCCGGCCGCGCTCGCGCTGCTGGTCGCCGGGCTGTGGGTGACGCGCCGCGCGGCGCGGACGGACCGGGCCCGGGCGGCCTTCCTGGTGTGGGGCGGCTGGCTGGTCGTCACCGGCGCCGTGTTCAGCCAGATGCAGGGCATCTTCCACGCGTACTACACGGTCGCGCTCGCGCCGGCGATCGGCGCGCTGGTCGGGATGGGAGCCGTGACGCTGTGGGAGCGGCGCCGCGAACCGGCCGCGGCGGGCACGCTCGCCGTGGTCACCGGAGGCACGGTCATCTGGTGCGCGAAGCTGCTCGGGCGGTCGCCGGACTGGCAGCCGTGGCTGCGCCCGACGGTGCTGGCCGTCGGCCTGGCGGCGGCGGTGGCGCTGGCCGGCCTGCCCTGGCTCATCCGGCGCGCCGAGGGCACGGGGCCGGACCGCGTCGAGGGCGCGGCGGGGGACCGTGCCGAGGCCACGCGGACGGACGCCGTCGGGGGCGTCGCGGCGGAGGTCTCCGCGGGCGCCGATCCGGAGTCCGCCGAGGCGGCTTCCCCGCGCTCCGCCGGCGCCGATCCGGCGGGGACCCAGGGCCTCGCCGATCCGACGGGGCCTCGGAGGACTCCCGCCGGGCCGATTCCGAGGCCGCGCGTCATCGGGCGCGTCCGCGCGGACCTCGCCGGCCTGACCGTCGCGGGGGTGTCTCTGGCCGCCTGCCTGCTCGGCCCGACCAGCTACGCGCTGGCGACCGCGGACACGCCGCACACCGGCGCGCTGCCGAGCGCCGGCCCGTCGACCTTCGGCGGTGGCCGGTTCGTCCGGCTCGGGGGCGGGCCGGGCGGCGTTCCCGGTGGCTTCTCCGGTCAGGGCCAGGCGGGCCAGGGCCAGCAAGGTCAGGGCCAGCCGGGTCAGGGCCAGCAAGGTCAGGGCCAGGCGGGTCAGGGCCAGGCCGGCCAGGGCCCGTGGGGCCAGGGGCAGCCGGGTCAGGGCCAGCCTGGGCTGGGCCAGGGCCAGCCCGGCCAGGGCGGCGGCTTCTCCTGGCCGGGCGGCGGGACCGGCGGTCTCCCGCCGGGCTTGCCGGGGGCTCCGCCGTCGGGCGGTCAGGGCGGCTCCGGCTTCACGGGCGGCCGTCCGGGCGGCATGGGCGGTCTGCTGGGCGCCCCCGAGGCGAGCGCGGACGTGGTGGCGTTGCTCGAGGAGAACAGCTCCGCCTACACCTGGGCCGCCGCGACCGTCGGCTCGAACAACGCCGCCGGGTACCAGTTGGCCGCGCGCGTGCCGGTGATGGCCATCGGCGGCTTCAACGGCACCGACCCGGCACCTACGCTCGCCCAATTCCAGGAATATGTGGCCGACGGCCGGATTCACTACTTCATCGGCGGCGGCCTCTCCGGTTCCGGTAACGGCGGCAGCCAGGAGGCGGCCGACATCGCCGCCTGGGTCGAGGAGAACTTCACCGCGACCACGGTCGACGGCGCCACGCTTTACGACCTCACCGTCCCGGCCAGCGCCGGGTCGACCGGCACCGCCTCGACCTCGATCGCGACCTGACCCACGCAGAACCTGGTATTCACCCGCGCCGGGCCAGACCTCGCCAGGCCAGCAGAGCCGAACGGCGACTTCGTCGGCGAACGGGTCCCGCCTGCTGACCCACGCCGCCCCGCCCCGCCGCCCAGAGCGCCGACGCCCTCGAGGACGGGGCTCACGCTGGCCCACCCGTGGACGGGCCGGCCTGGTCATCCCGGGTGGCGGGGGGATACGGGGCGTTTTACGCCGCCCCCGGGG
>NZ_JADWYU010000312.1 GCF_016786325.1 Frankia nepalensis | reverse complement strand
GCTGGCCGCCTCGCCCCACCAAAAGGCGCGACGGTGAAACCGGAGGCGCCGCGAGCACGAAGTGCCAGCCGAGCGGGATGACGACGATCAAAAAGCCGCTACCTGTCACCGTACCCGCGCCAGCCTGCTGAGCGGAGGCCAGACGGGTGATTCCTGCCGGTCAGGTCTTAGGTGACCAGCGAGCGGGTGCCAAGTGCCGCGTTCTTGTTGCTGTGCCGGATCGCGGTCGCCGGCGGGAGAATGTGCTGGGCGACGCCGCTCGCGTCGCCCAGCGCGGGTCCACGCGGCGTGTTGTACGAGGTCACGCCGCCTTTCGAGGGCGTCGCCGACCCGCGCGAGGAGCTCGGGCCGAAGCACCGGGAACTCAGTCGTCGTGAGGCGCGGTGCCCGGGGCATGGCTGTGGCTAGGAGCGGGCTGGGATGATTGCCCCGGTTCGGGCGTATTGGCCGCTGGTGGAGGCGAGTTGGTGGTGCCACCCTCGCCGCCGTGCGGCACCGCCGGGTCCTCCTCGTCGGAACCATGGGAATGCGGAACGGATTCGTCTGTCACCTCGGGACCGTGGCTGTGACCGTGTGATCCGGCGAGTTCGACCGCGGGCATGGTGAAGCCGGTGACCCCGGCGCCGACGACGCCGATCATCGCGGCCGCGCTGAACGAGGAGCGGAACCCGCGGGCGTGCCGCGCCCGGAAGCTCCACAGAGCAAGGAGGCAGATCATCGCCTCGAATGCCACCGTGGTGAGGTCGACTCTGTCGACCTGTTCGGGCGTGTTGGCGTGGGGGCCGACGGGGAACCCGGCGGTCCGGCTGAGGGCCCATAGCAGGATTGAGCCCGCGTTGACCAGCAGGCCCGCTTTCATCGTCCGTGGGCTGGCGCCCCGCAGCACGGCGAGGGCCCAGCCTGTCTGGAAGGCCGCGGTCGCGAGGAAGAACACACCTGACAGCGGCCAGCTGGTGAAGTGGCTTGGCGCGACCGCGACATGCGTGGCGGCGGCGCCGAGCGAGGCGAACGCCGCCACGATCCTGCCCGCCCCGACGTCAGTCATGATCCGAGCGTCGGATCTTCCCTGGCCCGCTGGATGTCCGGCTCCCGCGGCCTCGGCCCGCGGCGGGGCCGCTCGACTCGCTCGGGCCCGCGCCGGGTGTCCGGTCGCGGCGGCGCGGCGGGCGCTCCCGGCGGCACGTGTGATCTCGCGCGATGCGTCCCGCCGCGTTGTCCGTGGCGTGCCGGCCGGCGGATGACGAGCGGTGTGGTCGGTGGACCGTCCACTGCTCGGCTCACCCGCTCATGGGGAACAGCATGGTCGTCATGCCAGCCTCCTGGTGGTGGGCGCTGTGAGTCGCGCATCCCTGCCCGGCCTGTCACGGCAGTGGCGAGGCCTGGTAGCCGAGTTCTTCGATGACCTTGACCACGTCCTGGGGGCTGTTCCGGCTCAGGTCCAGGTCGACCGTGGTGCGGCCCTGCTTCAAGGTGGTCTGGGTGCCGCGTACGCCCGGCAGGTCCTCCAGGGCGTCGTCGATGAGCAGGGCGCAGCTTGCGCAGTGCATTCCCTCGACCCGGAACGTGTGGGTGGTGGCGGACACTTTCGGTGCTCCTTTCTCCTGGTTGACCAGGGACGGTGTGGTCAGACGACGGTGATGACGCCGGTGTACATCCCCATGGCGCACGTGTAGCGCAGCTGGCCGGGTTCCAGCACTCCCAGATCGATCGCCGTGTCGCCCTCGACCGGCAGGATTTCCTCGATGTCGCGGTCCGGGATGACGAACGACCGGATGCAGCCCCGCACGTCGTCCGAGTGCACGACCAGCGTCGTGGGGACACCTGCCTGTGCCTGGACGTTGCCTGGGCTGTAGGAGTCGGCGTCGGCCGTGATCTGGACGGTCTGCTGTCCGTCCACGGTCGAGGCGGCGGACGTGTCGACCGGCTCCGGGGAGATGATCCCGGCGGCCTCGGCGAGCCGGTCGGCGGCCAGGGGCGAACCGGCGAGCTGCAGGCCACCGTTGAGGGTGTAGAGCCCCATCGCCAGCACGATCAGCCCGGTGACCACGGCCAGCCGGCTGCGCCACGCGGTCGCGGCCTTGCGGGCGGCGTAGCCGAGAACGGCGAACAGCGGGCCGGTGCCGAGCACGAACACCCCCATCGTGGCCGCGCCCGCCAGCGCGGACCCGGACGCGAGCGCGAGCGCCTCCACCGACAGCGTCACGCCACACGGGATGAGCACGGTGGCCAGGCCGAGCAGCGCCGGGGCCAGGGCGGCCTGGGAGCGGGCGCGTCTGCGCACGATCCGCATCCACGACGCCGGCGGTTCGACGACGATGCCGCGGAAACCCGGCACGCCGAGCTGGGAGAGTCCAAACACAATGATCAGCAGGCCGGCGCCGAGCTGCATCAGGACGCGCGCGTCAAGCGAGAGCTCCACCGCGCTACCCGCAGCGCCCAGCAACGCCCCCAGCAGCACGTGCGAGACGAACTTGCCCGCCAGAAACCCTCCGACCGGGGCAAGGTCATCGCCAAGCCGAGCACGCCAGCCCGCTTCCCGCACCCGCACCGGCCCGCTCCGCGGGCGGGTCGATGCCCCGGGGTCCCGGCGGTGGGTATGGCGAGCCGAATGGCGACCACCGCCGGGCACGTGACCCGCAAGCTCGGCCGCCCCCACCGCCGCGGCCCGCTGCCGGCTGATCAGACCGGTCAGCAGACCGCCCTGCACCGCCGCGCAGGACACACCACCCGCGAACAGGCCAGTCACCAGAACAGATGCGAGATTCACCAAGCCTCCCGCGAGAGCGGACCGAGAGTGGACAAGGATGCGCGAAGGTCCGGCCCGCC
>NZ_JADWYU010000311.1 GCF_016786325.1 Frankia nepalensis | reverse complement strand
GGGAGCGGTTGATTCGTGACGTTGCGGTGTTACGCGACTGAGCTGGCGCGGAGGCGCGCCTCCGCGGAGGCCCGTCCACGGAGCGAAGCGAACGTGGTCGGGCCGCAGCGGAGGTCGCCGGAGCGCACGTGAGCGGAGGAGGACGCGGCGCGGAGGTGTCGTGGGAGCGAAGCGAGCACGGCGCCGGAGCGCCGCGCCCGGACGGAGCGAACCAGCAAACAGTGTTACAGCAGCTCGAGGATGGTGGCGTTGGCCTGGCCGCCGCCCTCGCACATGGTCTGCAGGCCGTAGCGGATCCCGTTGTCGCGCATGTGGTGGACGAGCGTCGTCATCAGCCGGGCGCCGGAGCCGCCGAGCGGGTGGCCGAGCGCGATCGCCCCGCCGTTCGGGTTCAGCGCCTTCGCGTCGGCGCCGATGTCGGCGAGCCAGGCCAGCGGCACCGGCGCGAACGCCTCGTTGACCTCGAACGCGCCGATGTCGTCCAGCTTCAGCCCTGAACGAGCCAGCACCTTCTGGGTTGCCGGGATCGGCGCGGTCAGCATGATGACCGGGTCGGAGCCGGCGAGCACCGCGGTGTGGATCCGGGCGAGCGGGGTGAGGCCCAGCTCGGCGGCCTTCTCGCTGGTGGTGATCAGCAGCGCGGCCGAGCCGTCCGAGATCTGTGACGAGTTCCCGGCGGTGATGACGCCGCCCTCGTCCACCGGCTTGAACACCGTCTTCAGGTTGCCCAGGCCCTCGACGGTGCCGCCGCGGCGGATGCCCTCGTCCCTGCTGATGACGGTGCCGTCGGGGAGGGTGACCGGCGCGATCTGCGCGTCGAACCGGCCCTCGTCCTGGGCGGTCGCCGCCTTCTCGTGCGAGCCGATCGAGAACTCGTCGCACTGGGCGCGGGACAGCTTCCAGCGCTCGGCGATCATTTCCGCGCCGACGCCCTGGTTCGGGAAGACGCCGTCGTAGCGGGCCATGTACCGATCCCCGAAGGGGGACTTGTCGAGCAGCGACGTCCCCATCGGCACCCGGGACATGGACTCGACGCCGCCGGCGATGGCGAAGTCGTAGTGGCCGGCGATCACCCCGGCGGCGGCGAAGTGCACCGACTGCTGGGACGAGCCGCACTGCCGGTCGACGGTCACGCCCGTGACGCTCTCCGGGAACCCGGCGGCGAGCGCGGCGTTGCGGCCGATGTCGAACGTCTGCTCGCCGACCTGGCCGACGCAGCCCCAGACGACGTCGTCCACGAGGGCCGGGTCGATCCCGGCCCGCTCGACCAGGGCCGCGAGCACATGCGCCGACAGGTCCGTCGGGTGCACACCCGAGAGCCCGCCGTTGCGCTTGCCGACCGGTGTCCGGACGGCCTCCACGATCACTGCGTCACGCATGCCAGGCGCTCCCGTCGTCAGAACTTGGTGTTTCCATAGTAGTTACAATGCCGCAGTTGCCGGGCTGCCGCGGTCGTTGCGTCGCCGATGGCCGACGCACTGCTGATGGCTGACGCACTGTCGATGATCGACGCTGGTCGCCGCGCGCGCCACCCGTGCGTCGCGGCGTCTGGCGGTACGCCGCCGATGCCAGCCGTTGTGGAGTAAACGTACACTCACCTATCGCTCGCGACCATCCAAGCGGGGCGGCCCGCCCGGCGCGGTCGGCCACGGCTGGCGCGGACTCGCGGCCCGCCTTGGCCGGGCGTGCCGCCGCGGTCGTTCCGCCTGCGCCGGGTCCGCGTGCCCGGCCCGGACTAGGGTGATGAGACGTGCCTGACTCCGCCGCCGCCCCCGCCCTCGCCTCCCCGTCCTCGACCAGGATCGGCTGGATCGGTACCGGCGTCATGGGCGCCTCGATGGCCGGCCACCTGCTGCGCGCCGGCTACCCGCTGACCGTGACCACCCGCACCACGCGGCGGGCCAAGCCCCTGCTCGACGACGGGGCGGCCTGGGCCGACACCCCCGCCGGGGTCGCCGCGGCCAGCGACGTGGTGTTCTCGATGGTCGGCTTCCCGGCGGACGTGCGCGAGGTGCTGCTCGGCCCGGACGGCGCCCTGTCGGCCGCCCGCCCAGGCGCGGTCCTCGTCGACATGTCGACGAGTGAGCCCTCGCTCGCCGTGGAGGTCGCCGCGGCCGCCGCCGCGCGGGGCGTGCACGCCCTGGACGCGCCGGTCTCCGGCGGCGACGTCGGCGCCAGGAATGCGACCCTGTCCATCATGATCGGTGGCCCCGCGGAGGTCGTCGAGGCCGTTCGCCCCTGCCTCGAGGCGCTGGGGAAATCGATCGTCCGGCAGGGCGGGCCCGGCGCCGGGCAGCACACCAAGATGGTCAACCAGATCCTGATCGCGTCCACGATGGTCGGCGTGACCGAGGCCCTGCTCTACGCCTACCGGTCCGGTCTGGACGTCGGGCAGGTGCTCGCGTCGGTCTCCGGCGGCGCCGCGGGCAGCTGGTCGCTGACCAACCTGGCGCCCCGCGTCGTCGCCGGGGACTTCGCCCCCGGCTTCTTCGTCGACCACCTGGTCAAGGACCTGGGCATCGCGCTGGCCGAGGCCCGGCGCGCCCGCCTCTCGCTGCCCGGCCTCGCCCTGGCCAACCAGCTCTACGTCGCCCTCCAGGGCCAGGGCCGCGGCCGTGACGGCACCCAGTCCCTCGTCCACGCCCTGGCCTCCCTGTCGGGCCTGGCCTTCCCGCCCGCCCCCGCCACGCCCACCGAGGACTCCTGACCGAGCCCCCATGCCGGCCGGTCCCGAAGCGCACCGGGCAGCCGCGGCCAGCGGGTCGCGGGCTGGGTGGAGGCGCCCCGGCGCGCGCCGGGGCTCCGGGCGGGTCGGTGAAGGCGGGCATCCGGGCCGGGCCGCGGCTTCCTACATGAGGTCGGCGAGTTGTTGGTCGAGGTCGCGGGCGGTGGGGACGGCGGTGTGGCGGCGTAGGCGGCGGCGGACC
>NZ_JADWYU010000310.1 GCF_016786325.1 Frankia nepalensis | reverse complement strand
CTGCCCATGATGCATGATCATGCTCTGGGCGAAGGCGACGTCCGCTGCGTTGTGGTCTTCGCTGCCGGTGGCGCTGGTAGCCGTCGCGCTGTTCGTGCCTGCGCTGGCTCCGGCGCTGCCGGAGTCGTTGCCGCAGGCCGCGAGCGCGACAGCGGTGAGCAGAGCGCCCAGCAACA
This sequence comes from Frankia nepalensis, assembly GCF_016786325.1. Lineage (GTDB taxonomy): Bacteria > Actinomycetota > Actinomycetes > Frankiales > Frankiaceae > Pseudofrankia > Pseudofrankia nepalensis. The sequence goes on along the minus strand of NZ_JADWYU010000310.1, from coordinate 2,891 downwards.
GGGCGAGTCGTTTCATTGTTCGGGCTCCTCGCGTGAGGTCGGGTGTGTGCTGTCCGGAACGGACAGGGACGCGGCACCGCTCACATCTCGGCTCCGGAGCACGGCACAGCGGCGACCAGCCTCGTAGGCGGGAGGTGGCCGCGGTGTGCGCCGTTTGTCACCGGAACGCGCGGCGTGGGGCGAGGGCGTCGATTTACAGCCGAAGCACGCAGAGGAAGGACAACGACGGACCCCGCGCGTAAGGCTGGTGCCTAGGCCGACGCCGACCGGCGGCGAGCGGAGCAGACCGCGAAACGCCGTGCCGTGCACCAACGAGCAGGAGGATCAGCAACAACCCGGCCAAGAGCGCCACGGAGCGCAGCACAGCCAGGCATACCTCACCGACGTGGCCGTGACGTCCCCAGGACGACATCAACGCGTCGAGTAGGTCGGGAGGACTGGTGGGTCGGCCGCCCTGGTCGGCATGGATGGCGGCAGGTTCCGGTTCGTGGGGTTTCGGCAGCGGTTCGGTGTGATCAACACCGATATCCATGCTCGTGGCTGCCCCGCCACCCGCGGACGCGGTCATCGCCTCATGGTCTGGGCCGAGATATGTGCCGAACCCGCCGTGCATCGCCAGGATGCCGAACAACACCGCAATCATCAGCAGCAGGCCGCGCGCATTCGCGCGGGCGAGGGGAACGCTGCGGTCAACCCGGTGACGCAGGCCAGTCACGGATTCCATGCTCTCAGATCCACCCGCCAGGTGGACACGACAACATGTCCCCACGTGGACACTTTCCGTTTCGTCCCTGCGGGGCCCGGAGCGCCTTCGAGTCTTGGTCCGCCGCGGAGGGGGGATCCGTTGCCGTGACTGTGGCGGCGGTCGCCAGCGAGGGCCGCGGAGCATCTGTGTCGTCGGAGGCAGCCGTGGTCGTGGGCAGGGGCTGTCTGTCGGTCGGGGCGACCCCGCCATCGGCCCGGCTGACGGCACCACTGTCGGCCGGGCGCTCGTCGTTCACGGGCGACGTGGTTGCTACTGCAAACCCGGCGGTCAAGATGGTGAGGCTTCCCGACGTCGGGACCATGATGGTGACGGTCTGATGCTGCCGCTCGGTGGGACGGCGCCGCCACCCGGGAACGGCCGGCGCGCCCGGCCAGCGTCCACCGAGAGTTCCGCGCCGGTGCCGAGCCGCGTCTCGAGGAGGACGACCAGCGCCGTGAGGTACGGGCAACGCACATCCTTCCTGAATCCGCCACCGAACCCGGCCGCCGGCACCGCTGACCGGACACCCGTCCCTCGTCGAGCGCCGAGCCGCCGCGCACTGGCGCGGCCCGCGGGGCAGGCTCATCCCCGCGGGCCGCGCCGTAGTACGTGCCGCCGGAGGTCGGACTCGTGGCAGGACTGACGCGGTCCGGGCCGCTAGCGACACTTGACAACTATCGATTGTAGTAGATAGCGGATTTCAATCGACCGCGCGGGCCTGTCGAGCGGCCTCGCGCGTCGGGTCACACCACGACAACCGGCCGTTGGAGGGGGAGCCGGCGAGTCGCTGTCCTGCCGCCGCGCGGGCGTCACCTCCGCCCACCTCACACGTGCCTGGTAGGCACGACGATGGGCGAAGCCAACACCGGCAGCCGATCCGAGAGCACCGCGGACGAGGAGAGGAACCCGACCTGCGGCGCCGCTCCTGACCGGCCTACGAAACTCGGCCGACGTAGTAGTCGGACGCCCAGATCGTCTGGAGCTTGACTACATCGCCGGATTTCGGCGCGACCCAGATCTTGCCGTTGCCGGCGTAGATCCCCATGTGGTACATCGACCCCGGCTGGCCGAAGAAGATGAGGTCACCGACCTGTTCCGAGCCGCGCGCGATCCGGGTGGTCGCCGCGAACTGCTGGTCGGTCGTGCGCGGCAGCGACTTGCCGAGCTGCTTGTAGACGTACTGCACCAGCCCGGAGCAGTCGAAGCTGTACGGCCCTTCGGCGCCGTAGACGTACGGCTTGCCGGCCTGCAACGACGCGAGATAGACCGCCTTCTCCCCAACGCTGGTCTGGCCCCCGACGGCGCTTGGCGCGGTGGTGGCGCCGCCAGCGCCGTCCCGAGGCGCCTGGTCCGATGCGGGGCTGGGGGCCGCGGGTGGCTGGGGCCGGACCCGCAGGATCGCTGGCGCGGACGTCGCCGCCTCCAACGCGTCGCTGCCGGCGAAGGTGGCTCTGACCTGGGTGGTCGTAAGGACTCGCGCGGTGTACGCGGCGTGGCCGGAGGCGTCGGTGCGCAGGGCCTTGAACGTGGTCCAGCCCTGGGGGAACAGCACCTGAACGAGGATGTCCTGGTCGGCGAGGGCGCCGCCGGACCGGCTGGTCAGGCGGAACCCGACCTCGACCGGCTCGTCGGCATTCACCGTGACGTCGGGGAGCGTGGGCGCCAGCGAGACCGCTGTGCGCAGCTGGAACGCGACCGGCTGCTCTACCGCCGCGGCGATTGTGGGCCGGGCGGCGGCGGTCTCCACCTGATCACCGGCACCCAGGGCGGACGCGATCATGATCTCGCCGGTCTCGGGATCCTGCTGGTCGATGCCCAGCGAGCCGGTCAAAGCGACCCCGGACACGGCCACCGTGCCGGTTGTGATCACCGCGAAGGTCGCGCGGGTCGAAGCGCGCCCGAGGACCGAGCCGGTTCGGCGACGGGAACGATGGCGACCGGGTCGACTGGGACCGGCGGGTCGTAGAGACGGATGTGGTTCGTGCGCTTGCACGTGGACCCTTTCCCAGGCGCCTGCGAGGTGAGCTGTCGGGTTCGGGCTGGGTGCCCGGCCGGACGCGCATGCGCGTCCGGCTTCACCCCAAGGACGCCGTCGGCGGGCGACGACGCCCGGAGGAAGGTGGCTCCCCCGCTGCTGCCTGTGCCG
>NZ_JADWYU010000309.1 GCF_016786325.1 Frankia nepalensis | reverse complement strand
CGTCGCCGTTTTCCCAGCTCACGCCGCCCGCTCAGGCTCCCCTGAGCGGGCGGCGGGCCGCCACCACCCGCCGTTGTCTCAATATATGGGACAGTAGTATCAACATATGGGAAAGACGGGTGTGCGGTACCGATGGGTGGTGCTGGCGGCCGGGACCGCGGCGCAGGCGTCCACGAGCGCGTACTTCCAGGGGCTCGCGGGGGTGGGGCCGGCGTTGCGGGCGGCGCACGGCCTGAGCCTGGGCGGGCTGGGGCTGCTGCTGGCCTGCCCCACGGTCGGAGTCCTCGCGACGCTTCTGGTCTGGGGACCGGTCGTCGACCGGTACGGGGAGCGGCCGACGATGGCCGTAGGCCTGTTCGGCGCCGCGGCCTGCCTGCTCGGCGCGGGTCTCGTCGACGGGCTCGCGCCCAGGGCGGTCCTGCTCGGCCTCGCCGGGGCGGTGGGCGCCAGTGTCACCACCGCGAGCGGGCGGGCGGTGCTGACCTGGTTCCCGTCCGACCGGCGCGGCCTGGCCATGGGCATCCGGCAGTGCGCGGTGCCGCTCGGGTCGGGGCTCGCCGCCGCCTGCCTGCCGCCCGCCGCCGGACGGTTCGGCGTCCACGGGGTCTTCTTCGCGCTGGCGGCCGGCTGCCTCGTCGCCGGGGCCGCGGCGGTCGCGCTCATCCGGGAGCCACCGGCCCAGCCGCGCGCGGCGGCCGGCCCGGTTTCGGCCGGCGCGACGGCGAACGAGGCGGCGGCCGCCCGGGCCGGGTCGACGCGGGACGTGCTGCGCGACCGGCGGTTGTGGCGGCTGAGCCTGGCCGCCGGCCTGCTGATCGTGCCGCAGTTCACCATGATCGCCTTCCTGGTGGAGGTGCTGCACGACGGGCGGGGGATGAGCGCCGCCCGGGCGGCGGTCGTGCTCACCGTCGCGCAGGCCGCCGGGGCGGCGGCCCGCATCCTCGTCGGCGTGTGGAGCGACCGGGCAGGCGCCCGGATGCGGCCGCTGCGCGCGCTCGCGGTCGCCGCCGCGGCGGGGATGGCGGCGGTCGCCGCGGCCGTCGGAGCCTGGGTGCCGCTGCTCGTCGCCGTGCTGGTCGTGGTGGCGGCGGTCACCGTGTGCTGGAACGGCCTGGCGTTCACCGCCGCGGGCGAGCTCGCGCCGCCTGGCCGGGCCGCGACCGCGATGTCGTTCGAGAACTCGGCGAACTTCGGCTCGGCCGTGCTGACGCCGCCGCTGGTGGGCCTGCTGATCACGGGCGTCGGCTGGTCGTCGGCCTTCCTGCTGGTGGCGCTCGCCCCGGTGGCCGCGGCCTTCCTGCTCGGCCCGCTCGTCGAGCCGTCCGGGCGGCGGCCCGGCCCGCGGGCTGGATCTCGCGCCCGTGGGCTTGCGGCGGGCGCCGGGGACCTGAGTTTTGTCGCTGGTCACCCGGGGACGGGTCCCTCGTTCGGGCTCCGGGCCAGGTCACGCGCGCGAGAGGCGGCCAACCATGAAACAGGACGAGCTTGTGTCGGCGATCCGGGTCACGGGCGGTTTCGAGTCCGCGCGACAGGCGGAGACGGCGGTCCGCGCGACGCTGACGGTGCTCGGTGAGCGGATCTCCGGCGGGGAGACCAGGAACCTGGCGGCCCAGCTACCGGCGGTGTTCGCCGAGGCGCTGCCACCCGTGGGGGCCGGCGAGCGTTTCGGCGTCCAGGAGTTCTACCGGCGCGTGGCCGAGATCGAGGGCGACTCCTGCTCCGCGACGAAGGCCCGCCGCCATGCCCGCGCCGTCGTGGCCGCCCTCAAGGCCGGCGTGTCCCCGGCCGAGTTCGAGGATGTCGCCGGACAGCTCCCCGCCGACTACGCCGACCTCCTCAGCCGGGAACCGGTCATCCACTACTGACCGTCTTCACGTGGTGGCCGCGTGCCCCGGGCCGCCCGACCGGGCCTCACGCACACCACCCCCCGGGGGTAACGCACACCACCCCCGCACGGGTGGGGCGAAAGCCGGATATACGCTTCAAGAGGGGTCGCCGATCGCGAGACGGGCGAACCGGTCTTTCTCGGCTGGAAAACGGTTTCGCCGCTACCAAAGTGACCCCCGTCACATCGCTGACACCGCCGTCGGCTACGCTTCCCGCCTGGGACGTCCGGCCAGGGTCACGACCGGACGCGGCCGCGCGGGACGATGGCGGAGGGCACGGATGCCATCAATGCTTCTGATCCGGCTGGCAGGCGCCGTACCAGACGTCGCACCTCGCTGGCTGCTCGGCGCGGCGCGCGACATCTGCGCACCCACCGAGCCGGGCGGACGCCCCGGCGGCCCGCCGGGCGACACCGGCGCCCAGCCGTACCCTGGTCCACTGCCGTATCCGGGTCCCGAGCCGTCTCCAGGCCCGCCGCCGTTCAGCGTCGGCGCGCCGATGCCCGACGGCCCACCCGACGGCGCCCTGCCCGGCGACGGCGCGACGACGTCCTGGCGGCTGGGCTGGCTGGACGACCGGTCGGCTCCGCCCGGCTGGCCCCCGGCGACGGCCCGTTTCGGCTCCCAGTCCCGCGAGGTGACGGGCGCCGAGCTGACCCGGCGGTCCTACGCCCAGCTCGCCCAGGGGACGCCCACCCGCCGGGTGCGGGTGACGATGACCACGCCGACGTTCTTCTCCCGCGACGGCCGTGACCTGCCGCTGCCCGACCCGGCGCTGGCCATCCAGGGACTGCTCACCCGGTGGAACGCCTTCGCGCCCGGGCCGCTGCGGATCGGCGCCGGCGACGCGCGGTCGCTGGTCGACGCGGTGTTCCTCGACGGCGTGTGGGGCTCCAGCGCCGAGGTGGAGCTCGGCCACGGGCTGCGCCAGGTCGGCTTCGTCGGCCACGCGGACCTGCGGCTGATGGCGGGCACCTCCGACTTCGTCGCCACCATGTTCACGGCCCTCACCCGGTTCGCGGCCTTCGCCGGCGTCGGCGAGCGCACCGCGTACGGCTTCGGGGCGGTGGACGTCGACATCCTCGACCTGCCCGTCCCTCGCCGGCTGGTGAGCGTGCCGACGAGCCGGCGCTTCGACGGCAGGCGGGCACCGGCCACCCCGGCCGCCCCCCGCCGCCGGGTGCGGG
>NZ_JADWYU010000308.1:1294-3172 GCF_016786325.1 Frankia nepalensis | reverse complement strand
CCCACCCCGGCGGCCAAAGCCCGGGGCCCGGCCCCCCACCCCAGGACATCTCTGGTTCGGGCCCGGGCACCCGGTCACCCGCCATTCGCGTGTCGGCGGCTCGACGCCCGCGCCGTCTCCGGTCGTGGCCGCCAGGCCGCCAGGCCGCCCCTCGGCGGCTATTCGGTCTCGAGCAGGCCCTGGATCTGACCGGCGCGAGACGCCGTCCTGGCGCCGACGCCGAGCACCTGCAGGAAGCCCTCGGAGTCCTTGTGGTCGAACGCGCCCACGCTGCTCATCGAGGCGTCCTCCTCGGAGTAGAGCGAGTGCGGGATGTCGGCGGCCCCGGCGAAGTTGACGGTCCCCTTGTAGAGCTCAAGGGTGACGGTGCCGGACGCGAGTTCCGCGACCTCGGAGACCACCTTGCGGGCCAGCTGGGAGCCGAGATCCTCGCCGTACGCCTGGTAGAGCTGTTCGCCAAGGAACTCGGCGGCGAACATGAAGATCCGCCGGGCGCGGCGGTCCAGGATCGTCTGCAGCAGGTACTCGTAGGCGCTGCCGAGCAGCTCCATACCTGGTGCCTCGTAGACGCCGCGGGACTTCACACCGACAAACCGGTTCTCGACCAGGTGCAGGTTGATGCCGATGCTGTGCCGCCCGCCGATCTTGTTGACCAGTTCGAGGGCATCCGCCGGGTCCGACACCGTCTGGCCAGCGATCGAGACCGGACGGCCCTTCTCGAACGTGATCGTCACGAGTTCGGGCTGGTCCGGGGCGTCGACCGGGCGAACACCCATGATCGGATCGACGAAGTTCGCGCCGGTGCCCAGCGACTCGAGCACGCCCGCCTCGTGCGTGAGACCCAGCAGGTTCGCGTCGGTGGAGTAGGGCGACGTGCGGGTGGCCCGGATCGGCAGGCCGTGCTTCTCACAGTAGTCGATCATCTCCTCGCGGCCACCGAAGGCGTCGAGGAAGGCCTGGTCCCGCCAGGGCGCGTAGACGGAGACACTGGGCGCCAGCATGTTCGGGACGAGCTGGAACCGCGCCTGGTCATTGCCCCGGCCGGTCGCGCCGTGGCTGAGAATCTTGATGCCGCGCTCGAGGATGTGCGGAAGCACCCCGCGGATCGTGACGTACCGGCCGAGCGGGGTCGTGTTCCAGTACCGACCCTCATACCGGGTGAGGCCCTGAACCGCCTGGATGCCAGCCTCGCCCATCTCGGTCCGCAGCGGGACGATGACCGCCTCGACCGCGCCACAGGCCTTCATCCGATCGGCGACGACGTCGAGGCCCTCACGCTCGTCCGGCTGGCCGAGATCCGCCGTGAAACAGATGACCTTGACATCATGCGAGGTCAGCCAGTGAGTGACCGTGCAACTGTCGAGCCCACCCGACGCGAAGAACGCGACGCTCTCGCCCTTGAGGTCCTTGATCTCCATGTCGTCCCGCTCCCGTCCGATGGGCCCAGTTGAATCCATGACCAGTCAGCATCAAGCCGGTCCGCCTCAGCGGCTCCGGCCACTCCTGCCGCGTCAGGACGGCCGTTCCTGGTCTTCCGCCGCTCCGCCAGCCGAGCGACGGACTACAGCCTGCCTGGTCAGAACCCACGCATCCGTCCAGGACGCTATGACCTGACCCGCACCCGCGCCCGCAATTCTATACACAGCACCGCATGCTCATCCACCGCCCGGCAGCGGACCGCGCCACGACCGCCCGTAGTTCCCTGGCGCTCGTCGCTCTCGGAGCACCGGCGGTGCCGACTCTGAGGGCGAGGGCTCGCTCCGGTCAAAGTCCACGCCACCGCCGCGGGTCGGACCCACACCAGCGCGCGGCAGAACGCGGAGATCCACAGCGCGCGGCAGAACGCGGAGATCCACAGCGCGCGGCAGAACGCGGAGA
>NZ_JADWYU010000308.1:0-1194 GCF_016786325.1 Frankia nepalensis | reverse complement strand
ATCCACAGCGCGCGGCAGAACGCGGAGATCCACAGCGCGCGGCAGAACGCGGAGATCCACAGCGCGCGGCAGAACGCCTTCGGGCGCTGGGGCGCCCTCGGCGGCGTGGCGGGGGATGTGACGCCGTGCGTGAGGGAAATGCGAGAGGTTGTAGCCGCTGGGGATCAGGCCCTACGGCTGGCCTATGGCGTTCGGCGGGCCTGGCGTCGTCGACCTGCGAGGGGCCTTGTCGTGGTGAACCGGCCGATGGTCAGCCGGCCCTCTCCGATGGCGCCTCGCACGCGGCCATTTGTCTCATCAGTGATCCGGTCGGCACCCTTGGCCTTGGAGATCAGTATTCACAGGTCAGGGGCCTGTGAGTGCGTCTGCCATGGGAGGAGGGTCATCTTCGAGGGCGCTGTCTCCTGTACGCCGACCCGGATCGAACCTTCAGACGGGACTGGTGGGGGCGCTTGCGGTCCGACTCGGCACGGGTAGCGCGGCATGGCCTGGTCGCACCTGGCGACGTGTTGGTCAACGGTGTCGGGTCATACCGCGTGGTGGCGCAAGGGTCGGATTCGCGGCCATGGGGAATGACTGGATCCCCTGGTCCGGCCTGGTGCGGCCTACGGTCGGGGTGGCGCGGGCGGGTTCGCGTTGGATACGCGGAGGGTGGCGCTGTCGGACCACCGGCGGTATGGGGGCGGGTGTGGGCCAGGGTGTGGTGCTCGGATACCCGCTGGCCGCGGGTCCAGGGGGTGGAGATGCCTTCGGGCTCGTCGTCGCACGAGGCCGTTGGTGGCCCGATTCGGCGGGGGTCCTTGAGGCCTGGCCTGCCGGTGAGGTGTGGCGTGGGGTGTTGCTGGTCAGTTGGTGGCCGGTGTCTGGTCCTGCCGTGTGGGCCCAGGGGAGCGGCTGAGTGGATGCCTGGTGGGTGTGGCGAGGAGCCGTCCGGGGCGTGTCCCGGGTCAGGGCGGTGCGTTCTGCCACCCGCGGTGGCGGGCCGGGGCGGAAGGGTGACACGCCAGCTGGCCGCGGGGCCTGGGTGGGACGAAAAGCAGGGGAAATGGCGGCGGGCTCGTCGTCCCGCGCGGAGAGGGGATACCCCTCTCCGGGGACGACGAGCCCGTCGTCAACATGTAGCTTCGGCGGCGACCTACTCTCCCACCCGGCCTCCCGGGCAGTACCATCGGCGCTGGAGAACTTAGCTTCCGG
>NZ_JADWYU010000307.1 GCF_016786325.1 Frankia nepalensis | reverse complement strand
GGTCGGCCAGCCCGGCCACGTCGACGTCGTCGAGCGCCTCGCGGGCCTTCGAGGGGTCCGACCAGCGGCGGCCGGACCCCTCGAAGGATTCGCGTCATCCGACGACGACTCGCACGCGGGCGAGGTTCTGCACGAGTCCGTATGGCTGTTCGGGGTCGCCGTCGCGTCGCGAGGTGACCCGCACGACCGGGTAATAGGTGCCGGGCTTGGTGAAGGTGTGCGTGATGGTCGCCCGCGCCGCGCGGTCGGGGTCCGCGACCGGTGAGCTCTCCGGGAAGGTGCCGGCGCCGTCGAAGTCCCATTCGACGCGGACGATCTCTCCCGCGCCCGGTGGCAGCTCCGCCCGCGCCGAGAGGGTGACCGGCTGGCCGACGGGCGCGTCGGCGCGCGCGGCCGCCCCCGTGTCGCGTGACCCGACCTTGTCGATGGTCAGGGCGACGACCGCCTGCACGCCCCCACGCTGTTCGGCGGTGTCCGCCGGGTGCACCTGGGAGTCGTCGTCCACGGTGTAGGCGGTGCTGGCCGGCGGCGCGGTCCCGTCGACGACCCACGCGTCCAGGTCGAGCAGGGCCTGCTGGGCCGCTCCCGCGTAGTCGACGACGTGGGTTCCGGCCGCCGCGTCCCTGGGCGAGCCGTGCCCGGCGTTGTCCAGGTACCAGAGCCGGTAGCGGTCGTCGAACTGGCCGCCGAGCGTCGAGCGGGCCTGCTCGCGGTACCAGTCCGCCGGCCAGGGGAACGCCTCGACGTCCAGCAGCGAGCCAAGCATGATCATCTTTCCGTGGAACCTCCCGGTCGGCACGGCGCCGCTCGCCGCCTGGGCGAACGTCGGCCCCGCCAGCATCGGCCGCTGCGGATAGCGCGGCGCGCCGTTCGCGTCCCGGAACTGGTTCCAGCCGTACTGGTCGGCGGATGGGACCTGGTGGCGCTGGTAGTACTGCAGGGCGAGGAACCACGAGTTGTCGAGGCGGACGCGGTCGCCCGGCTTGAGCGCGCCCGTCACCGCCGCGTCCACGTCGGCCGGGAAGACGATCTCGTCGCCGTTCGCGCGCGCGAACGTGATCGTCTTGCCGGCGGCCGCGCCGGTCAGGATCACGATGTCCGCGCCGTCCAGGTCGCCGGCCGGCCGATCGGCGAGCTTCAGCCCTCTGGCCTGGGAGCCGACGAGTTCGGTGACCTCGGTCTCGAACTGGATTCTGGCGTCCCCCACCGACGACGCCGGGTCGGTGCCCGCGTAGCCCGGCTTGGTCCAGAAGTCGTCGACGTAGCTCGCGTCGAGGATGCGCACGCCCCCGCCGACCGCGAAGAACGCCCCGCCGGTCAGGTTCTCCCAGTCCCACCAGCCACGCAGCGGGAATCCCTGGCGGGTGACCTCCTGGAGCACCGCCCGCCGCTCCTCGGTCAGCCCGGCGTAGGGATCGCCGCTGCCGCCCGGCTCCATCGCGTCGACGATCCGCGGGAGCTCGTCGCGCAGCACCCGCAGTCCCAGCAGCTGCACGGCCATGCTGCTCGGGATCGCGTTCGGGGTGCCCGGCACCATCGGCACCCCGCCGTCCCAGACACCCTCGGAGTTCTCCAGCGCGCCGATCGTCTGGTAGGCGCCGCCGCTGGCGCCGTAGATGTACCCGCGCGGGCGAGCCGAGTCGCCGTACACCCGCGCCGCGACGACCCGCGAGAACTTCGCCGCCGCCGCGTTGGCCCGCACGCCGCCGATCTCGCCGGCCTTCGGCAGGCCGCCCCCGTTGTTGGTCATCACCAGGTAGGCGTGGTTCGAGACGGCGAACGCGATGTCGCCGGGCAGGGCGTCCTCGACGGCCAGCGTCGGGTAGGTGTACTGGAAGAACCGCCCGGCGAACTGGTCCGGGAAGTAGAGGGAGAACTTCGCCTCCGAGTCCTTGAACCCGCCGTGGACGTACCGATAGCTGACCGTGACCTCCTTCGCCGGATCGGTGGTCGTCCGCTTCTCGTCCACGTCGACGTACGGCGTGCTCAGCAGCGGGTCGACGCACGTGGCGTTCACCAGCAGGGCGCCGCCGTCCGCCGCCGCCTCGCACGGCGGCCCGGCGGTCGGCCCGGCGCCGATCTCTAACGGCAGCCCGACGTCGGTCTTCAGCGCGGGCCCGGCCTCGGCCGCGCCGTCGCCCGACGAGCAGGCCACCGCCCCCGCGACGATGGCCGTGGCCAGCAGGACCGCGGTTCCCGCCGTGCGCCGCCGGGTACGGCGACACCCACCCGCGACGCTCGCGGATCTCGTCATCCCTGTCCCACTCCCCTGCTGTTCGCCTCCGCGCCGAGTCCACGGCCAGGCCGTGGGAGGCCGGGCGCCCGCTGACCCACCGGAGTCGACCTCCGGCGCGCGCGGCGGCGCCGCGCGGTTCGGGCACGCCGGCCCACCCAGCCACCCGCAGATGATCTCGGCCGTGAAAACTGAGCAAACCATAAAGATCTAGGGTGGACAAGCCGGAAAGGCTCGGACTATCGCGGCAGATCCGACCACACGCGGCTAGATCTTGAGTAAGTACTCAAATTTGGCCGCAGGTAGGGTCATGGCATGGCTTCCACGGCCGGCCAGCCGCGCGGTCGGTACTCCCGGACGGCCGGGCGCCGGCTGGAGATCGCCCAGGCGGTCCTCGACCTCGTTCTCGACGTCGGGCACGCGAAGGTGACCACGGCCGAGGTGGCGAGACGGGCCGGCACCAGTGAGGCCACGGTCCTGTACCACTTCCCGTCCAAGGACCACCTGCTGATCGCGGCGCTGGAGCGGGACGAGGAGCTCGCCGTGCTCCAGGCCGAGGGGGACGGCGTGCGGCCGGCCGACGGCCTGGCCGGGCTCGATCTCGACGTCCTCGGCGAGCACGTGCGCGCGTCGACGCGCCGGGAGCCGCTCCTGCGCCTGCGGACCGCGCTCGCCGGCCTCGCGGCGGTCCCCGGCCATCCCGCCGAGGACTACTTCGCCCGCTTCTACGGAGTCGCCGTCGAGACCTACGCGCGCCTGATCGCCGAACGACAGCGGATCGGCAAGGCGCACCCGGGCCTCGACCCCGCCGAGGTGGCCCGGCAGATCGTCGCCGCCTGGGAGGGCCTCACCCTCCAGTGGCTCATCTCCCCCGACTTCGACCTCGGCGACACCCTCGTCCGCGCGATCCGCCGCCTTTCGGGCCAGAACCTGATGGATGCCGCCCGCGCGGTCCTCGACCCGCCTTCCGGTGTCTGATGTCCGGTGCCCACGCACGGGCACCGGACAGCGCGGCGCCAGGAG
>NZ_JADWYU010000306.1 GCF_016786325.1 Frankia nepalensis | reverse complement strand
GGTACTTCCTCGGCGCGCCCATGTCGTCCGCTTCCTCCTGGTTTCACTCCCTCCATCAAACCCGGCGCGGTTCAGACGGCATCCTGTGGGTGCCGACCTGCTGAACCGCTTCTGGAGCGACACCGTCACGCGGACCCCGTCCGCGGCGGCTGCCTGGTCAGCGGGCGTGGATCCGCACGCCCTTGCGACGGGTCCGAGCGGGGACCGATGAGAACTGGCGGCGGCGCCGGTCTGATTGTGGTCCGCCAGGTGCCGGTGACCGCAGCAAGGGAGAACGACCCGTGAGACCCCTCCGATACTCGATCAACATCACCCTCGACGGCTGCTGCGACCACCGGGCGATCATCCCGGACGAGGAGTTGCATCGCCATCACGCCGCCAACCTGGAACGAGCCGATGCCCTGCTCTTCGGACGGGTGACCTACGAGATGATGGAGGAGGCGTGGCGGCGGTCGGCGGCGGGGACGTGGCCCGACTGGATGGCTGACTGGATGGTCCCCTTCGCCGAGACGATCGACGGGGCGAAGAAGTACGTCGTGTCGAGCACCCTGGAACGGGTCGACTGGAACGCGGAGCTCGTGCGGGGTGACCTGGGGAAAGCTGTTGCGCAGCTCAAGGAGGAGCCTGGCAGCGGCCTGGCCGTAGGCGGCGTGGCCCTCCCGCTGGCCTTGGCGGATCTGGGATTGATCGATGAGTACGAGTTCGTCGTGCAGCCCGTCGTGGCGGGCCACGGGCCGACGTTGTTCGCCGGCCTGAGCGAGCGGCTCGAGCTGAAGCTCGTGGGGCGCCAGGAGTTCCAATCGGGGGCGGTCGCGCTGCGCTACCAACCCAGCCGAGTCACCGCCTGAAGGTCGGCCCCCTGGGCGCACGGGCCCGGCGGCTCCGCCACAACGTCGAGGCCGACACAGGCGCGCCCTCGAACGCCGGGCCCGTGACCATCATCGTTGACGAACCCTCCCTTCGGTCCACCACATTCCGTATTCCGTGGCGGCCGTCATCCGGTGCCCACTGGCCGCCATCAGCCCGCGCGCCTCGGCCCGGTCCTGTCCATGGCGTGGACGACGCCGACCGCCGGCTCCGCTCAGCTGCGCGTTCTCGCCGGCCACACCGCCGGGGTGCACGCGCTGAGAATCTATACGATCACGCTACAGTGCGCTCTTGCCGCATGAAAATTGGCCTTGAGCTGCGCTTGCAGCGTGCTCGCAAGAGTTAGCGCACGGCTTCGGGTGGCCCTGCGGCCCAACGTGTGAAGTCCTGCGGCTCCAGTGCCGCGACCACGGCCGCCAAGAGGTCCCGGTCGGAGGCGGACCCGTCCGCTGGGCCGAAGGCCAGCACCAAGCCGACGTCGCCGAAGCCGCCGATGAAGACAGCGTCGCTCGGCAGTCGCGCGATTTGTTCCGCCAGATCTGCCGCCGTCGCGCCCGGTGACGCCCTCACCGTTGTCACCGGTCCCGAATCGGTCGCAGGCCCCCGGCTAATCATGCGTTCACCATCCTTGCCATGTTTCTGGGGTGATGATTGTGGTCGTCATCGCGGTAGAGCCTTACCCAGGCAAGTACCGGCCCCTCGCCGTTGTCAACGAGTGCGAGTGTCCACGAGCCGAGCTGGCGCCGAGGGCGGCGCCTGCGGCGATACCTGCCGTTCATCTCACCATTCCTTCTTGGCGCGTCCGAGGCTGGCGCGCGTGGGGCCGCTTGTCCGGCGCCCCGGGCCGGGACCGACGGGGGGTACCCGGCCCGGGGGCCTGCACCGAGCATCTGTTGGCCATACGGGGCGGGCGAGAGCGTCTGTGACGCATCCTCGGCGCACGGCGCGGGCTGGGCGCATACTGAGCCGAGTCCAGTCACACGGGCCGATACGGCCGACGCGGAGGACCAGCGTGCCGACTCCCCAGAAGCGATCCGCGCTTGCGGCGCGCCGCAAGGCCATGGGCTACAGCCAGGAAGATCTTGCCGAAGCCGTCGGTGTCGACCGGTCGACGGTCGCTCGTTGGGAACAGGGCAAAACGGAGCCATATCCCGAAAATCGAAGCGAGCTAGCGAGGGCGCTGAACGTCGACTACGAGGAACTCGACCGGCTCATTCAGGCGGAGGCGGCGCCAACCTTGCGACCCGTTCCGCACGTGTCCCCGGTTGGGAAACGCGAGGCGGCGTTTAGCGCCGCTGGGGCACTATGGCGTGACCCCGAAGAGGCGGAAGAGCTTGCGCGACGGGTCGCGGCAAGTGACGTCGGTGATTCGACGCTCACATCTCTTGAGTCCGGCTTCGATGATCTGGCGTGCCAGTATCAGTTCGAGCCGCCCAGCCTGCTTCTGCTGGAGATCAACCGGGTACTGGACCACGTCGCGGGGCTGATGGATTCCCGGAAAAAACTTCACGAGCACCGCCGGCTTCTTCTGGTGGGTGGCTGGACGTCGTTGCTCGGGGCGACGGTTCTTATCGACCTTGAACGCGATCGGGCCGCTTCCACGTATCTCTCTACTGCGCTGAGCCTCGCCGAACAGGCGGAGAATCCCGAGATAATTGCCTGGTGCTATGAAACGCGGGCATGGCAGGCGCTGACGTCCAGTCAATTCCGTATCGCTGTCGAGCTTTCGCGCGCGGCGCGGAGTTTCGCTCCGCGCGGAAGTTCGATCGCGATACAGGCCGCGGCACAGGAAGGCCGGGGATGGGCGCGCCTGGGCTCCCGTGAAGAGACCTACCGCGCGATCGATCGAGTTCAGAAGATGGCTTCGTCTCTCAATGATCCTGCCCGTCCGGAACATCACTATCGGTACGATCCAGCGAAGGCCGTCTCCTACACAGCGACTACACTCACGTGGATACGCGATCTGGCGGCCGAAGATTTTGCCCGTGAGGTGATCCGGAAGATTGGCGCTCCGATGTCCCTCCCTCCTCGTTGGCCGCGTCGGGCCGTTATGGCAAGCATCGACCTAGCGTTGACGCTGACCTACGCGGGCAAAAGTGACGAGGCGCTGCACGCGGCAATGGGAGCCGTCGAGTCCGGCAAACTCGTGCCGTCTCATTTCTGGCGCGTGGCGGAAGTGGCAGACGCAATGCGGGCCGAGAAATTTTCCGGGGTCAAAGAGCTGAATGCCGCCTATGAGGCGATGCGGCACCCACGGCAGACATGAGGACTTGATACAGACTGCTTGCGAAAGGAAGCAGTCTGCAAGCGGGCGGAACTCGTCCGGCGTTGATCGTCTAGGCCCCGTTGGGCCGTAGCGGCTGGGCTCGGGTGTAGCGGCGGCGCTACGCCGCCCGCTACGCGCGTCGCGGTCCGTGAGCTGCGTCGTTGCCGTGACGTAGTGTCTTGAGTCGTTAATTCGTTGGCAGTAGGCGGCGAGGGTTTCGAGGATCTCGTCGGCGCTCTTCGTCCAGAT
>NZ_JADWYU010000195.1:43335-76322 GCF_016786325.1 Frankia nepalensis | reverse complement strand
GATGAAGCCGCCCCGGCGGGTGTAGAGCCGGTCGGCGCGCGAGACCCCGGGGGGCGGCGCGGACGCGGCCTCCGGCCCGGGGGACAAGGGGGCCCCCCCGCCCGGGGGCCCGGCCCGCCGCCGGACCCCGGGCGCCGCACGTCCGGCGACGCTCCGAAGGCCCTATCGGCGCCGTTCCGTCCGGCGGTTCGCCCTCCTTATCCCACCCCCCGCCCATCGAGGCCACGCGAGGCTCTGGTACCGGGGACACCGCGCGCGCAACGGCCCGGAAGTCGGGTGGGGATGGCGGCAGGATGGCGAGGCGGGCTATCCAGGTCCGCGCCGCTCTGCTGCAAAATCGGGTCATTCGAGGCGTGCGACGTCCACTCCGGATCCCGGGGTGGGCCGGCGGCGCGGTCGGGTGCGACCGCCGGTTCCACGCCCCGGTGGGGGAGGAACCAATGCGACCTCGGGACCACGGCCTCGGCGGCCTCGCGGGCCACGCCGACCGCTGGGTGATGTCCCGGGCCGACCGTCGGGTGGTTTCGTGGGACTGCTGACCCGGTTCGCCTCTCCCCGCGCCGGAGCCCGGGAGACTCGGCCCGACGACGACCTGCCCGTCGTTCTCGCCGAGCCGGAGCCGGGCTCGCCGCTGCGGCCCCGCGACCCCGCCTTCGTGGGCTCCTACCGCCTGCTGCGGCTGCTCGGCGAGGGCGGGATGGGGACCGTCTACCTCGGCGAGGCGGTCGACGGCCGCGGGGTCGCCGTGAAGGTCATCCAGTCGGAGTACGCCCGGGACCCCGAGTTCCGGGAGCGGTTCCGCGCCGAGACCGCGCACGCCCGTCAGGTCTCGGAGTCCTACACCGCCGAAGTGCTCGACGCCGACCCGGACGCGGCGCTGCCCTACCTCGTCACCGAGTTCGTCCCCGGTCCCACGCTGCGCGCGGCCGTCAACGCGGGCGGCCCGCTGGGCGCCGACGACCTGGCACGCCTCGCCGTCGGCATGGCCGCCGCGTTGACCGCGATCCACGCGGCCGGGATCGCCCACCACGACCTCAAGCCCGGCAACGTCCTGCTCGGCCCGTCCGGACCGCGGGTCATCGACTTCGGGGTCGCCAACGGTTTCGCCGGCCCGGCCGCCGCCCAGCAGAACGGCCGCGGTGGCCGGGGCCGAGGCCGGGGCCGAGGCCGAGGGCAGGCGGCCCAGGAAGCCGCCCAGATCGGCACGCCCGGCTACATGGCGCCGGAGCAGGCCCGCGGCGAGGAGGTCGGCCCGGCGGCCGACGTGTTCGCCTGGGCGGCGGTGATGACCTTCGCGGCCAGCGGCTCGCCGCCGTTCGGCGAGGGCACGCCGGAGGAACTGCTGCGCCGGGTGATCCACGACGCCCCGGACCTCGGCGCGTTGCCCACCGACCTGACGCCCCTGATCGCCAAGGCGTTCAGCAAGGATCCCCAGGACCGTCCCTCCGCCGGTGACCTGCTGCTCACCCTGATGGGCGAGAAGTCCGCCCAGCGCGGTTCCGAGCGCCGGCCGCCCCAGTCCCGGCCCGCCGAGCGCCGGTCGGCGCCGCCGGCCGCGCCCCGCCGGGCCTCGGCCGCCGAGCCACCCCAGGTGGCGGCCCCCGCCCGGCCGGCGATCACGCCACGGCCACTCCCGGCCATCCCGGCTGTCCCTGCCCAGCTGGCACCCGCCGCGGCCCTGCCCGCTCCGCCGCCCGCCGCCGATCATGGCGGGGCGCCGCCCGCGCCCGACCTGGTCAGCGCGGTCTCCGAGCTGGTCGCGACGGTGTCCGACCTGGCGGAGCCTGTCACGGCGGAGCCTGTCGCGGCGGAGCCGGAGCCGGTGGGCCCGCCGCCCACGGAAGCCTCGGTCCCGCCGGCACCGGTCCCGCCGGCACCGGTCCCGCCGGCACCGGTCCCGCCGGCACCGGTCGCGTCGGTCATTCCGGAGCCCGCGGCCGCCCACGTGCCCGCGGAGCCGCTGGGCGCGCCGGTGGTGGCGGACGTGTCGGTCGGTCCGGTCATTCCGGAGCCCGTGGTCGCCCGCTCGCCCGTCGGGCCGCTGGGCGGGCCGCCCTTGAACGTCCCGGTCTCGGCCGTGGTTCCGGTTTCGGTGGTGGCGGGCGTGTCGGTCGGTCCGGTCGTCGCGCCGGAGCCCGTGGTCGCCCGCTCGCCCGTCGAGCCGCAGGGCGGGCCGTCTTCGGACGTCCCGGTTCCGGCCATGGTTCCGGTCCCGCCAGCCGCCCTGGCCGTCCCGGTCGCCGACGCGGGCCTCGGGGTCGCCCCGCCACCGGCGGACGCCGCCGAGGCGGCCACGCCGAGCTGGGACGAGCCGGTCACGCCGGCCCCGCCCGCGGCCGGGGCGGCCACCGCGACCGCGCCCGCCGCGCCCGCTCCGCTGGACGCGGACCTGGACGACGCGCCGCCGGCCCGTGCCGACGCGCCGCTCCACGAGGAGAACGCGCCGCTCCGGGAGGAGGCGGTCCCGCCGATCCATGACGCGGCCGACCCGCTGTTCGGGCCGATGCCGATACCGATGGCTCCACCGGACCCGATCTCGGTGGGCCTGGTGTGGGACGCCCCCTTGCCGGCCGAGGACGGCTGGGCGGTCGCCGAGCCGTTGGCCAGCCCGGAGCCGGCCGTGGCCGGCGATCCCGCGGCCGTCGAACGGACCGCGAGCAGCACCCCAACCGCGGACCAGGAACTCTCCGCCCCGTCGCCCGCGTCCCCCGATACCGATACCGATACCGATACCGATGGCGGCGTCCCGGCTGTCGGGGCGGAAGCCCTGACCGCTGAGGCGGAGGTCACCGACGACGACGCCTGGGCACGCCTTGCCGGGTTCGTCACGACGCCGGCCCCACCCTCGGGCGCCGAGGTCACCGACGACGACGCCTGGGCACGTCTCGCCGGGTTCGTCACGGCCCCGGCCGCGGAGGCCCTCACGGCTCCAGCCGTGGAGGCCGAGGTCCGCGCCCACGAGCCGGCGGACGCTTCCGCCACCCCGCTCGCCGGCGGCGACGCCGTTCTCGTCGGCGAGGACGCGACCGCCGACGAACTGGTGACCGTCGGCGACGAGGTGATCGTCGGCGGGCGCGGCGCGGTCGGCGAGGACGCGGCCGGGGCACTGGCGGCGGTCGCGCCGCTGGTCGCCGACGCCGGCACGGAAGCGGTGGTGGACGTGCAGCCGGCCGCCCCGCCGCCGGCCGCCCCGCCGCCCGTGACCACGCTTGGTGACGTCGACATCACGATCGACTATCTGGCGGCGGCCGACGTCGCCGTGGGTGTCCCGTCTGATGTCCTCCCGCCCGCCGACACCGAGGAGAGGGCGCTCGCGGCCGTCGAGGCCGAGGACGATGGGGGCATCGAGGACGAGGGGGACGTCGCCGAGATCACCGTCGCCGAGGTCGCGGTCGCTCAGATCACCGTCGCGGACCTCGTCGACGCGCCCCAGTCCGCCGCGGCCGGCGACGGCCCGAGCCTCGCGGGCGTCGAGCAGGTGCCGACGCCGGACGCGGCCACGCCCGGCCAGCCCGCGGCCGCCCGGGTCGCGGATACCGAGGGGGAGGCGACGGCGGCCCCCGCGCCGGCCCCGGCCTCGCCGGTGGGTGCCGAGCTGGTGCTGGCGCCGCGGTTCGACCCGGTGGCGGCCATCGCCCAGCTGCTGCCGCCCGGCGTCCTCGCGGCCCGCGAGGCGGACGTGGAGATCGACGTCGACGGCGTGATCGACGTCGGGCCTGACTGGATCCAGGAGACCGGCGGTGGTCCCGAGCCGCCGCTGCCGCCGATCCGGCTCGCCGACCTGCACTCCCTCTGGGAGGACGAGGTCGATCTCGACGCGCCGCCGGCGGTGCCGAACCCGCCGCCGGCCGTGCCGGACCCGCCGACCGGCACTGCCCTGGCAGTTCGGCCCGAGCCGCCGCTGCCCAGCCCGGCCACGCTGGCCTGGCCCACCGTCCCGCCGAGCTGGGCGGAGCCGGCGGCGGTCGACGGCGCCATGGCCTCGGGGCCGCTCGCCATCACGGCGGGCCCGTCCGGGACCGATCCGGCGGCGCCGGAACTGGCCGACGCGGCTACGACGGCGACCACCCCGACCACCCCGACCACCTCACCGGCGACCCCCGCGTCGCCGGCCGCCCTCACCTCACCGGCCACCCAGGACGCCCCGCGGAAGCCAGGCGCCCGGGCACGCGCCGCCGCCGCGCGCCGGGGGGCCCGGCGGCGCCGAACCGTCACGATCCTGGTCGCGATCGTCGTCGCGGTGCTGGCGGCGGCGGTCCCGCTCGCCCTGCGCTCGGGCGACACGGCGGTGGTCGGTCCCGAGGCGGCGCCGACGGCCGGCCAGCCCGCCGCGGCGCCGACCACGGCCGGCCAGCCGGCCTCGAGCACCACGCCCACCTCGGATCCGGCCGCGCCGACGGCGGTGCCCAGCGCGGCGTCGCCCAGCGCGGTCGCTCCGGCCGTGCCGAGTGACGGACGGCCGGGGGTGCCGGGCCTGTTCCTGCAGCCGATGGCGGGTGCCGTCACGGTCAAGGTCATCGAGCCGTTCAGCGGCGGCCCGGTGACGTCGTACACGGTGACGGCCGACCCGGGTGGCGTGCGTACCCTGACCAAGCCCGGAACCATCGAGTTCCGGGTGAACCGGTGTGCCGAAATCGCCGTGACGGTCCAGGCGACCGGCCCGAACGGCGCGTCGGAGCCTTCGGCGCCCATGCGAGCCATGGGCTGCGTCCCGCCCGGCCCGCCGGGTGGCGTCCTGGCGGTGCCCGACGGCCGGGGCCACCTGATCATCGGCTGGGAGACGCCGACCAGCGTGGGCGGCAACCAGGTCACCCTGACGTACGAGGTCACCGTCTACCGGACGGGCCCGTCCGGCGTCACCTCCGAGACCCACACCGTCTCCGGCCACTCGTACACCCGCACGGCGCCGACGGCCGCGGACCCGTACTTCCGGGTCACCATCGCCGCCCGGAACGCGGCCGGGGCCGGCCAGGCCGTCGTCGCCTGGGAGCAGTAGCGCCAAAGGCCTGGGTCGGCGGGCCGGCCAGCCCTCGGCTACAAGGGGGGTTAGGCCTACCCGCGGTGGCGGTTCAGGCCCATCGAACGAAGAACGTCGCGTTTCTAGCGTGAGTGCTGCTACCCGCAGAGTTCGAATCACTCACCTGGAGCGACCCAATGGCAGCCTTGACAACGACCTTCGCCCTGGAGACCCAGGACCTGACCCGAACTTTCGGTGAGGGCGCCGGCACCGTGCAGGCCCTCGCCGGCGTCGATCTCGCCTTCCCTCGCGGCTCCTTCACCGCCGTGATGGGGCCCTCCGGCTCCGGCAAGTCCACCTTCCTGTCCTGCGTGGCCGGGATCGACCGGCCCTCCGCCGGCCGGGTGCTGCTCGCCGGCACCGACGTGACCAGCTGGGACGAGGACCGCCTGGCCCGGCTGCGCCGGCGGCGCATCGGCTTCGTCTTCCAGGACTTCCAGCTGATGCCCTACCTGACCGCCGAGCAGAACGTCGGCCTGCCGTGGCGGCTGTCCGGGCGGCGCCCCGACCGGGCCCGGGTACGCGGCCTGCTCGACCGCGTCGGGCTCGCGGACCGCGCCCACCACCTGCCCGCCCGGCTCTCCGGCGGGCAGCGGCAGCGGGTCGCGATCGCCCGCGCCCTGGTCGCCGAACCGGACGTGATCCTCGCCGACGAACCGACCGGCGCGCTCGACTCCGCGACCGCCCGCGGCGTGCTCGCCCTGCTGCGCGCCTGTGTCGACGAACTGGGCCAGACCGTGGTCATGGTCACCCACGACCCCGTGGCCGCGGCCTACGCCGACACGGTCGTGTTCCTCGTCGACGGCCGGGTCGCCGGCCGCATCGAAGCGCCCACCGTCGACGCGGTCGCCGCCCGCCAGGCCCACCTCGACGAGCAGGCGGTGTCGCGATGACCGGGATGACTGGGATGACCGGCCTGGCACTGAGGTCGCTACGACACCGGCTGACCGCCTCGGTCGCAACGTTCCTCGCGGTGCTGTTCGGCACCGTGCTCATCGGCGCTTTCGCCACGCTCGCGGAGACCGCCTTCGCCATCGACGGCGTCACCGCGGAACAGGAGGCCGACCAGGAGACCCTTACGATCATGGGGATCGTCGTCGGCAGCTGGGGCACGGTCATCGTGCTCTTCGCCGTCGCCTCGACGGTCGGCATCACGGCCGCGCGGCGGGCCGGCGAGATCGGGCTGCTGCGCACCATCGGCGCCACCCCGCGCCAGGCCCGGCGGCTGATCTGCCGGGAGGCGCTGGCCGTCGCGGTCTGTGGCGCGCTCATCGGCGCCGTGCTCGCCGCCGGGGTCGGCTGGCTGCTGCTCGATCTGCTACGGGGGGAGCTCGTCGCCTCGTCGGTCGAGTTCCGAGGCGGCCCCGCGTCGGTCGGCGCCGCCGCCGCCCTGGTCACGCTGACCAGCGCCGTCGCCGCCGCCATCGCGGCCCGGCGCGCGACCCGCGGCCCGGCCAGCCTGACGCTGCGCGAAAGCGAGGCCGAGACGGGCCGGATGCGCTGGTACCGGGTGGCCGTAGCGCTGCTCCTGATCGGCTACGGCGTCGGGCTCGGAGCCGTGACCATCTTCGTGATGGCGGACTCCGACGACCCGTACGCGGCCATGCAGACGAGCGGGTCGAGTTCCATCCTCGTGGGGGTCGGCTTCGCGATGCTGGCTCCGGCGCTGCTGCGCTGGGTGTCCGCCCCGGCCGCGCGGCTGCTGGCCCGGGTCGGCGGCCGCGGCGCCGGCTACCTCGCGGCGTACAACACCTCGCGGCGGGCGCACCGGCTCGCCAGCGTGCTCGCCCCGGTCATCGTGCTCACGTCGGGGGCGATCGGCACGCTCATGCTGGTCAGCATCGACTCCCGCACCCTCGCCGGCACGGGAGACTACGAGGAGACCGTCAACCTGCTCAACAACGTCGTCGTGGGGATGGTCTCCCTGTTCGCGGCGATCATGGTTGTCAACGCCTTCGCCGCCGGTACCGCCGACCGGCGGGCCGAGCTGCGCCGCCTCTGGCTCCTGGGCGGGACTCCGGCGCAGATCAGGCGCTCCCTGGCCGTGGAGGCCGGCATCGTCGCCGCCGTCGGCCTCGTCGTCGGAACCCTGGGGTCGCTGGCGACCATCGTCCCGTTCTCCATCGCCCGCGACGAGGGCGTCGTTCCCGACGCCCAGCTGTGGATCCCGGCCGTGATCGCGGTCGCCGTCGTCCTGCTCGTCCTGACCGCGGCCCGTGTCGCGGCCCGCGCCACCATCCGCGTCGCGGTCCAGGAGGTCAGATGACGCGCCACATGACGACGTGCGGTCCGATATGCGGCTCCTCCCACTGTTCGCCGCGGCTGGTCAGGCCAGCCCGCTGGTAGAAGGGGACCGCGCGCAGCCGGGCGTTGCACCACAACAGCCCACCGCCCTGGGCGCGAACATGGTCGATCGCGGCCGCGAGCAGTCGGGAACCGACGCCGCGGCCGCGCATCGTCTCGTCCGTCGCCATTCCCCGCAGGCGCCAGCCGGGCGCTCCCCACGGGGACTCCTCCCGCAGCACCGTCACCGTCCCGACGACAGCCCCGTCCGGCAGCACGGCGACCACGTGCGCGGTGTCCGGCTCGTCGTCCCGTGGGAACACCACGTCCCGAACCGTCTGGTGTGGCCGCAGCACCCGCTGCCGCAAGGGCAGCGTCGCCTCGGACCCAACCCGCTCGAGACGGACCTCCACCAGCTCCTCGGCGCCCATGCTCCCAATTCTCGCCGTTCCGTCCGTGCCCGATCGCTGGTGATCTGGTTGGCGGCGGCTGATCTGACCGCCGCCGCCGGCATGGCCGGCGAACCGGCGCCGGTCGCCGGCCGGGCGGCCTACGACGCTTCCCGTGGACGATCATGTTCCGCGGCTCTGGACCGCCGATCCGCGCACACAACCGGCGATCGATCTTCGACCCGCCTCAGCCTGGTCTCGCCGGTAGATCACCAGATCTGTACGAAGTTCATGGACGAAACGGGCGGAAGTCGCCGGACAGTGCATACATCTGACGATCAAGGAGGTCGTCGGGCCCCCGGCAGGCCAATGGTCATCGGATGTGTACGCGGATCGGCGACCGAGCGGCCCTGGCAAGATCTGTGAGTGTCCACGGGAAGGCCTAGCCCGCGGCCGGCTGTAGCTCGGCGATCTCGACCGTGGGCAGCACGCGGGCGATCCGCCAGAGGCCGAGCCAGCTCTGGGGGAAGACCGACTGGTCGACCAGCGCGGCGTGCGCCCCCGGGTCGGGGTCGGCGCAGGCGTCGGCGCAGACGATGACCTCGTAGCCGGCGTCGAACGCCCACCGGGTGGTGGACAGCACCGTCCCCGAGGTCGCCACGCCGGCGATCACGACCTTGCGGATGCCAGCGGCGCGCAGCAGTTCGGCCAGGTTCGTGGTGGCGAAGGCACCGATGGTGGTCTTGCCGAGCACCGGCTCGTCGCCGGCGGGCGCGAGCAGGGGGTGGATCTGGTCGCTCATTCCTTCCGGGACGACGTGGAACACGGGTAGCCCCGCCGTCCGGGCCGCCACCAGCGCGTTCGCCGCATGCTCCGCTACGGCGGCGTCGTGGCTGAAGTTGTCGACGATGTATGTCACGAAGTCCAGGGCCAGGAAGGCGGCCGGGGCGGTGTCCGGTTGGCCGGCCAGAGTCATCGGGTTCTCCTTCGGGGCAGCGCGGCCGCGGTTCGCGGCCCGAGGCGCCGATGCCGTGCCAGCCGGGCAGGGTGGCGCGCGGCTAAAATCGGAGAGTGCGCCCCGGTTAGCCGACCATACCGGAGACTGCGCCCCGGTTGTGCCGGTTCGAGGCGAGGAGGCCCGGGATGGTGGCGGAGAGCCGGCCGCTGCGCGCGGACGCCCGGCGCAACCGGGACCGGCTGTTGCAGGCGGCGAGGGACGCGTTCGCCGCCGAGGGGCTGTCCGTCTCGCTGGACGAGATCGCGCGCCGCGCGGGCGTGGGACCGGGCACCCTCTATCGTCATTTCCCGACCAAGGAGGCGCTGTTCGAGGCCGTCGTGCACGAGCGGCTCGATCCGCTCCTGGCCGAGGCGCGCGCGCTGCGCCGTGCCGACGATGCCGGCGCGGCCCTGTTCGCGTTCGTCGAACGTCTCGTGACCGACGCCGCGACAAAGGCGGACCTCATCGACGCCATCGCCAGCGCGGGCGCCGAGTTGCAGACGACGGTCGCCACGACGACGGCGGGCCTTTGGGAGGAGATCGGCCACCTCCTGGCCCGCGCTCAGGCCAGCGGCGCCATCCGCGACGACATCGACATTGCCGACCTCACGGCCGTTCTGTCCGGCGTGCTGCTCGCTCTACGCCACCACGCGAACCAAGGCGCCAACCCCCACCGCACCCTGGCCATCCTCCGCGACGGCCTCCGCCCCCGCCCAGCCACTGCCTGAGACGCCCACGCTCCGGCCTCAGCGATCACCCCCGGCTATCCACCGATGACCGTGCCCGCCCTGGGCCGCCGGCCGCTGTCGCCGGCGAAGTGAGGCGGTCGGGACGGCTACTCCTGGTCATTTACCGGTTGTTGGTGCGCGGTGAACAGGCGCAGATCGCGTCGGTCCCTGCCGCGCAGGTCCACGATCGACTGGATCCGCGTGAACCATCGAGGAGAGCGATGCCCCGATGGGTTTGGCGATTCCGTTTCCTGGCCTCCCGTCGGCGGAACCGCGCGACATGATCGAAGGCCTGCCCGACTTGGGATACACCGGCGCCATCCGGTCGTCGCCCCGGTGAGTCCGCCGGCTGTATACCATCGTCCGCCGATGGGGCCGGGGAGCGCCGGCTCGGCTGGCCGCTGCCGCAGAAATCGCCTACCGTCCTCAAACGGAGAGCGCCACCGGGGTCTACCGGTGGCGTTCCGAAGAAGTGTCGGTTTTCCGCTGGAATCTAACACTGTCCGTTCTACCAAAGCCGATCGTTGTTCACACCGCTATGCCGCTACACCGCCGGCGCGGGCCCTGGAACCGGCGCCGGCGCCGGCAGGACCGGAACAGGAGATGTCGCCGGCGCGGGAGCGACCAAGGAGGGCTGTCCCGCCGCGGGGCTCCAATCCCCCGGGTAATGGCCGCTACGGTCCCCCCGGTGCTTGCTGAACCAGAGCACCTTCTCGAAGGTGACCTTGATCTTCTTCTTGGCGATCGCCTTGTCGTGCTTGCGGTGGTCGGGGAAGTAACCGGCTGGCTGGTAGGCGCCGACCCCGTCCGGGCCCGCGATCCCAGGGGCCGCGTAACCGAAGCCGTCGCCGTACTCGTCGCCGTACTCGTCGCCATACTCGTTGCCGTACGGGTCGCCGTACTCGTTGCCGTACGGGTGGCCGTATGGGTCGCTGTAACGGTGGTGCTTCTTGTCCTTGTTGTCGAACCAGATGACCTTCTCGAGCTTGGCCGTGATCTTCTTTTTCTTGATGTTCTTGTGGTGGTCCTTCTCGTAGTAGCCGTCCTGCATGGGCGCCAGCAGCGCCGCGGCGGCGGGATCGACGGCCTCGATGGGATCGACGGCCCCGACGGGATCGGCAGCCGTGGCGGGCCCGGCCAGGTCGGCGAGCTCGAGCTGGCCGTCCTCGCCCTCGTCGCCGTACTCGTCGCCGTACTCGTTGCCGTACGGGTGGCCGTATGGGTCGCTGTAACGGTGGTGCTTCTTGTCCTTGTTGTCGAACCAGATGACCTTCTCGAGCTTGGCCGTGATCTTCTTTTTCTTGATGTTCTTGTGGTGGTCCTTCTCGTAGTAGCCGTCCTGCATGGGCGCCAGCAGCGCCGCGGCGGCGGGATCGACGGTCCCCATGGGAGCGACATCCGTGGCGGGATCGACGGCCTCGATGGGATCGACGGCCCCGGTGGGATCGGCAGCGCCAGCGGGATCGACCGCGTCGGCGAGCCAGGACTGGTCGTCGTAGCTCTCTTCCTGGTCGGTGTCGTCCGCGTAGCCCGGGTAGTCGTCGTAGCCGTATTCCTCGTCGCCCTCGTCCGCATAGTCGCTGTAGTCGCCGCGAGGGTCCCAATGCTTATTCTCGTGGTGCTTCTTATTCTTGTTGTCGAACCAGACGACCTTCTCGAAGGTTACAGACTCCTTCTCTTTCTTCAGCGTCGGGCCGTGCTTCGGCTCCAAAGCCTGCGCGGCCGTCGCGCCCGAGCCGAGAGCCACGGCGACGGACACGAGGCTCGATGCGGCCAGGATGGCCGCTCGCTGCCCAATTATCTTTGTCATCCAGAACCTTTCCGATGGCTGCTGACCTTGTGGCGGCGTGTTTCTGCGGGCGACAACATAAGTCGGCGTGGGCCTTGGCGGTGGCAGCGAGAACCGGGCGTGTTGCCCGCGGCCTCGAACGTCTCTTCTGGCACGTTTTGAAGGCTGCGGGAATGCTGTGGGCGGCGATCTGGGTATCTGCCTGCCGGTACGATGGCGACCCTCAGTAAAAGCTGTCTCGGAGTAACGAAGGCGAACCCTCGGCGGCCCTGTCCATCCTCCGCGATGGCCTTTGTCCTGGCTCGGCCCCCGCCTGGGGCGCCTATTTCGTGCCTCGGCAACTCGCCGCTCCGGCTGTACGCCCATGGCCCTGTCGCCGTGGGTCATAGGCCACCGCCGCCGCCAGGGCGGGGTGATGGGGTTCGCTACCCCTGGTTGTGTATCGTTTGTCGCCACAAGCGGTGAACGGGTGTGGATCGCGCCAGTCTGTGCTGCACAGATCCACGATCGACTGGATCCGCTTGAATCATTGAGGAGCGCCGCGTCCCGACGGATTTGGTGATCCAAATTCCTGGCCCCGTTGGCGGAACAGCACGAGATCAGGGACGCCCTGCCCGGCCTCGGTTACCCCGGCGCCTGGTCGGCCATCGCCGGCCACCGGCCACCGGCCACCCGCGGCGCGAGATCAGCGGCGCGGGTAGCCGACGCGGGTGGTCACCGAACCGGCTGGTGCGCGGCCGGTCCAGTCACGGGAACCACCGCTGGATCCGACTCGATCCGAACTTGGCCTTGTCTTCGACGTACAGCGCGGGCGGGTCGTCGAAGCTCCGCTCGGCCGCTGTCGGCCGCGGAAGGTGACGTCGACGCGGGCCACCCGGTCGCCGCCGAACTCGATGTGGCAGATTCCTCGTCCGTCGTATGTCGACGAGGTCGGCTGCCCGTGGTGTCGGGTGATGATCTCGTCGGCGACCGCCGCCTGCCCTTCGGCGAAGACACCGGCCTTGGGCGTGCCCACGCTCGTGACATCGCCGACTGCGTACACGTTCGCGAACGCGGTCTCGAGGGTGCGTGCATCGACCGGGATCCAGCCGTCGACGCACATCCCGAGTCCTGTACCACCTTCGGAGCCCTGTGCACCGGGACGCCGAGGAACAGGTCGAATGGCATTTCGTCGCCGTCGGAGAGCATCGCGACCCGGCGGGCCGGGTCGAGCGCGCGTACCAGCCGCTGTGGATGCCAGGCGATGCCGCGTTCCGCGAAGGCCGCGAGCAACGCCTCCGACGCGGCGGGCGACGGTGGGATGGGCGCGCCGAGCGGCATGACCAGCGAGATCTCGCTGGACTCCCGCAGGCCACGACCGACCAGGAAGTCGTGGACCAGCAGGGTCGTCTCGCTCGGCGCTGGCGGGCATTCGAACGGCGTCGAGGTGACGGCCGACCACCCGCCCGCCGCCGAACTGGTCCAGCACCGCCCGCGTCGCGAACGCGCCCGCCACGGTGTAGAACTCGTGCCCGGCCTCGACGACGAGCCCTGGCGTCGCCGCCGCCGGGTGCAGGTCGGCGCCGAGCGCGACGACCATGATGTCGCCCTCGAACGGGCCGGCATCCGTCTCGACCGCCGGGCCTCGGGATCGATGGCGCGGATCGCGGCCTGCACGAACCGCACCCCGGGCCTGACCTCGTCTCGGTAACGGAGCACCGCGTCCTCGGTGGTACACCGAACATCACGTCGAGCTTGGAGCAGCCGAACACGAAACCGTCCGCCTGGTCGACCAGGACGATCTCGATGTCATCACTCAGCTCCTCGGACAGCCGGGCCGTCAGCTCCAGCCCCCGAATCCAGCTCCCAGCGCCAGCACTCGCATGTTCGAACTCCGAGGTGTCGTGTGGCGGTGCCGACCGCGCCTCAGAAGCGCCTGGTCAGGCGCCCGGCTGCGGGACGATGCGCAGGTAGGGCTTCGGCGCCTCCCAGGTGCCGAAGATCTCCTTGGCCTGCTCGTTGTTCACCGAGCCGGCGATCACGACGTCCTCGCCCTGCTTCCAGTTCACCGGGGTGGCGACCTTGTGCTTCGCCGTCAGCTGCAGCGAGTCGATCACCCGCAGGACCTCGTCGAAGTTGCGGCCGGTGGTCATCGGGTAGACCAGGATCAGCTTGATCTTCTTGTCCGGCCCGATGACGAAGACGTTGCGCACGGTCTGGTTGTCCGCGGCGGTGCGGTCGGCTGGGTCGCCGCTGACGTCGGCGCCCAGCATGCCGTACGCCTTCGAGATCGTGAAGTCGGCGTCCCCGATCAGCGGGTAGTTGGGCGCGGTGCCCTGCGTCTCCTCGATGTCCTTGGCCCAGCCCTCGTGCAGCTCGACCGGGTCGACCGACAAGCCGATGATCTTCACGCCGCGGCGGTCGAACTCCGGCTTGATCGACGCGACGTAGCCCAGCTCGGTCGTGCAGATGGGCGTGAAGTTCTTCGGGTGCGAGAAGAGCACCGCCCACGAGTCGCCGATCCAGTCGTGGAAGGAGATCGAGCCCTCCGTGGTCGCGGCCACGAAGTCAGGGGCGGTGTCGCCGATGGTCAGAGTCATCGTTGTCTCCGTCGGTGAGAGGGTCCGGCGCGCGGCGCCGGGTTCTGTCGGGTCAAGAAGAACTCTACGAACGCCCCGTTCCCTGAGTGCTCCCTGGCGCCGCGGCGGTCGCCTGGCGCCGTGAGCACGTCACCCAGAAGGGCTGCTCGGCCTTCTCGTCCAGCGTCGCGGCCGCCTGGAGCCGCGACCGGGCCCGCGCCAGGTCGCCGTCGGCCGCGTCGACGCTGCCGGTGACGCCGCCGGCCGCCCGGTCCTCGTAGACGTCCTCGGGCGGCAGCCCGTCCCGACAGAGCTCCATGGCGCCGTGGTTGGCGTCGGCGTCCTGGGCCCGGCGCGCCGCGGCGGCGTACGTCCGTAGTCGTCCATGTTGCCCCCGAGCCCTCGAGCCCTGGCGCCCCGGCGACCCGGCGCCGCTCCGACGGAGGCGTCGAGAGGGGCACCGACAGGCCGGCCTCGCGGCTCACCGGCCATCCGGTCGGTGAGCGACCACCGATCGAACCACACCGCCGAAGAAGCGGCCGCGGCCGGTCTCCACGCGGAAGAGTCGGCCGTTTGTCCGACAATGATCCGTCTTGTACTATGCGCCCAGGTTCCCGTGATCACCCAAATTATCTGAATGCTCCCCGGTTCAGGAAGAAAAGGAACTTCGTATGTCGATGACCCCCAATCGTCTGACGAAGGCGTTCGCCGCCGTGACTCTCGTCGGTGCTCTCGGAGTGACGGCCGCTGCCTGTTCGAGCAGCGGCGACAACGACGCCGCGTGCTCGTCGATCGAGCAGAGCATCGAGGATCTCAACACGACCACCGCGTCGCAGGTCAGCGACCCCACCGCGATGGGGAAGACCTACCACGAGCAGGCGGAGGCGATCCGGGCCAGCGCCAACGGCGCGAGCGGTGACGTGAAGACCGCCGGCCTGAAGGTCGCCCAGGCGGTGGACGACCTGGGCACGTTCGTCGAGGGCCTCGCCAACTCCACGTCCACGACCCCGCAGATGCCGGACAACACCGCGCTGATCAGCGCGGGTACCGAGCTGCAGAACGCCTGCAACTGATCTACCGTTCGCCGGAGCATTCGAGTCCTCCGGCGACCCCGTGGGCTCGGCCGTCGCGGCGCGCCGGGCCCACGGCACGGGTGTCGTCGGCCCGGCGCCGTGACGGGCACCGGCCGACGACGAAATCTGTCAGAAATCCGACAGAAGGCGAAGCCTGACGGAAATCCGACAGATTCCGGCGTACACGAGACTGCCTGAAGGCCCAGGAGCTGAACAGCCGGACCGCAATAGGCCCTCGGAATGGCAAGGCCGGCGCGATCGCCGCACTGTGGCTCGCGCGGTTGACGCGCCGGGTCGCCTCGAATGTCACGGCCCGACCCGGCCGACGGCCCGCCAGGGCCGACGGGTGGTGCTTGTTCGGCTGGCCTGGAACTGGCCACCTGACCCCATGAGCCGGCGCCCTCGCGGGCGTCTGTAGGGGGACCATCCAGGTCGTCACCGCACGGCGAAGTCGGCCACAGTGGCGGCGTGCGCGGCATTCACTGCCACAAGGGCGAAGCTCGGCAGGCGTGGCGCGGGCCGGTTACTTCCGATTCCCGGCCGCGGAGCCGTCCGCGTCGCCGATCGCCCGCGCGTAGCGCCGCGAGAGGGTCCGCAGATTCGCGACCAGCTCGGGCGGCTCGGTGACCGAGAAGTCCAGGCCGAGCATGCTGATCCAGACGGCGACGACCTCGAAGCTGTCGCCTCCGGTGACCAGGACGGACTCGGTGTCGCTGATCGCCTCGACGGTGCCGACGGCCGGGTTGATCCGAGCGAGTACCTCCTCGGCGGACGCGTGCACGCGGATTCGGGCGCCCACCGCCCAGCCGGTGCGGGCGACCTCGCGGACCACGAACTCGGTCAGGTCGCCGGGAAACGAGGCAGGCGTGAACCGGCGTCCGCCCGTCCGCGGCCGCAGCCAGTCCACCCGGTACGGCGCCCACGTGCCGGTCGCCGGGTCGCGGCCGACCAGGTACCAGCGCCGCTGCCAGCCGACCAGGTGGTAGGGCTCGATCTCGAGGCGCTGGTCGCGGTAGTCGCAGCGCAGGCTCCGGTGGTCGCGGATCGCGGCGGCCAGCTCATAGAGCAGGTTCGGGTCCGCGGCCGGGTCCTCGACGTTGGAGTCTGTGTTGACCGGGCCGGCGCTGGTGGCCTGGCGCAGCGCGGCCAGCCGGCGGCGCAGCTTGTCGGGCAGCACCTGCTCGAGCTTGGTGAGCGCGCGGCCGCTGGTCTCCTCGAACCCGGCCATTCCGGTCGCCGCGCGCAACGCGACCGCCACGGCCACCGCCTCGTCCTCGTCAAGCAGCAGCGGCGGCAGCTTGGCGCCCGCGCCGAGCCGGTAGCGCCCGCCCGGCCCGCGGACGGCGTCAACCGGGTAGCCGAGTTCCCGCAGCCGCGCGATGTCCTTGCGCACCGTGCGGTCGGTGACGTCGAGGCGCTCGGCGAGCTCGGCGCCGGACCAGTCGACGCGTGACTGCAGCAGCCCAAGCAGGGCCAGCAGGCGGGCAGACGTCTCGCGCACATCGGTCAGAATAGCGGAACGAAACGTTCCTGAACCGCTCCTATGGTTGAGACACCAGCCCATCCGGGAACGGGAGACAGACGATGATCACCAGCGCGACCACCGGCGACACCACCGAGATCCGTCCCTTCCGCGTCGAGGTCCCGCAGGCTGACCTCGATGACCTCCGCGAACGCCTGGCGCGCACCCGCTTTGCGCCCGCGGCTCCCGGCGACTCGTGGGACTACGGCACGCCGGTGTCCTATCTGCGCGACATGGTCGAGCGCTGGCAGGCGTTCGACTGGCGCGAGGTCGAAGCCCGCATCAACGCCCACCCGAACTTCGTGACTGAGATCGACGGGCAGACCATCCACTTCACCCATGTCCGATCCGAGGTCCCGGGGGCGCGGCCGCTGCTGCTGGCGCACACCTACCCGGGCTCGGTCCTGGACTACCTGGACATGATCGGCCCGCTCGTCGACCCGGTCGCCCACGGCGGCCGCGCCGAGGACGCGTTCGACGTCGTGATCCCGTCGATGCCCGGCTTCGGTTTCTCGACGCCGCTGATCGGCGGCGATTGGACGATGGCACGGGTCGCCGCGGCCTACGACGTGCTGATGCGGCGGCTCGGCTACGACTCCTACGGCATCCACGGCAGCGACGGCGGCGCGATGGTCTCCCGCGAACTCGCCGTGCGCAACCCCGAGGGCTTCCTCGGCGCCCACGTGCTGCACCTGTTCTCCTTCCCGACCGGCGCGCCCGGCGAGATGGACGGGTTCGGCGAGAAGGAGTACGCCGCCCTGGGCCACCTCCAGTGGTTCCAGAGCGTCGGCGGCTACAACCAGATGAACGCCACCCGGCCCCAGACGATCGGCGCCGCCCTCGCCGACTCACCCGTCGCCGTGCTGGCCTACAGCGAGCTGTTCGAGAACTTCGGCAACGGCACCAGCCTCGTGCGACCCGAGCAGGTGCTAGCCCAGGCCAGCCTCTACTGGCTGACGAACACCTACGCCACGGCCGCCCGCTACCACTACGAGGAGCAGCGCTCCGGCACCGATCCCGTGGTCAGCCAAGGCCGGATCGGCGTCGCCGTCTTCAAGGACGACTTCCAGACGATCCGGGCGTTCGCCGAGCGGGACAACGCGAACATCGTGCACTGGTCGGAGTTCCCCCGCGGCGGCCACTTCGCGGCCCTCGAGGTTCCCGAGGACGTCGTCGCCGACCTGCGGACCTTCTTCGCCAAGGCCTGAGTCCTTCGCCAAGGGCTGAGTCCTTCGCCAAGGCCTGAGACTACGAAGCCCCCGGCGATCGCCGGGGGCTTCGGCCAGCCTGTGCTGTCCGCCCACATCGCCTCCGGAACCCTGGCCCGGTCTGACGGGTCGGCCCCGCAACTGGTGGGTGCTCCGGTCACAGCGCCCGTGCCGGTACGCGAGGCGGAAATCATGCGAGTCGAGTGGGGCTTCCGCCAGATCTGGCCGCGGGCACCGATCCACCTCGACACCCAGGAACGCGGCTTCAGGTGTGGCTGGCGTCGGTGACGGCGCCGAGGTCGTCGTGGAGCAGGGCCATCACCTCGTCGAAGTCAACGGTGAAGGACAGATCGTGGATCAGGTCGTCGATCGGGCCCGCGCTGGACGGGGAACCGTCGTCGCAGGGCGCGAGGTTGTGGTACGTGCCCTCGAAGACGGCGTTGGCCTGCCAGGCCAGCAGCGTCCAGGTGTGCCAGCGCGCCGGGCAGAGGTCTTCGACGGAGGTGACCTGGCTGGCCGCTGACCACGGCCCGGTGTGCGGGTCGACTCTGGCGTCGGCGGCACCGCGGCGCGCGTCGAGCGTCCGCAGATAGAGGGCCTCGCCGTCACTGTCAGGGGCGAGCGTGACGGTGACCGTGAGCAGCGTGTGCACACCGTCTACGGTCGACACCGGCGCGCCCGGGTGAACACGCGGCCCCGGATTGTCGTCCGGCAGGATGATCACGCATCCGGCGGCCTCGCCCGGTGTGTGCAGGCTGATCGGGGTCATCGTGCCGTTCACCCCGCGTTCCACGGCCGCGTTGAACCCGACGTCCAGGTACGCCTCCGGGTCGAACGCCGCGCACAGGTCCGGCAACGCGGTGAACGCCGCGGCGGGTTCCGTGCTCGGCCTGGTCGACGCGGAAGGACCCGAGCTCATCCCGGAGCCGGCGTCCCCGTCTCCGTCTCCTGAGCAGCCGGTCGCGAGGGCGAGCACCAGACTGACCACCGTGGCGACGCCCGCGAACGAGCCACGCCAGCCCGACCCGGGCCGGGTGTCCGAATCCACCGGCGCGCCAGGGCTTCCGCC
Source organism: Frankia nepalensis (assembly GCF_016786325.1). Lineage (GTDB taxonomy): Bacteria > Actinomycetota > Actinomycetes > Frankiales > Frankiaceae > Pseudofrankia > Pseudofrankia nepalensis. The sequence continues at coordinate 57,689 of NZ_JADWYU010000195.1, read as the reverse complement.
AAGGGCCATCGCAGACTCCAGGATCAAACGGGCCATGAATCGCGGCGCTCGGTCCCCCAGATCCACACTGACAGCCGCGGCCTGACCGCGAGAACACCTTGAGCAGTCCCGACCTATCGCCTAGGCGACAGCGCCCCCCGTCGTCAGCGGCGCCGCCGAGAGCCTGTTCGACCTGATCGTGAACGTCGGGCTCTACGCCGTGGCCGGGCTGCGCGCCGCGCCAGGCTGCGCGCCGCGCCAGGCTGCGCGCCGCGTGCGGAGACGGGCATGGCTTGGCGGTTGTGGCTCATGGCCGTGTGTAACGGAGTTGCGCCCCGACTGCCGTCGCCGGATTGCCGTCAAGCGGGCCAGCGCCGAAACGCGGCATGGCCCTGGACCCACAATTGTCGGTTCAGGGCCATGCCGATGGGCCGTAAAGTCTTGTTGGCGACTTGTCGGCGCGTACCCGCGGCGATTCGTCGCGCAGCCCTATGGACCGCGGTTTCAGCGCCGAGTCAGCGCTGCTCCAGGCTGCCCAGCGACAGTTGGCACCTCGACCGACAATGTGGAGGAGCCAGCCATGAATGCAGATAAGTTCTCGACGCCCGCCCGGACGCGGCGCCGTCGCGTGGCCGGAATCGCCGTGGCCGGGTTGGTCGCGCCGTTCGCGGCCATGACGCTGTTGTCGCCAGCGTCGGCCGCCACCTACCAGTGCAACGGCCTGACGGCCACCGTGGTGGGCACCGCCGGCGCGGACTACCTGGTGGGATCGAGCGATGCCGATGTGATCGTCGGGCTCGGCGGCAACGACCGGATCGCGAGTCTCGAGGGCAACGACGTCGTGTGCGGCGACGGCGGCGACGACTTCGTCGTCGGCTGGACCGGCGACGACCAGATCTTCGGTGGCGAAGGCAACGACGACCTCCGCGGGTTCATGGGCAACGACCGGGTGTTCGGCGGCAGCGGCGACGACCTTGTCTTCGGCGGCGACGCTGTGAACCACGGCACGAACTGGGGCAACGACCTGTTGCGCGGCGACGCCGGACGGGACGAGCTGTGGGGCAGCCTCGGTCAGGACAACCTGGAAGGCGGTGACGCCGGCTACCGGGACGTACTGGTGGGGCTGGGCGGCAACGACTCGCTGAATTCCCTGGACCTCGACGCCCTCGACGTGCTCACCGCGGGCGACGGCTTCGACGTGTGCGTGCGCGACTCCGGGGACCAGTTCGTCCCCGGACAAGGCGATAACTGCGAAATCGGCTGACGGGCCGTCGATTCGTTCCGTGGCCCCCAGGCGGCCCAGCTGGGCCGCCTGGGGGCCACGGAACGAACAGAACCAGCATTTCATTGCCGGACAAGTCGGATTACGGGACATTCCCCGTGGGACTTGTTTTGGTATTTCGCGATGCGGGGCTGGGTGGCGACGATGTACTGCCAAGCCCGCTCCCGGTCGGCGCCGTCCGCCGCGGGTTCTTCGTTCGCGAGCCGACCCGTACCGCGGGCACGCCACCGCCGAGGAACGAAAGCGGCGCGGCATCCGCGCCGCGTGGCCGGACGACGCGGAGCTCTCCTGCCATCGGGCGCGGCTACGGGTACGGCAGGGGCTCGTTGTTGAGTTCGGCGAAGGTCAGCGGGTGGTCCCGGTGGCCGGACTCGAACGGGACGGTCCGGTAGCGCGGGTTTCCCAGGCCCGGGGACGACGGCGGGTATGGCGGTGTCAGCTCCGGCATGACCACCTTCATGAGGCTGGTGTGCCGGAACTGCGGGAGTGAGAAGTCGAAGACGACCGGGTCCCATCGGCGCTCGTCGAGCAGCCGCATGAGGGCGTTCCACCGGCCGTCGGGATCGTGCTCCCGGCCCTGTGGCAGTTCGGAGAGGGGCACCTCGGCGCCGCCGTCGTAGAACCAGGACACCCGCGGCCGGTTCTCCTCGAATCCGTAGTACGGGATCACCTGGATGTAGTTGCTGAAGTCATGCGCGGTCGCCTCCTGCTCGATCGCGAACTGCCTTCCAAAAGCCTCGGTGAACTCCCAGTCGGGCGTCGCCAGGCTGATCCGCAGGCTCCGCTCGGCCTGGGCGTACTCGGTGAGCGCGGAGAGCATGGACTCCTCGGCGTCGTCGGAGACGCCCCCGCCGGCGAAGTAGCTGTACCGCCGCAGCCAGTGGTCCCGCTCGGTCGCGGTGATCACGGGGTACCCGTGCAGGTCGAGGTTGTGCAGGTAGAACTGGATCTCGCCCGGCTGTTGACCGGCGGTCTCCAGGACGCGGCGCAGCGCGGGGTTGCGCAGCGGCCGGTCGATCACGACGCGGTCCAGCGGCACCCCGCCGTACCAGCGGAGGTTGACCGCGTCACGCTCGAACAGCTCGAGGATGCCGTGCCACAGTGCGTCCCGCCGGCTGATGTGGCTCGCCAGGCCGCCGCTCGGCGCGAGCCCGACCAGAGGTTCGTCGGGAGCGTGCAGGTAGAACAGCATGACCAGCTGCGCCGGTACGTAGACGTCTTCGCCTGACCGCAGCCGTTGGCCCTGGATCCAGCCGAGCCTGGTCTCCTCGGTCCACGGCTCGAACCGTGTGTCGGTCGCCAGCTGTTCCGGAGCGAAGATCGGAAACTCCTCCGGGTGCAGGCACCGCAGCCCTCGGCCGGCCAGTTCCCGGTACGAGCCGGTCACGATCCGGTCCATGTGCGTGACGTACGCGAGGGAGCCGAGCACCCGCTCGACGGCCTCCCCTACCGACGACGCGGTGGTGCCGAACAGGTCGTGGCCTTTGCCTCCGCCGTAGACCTGGCTGCCGAAACCGGTGCTCAGGCCGGGCACCCCGAGGATGCGACCGAGCACATGGTCGAGGTCGAAGTACTGTCCGTGCGCGACGTACATCGGCTTGCCGAGGCCGGAGCGGAAGTACGTGGTGAAGGCCCGCAGCGGCCCGTGTGGATGGTAGTAGTCCAGCACCTCTTTGATGGCGCCGAATTCGGTGTCGGAGAGGCTCGGTCGCAGCAGCGGGTCGGTGTGGTTCAGCCACTCGCTTCGCAGGGGCCCGGCCGATCCGGGATCGCCGAGGATGGTCATCGATCCAACTCCCGGTGGGACATGCGACGCGCCACTTCCACGAGTACGACCGTGAACACGACCAGCAGGCCGAGCCCGACGACGAGATGTGGGCTCAGCGACCGACCGAGGTAGGCGTCGGTGGACGCGTCGACAATGGGTGACATGGGATTGACGGCTGTGATCAGGCGCAGCCAGTCGGGAAACGCGTCCCTGGGCAGGGCCGCGCCGGAGCCGAGGAACATCACGAAGAACACACCGGTACCGGCGATCTGGATGCTTCGCAGCGGCATCCGCAGGTTGCCGAGCAGCACGCCGATGGCGAATGACACCGCGAGACCGAGCAGGGTGACCGCGGCGAACGACACGGGATGGTCCAACCGGACGCCGTAGACGGCTGACACGATGCCGAGCAGGATGACCGCGGACACCGCGAACATCATGACGCCGACGATCACCTGCGACAGCCAGAACCACCACATCGGGACGGGCGCGAGCCGGTAGCGCCGCAGCACGCCACTCTCCCGGCACTCGGCGATGTTGATCGCGACGCCGAGCACGCCGAGGTTGACCGCGATCGTGGCCACGATCTGGGGCACGTAAAGGTCGATGTACCGCGTCCCGGAGTCGTCCGAGCCGGTGTACGCCACGCCGACGAAGAGCAGCAGCACGAGTGGGAACACCATTGTGAAGAACATCGCGGCCGGCTCGCGGAGAAACAGCACGGTCTCGGTCCGGCAGAGCTGGCCGAGCCCGCGCGGCGACCGCCGGGCCGGCACACCGACGGGTGCGGCCGGGGCCAGTGTCGCGTCACGCATATTGCCTCCCCGTCCGGATGAGATAGAGATCTTCCAGGTCGGCGGGGCCGGTCGTGATACCCGCCAGTAGCTGTGGTGTGCCGTGCTCGTCGGACCGGGCGGTGAGGTGCTGCCGCAGCGCGGCGGCCGCGTCGCCCGCGAACGCCGCACCCCCGTAGGCGTAGTGCGTCGCGGCGACGACCCGGGAGGCGGTCCAGCCGGGTACCGCCCGCAGCACCTCGTCCATCCACGGCCGATGCGGCAACCGGATCTTCGTGACGAGGCCGGCCTCGTCGAGCAGCCGGGACACCGGGCCGTCGGCCACCATCCGGGCCTGGTCGAGCACGTAGATCCGGTCGCAGCGCTCCTGGGCCTCATGCATGTCGTGCGTGGCCAGCAGGATCGCGGTGCGGCCGCTGGTCAGCCGCTCCAGTACCCCCCACAACTCCAGCCGGGCATGCGGGTCGAGGCCGGTGGTCGGCTCGTCCAGCAGCACCATCGGCGGGCGGCCCAGCAACGCCAACGCCAGCGTGAGCCGGCGCTTCTGGCCGCCGGAGAGCTTGCCGTACATGGTGCGTCGCTGCTCCCGGAGATCGATGCGCTCCAGGAGGTCGTCGATGTCCCAGGGCTCGTCGTAGAAGGCGGCGAACAGCCGCATCGCCTCGCCGACGCGAAGCCGGTTGGGCAGGCTCGACTCCTGCAACTGCGCGCCGAACGTGAGGTGGAAGACCGCCGACGCGGCCGATGCGGTGACGCCGGCGATCGTCACCGAGCCGGAGTCGGCGCGCCGGATGCCTTCGACACACTCCAGGAGGGTGGTCTTCCCAGCACCGTTCGGTCCGACCAACCCGATGGTCTCGCCTTCGTGTACCCGCAGCGTGACCCCGTCGAGCACGGTCCTGCCCGGGTACGACTTGCGCAGGTCGTCCACGACGAGTACCGCGGTCATGCGGTTGCCTCCTCGACGAGTCGGGCCCGGCCATCGACCGGCGCGGGCAGCAGGACCGTGGCGCCGGCGAGTACCGCCGCCATACCGGCGCTCCCGGCCGGATCGGTGGAGAGCGCGAGCACGCCGGTGTGCCACGGCGACGTGCCCGCGCCGAGCAGGAGGCTGGCGGCGCCGCCGGTCGCGTTGGTCAGCGACGCCTCCCAGGGGATGCCGGCGCGCTGCCACATGGCGAGCTCGTCATGCACCGCGAAGCCGGGGACCAGCGAGATCCCGATCGCGTCGCTGCCGGGTACCAGGAGAACGCCGTGATCGTGGGCGTACGCCAGCGCGTCGAGCAGCGCGGACCAGCCGCGTTCGAACTCGTCTCGCACCTTGCCCTTGAGATGCTCGTAGCCCAGATGGCTCTTGGCGTAGCGGCGCCCGAAGGCGAGACCGGGTCCACGCATGTCCAGCAGGTACCGGTGGAACGGCGCGACGTCGAGGAGCCGCTCCAGCCGGGGCTCGCCGACCGCGTCCTCCAGCACGCTCCCCCGGCGCCAGGAGTGCAGCAGCGGCACCACCCCGACGCCCTCGCCGGCCAGCACCGCCAGTGTGTCGACGCGGCCGGCCGGCCGGTCCGCGAAGGACCTGATCAGATCGGCGGGACCGGCCACCCGAGCCGGCGGGGCCAGTACCAGCGGGAGGTGCGCGACGAGGTGCACCCCGGCGCGTGCCGCCGCCGCGGCGGTCGTCGCCCCGGGATGGTGAAGCACCTTCATGCCCTGCGTACGGGCCGCCTCGACGACGGCCGCGACGGTCTCCGGGGGCAGCGACGGGCCGGTGTGCGCCCAGCTGGCCCCCTCCGCGGCGAGCAGGTCGACGGCGTGGCGGGCCGAGGCCGGGTCACGGACCAGCCGGGTCGCCTCCACGCGCACCGGCGGGGCGTCGAGCACCGGACCGGTCCAGCGCAGCCCGAGGCGGCCGGGCGCGGCGAGGTCGGCGATCGTCGCCGGCACCTCCGGGTGCCCGCCGACATCCAGCGCGACAGTCACCCCGGCCTCCGCCATGAGGGCCACGCACGCCCAGTGCGGCGCGAGCGCGTCGTTGCGGATGATCCGGTCGACGAACCCGGTCACCCGCGCGTACATGTCGACGAGCCCGGGCATCAGGCAGGCGTGCCGGCGCACGGTTTCGTCCCCGTCGTACCGGCCGGCGCCCCACTGGACGACCCGGCCGCCGTCGATCCGCAGCCAGCCGCCGTCGTACCAGGTATGGCCGTCACACAGCCGCTGCGCTTCGTGCACGGTCATCACGGCCTCCTCTCACGGCTGAGGTCGTCGAGCCGCGGCTGACCAGCCGCCGGCACACCAACAGCTGGAACACCAGGTGCGCGACCAGGGCCGGCACCAGCGAGCCGGCACCCACGGCGAGCCCCGCCCACACCAGGGCGTGAACCGCCTTGATGGGCATGGCCCGCCAGCCGAACGAGCCGTGGTGCAGACCGAACAGCGCCGCCTGGACCACCACCGCCGCCGCGAGCGGCAGGTCTCGACGCAACCCGGTCAGCAGGAACCCCCGGAAGAGCAGTTCCTCGGCGACCGCGGTGGTGATGCCCAGCGCGACCAGCGCCCACGGGCTCGTCGCCCAGCCGCGCACCGCCCGCGTCCCGACCGGGGTACCCCGGGCCCCGGCCGGCGCCGCCCGGTCCGCCAGGGCCAGCTCACCGAGATACCCGAGCACGCCGGCCAGGACGCCGGCGACGCCGAGCGCGACGACCAGCAGGACCGGGCGGTGCGCCGGCCAGAGGCCGAGCTGCTCCGGGTCGAACCCGACCGTGGCACCGGCGACGACCGCGAACCCGACCGCCGTGCCGCCGTACAGCAGGGGCGCGACCGCGGTGACGGTCGCCCGGCCGCTGGCTCGGCCGCGCGCGATGGACATCGACACGACCAGCGCCAGGACCGTCGCGAACACCGGGGCGAGGGCGGCGACGAACAGGAGGCGGCCCACGGATCAGCCCCCGCTCGGCTTGCCGCAGGCGAACATCAGCGAGACGAACTCGTCTCGCCCGTCGAGCCGGGTCAGCTCGTTCGCGGCGTCGTCGTCGAACGCCGCCACGGCACACGTCGAGAGCCCGAGCGCGGTGCCGACCAGGTAGAGGTTCTGGGTCAGCACCCCCAGGTCGACGTGGACATAGCGGTAGGAGCGGGCACCGTACTTCCAGGCGACCCGGGGCATCGAGATCCCGAGCATGAGCACGACCGGCGCGTAGAAGAGCCAGTCCGCCGCGATGCCCAGCTCGACGAGCTTCGACCGCATGACTCCGGTGTCCACCGTGGCCAGCTGGCTGGTCGAGGGCCGGTAGTAGTACAGGCCCTGCGGCAGCCCGTCGACCGCGTTGCTCACCACGAAGATGTCGACCGGGGCCAACCCGCCGGCGGACGGCGCACGCCGGAACGGGAAGTTCCGCGTGTTGTACGCGTAGCGCCGGTCGCGCACCCCGGCCGCCCCGTCCAGCAGCCCGGCGAGGGTCGCCAGCGGCAGCGGCTCGGACGAGTGCGTCGTGCTGGAATGGCGCCGTTCGATCACCTCGCCGAGCGGGATCTCGGGCAGGGGCACCGGCTCGGGCAGGTCGATCAGGGGTAGTCCGGCCACCGACCGTTCCACCGGGTGGGGCCGCGCCGTGAGCAGCTTGCGCGGGTCGATCATGTCGTCACACGCCGCCGACCGCAGGCGGGAGTGGATCAGGTCCTGGACCCGCAGGGGCGCCGCGTCGGGCTCCGGTCGGCTGGCGTCCGCCACGCTGCGCAGCGCCGCCAGGTCGCACGGGCGCACCCCGAGCGCCGCGGCCATCGTGGTGTCATCGACCTCGATGACGTCAGGCGTCGTCGTCATGGGATTTCTCCAGAGGCTCCGCGGGTGGCAGCAGCGGCACGAGCGCCAGAGCCGAGCGCTCCAACCCGTCGCAGTGCAGCAGCGTGTCGATCTCGTCGTCGTAGAAGTCGAGGACCGGCCGTGGCCGCAGGTCGGCCTGCTGCGCGAGCCCGAGCACCACGTCGAGTAGCACGCCGGCGTCCATGAGCATCCGGCGGTAGCCGCGCGGGCCGCCGCCGAGCATCGTCCGCCACGGCACGCCGACCAGTACGAGTACCTGGTCGGTCGCGCGAAGCGCGGCGGCCGACGCGGCGTCGGGCACGGCGTCGGCGAGTCCCCGCGGACCGCCGAGCCGGTGCTCCACCCAGAGCGCGTCCTCGTCGGGCTGCTGCCGGCAGACGACCGAGCCGTCCACCACCATCAGGTCGCAGGCGTAGAGCAGCCTGGCCAGCCGCCCGCCGGTCCCGAACGGGGCGAGCACCTGGGCCAGGGGCCCGCTGAGGCCGGCGTGCGGACGGCGTACGTCGTTCGCCGCCCCGACGAAGTCGTCGGCGCGGTGCCGGCCGCAGGTGGTGAAGTACCAGTCGTGGACGTCGGCCATCTCGGCGGCGGTCAGCCGGTTGTCGGGTTGGTGCCGGGACAGCCGGCTGTTGAGGTGGAACAGCTCGCCGACGTCGACGTTGTCCGGGGTCACGCGGTCGACGAAGCCGGACGCCTTGCTGGGCGCCAGGGCCGTGACGTTCGGCGACGGGATCAGCGTCTGTTCGAGCGTCCGGCGAAGCAGGTGGTCGAGCGCCACGTCAGGTCTCCCTACAGGAACGGGTGCCGGAACGCCGGACGGTGCGGTGAGCAGACCGGGCAACGTGGCAGGCGCAGCACGTGCTCCTGGGTGATCTCCAGCCGTTCGAAGTCGATCCGGATCGCCCGGCCGACGAGGAAGCTCGCGCCGTCGGCGAGGAACGGGATGAGTGCTACGACAGCCCAGGAGGCCGCGATGGCGGCGAATGGCGGCAGCAGCGCGGGCAGGCCCCCCGCCGACTGCCCGGCCTGCTCCTCGCTGTACAGCAGGTATTCGCGACGCAGGACCCGGGAGGACTCGTGCTGGATCTCGTGCTCGTTGTAACAGGCCGACTCGCCGGGCACGACCAGCGGACCGACGATCATCTCGCTGCCGTCGGCGTACACCGGCAGCCACGGCCGGCCGGCGGCGACCGCCACACGGTTCACCCGGTGCAGCAGCGCCGGCCGGAAACCCTCCAGCGCGAGGACGACGACATCGGTGTCGTCGACGATCGCGCCGACGGTGTCCGGGTCGTCGTCGACCGATCCCGGCCGTACCGGCACCGCGCCGGCCGAGCCGTTGAGATGCGCCGACCATGCCGCCGCGGCGGGCTTGCCGTCGCCGGCCGCGAGCGCCTCGACGCCACCCACTCCCAGCTCGGTGAGCTGGGCGGCGACCTGCGCGCCGATCTGGCCCAGGCCGATGACGCCGACGGTGGCGGCACCGAGACCCTCGATCGGTTTCCCACCGGCGACGCCCCGGTACAGCGAGAACGTGCCGGAGCCCTCCTTGACCAGGACGCCGTCGTCGCTCAGCTGCGCGACGAGCTGGTCGAACTGCTCGCGCGTGATCCGGTCGGCCAGCCGGTTCGCCACGTCGTCGGGGCCGACGGGTCGTTCGAACGCCCGCAGCAGCGGCCCCAGCGCCCGGTTCCGGCCATCGTCGCGCAGCACCCGGGAATACCGGGACCGCGCGCCGTGGCGGACCAGGACCTCGTCTTCGGTACACTGCACGACCACGAGGTGCGGATTGCGGACCAGTCGCGCTGACTGGTCATTCGGCTCCGTCACGATCCTCCCTTTGTCGTCGTCTGAGCCCGTGTCGTTTTCTGGACAGGCCCGTGTCGTTTTCTGGACAGGCATGAAGGGGGCCGGGCCCGGCATGACGCCGAGCCCGGCCATCGGCGCTAGGCCGAGACCGCCACGGTGCAGTGGCAGTGGCAGCACCAGCCTCCTGGTGCGACCGTCGCGTCGGCCGAGAAGTACTTCTCTTCGACCTTGTCGATGATGCGCAGCATGGGACACCTCCTTTCCGGCGTGTCGCCGGCATGGTCACGGTCCGGCGGGCACCGGACCGTCCTCAGTGGCGCGCCGCTCGGTTTCCCGCGACGAACCACTACGCAGATCAGACGCTCCGCGGAGGCCGGGGTAAACACGACAGTTCGGCCGTCTTGACGGCCAGCAGTCAGGGCGGGTAATCGATCCACCTCGACCAATCCGCCCACCCCCGGGCGACGAATACCTCGGTGACCACGTGTCGGCCACCCGTGAGGAGGCGTGATGGGGCCCGTGTTGGCCAGCCGGGGCGACCGGCCCGCCTCCCGCGAATGGGAAGTCGCCGACGTCGCCATCGAGGGCCTCACCGGCGAGGCCCTCACCGGCGACCTGATCGCCGACCGGCTCGACATCGGCGTCCGGACCGTCGACTCCTGTCTCGGCTCCTGTCTCGGCCGGTCCCATCCCGGCCGCGCCCACCGCGAGCTCGGCGCCGTGAACCGTACGGCGCTGGCCAGCGCGCTCGTGCTGCTCGACGGCAGAAATACCCCTGGATCGCGTAGTACTTCTGATGGCATTGACCCGAGCCCACCGGAGGCTGAAAAATGGCAGACGACGACAGCCCGCTGGAGCGTCCACGCCTGTCCCGACAGGAGACCGTCGTACTTCTCGCCTACGTCGCCGGACTCACCCTCGACGCGACCGCTCGCCGGGCCGGCATTCGCCCGGGCACCGCGAAGCAGTATCTCGACCGCGTGAAGCGGAAGTACGAGGCGGTCGGCCGGCCCACCCGCACCAAGCTCGACCTCGCCTGGCGGGCGCACGAGGACGGTCTCGTCGCCCGACCTCAGAGCGCGTACGATTCTTCTCGCTCGCGAACGGGTGGATGACGCGCCCCGTTGAATCCGGACCGCGCCCGCAAGAAGACGGCCAATCTTACCGACAAGCTGGAGAAACGCTCGGCGACACCGTCAGCACCGTCAAATGCGCCATCGCCGACGAAGGCCGAGGCGGGCCGATACGGTAATTATTTCGACCCGGACGCTCGGCCTGGATTCCACTCTTGGATTTCTCACGGACGGTACGGCTGGGCCGTGCGGCGAAAGAACGTGTCGATGCGTTGAACGGCCGAGCTGAACTCGTCGAGGTCCGGTTCGAGAACGCGGTGCCGCGCTGCGCGACGACCAGGCCGTCGGCCAGACCGCTGTAGGCCTGGTACAGGTGCCCGCCGAGCAGCAGGTCCGCGCGCCGGCGCAGGTGCCGCGGCGCGAGGCCCGATCGTCCGACCAGCCCGCGGCTGCCCGCCGAGGGGACCAGTAGAAAGGGATGGTGCGCGACGAGCACACGTAGATCGTCGTTCGGTGCCTCGTCGAAGGCCGCCAGGACGGCGGACAGCTGCCGGAGGTTGATCCGGCCGCGTGACCAGTCGGTGCGCGGGCCCCAGAGCCGGGCGGTGTTGACGCCGACGGCGACCAATCTGCTCCGTCGGTGGTGCGGGTGATCGGGCTGTGCGGGTCGGTGTCGATGCGCCGGCGCCAGGTTCGCCATGGCCGGATGAACCGCGTCCACACAGGCCAGTCGGGTAGATCATGATTGCCGGGTACGACCAGCGCCGACGCCGGAAGCGCGTCGGGGAACACGCGCGGCGCCGCCAACTCCGCCGGCCGTGCGGTCTGGGCCAGATCGCCACACACCGCGATCATCGTCCGGGGTAGCCGGGGGCAACTGAGACCAAAGAAGCCACCGGCGCCGCCGGTGGCTTCTGTCTTGCCTGCTAGCTATGGGTGGGCAGGGGCGGGGTCGAACCGCCGACCTTCCGCTTTTCAGGTGTGGCTGGCGAGTCTGCCCCGGTCCACGGACGTCCGCCGGTCCTGCGCCAGGTGGCCCGGCCGTCCATGGTCGTCCACCGACGTCCACCCCCGTTGCCGTCAGGGTTGCCGTGAGGTCAGGCTCGCCCGGGCCAACTGCGGACGGCTCTGACGGCTTCGAAGCAAGCGCCCGGCGCGGGCCTCGATGGTGCAAGCTAGCTCTATTGCGACATCTTGTGGCATACACCACACATCGTTGGCGACTTACTACTATTCTGGCCTGCCTTGGGCCATGCTCGACGCGCGGCGCCAGGGCGACTCGTGGAGCTGTGGCGACTTCTTTGTGGGATAGAGGGAAGTTCCAGAGATGCCGGATTCAAGTCTTGCGACCGAGTTTCAGCGTCACGTTCTGTCCGAGGTCGATCGAGTTAGGGGCCGCGGCTATGATCCAAGGCAGTTCCTTGCCATGGTGGAAGAACTCGGGGCTGTTGAAGCCACGAAACGGCTTCTTAGCGATCCTCGACGTACCTCGTATGGGTTTGCTCGGTTATGGGAGCTACGCGAGCTGGCTTCCAGCGTCGAGTTTGCAGCCTGTCTTCCCTGGTTCGAAGACCTGTTCACGGAGCAGGAACGTGACGAAGCTGCGCGGCGCCTTGTCTTGCACGACTTTCCACTGGACGAGCAGCTGGCCAGACGTAGCGCGAGCCCGCCACCGTGGACCGTTCGGTAGGATCCCGTGAAGACTTCGTCTGAGCAGCGGATTAAGAGGAAGGGCGGGACGTCCACTGATGTCCGCGGCGATCCATGCCGCCCGGTCGCTCAGCTGAGCGCTACCGACGGCGTCTACCACCGTCCGGCGCGGTCCGCCGGCTCGGGTACAGAGATGGGTACACCGGCAGCGCTCCTGATCCCTGCCTTGCAAAGCCGGCCCCCGCCGTCCGCCTGAACCGTCGTATGCGCCTGCTGACCTATTGGCTAACCGGCGATTAACTCAATCGTCCGATTGCAAGATCGATCCAATTCATCCGCTGTCGTCCCCCACCATCCAGCGATGCTACCCACAGCCCGGACCGCGTCGGACGTTGCCCGCCCAGGTCGGCCAGTGTCGCGGCTTGGCGATGCTAAACGGCTGTCTAGCGGCCGGTATCCAACCATGCTCAGCTGCCGCCACGCTCGCCGATAACTACCTATTACTTTCTCCATCCTTAGGCGGGACCGAGGTCCGGAGTCGGCCAAACCTTGGAAGCGGCCAGCCCTTTCGAGAGAGGGATGTTTTCCGTATCGGCGTAGAGCGCGATGAGATTCTCCTCACCAGTGGACGGTCCAATTCTCCATCGGCCGAGAGATATCGTAAATCGATACTCCAAGGCGGTCTCTGCCCACGCGATAGCGTCGGCGCAGCTGGTCTCGCCACTGCCGGCCGAGTAGACGTTAATCAGTGTCCAGCCATCGCGCGTCCACCGGAGATACCATTGACGCGCCGAAATCGCGTCAATCGTCCACCACGACCGCCGATCGCCTTCGACGCCTTGCCACTCGATAAGGGACCCGGCATTCTCACCTAAGTAACGGGGGACCCACATCTTGGCCTCGTCCGAGCTGTAATGGCGGGGAGCAATTCCTACAACCTGACCCACCGTCGACTGCACATCATTCCAGTGAAGGACATACGTAGCTTTGACCGCCTTGGAGAGAACGGTGCCGCGGCGAGGGCCATAGGTCGCGGATAGAGCAGCCAGTATATAGTGCCCCTTCGGCATGAAGGCGATTTTGTTCCTGACTCCTATCAGATCTCCGACTAGTCCACGGCTGTGGACTGCCAGTTTTTCTACATCGCGGACCACAGCCACAAGACCGATTCCAACCTCACCCCCGTCCCTAATAATCCTTTCGGCTAGTACGGCGACACGGGCGTTGGCAAAGGCCTCGTCGGCGTCATCGATCGCGAATATAATGCCCGGATTTGACCGTGTTGGTGATCCATGGCTACGACTTTCATTACGCCTATCTATGTCGCGGTTCAGAAGTTCGAGGTTTCTTATCGTGCCACTAAGGTTTGTGGCGATCTGTCTTTTATCCCGAACGGCTTTCGACCACTTTGCGGAAAACTGATTTGAGTTTGATGGATCGGCCGGAAATACTTGGAACAACTGCGAGCGGGCCGCCTCGAGAATCACAACGCGTAAGGCGTTCGATTTTCCGCCCCCCTCGTCACCGATGATCAGCCCATGCTCCACCCTGCCACTTTCGACAGAATGCAGATACCACCGCGAGGGAGCGCCATCCGAGTACATTCCGATGGTGATCGTTCCGTTGTTGGCATCGTAGGTTGGCTCTGCCGGGTAAGATAGAGGCTCTTCAAGTTTGCGCCGCTCTTCGCGCGCAGCCTCAATCTCTTTTCGTATCGCCTTCGGAGCGGACTTATCCCTGGTTGCAGTATCCTGGGACCGAGAAGACGGGGAAGTTGCCGGGGCAGGGATATTTGGCAGCGCGACTTCTGGAGGAACGCGAATCGGCGGAGCGTCATTGCCGAATACTCGTAGCTCGACACCAGAGTATTCATCGAGGTTTGAGAAGACGGCGGAGCCTTCGCGCACAAGATGAGCCTGAAATCGCCAATCGCTCAAGTGAGTAGCGCTAATACCTCTTAGCGCCGGGCGTCGAGGTTCTGGGGGGATATCATGCGAGATAAGGCGGCTCCGAAGCAGCTCCGACTCTTGCTGCGAGTAGAAACGCGCCAGACCCATCCAGCCGTTTAGATGTACCTGCAATAACCTGAATCCTGCCGCCTGCATCTGTCTCATTGCTCCGGTTGGATTCGACACCTTCCACTCTTTGAGAAGCTCGTTATACGGCGGATTAAAAT
>NZ_JADWYU010000195.1:33827-43325 GCF_016786325.1 Frankia nepalensis | reverse complement strand
CAGAGCATGTTCGATTAGATCGACGGCTGGCTTCCGTAACTCACGGTCCATGCTTATGAAGCTTGAATAGTATCCCTCGAAACTCGGGCCGGGCTCAAGGTCCTCTATGTGATCATCCGACTCCCACGCCGACTCGTCCAACCTCAATGGAGCAACATATATGTCCCACCCGCTATCCCAGTGGTCTTCATAGATCCGCTGCAACTTCCTATGCTGCGATGTTCGCGCCCAAGCATTGACGTTCCCGTGACCAAATGCTTGGCCAATATAAAGAACCTCTTGCCGGGCAAGCTCAGCACTAGCTCCAGAAAGGAGAGACGCCAAGGCCCAGCTATCTCCATGAATTAGTCCGTTTCTCGCCTGCAGAGAGAAATAGGCGCCGTCGGCATGCACCGCAAAATGTCGAGTTTCATCGATCCCCGCAAGGTCCGCACCTAGATGGTAGGTTTTCGGTGGGCCGGCGATTGACTCGCGGGTAACGACATCGAGGGTTATAATCTCATCCCTCAAGTCAACGGATTCGCGCGCTATCCTAACGGATGGCCGTCTAGTAATGATATACCAGTGGCAATCGCCCAATGCGATCGCGAGGCTTTCAGTGTCAAATTTCCTTTGAAATACGTGAGTTGCACTTATGCTGAAGATCAGCGTGCCCGCCATGGGTGGGATTATAGGAGAGTAGGAACGGTCCTGGGCCGGATGCGGTCGATTGCTGCCAACGTGCAGGGACGTGAGACTGCCCGCAACCGACGCTGACTGCGAGGAGTGAACCGATTGAGTGGCCCGTGGCAGTCCGGGAACCCGCGCTCGGTATAGCGACGCGCCGGCGAGCACGGCGCGCCAGCGCCGCGCGCAGCCGTCGCGCGGCGCTGGTGTTCGTAGCCGCTCTTGATCTCAAAATCGAGCAATTCGGCAGTCTGCGGGTCTTGCTGATGTCCGATCACGGGTGATGCTTGACATATCGATCCCACCTGATGCTTGACGGCCGTCTGCGGCTGTCCTGGTCTGTGGCGCTTGGGGGCGTCGCTGGTCAGGAGGTCGGGATTGGTCCTGGTGGAGTTGTCTCGGGTCGAGCAGAGGTATCGGGCGGTGCTGGCGGTGGAGGCCGGGGCGCGGGTGGGTGAGGTCGCCGCGCAGGTCGGGGTGTCGCGGCAGGCGCTGTCGGTGTGGCGGGCGCGGTATCGCGCGGAGGGGCTCGCGGGGCTGGCGGATCGTTCGCACCGGCCGGTGTCGTGTCCGCACCAGGCATCGGTGCAGGTGGAGACGGCGGTGTGTGAGCTGCGTCGGGAGCATCCGCGGTGGGGTCCGCGGCGGTTGCTGTTCGAGCTGGAGAAGGCGGGTGTCACGCCGTTGCCGTCGCGGATGACGGTCTACCGGATCCTGGTGCGTCACGGCCTGGTGGACCCGAAGGCGCGGCGGCGCCGGCGGGAGGACTACAAGCGCTGGCAGCGCGACGCGCCGATGCAGCTGTGGCAGCTCGACATCGTCGGTGGCGTTCTTGTCGCGGGCGCGGATGGGCAGGTGGCGGAGGTGAAGGTCGTGACCGGGATCGACGACCACTCCCGGTACTGCGTGCTCGCCACCGTCGTGGCCCGGCCGACCGGACGGGCGGTCTGCGCGGCGTTCGCCACCGCGCTCGCCGAGTTCGGCGTGCCCGACGAGGTGCTGACCGACAACGGCAAACAGTTCACCGACCGGTTCGGGAAAGGCGGCGAGGTGCTGTTCGACCGGATCTGTCGCACCAACGGGATCCGCCACCGGCTGACCCAGCCCGCCTCTCCGACGACGACGGGCAAGGTCGAGCGGATGCACCAGACCCTGCGTCGGGAACTGCTCGACACCGGCGAGATCCACCCGGATCTGGCCGCGGCCCAGGCCGCCCTCGACCGCTGGCGCACCGACTACAACACCGCCCGGCCGCACCAGGCACTGGACATGGCGACCCCGGCGTCACGGTTTCGGCCCGTGCCCGACGACGAACGGGCGCTGCTGCCGCTGGAGCTGCCGGCCGCGCTGGCCGTGGTGCCCTCGCCTCGGCCCGAGGTCGACGACCGCGAACCCGACCTGTCACCACCGCCCACGGCCAGCGATCCCGCCGCCCCCGTCCCGGTCGCCGTCCCCTGGACGGGCGGGCCGGTCGAGTTCGAACGGGTCGTGCCCACCTCGGGGAACATGGCCGTCGCCGGCCGCCAGTTCTGGCTCGGCCCCGCCCGCGCCGGGCTGACCGTCACCTTCTGGGCCGACCTCGACATCATCCACCTGACCATCGCCGGCGCCCGGGTCAAGACCGTCCGCTCGCACCTGTCCGTCAACGACCTCGCCAGCCTCGCCGCCCGCGGCGGACGCCAGGCCGGACCGCCACCGCTACCCCCAGCCGAACCCGGCGCGGCCCTCGAGGTCGACCGGACCCTGAACAAAGCCGGCGTCTGCACCCTGGCCAACCAGTGGATCTGCGTGGCCGAGGTCCTCGGCGGCCGGCGGGTGTCCATCCGCATCGACGGCGAGCACCTACACGTCTTCGACCCGACCACCCGGGAGCTGCTGCGCACGAAGCCGAACCCGCTCACCTACGACCAGGCCCGAGGCCTGCGCGGCGTCCGACCCGCCGGACCACCACCCCGCCCCTCGGTCGAGCCGGTCACCGTCCAACGCAGGGCGTCGAACAGCGGGATCATCATGGTCGTCGGGCAGAAGATCTCGATCGGACGGCACAACGCCCGACGCACCGTCACCATCCACGTCGCCGAAACCACGATCACCATCGACCTCGGCGGCGGCGAGCTACGCACCCACGCCCGCACCACGACCCAGCCCGTCACGAAGATCAAGGTCCAGCGGCCCCCCAAGGCCGCTTCAGTTTCCTAGCCACGCCGTCAACCATCAACTGGGACAGAAACGTCAAGCATCACCTGGGACTAGACAGCGGGTCTTGCTGACGTTGCCTCGGGCCATGCGTAGGGTCGGCGGCATGGACCAGGCGGTTGCTGAGCGGTTGGCGGGCGGTCTGCTGGCGCCTCTCGGCGACCGGTGGCGGCACGTCCAAGCGGTCGCGGCCGCAGCGCGGGAAGTCTCTGGCGCGGTCGGCCCCGGGGACCGAGACCTGTTGGTCACCGCGGCCTGGCTGCATGACATCGGCTATGCGCCGGAGATCGGGCACCTGTGGTTTCACCCCGTTGACGGGGCGCGCTACCTGGAGTCGTTGCACGCGCCGCATCGGCTGTGTGCGCTGGTCGCGCACCACTCGTGCGCCCGGATCGAGGCGGAGGAGCGTGGCCTGACGGCGGAGCTCGCGCCGTGGGAGTTGGAGACGTCGGCGGTGATGGACGCGCTGTGCATGGCAGACATGACGACCGGTCCGCAGGGCCAGCGGTTCACCTTCGATGAGCGCGTGGCGGAGATCTGCTCCCGGTACGGGGAGGCCACGGTCGTGCCGCGGTCGATCAACCGGGCGCGGCCGATCCTCCAGGAGTCGATCGATCGGACCGTGGAACGGCTCGGAACGGTTCAGCCCAGGTAGGGCGTCGGTCGGTGCTCCAGGTAGTGGTCGATGCGGAGGCGCATCGACGGGTGGATGTTCTTGGTGTCTAGGTCGTCGACGGCGACAAACTCGACTTCCTTCGTTTCGCTGGATGTGCGCAGGGTGCCGCCGAGCATCCGGGTCGTGAAGCAGAGGGAGAACTGCTGGCGGACCTCGCCGTCGTCGTAGGCCAGGACGTGCCGCGGATTCGTGTAGACGCCAACCAGGCCGGTCACCTCGATGTCGATGCCGGTCTCTTCCTTGGTCTCGCGCACGGCGGCGTCGACGATCGACTCGCCGAGGTCCATCCCGCCGCCGGGCAAGGCCCACAGGTCGTTATCGGTCTTGTGGACCAGGAGAATCCGGCCGGCCTCGTCGGTCACGACGGCCGTCACCGACGGGACGACGCTGTTGGCCTTAGGGGCGCTCGGGTCGTTGAAGTAGTCGATGCGGGCCACGGCTACCAGGCTCCTTCGCTTGTCGCCCAGACCCGTTCGAAGCTGGCGGCGTAGTACTCGAACAGGCCGTCCGCGGTCTCGCGCAGGTGGATGACCGGCGAGTGTGCGGCGGGGGCGCCGTAGACATGGGCGTTGACCAGCATGTGGCCATCAAACCGGTAGATCGAGTTGTACAGGGCGGTCGCGTGTAGGCGGACCTCGACTCCGGGCACCTCGCGCAGGCTGGACAGGTAGGTGAGCGTGATCCGGATGCGGGCGGCCAGGCCGTCGGCGATGCCTTCCTCGTGGCCGCGCAGGGCGACCGCTTCCGAGGCGGGGTCGCCGAGCAGGTAGCGGATCTTCGCGCCGTTCTGGACCTTCTGGCGGAGCAGGGCGACGAAATCGGCGTGCCCGTCGGGCAGGAACAGGCCGGCGAACACCAGCACGTCGACCTGCTCGCGGGCACCGCGCAGCAGGGACCGCCAGAGCTCACCGGGAACGGCGCCCCGGTTCGGGTAGATGCGGACGATCTCGGCCGGCACCTCGGCCGACGGCGCGGCGCTGGCCGGATGCGATTCCTCGCCGGGGCGGTCGGCCAGACCGAGAGGCCGGCGCGGAATGCCGAGTCCGTCAGCCATCCGTTCGAAGATTTCCAGGCTGGTGACCTGGCGGCGGCCGTGCTGGATCTCGCTCACGTGCGACTGGGGAACCTCGCACGCCCCGGCGATCTGGGTCTGAGTGGCGCCGGTCCACTTCCGGTAGATCGTCAGGACGGCGCCCATGTTGCGGCGGGCAAGCGCCTCGACCATCTCGGGGCGGTCCCACAGGTCGGGCGGGGCGGGTGGCAGAGGCCGGCGGACGGGGGGCATGAGTCCTCCTGGCGGCGGGTCGAGACCGCTTGTCCCTGATCGGACACGGGCAGGATATCCGGTCAGTGGATAGATCGGAAGCTAGGCGTATACGTCCGGCGCCCTTCCGTGGCAAAGGTCCTGCATAGAGGCTCCGGCCAACCCCGCCACGCGGTCAACGGCGCCCGGCGTGGCGGGGCCGACAGCGGTTCGTGAGCGGATGGGAGGGCTCTGGATGGCACGGGAATCGGCGGCAGATGGCGCCGGGCTGGCCGTGGCGATCGCCTGCGACGCGGCCACAACATCGGCCTCGGCGGGTACCGAGGATGGACCGGCGGCGGCAGAGCGGCGAGGCACACGATCCGGCGTCACGGCGAAGCCATGGACAGATCAGGACTGGGCGCTCGTCGTGGGTACCGGCTCGGACCTGGCGGAGCTGGTCGCGGAGGTCTCGAGGCTTCCGGCGGGCCTGGAGTTCGTGGAGGCGTTCGGCGACGTCGACCTGGTCCTCGTCTACCGGCCAGCGGAGGGGAAGCGGTCGCGAGAGGACCTGATCGATTCGCTCGTGGATCGCGTGGTCGAACACGGCGGGATGCTCGTGGGTCCGGTCGGTCCTGGTGGACTCTCGGCCGGCGAGCGGTTCACGACCTCCGGGGAGCGGGTGGCGTTCGCGGCCGGACAAGCGGACGCGCTGAGCGCCATGCGGCGCGCGCTCACCGGGATGTACGACCCGCGAACCGACGGGCGCCCGGTGCCGGCCGCGCCGTAGGCGGTTTTCCTGAACGATTGAAGGGCCGGACCTGGCGGGAGGACTTCCCCGCGGGTCCGGCCCTCGTCGTGTCGCCCCCCGGCGGGCTCGGCGTCGTGGTTCTCGGCTACGCCGGGGTGAGGCTGCGGGCGATGTCGTCGACGCGGCGCTCGATGCGGAGCAGGACGGCGAGGATGTCCGCCTGGATGTCGGCGGCAGGGGCTACGGGTGCGTCGCTGTCCGGGGCGTGCCGCTCCCCGAGCAGGACGCGGACCAGGTGGTCGTCCGGCCAGCCGAGCGCGCGGCACAGCGCGGTCAGGGTCAAGTTCTGCACACGGCGGCCATCAACGTTGCGCTGCAACACACGGATGGTCGACACGGACACGCCGGCGGCCTCGGCGAGCCGCTGCTGTCCGATCCGGCGCGCGGCCATGCGCTCGTTGAGCGCGTCGGCGACCGCCTGCCAGTTCTCCCCGTCGGCGGGACCACGGGCTGTATGACGCCGCGCATGGGTTTTGTTTGCCACCCGTCAAACATTAGTCTGTCGGTAGGAGCCTATTCCACACTGTCACCGGATGAAATCCATACCCCGCCGGTATACATCGAGCCGATATCGCTTGGCGAGCGGTTCGCGCGCGGTTCACAGTAGGTCTCGCCCCACAAGTCGCCGGACGATTCGGCGGCGGGCTGGCCCTCCTGGAGGTGGAACGTGGCGATTCCTCGTCGGATTCCGGTGGCGTTCGGGGACGTGTTCCCGAATGGTGCCTACGTGCTCGGGGTGGAGCCGTCGAACGACTTCGAGAAGATGCGGTCCGGCGCGCCGGACCCCCAGGAACTCGACAAGGAGACAGGCCTGCGGATCTGGGCGGTTCGGATCATGGACGCGGACCCGGCGGCGCGGACGTCGGAACTGAAGGTGAAGATCGCCGCTCAGGTGGCGCCGGTGCCGCCGGACCCGATCCCGGGGACGCCGTTCCGCCCGGTCGAGCTGGTCGGCCTCCAGGTGATCCCGTGGGTCGACAGCAACGGGCCACGTCCGAAGCAGATGTTCGCGCTGCGGGCCTCCGGCCTGCGGCCGGTCTCCGCACTACCGACGCGACGTGGCCCGGCGGTGGCGGCGTGAGCGAGTACGGCGTGTCCTCGATGACGCGACTCTCGGCGCACTTCACCGCGGGCGGCGGGGCCACCCTATACCTGCACACCTATCCGACCGCACCCCGATCCTGGTCCTGTCTGCGCTGCCGGTTGAGGTAACGATCACCGTCCGAACGGCGACCTCGCCGAGGCGCCGATGCGATTCGCGCGCGATCTAGCGGACGCCGCCGCGCGGTTCGCCGCCGACTGCGAGCGCTTCGCCACGACCAACGCAACACCCCGGCCGACGAGACGCCCGGCCCGGCCTCGGCGGAGGTTCCGCCGGCCTCGCGCGCGGCCTGAGCGCGCTTTCTCGCGGGTCTCCCGGGGTGCCGGCCGGATAGCCGCCGGCTCTCCGGGACCTGTTGACTCTTTCCCCCCGAATTTCTGACCGCTGGCTTTGCCCTGCCGCGAAACGGGTGGTATTCGTCATGCCAAGAATCAAAGGGGACCGCGGAATCCCGCCGCTTCCCACGCGCCACGACCGAATCACGGTCCCGGTCTGGGCCGTGGTTCTCGTCCTGGTGGCCCGGCTGGTCCGCGGCCTGGTGGTCGTGATCGCTCGCCACCCGGTCGCGTTTGCCGTGGTCGTCGGTTCGACCGTGCTGTACCGGCGGACAGGGCTGCTCGGCCCCGGCGTGCTGGCCGGCGCGGTCGTACTGGTCGCGCTCGCCTGGCGCCTGGTTCATCGGCGCTCGTTCGACCGGGTCGCCCGGTGGGCGTGGGGCCGGGTCCGCCTGGTGTTCGTCTACCGGCGCCGGTGGCGGGCGGCGACGATGCACTGCGGCCTGGCGATCCAGATCCCGACGGCGACCGGGCAGCGGGTGACCTTTGACGAGTACTTCCCGCGCATCCGCACGATTCGGCGCTCGGCGGCGGTCGAGGCGCTGCGTGTGGAACTGCTGCCCGGTCAGACCCCGGAGACCTGGGCGGCGCAGGCCGAGGCGCTGCGTCATGTCTACCGGGCGCGGGCGTGTCGCGTGCGCGCCGATCGGGTCGGCTTCGTGTGGGTCGACTTCTACCGCCGCGACCCGCTGTCGAAGGTCGTCACGCCCTATCCGGTCGACAGGATGGACGACACGGCCGATCTCGAGAACCTGCCCGTCGGTCGCCGGGAGGACGGCCAGCCATGGCTGCTTCGGCTGCGCGGCTCGCACGTCCTGGTGGCCGGCGCCACCGGGTCGGGCAAGGGCTCGGTCCTGTGGTCGCTCATCCGTGCACTCGGCCCGGCCGTTCGGGACGGGATCGTGGAGCTGTGGGTGTGCGACCCGAAGGGCGGGATGGAGATGGCGGCCGGCGCGCCGATGTTCGCGCGGTTCGCCTACGACCTGCCCGCCATCGCGGACCTGCTCGACGACGCGGTGGAACGCATGCGGGCGCGGGCCGACTGGCTCCGCGGCGTCACCCGACTGCACGTCCCGTCCCGCGCCGAGCCGCTGATCGTCGTGGTCGTCGACGAGATCGCGGCGCTTACGGCCTACGTGACCGATCGGGACCTCAAGCGGCGGCTGGCCGCGTCGCTTCCGCTGCTGCTCTCGCAGGGCCGGGCGCCCGGCGTCGTGGTGGTCGCGGCGGTGCGGGACCCGCGCGAGGAGACCCTGCCCTTCCGGAACCTCTTCTCGATCCGGGTGGCGCTGCGGCTGGTGGAGGCCGAGCAGGTTGATCTTGTCCTCGGTGACGGCGCGCATGACAACGGCGCGCGCTGCGAGGACATCCCGACCAGCCAGCAGGGAACCGGCTATGTCGTCGAGGGCGGTTCCGCGGAACCGATCCGCGTCCGCGCCGCTTGGCCGGACGACGCGGAGATCCGCTGGACCGCCGACCACTACCGGCTCCCGCTGACCGGCGAGGTCCTCGACCCGATCGACCCTGCCGGCCTCGACGGGGCGACCGAACCTGGGAGGCGCCCGGTTCCGAGTCCCATCGGCTACCAGTGGGCGCGCGGCTGGGTGCCCGACCTGTCTGCCTTCCTGCTGCCCCGCGACAGCCGGTGACCGGGTTGCGGTCAAAGGCCTCTAAACGATAATGACCCGGGCCGAAAAGACCCAGGTCATCGATGGTGGGCAGGGGCGGGGTCGAACCGCCGACCTTCCGCTTTTCAGGCGGACGCTCGTACCGACTGAGCTACCTGCCCCAGACGAAACGTCCGGCCGGTCGCGAGGTGCGACTGCTTCGGACGTTGTGCGCGGTCCCGACGGGATTCGAACCCGCGACCTCCGCCTTGACAGGGCGGCGTGAACTCCAGACTTCACCACGGGACCAAGCTTCGATCTTCAGTTTTGACCTGCTGACTGCTTGGCGGCTTGGTCCCAGGGGCCGTCCACCGCTTCGAGGAGAAGCATACAGGATGCTGGGGCGGTCCATGAGAGGGCGCTCGCCCACCCCTTGAACCACGCCAGGCCGACGCATGCCGGTGGGTTCCCCCATGTCCGACTCCACTCGGGCCGACTCCACCTGGGCCGACTCCACCTGGGCCGACCCATCCCTTCAACACCAACTCAGGTCGGCCGCGCGGGCCCGGAGCAGACGAAGACCCTGCACAGGGACCCGTCGTCGCCGGGCCGTACCTTCCGGGTGGACCGGTAGACATGCCGGGTCTGATCGGCCGTGACGACCTCGAACTCGGCGGCGTCCGGTTCACCGGGCCGGCGGCCGTCCATCGGCCCCCCGGATGCGACCGAGCCCGACGGCTCGGGTGTCTGCTCCGCCATGCCGTGTCCTGCCATCCGTGACACCGGCCGTGACGCCGCCGTGATCATCTGCCGCGCCGCGGGCCGATGCCGGCGAAGTGTCCGCGAGAACGCGGTCCAGGGC
>NZ_JADWYU010000195.1:1266-33817 GCF_016786325.1 Frankia nepalensis | reverse complement strand
CGGCTCCCGGGGGTCCCGGGGCGGGGTGTGCGGGGTACACTTCGGGCGTGCCGCTCGCCGGACAGTCGGGAGCGGCAGGGGGAACGGTGCCGGGTACGGCGCTACGGCACTTCCCATAGATCATTTTCCGCGGTCCCGGACCGCCGATCCATGTACACAATCAGTGATCTTTTGGTCGGCCCCGACCCGATCGGCGACGAAGATCGCCAACTCGGCACGAAGTTCGGGGGCAATACGGACGGGGGTCGCCGAACAGCGCACAGATCTGGTGATCAGCGTCACCGAGCGGCCCTTCGGCGGCTCCTGATCGACGGGAGTGTGCGGAATCGGCGGTCCAGCGGCCAGAACAAGATCATAAAAGGCCCGCCGGACGGTCAGGCGACGCCGAGGAGATGTTCCAGGGCGAGCTGGTCGAGGTGCTCGATGTTGACGGCCCGCGCGCCGGCGGCGTCGGCGTCGAAGGTCTCGTAGGCGGTGGGGTCGGCGACGAGGTCGGCCAGGGTCTCGCCGGGGGCGAGGGTCGGGGTGGACAGGGCGCCGACGCCGGCGGCCTCCAGCGCGTCGATCACCCGCGGGTCCTGGCGGAACGCCCTGGCCTTCTCCCGGAGGATCAGGTAGGTCCGCATGCAGGCGGCGGCCGAGACCCAGGCGCCGTCGACGTTCTCGGCCCGCGGTGGCTTGAAGTCGAAGTGCCGGGGTCCGTCGTAGCCGGCGCCTTCCAGCAGGTCGACGAGGAAGAACGCGCTCTTCACATCGGCGGCGCCGAAGCGTAGGTCCTGGTCGTACTTGAGGCCGTGCTGGCCATTGAGGTCGATGTGGAACAGCTTGCCGGCCCACAGCGCCTGGGCGTAGCCGTGGACGACGTTCAGGCCGGCCATCGTCTCGTGGCCGACCTCCGGGTTCAGCCCGACCATGTCCGGATACTCGAGCTGGTTGATGAAGGCCAGCGCGTGGCCGATGGTGGGCAGCAGGATGTCGCCGCGTGGCTCGTTCGGCTTCGGTTCCAGCGCGAACCGGAGGTCGTAGCCGCGCTCCCGCACGTACTGGCAGAGCAGGTCGACGGCCTCCTTGAGCCGGTCGAGCGCCGCCCGCGGGTCCTTGGCCGCGTCGCTCTCCGCGCCCTCCCGCCCGCCCCAGGCCACGTAGGTCCTGGCGCCGAGTTCGGCCGCGAGGTCGATGTTGCGCATCGTCTTGCGCAGCGCGAACCGTCGCACGCTCCGGTCGTTGGCGGTGAAGGCGCCCTCCTTGAAGACCGGGTGGAAGAACAGGTTGGTGGTCGCCATCGGGACGACCAGCCCGGTGTCGTCCAGCGCGGCCCGGAACCGCTTGACGCACCGCTCCCGTTCCGTGTTGTCGGCCCCGAACGGGATCAGGTCGTCGTCGTGGAAGGTGACGCCGTACGCACCGAGTTCGGCGAGCCGGTGCACGGTCTCCACTGGGTCGAGCGCCGGCCGGGTCACCTCGCCGAAGGGGTCCCTGCCCTGCCAGCCGACGGTCCACAGGCCAAAGCTGAAGCGATCGGCCTTGGTGGGTGTCAGATCGCTGGCCATGGCGTCCCCTCACGACTAGTTTGGTGTTGCCTACAACAAATAGCCAGGTGGGAGCCGCCATGCAACCCCCTGTCCGTCCTGGTGGAAGCGCTCGGCCAGCGGCACACCTCAGATCACCAGGTAAAATCCCTTCCCTCGCAGGCGCTTCGCCCCTATCGGCGCGGTTTCGCCGCCGACGCCGCCCACCTCTTTCACAACGCCCGTCTCTTCCGCGACGCCGAGTTCTTCCACGACATCCGGCACGCTTCGCCCACCCGGCACGCTTCGCCCACCCGGCGTGGACGGGCGGACGGGCATGACCCTGGTCGCGGGTGTCGACTCCTCGACCCAGTCGACGAAGATCGTCATCTGTGACGCGGCGGACGGGCGGATCGTCCGGTCCGCCGCCGCCCCGCACCCGGAGGGCACCGAGGTCGACCCGGCCGCCTGGTGGGCGGCGCTGCGATCGGCCGCCTCCGGCGGGCTGCTCGACGGCGTGGCAGCGCTGGCGGTCGCCGGCCAGCAGCACGGCATGGTCGTGCTCGACGACGCCGGCCGGACCGTGCGCCCGGCCCTGCTGTGGAACGACGTCCGCTCCGCGGACGACGCCGACGACCTGGTCGCCGAGCTCGGCGCCGAGCGGTGGGCGACGGCCACCGGCAGCGTGCCGACGGCGAGCTTCACCGTCACCAAGCTGCGCTGGCTCGCCCGCCAGGAACCGGCGAACGCCGCCCGCGCCCGAAGCGTCCTGCTCCCGCACGACTGGCTGACCTGGCGGCTCGCGGGCGGCGGGCCCGCGGGCGGCGGACCGGGTGATCCCGACGGCGGCCGGCCCGACGTCTCGCGGACGACCGACCGGGGCGACGCCTCCGGTACCGGCTACTGGTCGCCCGCCACGGGCGGCTATCTCCCCGACCTCGTCGAGACGGCCCTGGGCCACCCGGTGGAGCTTCCCCGGGTCGCCGGCCCGCGCGAGGTCGTGGGGGAGGCGGCCCGGCTGGCCCCGCCAGGCACGTTGCTGGCCCCCGGCACCGGCGACAACATGGCCGCCGCCCTCGGCATCTGCCCGAGCCCCGGGGACGTGGTCGTCTCCGTCGGGACGAGCGGCACGATCTTCGCGACCACGGAGCACCCGACGCACGACCCGGACGGGCTGGTCGCCGGCTTCGCGGACGCCACCGGGCGCTTCCTGCCGCTGGTGTGCACGCTCAACGCCGCCCGGGTGCTCACCACCGTCGCCGACCTGCTTGGCGTGAGCCCCGCCGGGTTCGACGCGCTCGCGCTGGCCGCTTCGCCCGGGGCGGGCGGGTTGACACTGCTGCCGTTCCTCGACGGCGAACGCACCCCCAACCTGCCGCGCGCCCGCGGCCTGCTGGCGGGGCTCACGCGCGGGAACCTCTCCCGGGAGAACCTGGCCCGGGCCGCGGTCGAGGGGGTGCTGTGCGGGCTGGCGGTCGGGGTCGACGCGCTGCGCCGCCATGGCGTCGAGGTCCGGCGCGCCCTGCTGGTCGGCGGCGGCGCGCGGTCGCGGGCCATCCGCGCCGTCGCGCCCGCCGTGCTGGGCCTGCCGGTCGCGCTGCCGGACCCGGGTACCGAATGGGTCGCCCGCGGCGCGGCCCGGCAGGCGGCGTGGGCGCTGTCCGGCGCCGCCGAGCCCCCGGACTGGCCGGTTTCGGCGGACCTGGTCGCCGCCGAGCCGGACCCGCTCGCCCGGGCCGCGTTCCTGGAGGTCCTCGACGGCGCCCTGCCGCTGCTGCGCCGCTGACCAGGCGTATCGGGCGGGTCAGCCGCCGGTGGCGGGGAGGGTCGCCGCGACGCCGAGCGGGTCGTCGAGCAGCGGCGCGAAGGCCAGCTCGGCGGCGCCGAACAGCGGGGAGTCGCCGCCGAGCGCGGATGGCACCAGCTCCACGTGCTCGCGCGACATGGTGAGCCCGCCGGCGCCCATCATGTTGACGACGTCGCACTCGACCGCCTCGAGCAGCTCACGCAGCTCGCCGCCGAAGATCACGAGCTCCGGGTTGAACAGGTTGACGAGGTTGCCGACGCCGACCGCGAGCCAGCGGCTGATCTCGTAGAGCGCGTGGCGGGCGCGCTGGTCGCCCGCCTGGGCGTCGGCGACGACCATCCGCGGCGTCGTCCCGTCTCCTGGCTCGTGGCCGGCGGCCCGCAGGACGGCGTCGATGCCGACCTCGGTCTCCCAGCAGCCGCGGGCGCCGCAGCGGCACCGCTGCCCGGCCGGGTTGACGATCATGTGGCCGGCCTCGCCGGCGTAGCCGCCGTGGCCGCGCAGCGGCCGGCCGCCGCAGATGACCCCCGCGCCCACGCCGACGTTGCCGGACAGGTAGACGACGTCGTCGTGGCCGCGCGCCACGCCCCTGGTGTGTTCGGCGAGCGCGCCGAGGTCGGCGTCGTTGGCGACGAGGACGGCCGCGCGGTCGAACGAGCAGCCGGGCAGTGCCTCGACCAGCGCGGCGCCGAGTGTCTCGCCGAGGGGCTGCTGCTCCCAGCCGAGGTTCGGCGCGAACCGCACGAACCCGTCGGTGCCGCGCACGACGGCCGGAACGGCGACGCCGACGCCGACGCAGCGCGCCCGCGGCCCGAACTCGTCCGCGAGCTGGCGCGCGGCGGTCACGGTGAGCGCGACGACCGACTCGAAGTTCCGGTCGCCGGGCGGCAGCGGGACGACCTTGCGGGACAGCATCGTCCCGCCGAGGCCGACCCGCGCGCCGACGATCCGGTCCACGCCGAGGTCGAACGCGAGTGCCTGGTAGTGCTCGGTCTCCGGCACCACGACGAGCGACGGCCGGCCGGCCCCGGAGCGCACGCCGGGTGCCTCCTCGCGGACCAGTTCGGCGATGTTCGCGAGGTCGGCGGCCAGCGCCCCGATGGTGCTGCGGTTCAGCCCGGTCCTGGCGGTCAGGGTGGCGCGCTGGGTCGGGCCGGCCAGGTGGACGTAGCGCAGCAGCAGGCTGAGGTTGTGCCGCCGTAGCTCCTCCTGCTTGATCCCTGCCGGGGAGAGGTGGGGTCTGTGGAGGCGCATCACTCACCCAGTCTGGCGTAGCGCGCTCGTGGCGATACGTAGCGATACATGTGCATAGAGTCATAGTTTCCGATTGGTAACCGCGAACCTCTTGCGTGACGGTGATCACATAAATATGTTTTGCGGCACAACTTAGCATCCGAGTCCTGGGCGGCCATGCCCACGGAACGGCCATGCCCACGGAACAGCGATGCCCAAGGAAGGGGCCCACGCAGATGGGAAGGAAGTTCACTCGCCTGGCGGCGGTCACCGCGATCGCGGCGACCGCCGCGTTCGGCCTCGCCGCGTGTGGCGATGACGATGACGGCGGGAACGGCGCGGCCGGCGGTTCCGGCGGCGGGACGGGCAAGATCGGCGTCATCCTGCCGGACACCAAGTCGTCCGACCGCTGGGCGACGGCGGACCAGCCGTTACTCGAGGCGGCCTTCAAGGCCGCCGGCGTCGAGTACGACATCCAGAACGCCCAGGGTGACGCGACGCAGATGCAGACCATCGCCGACCAGATGATCACCAGCGGCGTGACGGTACTGCTGATCACCAACCTCGACTCGGGCTCCGGCAAGGCGATCCAGGACAAGGCCAAGGCGCAGGGCGTCGCGACCATCGACTACGACCGGCTCACGCTCGGCGGCTCCGCGCAGTACTACGTCAGCTTCGACAACGTCGCGGTCGGCCGGCTGCAGGGCGAGGGCCTGGTCAAGTGCCTCGAGGCCTCCGGCGCGCAGAAGCCGATCGTCGCCGAGCTGAACGGCGCGCCGACCGACAACAACGCCTCCCTGTTCAAGGAGGGCTACGACTCGGTCCTCGATCCGAAGTACGCGGACGGCACCTTCGTCAAGGGTCCGGACCAGTCGGTGCCCAAGTGGGACAACCAGGAAGCCGGCACCATCTTCGAGCAGATGCTCACCCAGGAGCCGAACATCGGCGGCGTGCTGGCCGCCAATGACGGTCTCGGCGGCGCCGCGATCGCGATCCTGGCGAAGAACGGCCTGAACGGGAAGGTCCCGGTCACCGGGCAGGACGCCACCACCTCGGCGTTGCAGAACATCCTGGCCGGCGACCAGTGCATGACCGTCTACAAGGCGGTCCAGAAGGAGGCCGAGGCGGCCGCCAAGCTCGCGATCGCCCTGGCGAAGGGCGAGCCGGCCGAGGCGCCCGACAAGGTCAACGACCCCGAGGGCAAGCGGGACGTCCCGTCCGTGCTGCTCGAGCCGGTGGCGATCACCAAGGACAACGTCAAGGACGTCATCGACGACGGCTACGTGACCAGGGCCGAGGTCTGCACCGGCAAGTACGAGGCGCTCTGCGCCAGCGCCGGCATCTAGCCCGGCCGCTGACCGGCTGACAACCGGCGGACGCCCGTGGGCGGTGACTCGTCACCGCCCACGGGCGATGCCGTTGGTAGCCCGCCAGCGCCGTTGGTAGCCGTCGGCGCCCTTGATGGCCCGGCCCGTCAGCCGGGCCGCCCGCCGCGCTGTCCCGTCGCCGGGCCGCCCGCTCCCTCAGCCGGTAATCCGGCTCACCTTCCGATCTGAACCCGTTCCCTCGGACGCGTGCCGTCACCGGCCGCTCCACGCGCCTTTTCCGTCTCACACGAGAGCTGAAGCTCCGGGCCCTTTCCGCGAGGACGACGGAAAAGCCTCACCGCGCCTGTCGAGGAGTGACATGACCGACGATCCACCGCTGGGGACGCCCGTCCTCGAGCTGCGCGGAGTCAACAAGAGCTTCGGCGCGGTGCACGTGCTGCACGACGTTGACTTCGCCGCCAACGCCGGAGAGGTCACCGCGCTGGTCGGTGACAACGGCGCGGGCAAGTCGACGCTGATCAAATGCATCGGTGGGATCCATCCGCTAGATACCGGCGACTACTACTTCCACGGCAAGCCGGTCTCCGTCCGGAACCCGAAGGACGCCGGCGCGCTCGGCATCGAGATCGTCTACCAGGACCTGGCGCTGTGCGACAACCTGGACATCGTCCAGAACATGTTCCTGGGGCGGGAGCGGCGCGGCCGCTTCGCCCTCGACGAGGCGTCGATGGAGAAGGCGGCCGCGAAGACGCTGGCCGGGCTCTCGGTCCGGACGGTCACCTCGCTGCGCCAGCGGGTCTCCAGCCTGTCCGGCGGGCAACGGCAGACGGTGGCGATCGCCAAGGCCGTGCTCTGGAACAGCGCCGTCGTCATCCTCGACGAGCCGACCGCCGCGCTGGGCGTCGCGCAGACCGCGCAGGTGCTCGACCTGGTCCGCCGGCTCGCCGACTCGGGCCTCGCCGTGGTCCTGATCTCGCACAACATGCGCGACGTGATGCAGGTCTCCGACCGGATCTGCGCGCTCTACCTCGGCCAGGTCGCGGCCGACGTGCGCGCGGCCGACGTCACCATCCCCGACGTGATCCAGATGATCACCAGTGGAGGCGCCGCGCGGGATGCCCAGGGCAACGGGACGGCCGTAGCGGCCGTAGCGGCCGTAGCGGCCGGGGCGGCCGGGGCGGCCGGGGCGACGGTGAACATCACGAAGAACGTCACGGACGCGGGTGCCCCGGGTGAGGGGGCCCCGGGCGCGGCCCAGGGGTCCGAGGCGGCGGGGTCCGAGGCGGCGGGGTCCGAGGCGGCGGCCGCCACGACGAAGGGAGGAGCGGCATGAGCGCCACCGAGGTCGCGACACCCGCTCAGCCGGAGCCCGTCACGCCCGTCAAGACGGCCGCCGGCCCGGCCGTCGCGCCGGCGGGTGCCCCGCCGGGCCTGTTGGACTACGGCCGCGACTTCGTCGCCCGGATCCGCGGCGGCGACATGGGAGCGTTGCCCGCCATCCTCGGCCTCCTGGTCCTGTGTGTCGCTTTCGCGATCATGCGTGAGCGGTTCCTGTCGGCCATCAACTTCGCCAACCTGTTCACGCAGGGCGCGGCCGTCACCGCGATCGCGATGGGCCTGGTCTTCGTCCTGCTGCTGGGCGAGATCGACCTGTCCGCCGGCTTCGCCTCCGGCGTGTGCGCCGCGGTCATGGCGACGCTGATCGCCGAGCATGGCCAGCCCTGGTGGGTGGCCATGCTCGCCGCGGTGGGTACGGGCATTGTCATCGGTTTGGTACTCGGCTTCCTGGTCGCCCGGGTCGGGATACCGTCATTCGTGGTGACCTTGGCCGCGTTCCTTGCGTTCCAGGGTGCCGTGCTGCTGATCATCGGCCAGGGTGGGAACGTCTCGATCAGGGACGAGACGATCGTCGCGATCGCGAACAAGAACCTGCCGGTCTACGGCGGCTGGATCCTGTTCGCGGTACTGGTGCTCGGGTTCGGCGCGAGCCAGTTGATGCGCAGCGTCAACCGCCGCCGCAGCGGCCTGACGGCCGACCCGATCTCGGTCGTCGCCCTGCGCACCGGTGCCCTGGCGGTGCTCGCGGGCTTCGCGGTCTACGTGCTCAACCTGGAGCGCTCGCGCACCGCGATCGTCTCGCTGAAGGGGGTGCCGATCGTTGTCCCCGTCATCCTCGTGCTGGTGGTGATCGGGACGTACGTGCTCAACCGCACCTCGTACGGTCGGCACATCTACGCGGTCGGCGGCAACGCGGAGGCGGCTCGGCGGGCCGGCATCAACGTCGTCAGTATCCGGATCTCCTGCTTCGTGATCTGTTCGTCGATGGCGGCGGTCGGCGGAATCATCGCCGCGTCCCGAGCGACGTCGGTCGACCCGAACGCTGGCGGCAGCAACACCCTGCTGTACGCGGTCGGCGCGGCCGTCATCGGCGGGACCAGCCTCTTCGGTGGCAAGGGCCGGATCATCGACGCCGTTCTCGGTGGCGCGGTGGTCGCCGTCATCGACAACGGCATGGGCCTGATGGGCTACAGCGCCGGCGTCAAGTTCATCGTCACCGGTTGCGTCCTCGCCCTGGCCGCTAGCGTCGACGCCCTCAGCCGCAAGCGCGCCGCCTCCACCGGCCGCATCTGATCCCCGGCGTCTGACCTCCGGCCTCCGGCTCCCGGCGTCTCTGGCGTCGGGGGCCGGCCTCCCCACCCCAGGGCCATGAGTCAGCGAAAGGCGTTTGGCGGTTGAACTGGTCGTCCCCTATGCTTGCCCGGAGTTCCAGGTGGTCCCGACCGAGTCGGCGATCACTCTGGATCTTCCGCCCCCATCGTCTAGCGGCCCAGGACGTCGCCCTTTCAAGGCGGTAGCACGGGTTCGAATCCCGTTGGGGGCACACGTAAGGTTGATGCCTGGCAACTAGTTGTTGCCCTTGGGTGGGTGAGGTGAGATGAGTCCTCACCTGGTGACAGCTTTGGTCACTTAACGTGCACAGGCTGGTCGGCTGTGGCCGGCGGCTACCCAGTGTAGTCGCACTGTCCGTGCAATTTTGGTGCTCTCGGGGTCGTAGCGCCGTATGTCCGCCGTCGGCGGCGTTGCCTCATGCCGGCGCCGAATCTGGCATCGCGGATGAACCTCTCGGGGCCGCGGCCCCGATCCAGGCATCAGGACAGTCGCCTGCTGCCGCGAGTGGCCATTGCGTGACTTTTCGCCTGTCGGCGTGCCATGAGGCGGTTCACGACTACCGTGCCACGTGCGGCGTAGCGCGGATCGCCAGCCGGCGGTGTTCTGCATCTTCCGGGGCTGGCCCCTGACGAGCGGTGCGACGACGAGCAGCGGTAAGGAGATCATCTCTGGCCCGGCGACGTGAAGGTCACGGAATCGTCCGGCGGCTGCCACAAGCGAGCGATTCCGTCCTCCGCGCCGGTGGCGAGAAGATTTCCACGAGCGGCGAATGCCAGGCAGGTGACGCGCCTCCCGTGTTCGCTGAGAAGCTCGCCGATCTCCTCAGGCCGGGACGGCTCGGAGATGTCCCAGAACCGGGCCAACTTGCTATCGGTGGCCACGAGCGTCCGGCCGTCGGGTGAGAACGCGAGTGACCAGACGACGGCCAGATGGGAAGGGAGCCCAGGCTCGACCGGTCGAGGCCGAGTCGGGTCGGCCGTGTCCCACACGTAGACGGAACGGTCGAAACTTCCGGCCGCTACCAGCCCGTTGGACGCGAACGTGACCGAGCAGAGGTCCGCGCCACCGGGCGCGCCCGCCTCGCCGACGACGCGACTCGGATCCTCGACGGCCCAGAGTCGAAGTCGTGGCCCGCTGACCGTGGCGAGCGTCCGGCCGTCGGCCGAGAATGCCACCGACCAGACCGCTGCGGTGTGTCCGGTGAGTGCCGCCAGCTGGCGAGGCTTCTTGGGCACGGTCAGGTCCCACAGCCGCGCGACCTGGTCCGACCCCGCGGCGGCCAGAATGACTCCGTCGGGCGACAGAGCCATTGAGCGGGCCTCGAGCCTCCCACTGCCCAGTGCCGTCCGGCTGATGAGCCGAGGCGCGGACGGTGCGGCGACGGCCCACGTCGCAAGAGTGTGGTCGACCGCTCCCGTGATCAATGTCTGTCCGTCCGGCGAGAAGGCGGCCAGGCAGACGGCGGCGGTGTGGCCGCGGAGCCTCTCGCCAACTTCCAGTGGCGTCGCCGGGTCGGTCACGTCCCACAGGCGTGTGGCACCGTCGAGGCCGCCGGTCGTGAGTAGCTGGCCGTCGGCGCGCCACGCGGCGGCCCGCACCTCCCCGCCGCGCGCGTTGGTCACGCCCAGCGGGTGTCGCGCCCGAGCTGCGCCGCCTGCCGCCGCGGCCAGGGCGCCCGAGTTGGCCGGTCGAGGCGACGCAACTGGCGCCGTCGCGGCATGCCCCGGGAAACCGGGTTCCGTGGCCGGTTTGCCGCGGCCCTCTAGCGCGCCGCGGACCCCGTTCATCAGGGCCTGGTGAGCGTCCTGCGCGGCCAGGCCGAACAGGTCGATGCTCACGACGGTGCTGAGCAGGCCGGGCCTGGGGCAGTCCTCGACCCGAACGGGAAGCAGCCGCCGGGCGAGGCCCATCGGGTCCGCGGCCCGCGCGGACTGCCATTCCTGCTTTCCGTAGACCGACTGGAGGTATGCGTGCGACAGCAGCGCGACGGTCCTGCCGGCCACCTCGAGGCCTCGGTCCATCTGGAAGAACCAGTTGGAGCCGGCGACGGCGTCCCAGGCCGGGACCAGCACCCGGTACCCGCCGCTCTCCAGCTGCCAGGCTACCCATTCAGCCCAGCCGCGGTCGGCGTGCGCATAAGAGAGGAAGAAATCCCAGCTCTCGCCCGCGGGAGGGCCCGTCTCCGCAGCCATGAGGGCATCTTCGCAGGGCGATCCGTGACTCCCTCAGTTCCCCTGGCTCGGCCTCGCCCCGCCGTGTCGGCGGGCTGTGCGGTCGCGCCCGGTCTAGTGGGTCATACTCTTTCTAGCCGGCCCGGGACCAACGGGACCCGCCTTTCGGCTGGACTCTTGACGGGCCTGGACGAGTCCGCGACGGGGCGCGGGCTGACGCCGTGGCACGGGCGTAGGAACGAGAACACGGGTCGGAGCCCCCGACGACCCGGCTGAGGTAGACCGGGGTGCAACGGGGATGCGACTAGGGCCCATCAAGGCGCGAGTGCCGATAGGCAGCACGATCGTCGTCCGGCTCGACGCGGGGTCATCTATAGAAGGCGTCCTGCGCGAGATCGACGACGAATGCCTGGTGATTGACGCCGTGGACGGCGAGATCATTCTCGTCGCGGAGGCCATCGAGATGGTCCAACGCCGCGACCTGCGGCCGGCCGCGGAACTGGCTCCGAGTCGCGAAAGCCCGGTGCCCTTGACGGCAGCCCCGGTCACGGCCGACACAGCCCCGGTCGCTTGGCCATCGCTGCCTCCAGCCCCAGCCGCACCACCCCCGGCCTCGATCACACCGCCCGATCTGCCGGTGGCGCTCGAAACCGCGCTCGCAGAGCTTCGGGCGGCGGCCGCCAGAACCTCCCTGGACGTCTCCATCCCGGCCTTCGAGACCCCCGCCGGCCGTGACGAGGCCATACACCTCCGGCTCATCAGCGAGCTGGACGTCGTGCGTAACCGCTATCAGTACGCGCTCAAGATGCGCGATGCCGACCGCGTTCTCGACTGCATCACGCGCCTGGAGGCGATCGCCGACCAGTATGACGCGCCGGAGCTGCTCCGGACAGCCGCCCAGCTGGCCTGGCCGCTCGGCGAGCGTGAACGCGCGCTGGACCTGTTCGCCGATGCCGCCGACGTGCTCGAGGACGGCCCGTCCTGCCGCGACCTCGCCATGGCCCAGCGGCTGGCGGGTGAGCGCGAGCTCGCGCCCGCGACCCTGGCTGGCTGCGTTCACGAGGGCACCGCTCCCGACGACGTCGCGCTGCGGGCGCTGACGGCGCTGGTCGCCGTCCAGGGCGAGGGAGCCGCCGAGCTCGCGGGCCTCGTGCGTACGGCAGCCCGGTGGCCAGCCACCGAGGCGAGGCTCGCGGTCCTGGTCAGCGGGCTGCTATGCGCGGATCGCTCGAAGCTGGCGGGCTTCCCGGCCGATCAATGGAATCTGCCGAGCCTGGACGCGGCGGCATTCATGATCGCCGCTGACGCCGTCGCTGGCGGTGCCGTGATCGTTCACGGGGCTTCCGACGGCACCGGTGCGGCCACTCCTAACCTGCCGCCAAGGCCGGATACAGCAATGATGGCGGCGGATGGCGTACCTGCGGCGGCTCCCGCCACGCCGCTTGCTATGCCGTCCAGGCCGCCGGAGGCCCGGTCGGGCGTCGAGGATCCGGACGTCGCCGTGATCGCCGACGAGATTCGTGGCTTCCTGGCCCGCAGAGACCTCGCCTCGGCCGAGTCGGCCCTCAAACGGCTGCAGGCGCTGGCACCCGGGTATCCGATCACATGGGACCTGCAGCGCCGGGTCACGGGTGCCCGGACCGCGCACACGGTGCCGTCCCCGAGCCCGGCGACGATCGCGCCTGTCAGCATCTCGCCGCACAAGCGCGACCTGACCATGCACCCCAGCTTGTTGATGTCCCGGGCGGAGGCCGCGGCGCGGCGGGGCGACACCGACGGTGTGCTGCGCACCCTCGCCGCGATGGCCGAGGACGACGCGCTGTCCGCCATGGACGTCCGGAAGATCGCCCTGGTGCTCGGCAACAAGCAGCAGAGCCGCGCAACCGCGCTCACCGTCCTGGAGCGCTACCGCTCGCGGTTCACGACACGCCAGGAACTGCGGGACTGGCTACAGACCCGCAGCACCATCCTGGAGCACGCCGGGCGGTGGAGCGAGGCGCTGGACGTGCTGCACGAGATGCTGTCCGAGGCCTCGCCGCCGGACGAGCGGCTGGTGCTGGTGCGGCGCATCAACAGAGCGCTCACCAAGACCTACCGGCACGACGAGGCGAAGGAGTTTCTCGCCGCCGAGCTGCGGCGCAACCCCGACCAGCCGGCCGTCACCGAGCTCATCTACCAGCTGGATCACGTCATCGCGACCGGCATGTTCTCGAAGGTCGAGGCAACCGCGCAGGAGGAGGCCGCGGAGAGCGGCGGCCTCAGCCCGCTGCTGCTGTTTCATCTGGAGCGCTGCGAGTACCGCGGCGTCCCGCCGGACAAGGTCCGCTCCAACAATGTCACGCTGAACGACATCAGGCACCTGGACAACATGCTGCAGGGGCCCGGTGGCCGGTCGGGCACGAAGATCCCGCGAGAGCGGGCCGACTACAACCTGTCGGCCGCGCGAATTCTGCAGGACCTCGGTATCACCGACGGCCGGTTCCGGTCACGGCTGCAGAACTTCGCCGCCGCGATGGGTGACCACTGCGTGGTGGAGGCGCAGCACGCAGATGTTATCCGTACCTACTACCTGGAAGCGATTAACGTCAGGCCGGAGTGGGGCGAACTAGTCGACGTCAAGCTGCGCCAGCTGGTCCGGTCGTTCGTCCGAGGCGACGACCAGCTGCTGGAAAGCGGGAAGCTGCTGCACCTGGAACCGCTCCTGCAGAGCGTGATGGCCACCAAGCAGCTAGCCATCCCGGTCCTCAGCACGCTCCTTCCGACGGTCGGGAAGATCAAGACTCGGCTGATCGGGCGGATCTGGGCGGACCGGGACACCCGTGAGCTGTTTCAGACCGCGTTGCAGAAATACCTGCTCACGCCGATGCCCGTCGAGAACCAGGAGACCTTCACCCGGGCCTGGGGCGCCGCCGCCCAACAGGACCGCGCCAGGCAGGAGTCCTACCGCGATCTGAGTGTGCTGGCCGGCGTCCCGGTGCTGACCGCGATCGACCGGCACACCCGGGCGCTCGACGTGATCGCCAAACAGATGGACGGCTACGCCCCGCTGACGGACGTCAACCGGCTCAAGAACTGCGCCAAGGTGGTCGACCAGTTGCGTCAGTACGCGGCCCCGATCAAGTATGTCGAGCGGGAGCGGCTCGCCGGCAGCGTCACTCATACGATCCAGGAGCATCGATACGAGATCGAGAAGGCGCCGACCGTCTTCTCGCTGCAATATCTCCACCCGTATCTGACCGCGCTGGAGAAGAACCTCACTGAGCACTTCGACGCCTACGACACCGCCGCCGCGCCGGAGAACCTCAAGGTAGAGCTGGTCGTCGACCGCTACCTGCCGGACGGCGCGAAGGTCAACGTGCAGCTACGGGTGTCGAACCACTCGCCCGACGCGAGCCCGGTCAGCAACGTCGCGCTCACCGTCCTGCCGAGTGATGACTACGAGTCCGAGCCCCAGCCTGTTCCCGTCGCCGCGTCCATCGCCGCTGACGAGTCGAAGACCTGTCAGATCAAGCTGGTCGCGAGCCGGCGGGCGGTCGAGCAGGAGCTGATGACGCTTGCCTGTGAGGTCAGCTTTACCCTGCGCTCGGGTGAGCAGAAGACCGCCGCCGTGGACGCGAAGTCGATCCGCCTGCACGCGGACGAGGAGTGGCGTGAGATTCCCAACCCGTACATCGCCGGCGTCAAGGTCGAGGACCCGGAGATGTTCAAGGGCCGGGGCCGGCTGATCGCCGACGTGCTGGCCACGGTCACCGGCAGCGGGCACGGCAGCGTGGTCATGTACGGCCAGAAGCGGGCTGGGAAGTCGTCTGTGCTCTACCACCTGCAGAACGCGATCGAGCTGCCCCATGTGGCAGCCAGCTACGACTGCGGGTGGCTTACCGACAGCGTCGGCAACATGACCGCCAACCGCTCGCTGGCTGACTTCCTGCACGGCATCGCCGACGCCTTCCAGTTCCGGTTGCGGATACTGGCCGAAGAACATGGTGTCAGCGCGCCGCCACGGCCAGATCTGGACCAGATCCGCATCGCGCCGCAGCAGCGGTTCAATGAGTACATGCGCGAGCTGGTCGAGGTCTGGATGCGGCGTACGGCGCCGTTCGCCCACAGCCGCCTCGTGCTGCTGCTAGACGAGTTTAGCCTGCTGCACAAGTGGATCCGCACCGGCAACGTGCCGCCTGACTTCATGAAAGGCTGGAAGGCGATCCTCGATCGGGGCCACTTCCGCTGCGCGCTGGTCGGTAACGACCTCATGCCGCGGTTCATCGAGGAGTTCCCGAACGAGTTCCAGGTCATCAAGCGGGAGCGGGTCTCCTATCTGGACCCGACGTCAGCCCTGGAACTGATCCGGGACCCGATCCTGCAGCCCGACGGCGGCTCGCGCTACCGCGGTGACGCGGACACTCGCGTTCTCCAGTTGACCGGCCACAGCGCCTACTACATCCAGCTGTTCTGCCATGCGCTCGTCAACCACATGAACTCCGAGGACGTGCGGGCGCCGGCGATCGGTCCGGCCGACGTCGACGCCGTCGCGGACGGCCTCGTCCGTAACCTGCCGATCAAAGAGTTCGACAACCTGCTGACGCCCGGCGACGCCGAGGTGACCGACATCAGCGACGAGCTGGTGATGGAGGTGCTGCGGGCCACCCGGAAGGACTCCGGCTCCAAGATGTACCACGAGGCTGACCAGACCTCACATCCCCAGGCTGACCGGGTGCTCGCCGACCTGGCGAACCGGGAGGTGGTGACCCGGCTGTCCAGCAACCGATTCCGCCTCCAGGTCGGCCTGTTCAGCGAATGGCTGCAGCACCAGTGGAGCTGACCGACATGACCGGGGACGACAGCATCGTCATGACGAACCCGTATGCCTCGTACGGAAACCAGGTGACGGGCCCGGACTTCGTCGGTCGGACGGACCAGATCCGGTCGATCCGCAGCCGGGTCTTCCAGTCCTACGGCTCGGCGTCCAGCTCGATCGTCGGACCGCCGCGGGTTGGCAAGTCGAGCTTGGCGCGCGAGCTGCTGGACCGGTATGCCGTGGGGCGCAACCCGCGCGGGTTGACCTTCCTGCCGCTGTGGATCACGGTCATGGGGCGGGAAACCGAACAGTCCCTGTTCCGCGAGCTCGCGCGCAGCGTCCAGCGCTGGCTGGAGCGAAACGCCGAGGCGGATGCCGACCGTGTCAAGCCGAGCTTCGATCGGCTTGACGGCGTCGTGGAATGGGACGACCTGGCCATCTACCTGGGCGAATACCTTCGCGAGGTCCGCTACTGCGGCTACCAGGTGGTCGCGGTGCTCGACGAGTTTGACGCCGCGGGCAAGCTCTTCCGCCGCGCAGCGCCGTTCGAGCTGCTGCGCACGATCGCCTACGACGACAAGACCCGTGTCGCTCTGATCGTGACGTCGCGGCGCGAGATCGGGGACATCATCGTGCGTTCGACGCCGGAGGTCTCCAACCTGCACCAGATCTTCGGGGTACCGGTCCAGCCAGGCTGTTTCCGGCCGACAGAGCTCACGGCGCTGATCGCGCGGTCTCCGCACGAGAGCGAAGAATTTCGCGCGGCGGCGTTCGCGTGGCTGTCGCGGGAGACGGGCGGCCAGCCATTCCTTGCGTCCGCCTGGTTGTCCCAGCTGCACGACACTCTCGCGGACCACTCACCGGAGCCCGCTGAGCTGGATGCCCTTTTCAGCGCGGCCGAGCGCGCCTGCGCGTCGGTGACCGTGCACCACCACGAGCAGATGCTGGAGTTGCTGCGGGACGAGGGCCGGCTGAACACGCTGTTGGAGGTGCTCTTCGGGCCCCGCGTGACCGTCGGGCCGGCGGACGCGGACCGGCTGGAAAAGGAAGGGCTCATCCGTAGAACTTCGTCGGGCTGGGCTGCTTTCTCGGAGACGTTTCAACGGTACCTGACCCTGCTGGAGCGGAAGGTGGATGACTGGCCGCTGTGGCAGAAAACCGAGACCGGCCTGCGCGACGCGCTGGCCGACGCGTTACGTGCGGCCTACGGCGACGACTGGGAAATCAGGGTGAGCGAGGCTCAGCCACGCATCGGCGCCGAATGTGAGAAGCGGCGGAAGCAGGCCCGCGTCGGGCTCGGCGAGCCGGCGGCCGGCGACACGTTCCTGGAGTGGGCCTTCCCGAAAGAACTGTTGGAGATCATGACGCTGCATTGGGTTTACGTGGAGCCGTTCTTCGGCCGCGAGCTCCCGGAGTGGGCCGAGCGCATCGAGTTGGTGGCCAGCGTCCGCACGCCGATGGCGCACAACCGCCGAGCGGCGAAGACCCCACGGGAGATGGAGGATTTCCGGACGGCGTGCCGAGAGATCCTGGAATGGCTTTCCATCCCGGCGGCGGGCCGCCCACGTCCAGCGTTGCGGTGACCTACCCGGCCGCTCGGGGGTCCCGCAGCGGGCGGCTGGCCAGCATGGCGTAGTCCTCTTCCGTGATCTCGAGAGGCTTCGTTCCTGGTACCGACCGGTGTTCGTGGCCAGCCTGGGAGCAGACCGGGTAGGCCGAGTACAGGTCGTACCAACGATCCTGCCGCCGGTGGACCTCCTTGAGCTGCTGGACCAGCGGGCCGAAGTCCGAGTCCTGCGAAAGCAGGATCAACGTGGAGTAGCTCGCCAGCCAGGCACCGTCCAGCGCGAGCGCGGCGATTTTGATATCGGCGCCCTTCTCCTTGCGACGACCAGCCAGTGGATGGGGCGTTGCACAGCGCTCGCACTCCACCACGCGGGCCAGTTCATGTTCGCAGGCCGAACATTTCAGGGACTCGTAGCGGAAGCGTGCCTTCTCGTGTCGGACGCCATAGTTGTGGAGGCGGTTGAGCCTGCTGCGCCAGGTCCAGAACTCCGGCTGCTCGGCTGGGTCGTGCCGGTTAGGCAAGGCCATGACCACGGCAACGTCGATGACGGCCTCGGCCTTGGTCTGCGTGGTCAGGCTGGCGGCCAGCCGATCGATGGGAAACTGGACAGCCATCTTGTAACCGAAACACCGCATCGCGGCTAGATAGTGATTCCACCCATCTACCAGCACCAAAGATCCCGTCGGCACGTCCCCGTACACCTTCCGACAGTGATGACATTAAAAACCCCGCCGGTGGCCATAAGGTCTGGATTTCCCAGGTCTGGCGCTAGCGGCGGGGGCAACCACAGTATAGACGATCGAACCTTCGGACTCAACAGCGGTGTCCCGATTTCCTCGATCTCCGGGCGGAGCGCCGGCCGACGCCCGTGCAGCGGGCGCCGGCCGGCCGGGTCGGGCTTACGCCGCCTTCGCCGTGTCCTCCTCGTCCGGCAACTCGATCTCCTCGGCGAGGCCACCGCGGTCGTTGGTCCCCACCTTGAAGCTCAGCAGCGTGCCCGGCGCATAGCGTTCGACCGCACGGCGCGGGGTGAACACGTGGTGGCCGTTGCCGAGGCCGTCCTGGACGCGCAGCCAGCCGTGTGCCTTGGCGTCCGGAAGCTTCAGCGTGCCCTCCGCGTAGTCACCCACCACCAGCATCGCCACGGCCTGGCGCTTACGGGCGGTATCGCCAGTGCCGGAAGCCACGAACGCGACGGTGGCGCCGACGTTGAGGCTCGATCCCGCGTCCTCCGGGTAGACAAGATGATTCGAACGGAAGTAGAAGTCCTCGCCGGTGCGCTTGTCCCGCACGAATCCGAAGTTCGACT
The DNA here is from genome assembly GCF_016786325.1 of Frankia nepalensis. Taxonomy (GTDB): domain Bacteria; phylum Actinomycetota; class Actinomycetes; order Frankiales; family Frankiaceae; genus Pseudofrankia; species Pseudofrankia nepalensis. The sequence continues at coordinate 15,429 of NZ_JADWYU010000195.1, read as the reverse complement.
CCCGCCGCCAGCAGGTCACCTCGCCGACGTGCCGCTCTTCGGGCGCACTGTGGCCCCGGTCACCCGGTTGGGCGCCGAAGACCCGGCCACCGGTCGGACCGGCCGCGACCGGCGCGGCGGCGGTGCGCATCCGGTCGGTGCTGCGGGTCACCGCCTCCGACTTGAACCCATACAGCTGCTGGTCCCAGAGGATCTCGTAGTACTCGACGGGCTGGTCGAAACCCTTCAGCGGCGCGCGCTGAACGTCGCCCTGGTACTGCTCCGGCGCACGACCCAGCGCATCACCGATCCTGCTGCGGATCCGCATCACGTTCGCGGCCGAGGCCGTCGCCCGATCGACGAAGACCGCCTTGGGCGAGGCCGCCTCGCACAGCCCTCTGGCCTTGTCGACGACGGTGCCGACGAAGTCCCGGCTGCCGGTCGGCGTGACGAACGAGACCACGGAGCCAGTGCTGATCCCGGTGCTGCAGCTGAAGTCGATCGTGCCCTTCGCTCCAGTGCGGCCCTGGTGGGCGTCATTGATCGCCTCCTGGACCTGGATCGCCACGTTCACTGCGTCGGTGGCGTGGTCGCTGTCGAACGAGATCATGATGGCGTCGCCCAGGTATTTGATCTCCGCGCTCTCGTCGGCGGCCATCGCGATCGCGGTCACCGTGTCGTAGCACCAGCCCAGGGCGGGCAGCCACCCAGCCTCGGGCTGCCGCTCCTTCGCCGACGTCGACTCGACCTGAGAGATGTACAGCAGGGTTCGAGCCTCTCGGGACTGCGGGTCAGCGAAGGCTTCGCGAAGCTGGGTGACCATGGCTTGTCCTTTCCCCAAGACCGCCCGTGCCGGCGGCCAGCTGCTGGTGATGGTGGGGCGGGGCGCCCTCGTCACCCACTAACGGACAGCCGCCGCCGTCCAGGGGCTGCCCCGTCCGCAGGTCGCACTCTCTTGACAGCACAGCGCGGCGTCCGACACGATGCGGAACAGTTGCACGTGCCGCACATGGTTTGGTCCTCCACGTGGGTGGCCGCCGATGCGGATTTGATCGGCACGTGCGGCAGCAGGTAGCGACACCGAGCCCTATGTGCTCATTGCTGCGCGAAGCGCAGGACGCGCAGGCCCGTCTTGGGCCTAGCCCCATACATCGATGGGTTTCCGTGAACGGAGAGCGTCGTGTCTGCTGCTCAACATCTCTGCGTGGTGCCGCCGGCTACATCATCCTTCTGCCAGTCGTCGGCCTGCCTGACGGAGAGCACCATGCTGGTCTGGCGCGTGATCCGCCAGGCGCGCGACGCGCTGCACGCCGCGCAGGGCGCCGGGGTGTGCGCCGGCCGCGGGCCGCTCGCGGCGGCCCAGCCGCCAGGTGGGGCCTGGGCGACCTGTGAGAGCACCGGGTGTGTCGACCTGTGCATGGATGTGTGGATCCGGGCCCATGCGGCGATGCACGTCCGGTTCCCCGAGGTCGGCGACAACTTCTCGAACTACGCCGCCTACCTGACCACGGTCGCCCGGTCCACCCTGGCAGATCTCAGGCGCTCCGGGCGCAAGGACCGCGGCGCGGTGGCCAAGCCGACCCGCAAGGACGGAACTGTAGGGCGGATTGCCGCTTACTTCGAGGATCCGTGGCTGACGGCCGTCTTCCGGTTCCTGCTGGGGTACGTCGGAACGCCGGGCGTGAGCGGCGGCCAGTGGCCCGTCGACGCGCTCACGGACCGCAAGAACGCGTGGGACGGCGCGGGCCGCGTCGTTGGGTCGCGGCGGGCACAGCGGGAGCTACGGCGCGACATCGAATCCTGTCTCGCCGGTGTGCGGGCGTTCGCGGGGGCGCAATGGCTCTACGAGTGCCTGCTCGGTCCGCTGACCACGCAGACCTGCTGTCCGCTGCCGGAGCACGACGTCCCTGCGGTGGCCCGTGACGGGTGGGACGACGAGCTGGACCTGACCGACGGCGCCCACATGATCCTCGTGGGCATGCTGCGGGAGCTGAAGGCGGGCCTCGGCCTGGCTGATGCCCTGCGCGCGGCGGTCGACGCGTGGCTGGACGGCGAGCCGGTCCCTGCCGCCTGGGCGTCGCTGCGCGACGATGATCTTGCCGTTCGGCGTCTCGCGAAGCGTCTGCTCGCAGACCTGGGGCCCCGTGAAGTGGCGGCGTAGCACCCGGGCGTGCGTCCAGACCGCCGCCGGAGACTCCTAGTAGGAGGGACCCGGCGGCGTCGAAGGCGGCTTTGCTGTAGTTCCGTTCGTTGAGAGGCTCCGCAATGTTCAGCGCCAACATGACGAAGCCGGTGAACACCAGGAGTTGCCATGCTGGCCGCATTCGCTGCGTGGTCGCGCCGCCGAGTGCCAGGTGGCGGATGCCGAGCGGGAGGCCGATGACGGACAGGTAGCCCGCGGGGGCGACTATTAAGCGGGGTGACGTAGGCGGGGACGCAGAGTTGGACTCCCAGGGCCCAGGGGTTGCCGAAGCGGAACAGGAAGCTGAGTCCTATGACCAGCACCATGATCACGGTCGCGTCCTGCGCGGCCGAGTTCCCCTTCCTGTCGTCGGCGCTCCTGGCGGGTCGGTTGCCGGGTGTGGTCATCGAGCGCCTCCCGCGCGGGAAGCTCAAAACCGCTCTCGATGACGAGCCGGCCGGATGTGGAACTGCTGGTCGTTCCTGCACGGTTCTGCGATGTTTTCCGTGGGGGTACCGACAGCAGTGTTGGTTGCTTTGCCGGTTCGACCGGGATGCCGCTTCCACCCGAGGTCCGGAATGCCAGCAGGTAGCCAGATTGAGGCCCGCGACAGCGAACGGCGTTCAGACCGGAGACCGAGTAGGTGACCGTACGGCCGGGCAAACCCGGCGATGGTGGCGTGTGGACGGCGCGGCCGGTCTTGGATCATGAACCAGAGCACCCGCCCGGGTTCCCGGCGGCGGCCGCCCCGGCGGCCTGGGCGGGACCGGCGGCCTGGGCGGCGCTGTCTCCCGTGTTCAGCAGCACCGTGACCGTGCCGTCGAACTGGTTGGCGACCACCAGGTCGTCGAGGTTGTCGCCGTCGAGGTCGCTCGCGGTCACGGCGGCGGGACCAGGGCCGGTGAGGTAGGGAACCCCGGGTTGGAAGGTGCCATCACCGTTGCCCAGCAGGACCGCGACCGTGGCGCTCCCGGTGTTGCCGGCGGCCAGGTCGGGGGCGTCGTCGCCGTTGAAGTCTCCCGCGGTCACGGCCGAGGGGCCGGCTCCGGTGAGGTAGGGCCGCGGGGGCTGGAGCGTGCCGTCGCCGTTGCCCAGCAGGACCGCGACCGTGTCGTCCCCGGCATCGGCGACGGCCACGTCGGCGAGGTCGTCACCGTTGAGGTCCTTCGCCGCCACGTCGGACGGGCCCGGTCCGGCGAGATAGGGGCGCGCGGGCTGGAAGGTGCCGTCGCCGTTGCCCGGCAGCACCGACACCGTGCCGTCCCCGGTGTTGGCGACGACCAGGTCGAGGGCGCCGTTGCCGTTGAAGTCGCCGATGTCCTTCGCCGACGGGCTCGGCCCGGTGAGGTAGGGCCGTGGGGGTTGAAGGGTGCCGTCGCCGTTGCTCGGCAGCACCGTGACCGTGCCGTCGTACTGGTTGGCGACGGCCACGTCGGCGGCGCCGTCCTCGGTGAGGTCGGCCACCGCCAACGCGGACGGACCCCATCCGGCGGGATAGGGCCGTGGGGGTTGGAAGGTGCCGTCGCCGTTGCCCAGCAGCACGGACACCGTGGCGCCGAACTGGTTCGCCACGACCAGATCGGAGACGCCGTTTCCGCGCAGGTCACCGATGCGCACCGCGGCCGGGCCAGGCCCGGCGGGGTAGGGCACCGCGGGCGCGAACGTGCCATCACCGTTACCGAGCAGCACCGAGACCGTTCCGTGGCCGAGATTGGCGACCGCCAGGCTGTCGTTGCCGTCGCCCGTCAGATCGCCCACCGCCACGTCGGCCGGGCCCGATCCGGTGATGTAGGTGATCGGAGGGGCAAAGAGCGCGGCCGCCCGCGCGGTTCCGGGCACGACGACCAGCGCGGGCAGCGCCAGCGAGACCGCCGCGAGCAGCCCGGCGGCGCCACGCCTGCCACCGGTCCGCGGGCTCATGCGCGCCGCCGCGTCGAGGCCCGGCCCCATGGTCTGAACGCGCCCATCCGGTCTCCTGTCTCGGTGCCCGGCCGCGTGTCCCGCGTCCCGCCGCTTGTTCAGGTGCCCGCCGCGTCGGCCGCGATCGCGCTCGCCGACGCCGGTCACCGCCACCGCCGGGACGAGGACGAGGGGGTAGCCGAGGATCAGGGCAGGCGTGGGCCTGAGCCGCCGTGGGTCGGGATTTCGCTCATCGCGTCGTTTCCGGGCCGGACTTCGGCCTGATGGTGACCCAGCGATCTCCCCGACGGCCGTAGCGACACTCCCTGTCGTCACCTTGAGTGATCGAACGCGCTCGGGACTTCCGGGCGCGGTGCGCGCGTCGTCGGCCGCCGCGACTTCCGGCCGCTCGGCGGCACCGGGGTGGTCGGCGGTATTGAGGCCCTTCCCACGGATCTTTCCGGGCCGGTCGACGCGGACCGGGACCGCGAAACACGATCCAAGGGAAGCGCCGTGGGTCAGGGCACCAGCAGCCACCGGCCGCGCTGGCCGCCGCCGGCGACCTTGTCGTACGCGGTCGCCGCCTCGGCCAGCGGCACCCGGCCGGCGACCCGTAGCTCCAGGACGCCGGTGGCCGCGAGGGTGAGCAGCGCAGCGAGCCGCGCGCCGTCGGGTTCGACGCTCACGATGTCAATCTTGATGTCGCGCTCGGGGGTCGGCGGAGACGGCTGCGGCACGCCGACGAACGCCCCGCCGTCGCGGAGGGCGGCGAGGGCCGCCGTGTGCAGGACGGCGCCGTCGAGAACGGCGTCGAACGACGGCCCCGGCAGCTCGGTGACGAGGTCGCGGGCGCCGGCTCGCAGGACGAAGTCGCGGTCGGACTCGCGCGCCAGCCCGGTCACGGCCCAGCCGGCGTGGGCCGCCAGCGCGACGGCGTACCCGCCCACGGAGCCGGCGGCGCCGGTGACCAGCAGGGTCCGCTCCTCGGCGGGGCCGAGCCGGTCCAGCAGCTGCGCCGCGGTCAAGGCGTTGAGCGGGACGGAGGCCGCGTCGACCGGATCGAGGCCGTTCGGCAGCGGCGCGGCGGCCGCCGCCGGCACCACGGTCTCCTCGGCGTGCCCGCGAGCCGCGGCGGCGAAGTCGCGGTGTATGGCGGCGACCGGGTCGCCAACCGAGAATCCCGTGACGTCGGGACCGGTCTCGGTGACGACGCCGGTGAGTGAGCAGCCCACGCCGACCGTGCCGGTGAGTCCGAAGATCGTCCGGACCGGTCCGGCGGCGATGAGGACGTCGATGAGATCGACCGATGCCGCCGTGACGCGGACCCGCAGGTCGCCGGGTCCCAACGGAGGCGGTGGCACCTCCTCGAGGGTGGGCGCGGAGGTGCCGGGCTTGGACACGAGCGCGAGTGTCATGACGAATCTCCTTCCGATGGCCGCGATGCGCGACCGGCCGCGATGCGTGGCTGGCCGCGATCCGTGATTGGCGGCAATGTGTGACTGGCCGCAATGCACAACCATCGGTGGCTTACTCTCTACTGGGAAGTAGGCACTTTGAAGTGGTGTAGGCACCCGGAGGTAAGTCATGGATGTGACCACCGCCGACGGGCCGGCGGCCCGGTTCGACGCGTTCGCCGCCTCCTGCCCCAGCCGCCGGCTGCTCGACACGATCGGCGACAAGTGGGCGAGCCTCGTGATCGTGGCGCTCGGCCTGGGGGGCCGGATGCGCTATTCCGAGCTGTCCGCGCGGATCGCCGGAGTGAGCCAGAAGATGCTGACTCAGACCCTGCGGGGCCTCGAGCGAGACGGCCTGCTGACCCGCGCGGTGACCCCCTCGGTGCCGGTCCGCGTCGACTACGAGCTCACGCCGCTGGGCCAGTCCCTCCTGGAAACGATCTGCCGCCTCAAGGAGTGGGCGGAGGTCCACATGCCCGAGGTCGACGCCGCGCGAGCCGCCTACGACCGGAATCACGCCTGACCTCGGCGTCGCCCGCGGATCGGCTCCGGCGGATGACAGGCCCCGAGATCCTTTTGCCGGCTCGACCGGGTCGTCCCCTAGGCGGGGATGGGGCTGGGGTCGGACCAGCGGTAGGCGGAGTGGAAGAAGCCGCGGACCGGCCGGCCGCCGATGGCGATGTTGTGGGTGAAGGAGACAGGACCGGCCGGGTCGGCGGTATCAAAAGTGATCTCTACGTCGTCGGCTCGGTGCAGTGGCGTGTTCGGGTCGTAGACACGCACGGTGATCGTGCTTCCGCGCAGCTCGTAGGCGTAGGCGAGAACCTGGTGGTTCAGGCCGAGCTTCCTCGGGTCCCTGGAGCGGGCCGCGATGATGCCGAGCGGAGCGAGGCGGCCCGAGTCCAGCTCCAGCCGGACCCGGGGCCATTCGTCGACGAGCGTGATCCGACCGAGACCGTCGCGCCGGCGCAGCTTCCGGACGACGTCGGTGTCCGGGGCGCGCTGCAGCTCGTAGTAGCGCAGCACGCCGCGCGGGAGGTCCCAGCTCTGGAACAGCCGGCGGACGAGGTATCGATAAAGCGGCGAGCCGGGCGGCGGATGCGTGGCGTCGGACGGCGGCTTGCGGCCGGCTTCGAACAGGTCGCGCACCGCGAAGACCATTCCACCGCACAGGCCGCGGCTCGCGTCACCGATCGGGATGCCGCTGCCCAGGCCCATCACCCGGGCCCGGAGGACCGGCTGGCGCGGGAAACTGTTCGTGAACCGGAAGGCGCATTCGCTGGGCCGAAAGCCCATCGCGGCCGCTCCTGTCACCGTGGCCTCGCCCATCCCACCCCCACTCGGTGCCTCGGGCTTACGGTACCGATCACCCGGGTGGGCGCAAGCGACTCGGGCGAACGTGCCATCCGCGCGAAACGACGAGGGCCACGGGCCCGGCGTCGGGTGTTCGGTCAGCTCCAGACGTCGCAGTGGTGCCTTGACCAGGTGCCGGAGACGGGCGCTACCCGCTGCGGGGTGAGCAGCAGCCGGTCGTTGCCCGAATGGACCGCCTTGGCGTCGAACCTCGGCCAGTTCGCGGGCGAGTTGGTACCGCCGTTCTCACCTGACCCGTTGGGATCGCCGGTGGCCGCGAACCGGACCCAATAGTCGATCATCGTCTTCGAGAGGGCCTGCCGGGCGGGGGTGGACAGCGTGGACCCCGTCGCAGGGGGGAACAGGTAGTTGATATCCCAGCCATGTGTCGCGCCTGCCCCGAACTCGGGCGACACGGACGGATAGTCCGGGATGTCGAACTCGTACAGATAGGTCGGCCTCTGGGCGATCGCGGCGGTCAGCTGCGCGAACGTGGTCGCCTGGCAGGTGAACATCGAGTCTGTGATGATCATTGACAGTCGTTCGCGGGCGGGTATCTGGCTGGCCGGGTAGGCGGCGAGCACCCGGTCCGCGCGGTCGGGGAAGCGGTCGCGGATCATGCCGTCGACCCCGAGATCGGTGATCGGGCCGAAGGCGCGCCAGTAGGCCGTGAACGGCCGTCCCTCGTCCTGGATGGTGCCCATCAGCAGCGGCACGTCGGCCAGTTGCCCGTTCCACAGGGCCTGCGTGGGGGTGAGCGGCAACGTCTTGCCGCCGACGGCGGGCGAGAACGGGAACGCGTTGAAGATCTCACCGTCGACCGTGGCCGCGGCCATGATTTCTTCCGCGGGCTTGAACCGCAGACAGAACTCGGCGGTCGCCGGGTCGACGCAGCCAAGCCGGTTGGCCAGGTTCAGGCCGGTCTGGGCGGCGCTCACCAGAGTTGGCAGCTTCCAGGTGCACGGGCCGCTCTGCATGATCGCCCGCTGGTACAGGCCTTTGGCGGCCGGCGCGGCGAGTAGCGCGCACACATTGATCGAGCCGGCCGATTCGCCCATGATCGTGACCTTCGTGGGGTCGCCACCGAACGCGGCCGCGTTGCCCTGTACCCACCGCAACGCGGCAATCAGGTCCTGGGTGGCGTAGTTGCCGGCGTCGCCGCCGCCTCCCTGGATCAACGACGGGAGCACGAGGTATCCGAGTGCTCCGAGGCGATAGTTCGTCGTGACGACGATGGCGGGCCCGTCCGTGGCCATCGCGTCCGGATCGACCGCGTCGCCGGAGCCGCCGACGAACGCGCCCCCATGGATCCAGAAGACCACCGGCAGCCGGGCCGTCGCTGGCGCGCCCGCCGGCCGGGTCACCGAGAGGTACAGACAGTCCTCGCCGGTCTGCGTGCCTAGCGTGCCGATCTGGGTACAGGCCGCGCCGGCCTCGCCGCCGTCGCGGGTTCCCGACCACGGCGCCGGTGGCTGGGGCGCGGCCCAGCGCAGCGCCCCTACCGGCGGCGCCGCGAACGGAATGCCGCGGTAGTGATCGACCCTGCCCTCGCGGACGCCGCTGATCTCGCCGCCGGTGGTGGTGACCACGGGCGGCTGGGCGTTCGGGTCCGCGCTGAACGTCACCCCCGCAGGGACCGGAGTGGCGGACGCCGCTGGCTGGGACGAGGAGCCCGAGCCGTCGGCGAACGAGCAGGCGGCCGTACCGCCCGCGACGACGACCAGCGCCACCAGCGCCGCGACGATGCGGGCCAGCCGCCCGTCGCGAGGCCGCCGCGGCCGCGCGCGCCGGCCGGACCGGCCGGACCGGCCGGGCTGGCCGAGTTGGCTGGGCACGTGGGTCAGGATCGCCGGCACGAGATGGGGGCGCGACGCGGCTCCGGGCTGACGGACGGGCATCGTGGCGGTCGGCCTCAGGGGACCGGCGATGGCGTCGGGGCCAGGATTGCGCTCATCGTCGGCCCCTTCTTTGGCCAAAGCAGTCCGTCGGGCGCCCAGGTGGCCGAAGGCAGCGTCAGAGGACGTACCGAACCAAGGACGCCATACGGCGCGACATCGGAACTTTGTGCATCGACCCTAGTCGGAGCCCCATTAGTGCTCGTCAACGAGGTCCAGGCACCGCCTTCGGACGATGACGAGCGTGAGTGGCCGTCAGCGCCGCCCTGGCCGATGAAACGGGCTCAGTGGCTCGGCGGGCCAGGATCCCTTCTCATGGATCTTGCTGGCGCGGCTCGACCGCCGAACAACGTACACATCCGAGGATCACTGGCCGGTGGGGAGCCGGCCAGTTCCCTTGATCGTCACATGTGTGCGCCCTTCGGCGGTTTCTGTCCGTTTTGCCGCCGGACTTCGCACAGATCTGGTGATCTACCGAGGAGACCGGGCCGGGACGGGGCGAAGATCGCCGGTTGCGTACGCGGGTCGCCGGTCGGCGGTCGGCGGTCGGCGGTCGGCGGTCGGGGATCGGCGGTCGGCGGTCGGGGATCGGGGATCGGGGCCATGATCTGCGCACGGGAAGCGTCCTAGGAGAACTTTGTCGGCTTTCGTGCCGGACGGGGCCGGTCCTGGGATCGGTCCATGGGCTGTGGTGCCAGAGGGGAAGGTTTTCGGCACCACGGCGTCTGGGATCATGGTCGAACGCCCCACAGGTCATGACCAGCCGCTCGTCGGGGCCGCCCCGCTCACCGGTCACGAGGTTCCCCTCCAGCGGGCTCAGGGGGCTCAGGGGGCTCGGTGGGCGCGTCCGGCGCGCAGGCGGCGCCATCCGGAGGGAGCCGGCCCGCGGGCGTCCTCGTCGACCCCGCCGTTGCCGTCCGTCGTGCCCGGCTCGTCGCCGCCGTCGGTCGTGCCCGGCTCGTCGCCCGGCCCGAGACGGACTACCGGTGATTCGCCGGAGCCGCCCGTCGCTCGCCGTTCGTCGGCGAGCACGCCGGGCGAGAGCTGACGCGGCACCGTCGGCTCGACAGCCAGCGGCAGACGCTCGATGAGCAGCATCGCGAGGTCGTCGCGCAGGTGGCCGCCGGCGTGGGCGGTGACCCGTTCGGTCAGCCGGTCGAGCGCCTGCTCGGGAGAGCCGCCCAGCAGAACGTCGAGGTGCTGCTCCAGCGGGAAGAACTCCCCGCCGGGCGAGCGGGCCTCGATCAGCCCGTCGGTGAACAGCAGCAGCCGGTCGCCGACGTCCCAGCGGGCCGCGGACGGCGTGAACCGTTCGGCGAGGCCGAACGGCGGGCTCGGTGACTTCAGCCGTACCGGCCCGCCGGCGGTCGGGTCGTCTCCGTCCGGGTCTCGCGGACCGCCTCCCAGGCCCGCTGGGCGGCCCAGCGGGTCCGGGTGGTCCAGCGGGTCCGGGAGGTCCGCGAGACCCGGGTGGTCCGGGTGGTCGCCGGCCCGCCCCGGCAGGAGCACCGGCGGGTGGTGCCCGGCCGAGCAGAGGCTGAGCCGGCCGTCCGGGTGGATGTCGACCAGCAGCGCGGTGACGAAGTCCTCGACGTCCGCCTCCCGGTTGACGGCCCGCGCGCAGGCCGCGGCGACCTGCTCCGGTTCCAGCCAGGTCACCGCCGCCTCCCGGAACGCGCCGAGGACGACCGAGGCCAGCCGCACCGCGGGCAGGCCCTTGCCGCGGACGTCGCCGATGATCACTCGGGTGGTGTGCGTCGTGGCGACCACCTCGTACAGGTCCCCGCCGACCGTGGCCTCCTCCGCGGCCGAGAGGTAGCGGGCGGCGAAGCGGGCGCCGTCGATGGTCGCGGGCACGGCGGGCAGCAGCGCCCGCTGGGCGACGTCGGCGATCGCCCGCACCTGGCGCAGCTCGGACTCCCGGCTGCGCAGTTCGGACTCCCGGCTGCGCAGCTCGAGCTCCCGCCGGGAGCGGTGCACGGCGATCCAGACCGCCACCGCGGACTGGGCGGCGACCAGCCCGATCGCGGCCAGGTGCGGGGGCTCGCCGAACCTGTCGTCCCAGAGTCCGGAGAGCACCGCGGCGAGCAGGGCGACCGCGCCCATCGCTCCCGTCCGGCGAGGCCCGCGGGCGCCCGAGACGAGCAGCGCGGACAGTCCGAAGTATCCGGCGAGGGCGACGTCGGCCAGCAGACCGACGCCAACGGCGCAGACGAGTACGGCAAGACCGAGCATCAGCGCCCGGTCCGGCTTCCAGGGCATGAGGCATTCTCGCCGTCCGCCTGCCCGCCTCGGGCGGGTACTACCGGATTCCTTCCGCCGATCTCGGCCTCGCGGCGGCGAACCTCCAACGCGAGCCGGAACTCAACCCCCCGCGCGCCGCTGATCCGCCGGCCGGGACGTCGCCCACGGCGGATCAGACGGATCAGCGGCGCGGCCGGTCATCCCCGCTTGGCGCGGCGACGGCGACGCAGCCAGAGGGCGGTGGCCACGGCGCCGAGGGCCGCGCCCGCGCCGCGGGCCGCGGTCGGGTGATGGTGAGCCTGCTGGGTCACCTCGCGGGCGGTCTTCGTACTGGTCGCGGCCGTGCGCTCCGCGGCGGCGGCCACCCACGGGTGCTCGCCGGCCTGGTGGCGCATCCGCTCGACGGCACGGTCGCGGGCCGCGACCGTGCGCTCCGTCGCCGCGGCCAGCCGCGGGTTGGCGGCTGCCTTCTCGCGGACGGTCTCCGCGGTCTTTCCCGCGACAGCCTTGGTGCGCTCCGTGGCGGCGTGGACCTGCGGGGTGACCTTCTCCCGCGCGGTCGTGACCGCGGGGGCGACCTTCTCTCGGGCGGTCTCCACGGCGGGGGCGACCTTCTCCCGCGCCGTCGCGACCGCGGGGGCGACCTTCTCGCGGGCGCTTTCCACGGTGGGCGCGACCTTCTCGCGCACGGTCGCGACTGTGGGGGCGACCCGCTGGCGCGCGCCGGCGAGGACGCCGGCCGTGTCATCGTGGTGCCCGTTCGCCTGACCGTTGGGGCTGGCGTCCGGCGTGTCGGCGGAGCCGGGTCCCGCGTCGGCGGCTGGCGACGAAGGGTATGCGTAGTCGGCGTCGCTGGTTGACGGGCTACCGGCGACGTCAGACGTGTGGTCTCGGTCGGTCACCTCGTTCCTCCCTGGTGCTCGATGCGGTCACGTCCACGCGAACGGGGCAGGTTGGCCGTGGCCGGAAAAATGCGGCATTCAGTGGGTACCCGTGGTGCTAACGAGATAGTCCGCTGATGTTCCCGCGATGGACACCCCTGTGGCCAGGAGACGACTGGAAGACCGCCGGGCCCGGACCGACGGTGGGCCGCCCGGCGCCCGCGCGCCCGGCGGGGGCGCCGCCGCGCGCGGTGCCCGTGGGCGGCCGTGTCCCCCCATCAGCTCCGCTGACCAGCGCGTTTCGGGCGAAGGCGGGGGGCGGGCGGCCGGGGTCGGTTACGGTTTCCTGGTCGGCCGCTTCGGGCTTCCGTCGCCGGGGCCGGCCGGACGGATGAGCCGCGGTCCCGCCGCTCGTCGGCGGGCCGCGACGCCACCGTCATGCCGGAGGGGAGGTCGGGGTGCCGGACGACCTGCTGGGCCTGCGTGGCCAGGCCGCGGTGCTCGCCGCCGGGCATGTGTCCTCTCGTGAGCTGGTCGGCGCCGCGCTCGATCGGATTCAGGCGACGCAGTCCACCCTCAACGCGTTCCGGCGGCTGCGCCCGGAGGCGGCGCTCGCCGAGGCGGACGAGGCGGACCGGCGGCTGGGGGCGGGTGAGCGGCTGCCGCTGCTCGGAGTCCCCATAGCGATCAAGGACGACACGGACCTCGCGGGCGAGCCGACGGCGTTCGGCGCGCGTGGCGACTTCCCGCCCCAGGCGACCGACAGCGAGATGGTCCGCAAGCTCAAGTCCGCCGGGGCGGTGATCGTCGGGAAGACCAACACCCCGGAGTTCGGCCAGTGGCCGTTCACCGAGGGCCCGGCGTTCGGGGTCACCCGCAACCCCTGGAACCTGGACCACACCCCGGGCGGCTCCTCCGGCGGCGCGGCGGCCGCGGTCGCCGCTGGCCTGGTCGCCGCCGCGGTCGGCTCGGACGGCGCGGGCTCGGTACGGATCCCGGCCGCCTGGACCAACCTCGTCGGGATCAAGCCGCAGCGCGGGCGGATCTCCAGCGCGCCGGTCGCCGAGCAGTTCAACGGGCTCACGACGTTCGGCCCGCTGGCGCTGACGGTCGCCGACGCGGCCCTGCTGCTCGACGTCCTGTCGGGCAGCGCGCCGGTCGACCGGGACCGCCCCCCGCTGCCCGAGGAGCCGTTCCTGGCCGCCGCCGCCCGCGAGCCGCGCCGGCTGCGGATCGGGCTGTCGGTGAAGGTGCCCTACAGCGGGATGCCCGCGCGGCTCGACCCGATGATGCGCGCCGCGGTGGAGCGCACCGGCGCGGCGCTCGCGGAGCTCGGGCACGAGGTCGTCCCGGCCGAGCCCGCCTACGGCCTGCTCGGCGTCATCTTCCTGCCCCGGTCGCTCGAGGCGATCGACGACTGGGCTCACCGGGTGCCCGACCCGGAGCTGCTCGACGTCCGCACGCAGGCGAACGCCCGCACCGGCCGGATGCTGCGCCCGCTGCTGCTCGCCTCGAGGGCCGCCGAGCCGGCCTCCCGGTGGCGGATCGGGCGGATCTTCCGTTCCGTGGATGTGCTGCTGGCTCCAACGACGGCGGTGCCGCCGCCGCGGGTCGGCGAGCTCAACCGGGCGACGAGCTGGGAGACCGACCAGGCGATCGTCGCCGCCTGCCCATTCACCTGGCCGTGGAACGTGCTCGGCTGGCCGGCGGTCAACGTGCCGGCCGGCCTGACGCCCGCGGGCCTGCCGATGGGCGCGCAGCTGATGGGGCCGGCGAACAGCGAGAGCCTGCTGATCTCGTTGGCGGGGCAGCTGGAACGCGCGCAGCGCTGGTACGAGCGCCGCCCCGGCTGGCGCGCCGACGCCGCGTCGTCGGCCGCCTGACGGGCGCCGCCTGGCCGTCGTCGAGCGGGCCCGGCGCACGCCTCCCCATGGGAGGCGTCCCGTCCTGGGGCGTCCCCACGGTGGCCGGTGTCGCGTAGCCGACAGGTCTTGCCAGGTGGACGATCGCGACCTAAGTTGTTCTCAACTTAAGAATTTCTCTGGTTGAGAGCTACTCTGGTTGAGATTTACTCGGACTGAGTAGAACTCGTTGTCTGATCTTGGGGAGAGCCATGGTGGGCCTTGGGACGAAGCGGCTGCCGGGCGGGCCGGTCGCTTCGCCACCGCCGCTGGTGCTGGTGCCGTCGGGGGGACCGGCATGGGCGGCCATCGCGGGCGTGGGCGCCCGCGGGGGCGGGGGGGGGGGGGGGGGTTTATAAACAAGCCGCCCCCCCC
>NZ_JADWYU010000195.1:0-1256 GCF_016786325.1 Frankia nepalensis | reverse complement strand
CCCCGGGGGCTGCCGGGGGCGCCCCCCCCCGGCGACGAGGCCGATGCTTTCGGTATGGACGACGCCGAGACAGCATTCCTGGCCACCTACGACCCGCGGCGCTACGAGCCGATCGCCGTCACGGTCGACGTCGTCGCGCTGACCATCCGGGTCCTCGAGTCGGTGCCCACGCTGCATGTGCTGCTGGTAAGGCGCGGCCAGCCACCGTTCGCCGGACGGTGGGCGCTGCCAGGCGGGTTCGTCCGCCCGACGGTCGGGCCGGACGGGACGCGGCACGACGAGGACCTCGCGGCGGCCGCCGTCCGCGAGCTCGCCGAGGAGACCGGCCTCGCGGCCTCCACCGACCAGCGGGCGGCCGACCGCCGCCTCGACAGGGTGTACCTGGAACAGCTCGCCACCTACGGAGCGCCGGGACGCGACCCCCGGATGCGGGTCATCTCGGTCGCCTATCTCGCGTTCGCGCCCGACCTGCCGGACCCGACCGCCGGCGGCGACGCCGCCGCGGCCGCGTGGATGCCGGTCCGGACCACCGGGACCGGCGACGGGGCGCCCGCGATCCGGGAGGTCGGCGGCCTCGGCGGGACCCCGACGGTCGACCGCGGCCGCATGGCCTTCGACCACGCCCGGATCCTCGACGACGCGCTCGAGCGGGCCAGCTCCAAGCTCGAGTACACGCCGCTGGCGACCACGTTCGTCGCCCCCGAGTTCACCGTCACCGAACTGCGCGAGGTCTACGAGGCCGTCTGGGGACGGCCCCTGCACGCGCCCAACTTCCATCGCAAGGTGCTCTCCGTGCCGGGGTTCGTCGAGGACACCGGCGAGACCACCGCGCGGGGCGGTGCCCGGGGAGGCCGCCGCGCACGGCTCTACCGCTCCGGGGACGCCAGGTTCCTGCACCCCGCGCTGCTGCGCCTGGGGCAGGAGGACACCCGATGAGGCAGCCAGGTTCGACGATCTTCCCGGGAGCGGGAACGGTCGCCCAGGACGCCGCCCGCCCCATGCCCGGCCCGCGGCGGCCGACCTCACTGGACGAGGTGATCGACCTCCTGCTGCGCCAGGGGCTCGGCGAACGCGCGCTGTTCGGCCCCGCCGAGCCGGGCGAGGACCGCGATCCCGACGCGGCCCGCCGCGCCGCCCGCCGCGCGTATCGCGAGATGGCGCGGCTGGCGCACCCGGACGTCGCCCCGGCCGGCCGGCGGCCGGAGGCGGCGCGGGCGTTCGCCCGGCTCACCGAGCTGTGGGAGGCCCACCAGCGC
>NZ_JADWYU010000305.1 GCF_016786325.1 Frankia nepalensis | reverse complement strand
GGCCTGATGAACGGCTCCGGCCGGCTCGGCGAACCCGAGGAGATCGCGGGCGCCGTGCTGTTCTTCGCCTCCGACGCCGCCAGCTTCTGCTCCGGCCAGACCCTCTACGTCCACGGCGGCCCCGGCTCGGCCGGCATCTGACGGAATGCTTCCCGGTGGCTCGTCCGGAGCCGTCGGGCGGGAATTCTGGCCGGCCCGCTGGATGATCACCTTAGGTGAGAACGATGACCAAGAAACCGTTCCGCTTCGCGGTCCAGGGGACCAGGGCGACGTCCGCTCGCGAGTGGTACGACCTGGCTCGCAGGGCCGAGGACCTCGGGTACTCGACGCTGTTCGTCGCCGACCACTACCTCGGGCCCGGCCCGGCGGCCCGGGCGTGCAGCCTGCCGCCGCAGCACCTCGCGCCGATCGCGGCGATGGCCGCGGCCGCGGCGGTCACCTCGACGCTGCGGATCGGCTGCCGGGTGTTCTGCATCGACTACCACCTGCCCGCGGTGCTGGTGAAGGAGGCGACAACCGTCGACCTGCTCTCGGATGGCCGGCTCGAGATGGGTATCGGCGCCGGGCTGCAGGTCAACGAGTACAAGGCCCTCGGTATCCCGTTCCAGCCGGGCAAGGTTCGGGTCGACAAGCTCGAGGAAGTCATCGCGCTGCTCAAGGCGCACTGGTCCGGCGAGCCGATCGACGTGCGCGGCGACCATGTGACCGTCAGCGGATACAAGGGGCTGCCGCTGCCGGTCCAGAGGCCGCGTCCGCCGCTGATGATCGGCGGCAACGGCGGGCGCATACTCTCCCTGGCCGCGCGGGAGGCCGAGATCGTCAGCATCTCGAACGTGCCCTTTGACCCGGTCAACGCGGCGGGGCTGACCCCGAGACAGGAGGCCGTTCGCCGGTACGAAGTCGTGCGGGGGGCGGCGGGGGACCGGCTCGCCGAGATTGAGATCGAGGGATCGCCCTACTTCACGATCCTTACCGAGGACCCGGCGGCGGCCTATTCCGACATCGCCAACTGGATCTCGGTCGATGCCGATGTGCTGCCTGAGCATCCCAACGTGCTGGTGGGAACGCTGGACGAGATGGAGCAGCGGCTGCAGGCCAACCGTGCGGAGTTCGGCACCAGCTACGTGACGGTGCCGCAGAACGCGATGGAAACGTTCGTTCCTCTGGTCGAGCGGCTGCGTGGGCGATGATGGCTGACGAGGCTCCCTACTTCGACCCATACGACTCCGAGATCGCCAAGGATCCGTATCCCGTCTACCGGCGGCTGCGCGACGAGGCGCCGCTGTACTACAACGAGCGCCACGACTTCTACGCGCTGAGCCGGTTCGGCGACGTCGAGGCCGCGGTACGGGACCACAAGCGGCTCATCTCAGGCAGGGGCAACATCCTTGAGGTCATTAAGGCCGACCCGAAGATCCCGCGGGGGATTTTCATCAATGAGGATCCGCCCCTGCACACCGTGCACCGTGCCCTGGTCTCGAGGGCCTTCACGCCGCGGAAGATGAGGGCGCTCGAGGACCGGGTGCGGGCGTTCTGCCAGGCGTGCCTGGACCCGCTGGTCGGCGGTGACCGGTTCGACTTCTTCCTCGACCTCGGTGCCCAGCTGCCGATGCGGGTCATCGGCATGCTCCTGGGGATCCCTGATTCCGACCTGCCGGATGTCCGAGACAAGGCCCACCGCACGCTGCGCAACACTCCGGGTGAGCCGCTGGCCGTGAAGAAGGACAGGTACTTCTCCGGCGACGGCTTCGCGGAGTACGTGCGATGGCGGGAGAAGAACCCGTCGGACGACCTGATCACCGAGCTGTTGGGCCTGGAGTTCACCGACATCGACGGAACCGTCCGCCGCCTGCACCGCGACGAACTGCAGGTCTTCCTTGCGGTGATCTCCGCGGCCGGCGTCGACACGACCGGCCGGTTCTTCGGCTGGATGGGGAAGGTCCTCGGCGAGCATCCCGACTCCCGCCGCGAGCTCGCGGCCGATCGAACCCTCATCCCGAACGCGATCGAGGAACTGTTGCGGTTCGAGACGTCGTCGCCGAATGTCGCCCGCCACGTCGCCGAGGACCTGACCTTGTACGGCCAGACGGCGCCGGCTGGCAGCCGGCTGCTGTTGATGCTGTCCGCGGCCAACCGCGACGACCGGCATTTCGAGGACCCGGACCGCTACGACATCCACCGCGGCATCGACAAGCACCTGGCCTTCAGCCAGGGCGCGCACTACTGCCTCGGCGCGGCACTCGCCCGGCTGGAAGCGCGCATCGGACTCGACGAGGTGCTCAACCGCTGGCCCGACTGGGAGGTCGACCTGGACAACGCTGTGCGATCGCCGGCGTCGACCGTGCGCGGCTGGGACAGCATGCCAGCCGTCGTCGGCTGAGAGCTCATACCGGGGCGAAACGAGGAGTCAGTGACGTGGTGGGCAGGCTCGACGGAAAGGTCGCCGTCATCACCGGCGCCGGCTCGGGTATCGGGCGGTCGGCGGCGTTCCTGTTCGCGCGGGAGGGCGCGCACGTGGTGTGCGCGGACGTGAGCGGCCGCGAGAAGCTCACCGCGGAGAAGATCGGCGACGCGGCCATCGCCATCCATGCCGACGTCACATCAGCTGCGGACGTCGAGAACATGGTGACGATCACGGTCGACCGGTTCGGCCAGCTCGACGTGCTGTTCAACAACGCGGGTATAACCGGTCCGCTCGTTCCCCTCGACCAGACGACCGACGAGTACTTCGACGCCGTGATGACGGTCAACGTCAAGGGCGTCTACCTCGGGATGAAGGCCGCCATCCCGGTGATGCTGGCCGCTGGCGGCGGGTCGATCATCAACACCGCGTCTGCGAGCGGCCTCGTCGGCTGGAAGGGCTACGCGCTCTACGCCGCCTCGAAGGGCGCCGTCGTGCAGCTGACGAAGTCTGCCGCGCTCGACTACGCCACGAAGGGCATCCGAATCAATGCCATCTGCCCCGGGATGACGTGGACGGGCCAGGCGAACGCGCCCGACGACTCGCCCCCACCCGACGGGTCCCGCCCCCCACAGCCGATGGGCCGCTGGGGAATACCCGACGAGCTTGCCGCCGCAGCGCTGTTCCTCGCCAGCGACGACGCGTCGTTCGTGACAGGTGTCGCGATGCCCGTCGACGGTGGCTACGTCGCCCGCTGATCTTCTTCGATTCGCCTTGACTCGCTCTCATACCCGTCCCCATCGCCATGTCAGAGCGCCAGCCCTCCACGTCGACCGTCCCTTCCGTGACGTCATGGGTCGTCCGGGCCGCCTGGACCCGACAGACCACCCGACCATGAGCCCACACAACAGGGGAGCAGCATGAGCACCGACAACGAGCTTGAGGAACTGCGTCGCGAGGTCCGTTATGTGAAGGACCGGATCGAGAT
>NZ_JADWYU010000304.1 GCF_016786325.1 Frankia nepalensis | reverse complement strand
CCCCTCTCCCGAAGCGGCACGGCAGCAGGCCCTCAACGATGCTGGCCAACCTCGGCCACATCTGGCGTTCCGACGCTAGCCAACAACCGCGATTCGCCAGCTCGGACTGGCCAAGTGGAGCCAATCCCGACAACTACGTGGCTATGATCGTTTCTTCTCAGATCCACCCGAAACGCTCATAGCCAGCGGTTCGTGGCGACCTGCGACAGCGCAGCGGTGATGGTGAACGCCTTGACCCGGTCGACCGACGGGGAGCGGTCGGGTTCGGCGCGGAGATCGGTATCTGCACCCAGAAGCTGCACGCACGCAGCTCGATGGGCCTGCTCGAGCTGACCTCCGCCAAGTGGATCGGCCCAGGCGACGGCCGCCTCGTCCTGGCGGCATCGGTCGATCATGACAGTGTGACGCCAGATCCTCTGAACGCGCTCTGGCACGGGAGAGGCGCCACACGGCCGGCGCCGGTCCGGACGCCCGTGGGCGTCCGGACCCGGCGTCGACACCGGAAATCAGGCGTTGTGGAGTTCCCAGACGACCGTCCCGTCAGCCGCGATCTCGGTCGCCCGGACCGTGACCGGGATCTGGTCGCCGTTGTCCACGCTGGTCAGCGTGCAGTTGACCGAGGCGCCGACCGCGCCCTCAAGGTCGGTGGGGCAGTCGACCTCGAAGTTCAGCTTGCCGTCCCTGGCCTGGTAGGCGCCCTCGATCTGCTGTTCGAGAGTCTCCCCGGACACCGGCTGCGGCTCGACAACGGCGGGCCCGGTCGAGCCGGCCGGGGCCGAGGTCGCCGGCGCCGGGCTTTCCTCTGGTGCCGCCGAGCCGGAGATCGGCTCGGGTGTGAGCGCCGCCGACGCGGTCACGGACGCGACGGGGGTCGCCGTACTGTCGGCGTCATCGTCCGAGTCCGAACAGCCCGCCGCGCCGACCGTGACAACGGCCGCCACCAGCACGATCCCGACGCCCCACGGCAACCGGGACGAACGCCCCCTCGGAGCGCCGCCCGCCGCGCCTGGTACGACCTCGCCGCCCTCGATGTCCTGCCCGCGTGCGGCAGTAGCGAAGAACCGCATGCCTGTCCCCCTCCTGGTTGCGGGTACCCACATCCGACCCCGGGGTCGCCGGCTCACCGCATGGCGACCCGACGAGTGCCCGCGACAACGGCAACCCCTGGACGCCGAAAGTCCCCCTTATGCCGCCGTCAAACGACGAACGGCTCGGTGAAATGTACCCGCATGGGTGCTCTGACCTGCGCAGACATCTGCCAGTCCTGACGTTGCCATCGCCGGGGCGCCACGTGACGGCGACCGGCGCGTCGCGCCCTGCCCCATCCGGTGACGACGGGTTCCGGCGCGTGTCCGTGGCGTAGCGGCAGGTGTACCGGCGCGCTCCCCACGCGGCACGTGTCGGATGCCTGGCTGGAGCCGGTACCTTGATCGACCGCAAAGGGGGCGTTCGTCACGCGTCGACATGGCGGCGCCGGCCGGGAGGAAAGGCCCGCCAGATGAGCCTTCTCGAACGGGCCCCGCTGGAGGGGATACGTGCCGAGCGGACAACCCACCGGGTGGTTCTGGACCACTCGGCGCGCCCATTCCGTCCGCTTCCTCCTGGTTTGACTCCCCCATCGAACCCAGGGCCTCGGCGAGGTAGCTCACCGCGTTGGTCCGTTACAGGCCGTGACGAGGAGTGGGAGTGCTCGGTAGCGGTCGGCGGCGATGTACTCGAGGGTTTCCTTTATCCTTCTGATCTGGTTGAGGCGGATTACTCCGATGGCCAGGTTCCGGAAGCTCGCGAGGGTGTGGTTGGTGTTTCCGGTGTAGGTCGGGTTCGCGTCCTCGCGCCAGGCGGTGTCGCGGGTGTAGTGGATTTCGTTTTCGATTCCCCAGTGGCCGCGGATGTGGGTATGGAGATAGGCAGCGGTGGCGCGGCCGCCGGGGGCGCTGGTGAGGATGAGGGCGTGTTCGCGGCTGACGCGCGCTCCCTGGAGGTCGAACTCATCGCGGCGGATGACGCCAGCGGTGGCGGCGTGCGGGAAGTCGATCCCGTCGGCGTTCGTGGCCCAGGTCCGCCATTTTTTGATCCGGCCATGGCCGCGTTCCTCGGCCTCATGGTGGGGTGGTTCCTGGAGAAGGGGAAGGATCCTTTCGAACGTCTGCCTTTCCAGCGTAGGCTGGTTTCCCTTTATCGTGAGGACGTAGTCCATCCCCGCCTTCACGACGACGTCGGTGGTGTCGTGCTGGGTGTGCACGGCGTCAAGCGTGACGGCCGGCCGGCCGAGTGTCTCCGGGAGTTTTCCGACCAGGTCGGCGACCTGCGTGATCTCGTTCGTGTCGTCGGGGACGCGGACCTGCGCGACGACGACGCCCTTACCCTGGAGCATCGCCGACAGGAGCCTGACCTGTGTGTTCTCTCCGGACCAGGCCCCGCGCAGGATCTTGCCGTCGATCGCGATCGCGAGCTGTTCGCCCCACGCCCGCGTCGCCTGCGCGAACAGCCAGGCGCCGAACGCGAGGTCCAGGGCATCTACGTCGATCGTCTTCAGGAGCAGGCGGACCGTCTTTTCCGAGGGCGCCCGGAAGATCCCGTGGAAATGGTCGAAGGGTGCGCCCAGGCGGACGAGCAGCGGTTGCGGCAGGTCGGCGATTCTGCTGCCGAGCTCGCGTAGGCATTTCGCGCCCGTCAGCGTCGCGACGAGCGTCACGGCCAGGACGAACGACAGGCTGAAGATTCTTCCCCGCGGGTCGCGGGGGTCGGGAACCCGGCCCAGCATCGTGAGCAGGCTGGAGATGTCGCACCGCTCGGGGTCGAACGGGGCGGTGGACATGCCGGGGGCAGGCTGGCATGATGGCACGCGGTGGCCTTCTGTTTTGTTGGACAATGTGGGTTGGCGCTTTCATTGTCCGAACAGGAGGCCACTTCCGTCACAACGCCGGTACCGGGCCTCCTCAAAACAAGGCCGGTGGCCCGTCAAAGCCGCCCGGCCGTTGCGCGAGACGCCGACCGAGGACCCAGCGACATTCCGCCATGGCCCGTTCGACCCGCGAACGGCGGAGCCCTGCCGGAACCTGCCACCAGACCCCGAGACGGGAAGCGACCACCAGCGTGACTACGTCAAGTCATCGACCATAACTGCTGGCTACCTTGCCGAGGCCCTGGGTATCACGGCGAAGCTCTTGCGGCCGCCGCCGACCGTGCAGGAGAGGGCGGCGTCGGTGAGGTCGTCGCCGTAGCGGCTGGCGGTCGTGGCGGCGGCTTCGGCTTGCTTGAAGGTCTTGAGGGCTTTGGCGCCGCTGGCGACGACGGCCGCGCCGGGGAGCATGCCGGCGCCGGCGAGGGCGGCTTCGGCCCATTGGCCGTTGAGGGCGTAGCCGACGGCCTGGGCGGAGCCGCAGACGGTGCCCACGACGCCGGGGACCATGGCGCAGTACTGGAAGAACGTACTGTTCGCGACCCAGGCACCACCGGTCTGCAGCGCGGAGAAGGT
>NZ_JADWYU010000303.1 GCF_016786325.1 Frankia nepalensis | reverse complement strand
CCGCCGCCGGTCGCCCCACCCCCGCCGGCCACCCCGCGCGCGGGCCGGGGTCCCGCCGGGCGCGCCGGGCCGCCCGGCGGCGCGGCCCGGCCGGCCGGCCGGGGGACCTGTCCGCGGGCCGCGCGGCCGGCCCGGTGCGCGCCGACGGTGGCGGGCACGGGCGGGCGCCGGTAGGCGAGGCCCGCGGGCCGCAGCACGGCCAGGATGACGACCGCCAGCCCGCAGATCAACGACTGGTACTCGCCGAGGCCGGCCAGGTCGTCGAGGGCGGTGAACGCCAGGCCGCCTGGCACCAGCAGGCCGGCGAGCAGCGCCCCGGACACGGTCGTCACGCCGCCGACCGCGACCACGGCGAGGAAGAACAGCGACGCGGTCACGCCGAACGAGTCGAACGACAGCGTGCCCTGCCCGTAGCCGATCAGGGTGCCGCCGAGACCGGCGATCCCGGCCGAGATCCCGAACGCGAGGACCTTGGTGCGCCGGACGTCGACGCCTGCCGCGGCGGCGGCCCGCTCGTTCGCCCGGACCGCGAGCATCCGCCGGCCGAACCCGGAGCCACGCAGCCGAGCGACGCCATAGCAGCAGGCGGCGAGCACGACGAGCGCCAGCAGCCCGTATTCGACGCGCGGGAAGCCGGGGCCGGAGAGCCCGAGGTCCAGGCCGAACACCGTCGGCGCGGGCACCTTGGTGCCAGCCAGGCCGCCGGTGACCAGCGGGTTGGCGAACACCGCCTCCTGGATCGCGACGCCGGCGGCGAGCGTGATGACCGCCAGGTCGATGCCGCGCACCCGCCGGGCGACGAGGCCGAGCAGCAGACCGACGGCGGCGGCCACGGCCGTGGCGAGCAGCGGGGCGACCGGGAACGGGATGTGCAGGCTGCGCTGCAGCCGGGCGAGCAGGAAGCCGGCGACCCCGGCGATCGACATCTGCGTGAGCGAGAGCTGGCCGACGTAACCGACGAGCACGACGAACGACAGGCAGACGACGGCCCCGGCGAGGCTGCGTTCCATACCGAGCCGGTAGGTGCCCTGCAGCAGGAACAGCGCGCCGGCGCCGGCCACGACCCCGAGTCCCAGCCACAGCGCCGCCCGGCGCGCCCCCACGGGCGGGCCCACCGGTGGCAGCCGGGTGACGCCCGCCGCGGTCGTCACCCGGCTGGGCACCAGCTGCCCTCTCGCGACCGCCACCCCGATCAGCACGAGCAGCGGCAGCAGCGCGCGCAGGCCCGGCTGGTCGAGCCAGCTCACGTCCTGCTGGACCTGGAACAGCGCGGACTGCGCCATCCCGAGGGCCAGCGCGCCGGCGACCGTCGCGCCGAACGACGACAGCCCGCCGAGCAGCGCCGCCGCGAGCGCCGGGACGACGAACAGCGAGTAGGTCGCCGGGTTGAGCGCGGAGACCGGCGCGATCAGGATGCCGGCCGCCGCCGCCAGCACCGAGGCCACCACCCAGTTCGCGGCGGCGACCAGCTCAGCGCGGTAGCCCCACAGCGACACGGCGTCCGGGTCGGCGGCGACGGCGCGGGTCGCCAGGCCGAACCTGGTCCAGCGCGACACGGCCCACAGGACGGCCCCGGCCGCGACGGCGAGCGCGGCGAGCAGCAGCCGGTCGCTGGGCACCGTCGTGCCGAGCAGCTCGACCGGCCGCTGGGTCAGCACCGGGGCGATGAACCGGTTGTCCTGCCCGCCGTCGCCCGCCACGAACTGGAGCACCGCGACGGCCTGCAGCGCGATCATCAGCCCGACCGCGGCCACGACGGC
Organism: Frankia nepalensis; assembly: GCF_016786325.1. Lineage (GTDB taxonomy): Bacteria > Actinomycetota > Actinomycetes > Frankiales > Frankiaceae > Pseudofrankia > Pseudofrankia nepalensis. The sequence goes on along the minus strand of NZ_JADWYU010000303.1, from coordinate 1,762 downwards.
GTTCATCGGCGGCGCGGAACGCAGCGGCCGGAACACCAGCAGGTAGCAGAGCAGCCCGAACAGGCCGGCGAGCGCCAGCGACAGCAGGAAGCACAGCAGGAACGACGGGTTGTCGGTCAGATGAATTCGTGGCGGCAATCCGACGACGGGAAAGACGATGTCGCCGTACTCACGCAACTCGGCGTACTGGTAGGTCGCGTACATGGCGAAGGCGCCGTGCGCGACGTTCACCACGCCGGAGGCCCGATAGGTCAGCACGAGACCGAGGCCGAGCGCCGCGTACACGGCCCCGGTGCCAAGGCCGAGCACCAACGCGGCTAGATACGTGGACACACCCTTGTCTCTCGCTAGGGCTCTCCGTCGGCCGACACGGCTTGCTCGACACGGTCGCACCCGGCTGCCGACGGGAGTGTAGCTTTCTGGGCGTGATCCGATTTGGGCGTGGTCTCGCCGCTGGCTCCGTTGCCCTGGTGATGGTTCTCGCCGGCTGCACGAGCGAGCGCGGTGGTGGTTCGGACGACGGCGGCGGGACCGGCGGAACGCCGGCCGCGGCGCCCACCGGGACGCCGCTGCTGATCGGGTACGTGACGCAGGAGAACAGCGCGCTCGGCTCGTTCCCGGAGACCCGGGTCGCCGCCAACGCGGCGGCGGCCTACGCGAACGCCGAGCTGAACGGGGTCAAGGGCCGGCCGATCAAGCTCGTGACCTGCGCGACGAACGGCTCGCCCGAGTCGTCGCAGGACTGCGCCAACAAGCTCGTCGCGCAGAAGCCGGTCGCGGTCGTCGGCGGCATCGACATCGCCGCCGAGACCGCGATGAAGATCTACGAGACCGCGGGCATCCCGTACGTGAGCGGCTCCCCGCAGCTCAACGGGGAGCTCAACTCGCCCAACTCGTACTCGCTCGCCGGCGGCACCGTCGCGGAGCTGCTCGGCATCACCGACTACCTGACGTCGGTGAAGAAGGTGCGCAGCGTGCACGCGCTGTACGTGGACCTGCCCGGGCTGCTCACGATCGCGATCAACTCCGCGAAGAGCATCCTGACCGCCAAGGGCGTGACCGACGTCAAGCTCGTCGCGGAGAAGGCCGACGCGGCCGACTTCGCGCCGGCGCTCAGCAACGTCGCCTCCGGCAACCCAGACGCCATCGTCGTCATCTTCCAGGCGCAGGCCTGCGCCCGCATCGTGCAGGCCGCGAGCGCGCTGAACATCCAGGCGCCGATGTACCTGATCGGTTCGTGCGCCTCCCCGGCGGTCGCCAAGGCCGCCGGCGGGCAGACCGACAACCTGATCTTCGCCTCCGGCTACCAGCCGGTGACCGACGACGACAAGGACCCCGTCGCGGCGGCCTTCGCGGAGCGGGTGCCGGCGGACCAGCGGACCTCGGGCTCGGAGGGCTCGTTCTCGGCGGTGCTGGTGGTGCGCGACCTGCTCGAGGAGCTGGCGGACCCGACGCCCGCGGCGCTGATCACCGCGCTCAAGGCGACCAAGGACCATCCGAACGTCCTCGCCCACCCGTTCACCTGCGACAACCAGCAGGTGCCGCTCCTGCCGTCGATCTGCAACGCCTCCGTGCGCCTGCTGACCTGGAACGGCAAGGGCTTCGCCGACCTCACCGGCGACTGGCTCAACGGCAGCCAGCTGGTCAACCTCACCACCGGCGGCTGATCGGTCCTCCACCCGTCCTCGGCGGTCCGTCCCCTCGGGGCCGACCCCCCCCGCCAGTACGACCCCCGCCCCGCCCCGCCGCGCGGACGCCGGAA
>NZ_JADWYU010000302.1 GCF_016786325.1 Frankia nepalensis | reverse complement strand
GGGGGGGGGGGGGGGGGGGCGGGGGGGGGGGTTGTGCGCGCGCGGGGGGGGGCGCGCTCGGCGGGGGGGGGCGCGGTAGGCCCGGATCGTCGTCGTGCCGGGCCGCTGATCGGCGGTTCAGGCCCCGGGGCACGAGTGAGCGGGGAGGCGGTTGGCCGGCGGTTGTCGGGGATGGCCTGACTGGCATGTTCGACCCGTGGCGATTCGTCCATCCCGCTCCGGGGTAGGTCACGCACGCACGGCCGACAGCGTCGCGACAGGCCCGCGCAACGGCGCCGGAAGAGAATGATCGCGCTGTCTTCGGCCCATCCGCCGAGCGGGGGAGGCGTGTGACCGACAGGAACGCGCGAGTCGGGGATGGCGCGGCCGCCACGGGAGTCGAGCGGCCCGGCGGCCGGGTACTGGTGGAGCTGCGGATCGACCGCTCGCCGGAGTCGGTACCGCGGGCCCGCCGGGCGATCTCGAGTTCCCTGGCGGACGCGGAGGCGTCGGTGCGGGATCTCATCGGCGACGTCAAGCTGCTCGCCGGCGAGTTGCTCACCAACGCGGTGCTGCACGGCGAGCCCCCGGTCGAGCTGCGACTCGTCGCGCACGGTGACCGTCTGCGGGTGGAGGTGGCCGACACCAGCCGGGTCACCCCGCTGCGGGCGCCCAGCGGCGCCGACAGCATGACGGGGCGCGGTATGGCGCTGGTGGCCGGGCTCGCGGCCCGCTGGGGCACGGAGGTGCGGCAAAGCGGCAAGGTGGTGTGGGCGGAGTTCGATCTCCTGCCGGGAGCCGCGGCGCCGAACGGCGCCGGCTCCGCCGCGCCGAACGGCGCCGGCTCCGCCGCGCCGGACGACGGCCCGGCCGCCGCGGCGCGGTCGGGCAGCCCCGCCACCCTGACCACCCTGACCACCCCCACGGTCCCGGGCCCGGCCGCCCCCGTCCTGGCCGTCCCTGTCTCTGCCGTCCCTGACTTGGCTACCCCTGACTCGGCCAACCCGGCCGCCCCTCACCCCGCCTCGCCGGCCTCGTGGCGTGAGACGCGTCACCGCATCAGGCTGGGCGACGTCTCCACCGACCTGCTGCTCGCGGCGAAGAGCCATGTCGACAACCTGATCCGCGAGTTCACCCTGGCCGCCACCGGCGCCGCCAGTGGCGAGAGCGCGGCCGTTCCGGCCCGGCTGGCCGAGCTGATCGCCCAGGTCACCACCCAGTTCGCCGAGGCCCGGTACGCGATGCGCCGGCAGGCGCTGGCCGCCGCGGCCGCGGGACAGGCGCGCACCCAGCTCGAGCTGAGGCTGCCGGCCAGCGCGGCCGACGCCGCCCAGGACTACCTGGCCGCCCTGGACGAGGCCGACGAGTACGCCAGGCAGGCGCAGCTGCTCACCCTGGAATCGCCGCCGTGGCACTGGGCGTTTCGGCGCTGGTACATCTCGGCGATCGTCGAGCAGCTGCGCGCCGCGGCCCGAGGCCAGCCGGTGCCCGAGCCGCTGGCCTTCGAGGACTACGTGCGGGCGGCGGGCCTGCCGGAGCCCGGCCCCGCGGCGGGCGCGGACCCGCGCTGACCGGCCGGACAGGCCGTCTACCTGCGACAATGGCACCGGGCCGCATGGAACTCGGCGCGCGGGCCTCGTGGAGAACCGAGCTGGCCGGCCGGGTCCGGCCGGCGTCCTGACGCGCGACCGCGGGCGAAACCGTGCTCGGAAACGAAACCGTGCGCGGAAGCAGAGGAGTGCCCGGACACGAAACCGGGCTCGGACAAGCCGCGAGGGTCGCGGTATGGACGTGTGGGTGATCATATCCGGGGAGGGGGACGGGAGTGGCCATGGCGGCATGGCGACCGGCGGAGCACCTCGACGTGCTGGTCATCGGCGCCGGGCTGTCCGGGATCGGCGTCGCGGTGCACCTGCGGACCAGCCACCCGGGCAGGCGCGTGGCCCTGCTGGAGGCGCGCGGCGCCCTCGGCGGGACGTGGGACCTGTTCCGCTACCCCGGCGTCCGCTCGGACTCGGACATGAACACGCTCTCGTTCGCGTTCCGACCGTGGCGCGAGGACGCGGCGATCGTCGACGGCCCGGCGATCCTGCGCTACCTGGCCGAGACCGCGCGCGCTCACGGCGTCGACGAGTGGATCAGGTACGGGCACCGCGTCGTCGCGGCCGGCTGGTCGAGCGCCGACAGGCGCTGGACCGTCGACGTCGAGCTCGCGGACGGCACCCCGGGACCTGGGCCCGACCAGGACGCGGCCGCCGGGCGGCGACGGGTCCGGCTGACCTGCGACGTCCTGGTCGGCTGCTCCGGCTACTACCGGTACGACCATGGCTATGAGCCCGACTTCCCCGGCCGTGACCGCTTCGCCGGCCGGGTGGTGCACCCGCAGCACTGGCCAGACGACCTCGACCACGGCGACGCCCGAGTCGTCGTCATCGGCAGCGGCGCCACCGCGATCTCGCTGGTCCCGGCGCTCGCCGAGCGGGCCGCGCACGTCACGATGCTGCAGCGCTCGCCCACCTACGTCGCCTCGCTGCCCGCCGTCGATCCGCTCGCGACCCGGCTACGCCGGGCCCTGCCGGACCGGTGGGCCGGCACGCTGATCCGCCGGCGCAACATCGTCAGCCAGCAGTTTGTCTACCGCCTGAGTCGCCGGCGTCCGGAGCTGGTGCGCCGGGAGCTGTTGCGGCGGGTCCGTGAGGCCCTGCCGGCGGGCTACGCCGTCTCCCGGCACTTCACCCCGAGCTACGACCCGTGGGACCAGCGGCTGTGCGTGGTGCCGGACGGAGACCTGTTCCGGGTGATCTCGTCGGGCCAGGCCGAGGTGGTCACCGACCACGTCGACACGTTCACCGAGCACGGGATCCTGCTGCGGTCCGGCCGGGAGCTGGCCTGCGACGTCATCGTGACGGCGACCGGCCTGCGGATGGCGCTGTTCGACGGCATCGCGCTGTCGGTCGACGGCGAGCCGGTGCGCGTCCCGGACCGGCTCATGTACAAGGGCATGATGCTCGAGGGCGTGCCGAACTTCGCCTTCGTCTTCGGCTACGCGAACGCGTCCTGGACGCTGAAGGTCGACCTGGTCGGCCGCCATCTGGGCCGCCTGCTGCGTCACCTGGACCGGAGTGGCCACCGGGTCTTCGTGCCCGTCGATCCGGCCGGACCGGTCGGCGGGGCCGACGGGACGAACGATGAGGCGGCGCTGCTGGGGCTCACGTCGGGTTATGTGCGCCGCGCCGCCGGCGAGCTGCCCCGCCAGGACACCCGGGCGCCGTGGCGGGCACGGATGAGCTACCCGCGTGACCTGCGCGCGCTGCGGTTCGGCCGGGTGACCAGCCCGGCGCTGCGCTTCGACCCGCCGCTGCCCGGGCCGGCGCCGTCGCCGGCCCAGGGAACGGACCCGGCTTCGCCGGTCGTGCCGGCCCCGCGGCCGCCGCGACGGACTGAACCCGCCCGCGGCGGCATGGCGCCCGCCCGCCGAGACCCCTAGGAATGGCCTGAAGATCTTGTTTTCTGGGTTGTTGATCGTCCGGTTCTGCGTGCGACTGTGGCGTGGAGCCGGG
>NZ_JADWYU010000301.1 GCF_016786325.1 Frankia nepalensis | reverse complement strand
GGCGGAACTTGCGGTCGAGGTGGCGGGTGAACGCGTCGAGCGTCTCGTAGTAGTGGTTGTCGGCGTCGACCGGCCGTGACGCCGGCGTGGGTGCTTGTTCGCCTGCCATGGCAACCTCCCTGCGAGAGATGTAGATGTTTCTAACCGCGTGGCGGGCCGTCGCTCTGTGACGGTTCGGGGACTGGCGAGTCCTCCCGCGACGTGAAATTAAACTGGACTCTGATTCTAGTCAAGAGTCGCGCCCGGGCGCGGTACGGCGAGCTAAGGCTGGTTTCGCAGGGTGTCGTCGCGTGGAGTTCCATCCTGGTGGCGAGTGGGTCACCCTGCGTGAACCGCGGGGTCGACCCGTCCGAGCGCCTCTGGTGGGTGACTGTCGGCGCCAGGCTGCGCGCGGCGCTGGCGTGGGTCGCCTGGGCGATGGGATGCGTGTCGATCCCGCGTGGGTCATGCCGACAGCGCGGTCCGAGCTTGAGGTGCCGCGCCGCCCGACGCGCGCCGAACGACGACTCGATCATGATCCACCTCGCGCCCCGAAATGCGGGTAAGTTTCTTTCGTGGACTGGGCTGAACGCGTGGTGGATCGCTCGCTGGTGCTGCACAGAACGCGGTCCCGCAGCATACAGCAGACCAAGATCATAGTTGATGCCGCTAAGCGGCTGATTGTCGGGCAGGGGGGAAACTTCACAACGCATCTGCTTGTAAAGGAAGCGGGTGTGTCGATGAAGACCTTCTACCTCCACTTCGCGGGCAAGGACCAGCTCCTGGTGGCTGTCGTCGAGGATCTGATCACCGAGGCGGCCATGCGCTACGAAGAGGCTGCGCGCGACCTGCCTGACCCCGTCGCGCGCCTCCGTCATCATGTCATGGCGGTGCAGTCCAGCCTGGCTCCCGACGCGGACGATCTCGCGATTGCCCGCTTTGTTGCCTCCGAGCACTGGCGGCTCCGCCAGTTGCTCCCGGAGGAGATGATGTACGCTAACAGGCCTTATGTCGAGCTTCTGGCGCGAGAGATCCGAGCGGCTCAGGAGGCAGGAATGCTCCCTGTGGCCGATGTCGATCGGGACGCGAAGATGATTGCGCGCATCGTCATGTCGGCCTTCCACCACTATGCGTTCCCGGCACCGGAGGACCCGGAGGAGGGGATGGACGAGTATCTGTGGGAGTTCTGCCTTGGAGCGCTCCGTAGAAGCGCGGATGTCTAAGCCGAGGTGTCAATCCTGAACCCGACCGGAATTCGGCTCATCCGAGAGCCTTCGCCGCCGGCTGGCCGAGGGTCAGTCCGGGACCGGCGCCGCCCCGACTATCTGATAGGCGGTGGGTAGCCCTTCAGCGTCAAGGGTGGTGGTCAGTCCGCCGCTGGTGCATACGGCCGGGGTGATGGAGTTTGCCTTGCCGTTGCAGCGAAATCGCAGTCCAGCGGAGGCTGGTAGCTCCATCTCGGGCATGGTCTTGATGGTGGTGAGTATCGTCTGCGGGTTGACGTCGCCGGTGATTCCCCCGACCGCGGCCTGCAATGCGAGGACCGAGATGAACACCCCCATCCCGGCGGGCCTGCTCGTGTCGATGTCCTTGGCGTAGGTGGTAGCGACGGCCTTGTAGAACTGGCTCGACGGGTTGTCGCCGACGGGGGCCACGGCTGACAGCCGCATCCCGTCGAGAAAGTTCGTGGGGATCTGCTTCCGGGTCGAGTCTGTCACGCATTGCGAAATGGCGGCGACGGGACCGTCGTGGCCGACGGCCAGCAGGCTCTTGAAGACACCGATGCAGAACGAGTCGTTCCCAATGACGAAGACGAGACCGGGATCGTCGGCGACGGATTTCTGAATCTGTGCCGTCATGTCGGCGGTGCCCGGTGGGACCGTGACGAGGTTGAGGCTGAGTCCGGCCTTCTTGTACTCGTCCGGGGCGATCGTCCGTTGGACGGCAGTTGCTGCCGGCACGTCGATCACCACCGCGGTCACCTTACTGGCTCCCGCGTCCTTGGCTGCCTGGATCGCCACCCCGATCTGGCCTTCGATGCTGTCGGACAGCGCGAAGGTCGACTCCTTGTCGAGCAGCAGCGCGGAGCCGGTGGCGCCGTAGACAACGAGAGGCATATTCGCCTCCTGGAGCGGCGCCGCGAGGCTCTCTCCCGCGCTGGTGGTCCCCCCAATGACGGCGACGACGTCTTCTTCGATCATCTGGTTCGCGCAGTCGGATGTCTTCCCGGGGTCACCGATGCTTTCGCATTCCACCAGTTCGATTGGCCGCCCGCCGATGCCGGACTTGTGCTCGTTCAGGTACTTGACCGCCGCGGCGGCCGCCGCGAACTCGATGGACTGATCGCTGACAGGAGACTTGCCATCGGAAACTATTCCGATTCTGATCGGGGCGCCCGTTGCCCGCGCGACCGGTCCCAGTAACTCGGCGGACTGGTCCGCGGCGGGGCCTCCCGTGCTCTCGCCACCATCGCCGCCACACGCTGTGATGAGCAGGCTGCCGGCCAGGCAGGCCGCGACACCTAAGCGGGTGCCCAACCCCCGCGTGGTTCGAGCCCGGTGGCCCGTCCGGCAGGTGAGTCCCGTGACCCCCATACGGATCTACCTCGTCTCTGTTTGATCGGATCGCGGGACTTGGTCTTGCGCGGGGGGAGCCGATTGGCTGCGCCACGTGACCTCGCGCGTCCCACGGTGCGCGCCGTGGTTCGGCGGTTCGGGTTGCCGACTCTGGCAGCCAGTCGATGAGAAGTCAACGTTCTCCAGTCAAAAAGACTCGTGTTTCCGTCTTGGGAAGACGTGCTCTTCTCATCTGGACCACTGACGTCCTAGACTCGGGACCGTCGGCCCCAAGCAGGGCCGACGGTGGGAGGTGCCAAGGTGGGCGATGGTGCGTTCGAGGGCGGGTCGGCCCACGTACGGACGCCCCCGGACCGCGACCAGCCTGTCGCTCAACGCGGTGCGAAGGGTGATCGCGAGTCACCTGCCCGCCGAGACCCAGTACCAACTGCTGCGCGGCAACGTCGAGCGGCGGTTCACCCCGGCCACCCCGCCCGCGCTGGTGGGGCCTGAGGTGGCCATGCTCGCGGTCAACATCGACCGTGAGGCATGCATCGGCAGCGGCACGTGCGTCGTGTACGCCGGCACCTCCACTCATGGCGACCAGGCCGAGGCGGTGGTTCTCGACCCGCCGGGCGACCCGCCAGACGTGATCATCGGCGCCGTGGAGCCATGCCCCACCAGCGCACGGAGCCTGATGCGTGAGGAGCGCGGAGCGTGACGGCGACACTGTTAGGTGACAAGATCGCCGTCGTCACAGGCCTGGGTCCGCTGCCGGCCGGGCCTCAGCCCTGCGCTCCGCCGCGGAGGGTGCCCGGCCCGGTCGGCGCCGACATCGACGCCGACGGGGCCGGGGGACAGCCCGCCGGGCCGAGAGCACTGGCGGCACCGCGGTAGCCGTGGCATGCGACGTCCGGGTCGGCCAACCACCCCCGAGGACCGCGCCGAGACTGCCGTGTCCCGGCTTCCGATCGAGCCGCCGACATCACCGGCGTCCTGGCTCAGGTCGACGGCGGATATGTAGCGAGGTGACTAGTGTCTTGAGTCGTTAATTCGTTGGCAGTAGGCGGCGAGGGTTTCGAGGATCTCGTCGGCGCTCTTCGTCCAGA
>NZ_JADWYU010000300.1 GCF_016786325.1 Frankia nepalensis | reverse complement strand
CGGCCAGCCGGGAGGGGGGAGCCCGGCCGGCCGGGTCGGACGTGGTGGCGGCCCGGGCCCCGGCACGGTGGGGCCCGGACCGCCTGGTCTCTCAGACCGGGGTCGGCTCGGCGGCGGACTCGGTGGAGACCGGCTCCGCGTCCGCCCGCTCGGCGCCGGCGCCGGTCAGGGAGCGGACCTCCATCTCGGCCTGCCTGGCCTCGTCGGCCCGCTCCCGGCTGGTGACCGTGCCAAGCCAGCCGAGCAGGAACGCGAGCGGGATCGACACGATCCCCGGGTTGTCCAACGGGAACCAGTGGAAGTCGACGGAGCTGTCCTTGATCATGGATGCGCCGCCGGGCTTCCCGGAGACGACCGGCGAGAAGACGATCAGGACGACGGCCGAGATCAGCCCGCCGTAGATGCTCCACAGCGCGCCGCGGGTGTTGAACCGCTTCCAGAACAGCGAGTAGAGGATCGTCGGCAGGTTCGCGGACGCGGCCACGGCGAACGCCAGCGCCACCAGGAAGGCGACGTTCTGGTCCTTGGCGAGGATGCCGCCGACGATCGCGACGACACCGATGACCACCGCGGTGATCCGGGCGACCCGGACCTCCTGGTGCGCCACCGCGGCGCCCTTCTTCAGCACGCTGTTGTAGACGTCGTGCGCGAACGAAGCGCTCGCGGTGATCGTCAGGCCGGCGACGACGGCCAGGATCGTGGCGAACGCGACCGCCGCGATGATGCCCAGCAACAGCGTCCCGCCGAGCTCGAAGGCGAGCAGCGGGGCCGCCGCGTTCGCCTTGCCCGGCGCGGCGTTGATCTTGTCGGCGCCGACGAGGTACATCGCGCCGTACCCGAGGACCAGGGTGAACAGGTAGAAGCAGCCGATGATCCCGATCGCCCAGGCGACGCTGCGGCGAGCCTGGATCGCGGTCGGCACGGTGTAGAACCGCATCAGGACGTGCGGCAGGCCGGCGGTGCCGAGCACCAGCGCCATCGACAGCGAGACGAAGTCGATCTTCGTGGTGTCCGAGGCGCCGTACCGGACGCCGGGGTTGAGCACCGCCTCGCCCGCCGGGCTGGTCGCGGCCGCGTCGCCAAGCAGCGACGACAGGTTGAAGCCGGCCTTGCCGAGAACCCAGAAGGTCATCAGCGCCGCGCCGAGCACCAGCAGGACCGCCTTGATGATCTGCACCCAGGTGGTGCCCTTCATCCCGCCGACCAACACGTAGACGATCATCAGGATGCCGACGACGGCGATCGTCAGGTTCTGGCCCCACGTGCCGGAGACGCCGAGCAGCAGGTTCACCAGGCCGCCGGCGCCGGCCATCTGGGCGAGCAGGTAGAACAGGCTGACGGCCAGCGTGGAGATCGCGGCGGCGGTGCGCACCGGGCCCTCGCGCAGCCGGAAGCTCAGCACGTCGGCCATGGTGTAGCGGCCGGTGTTGCGCAGCAGCTCGGCGACCAGCAGCAGCGCGACCAGCCAGGCGACCAGGAAGCCGATCGAGTAGAGGAAGCCGTCGTAGCCGGTCAGCGCGATCGCGCCGGCGATGCCGAGGAACGAGGCGGCGGACAGGTAGTCGCCGGAGATCGCGATACCGTTCTGCCGCCCCGAGAACGCCCGGCCGCCGGCGTAGAAGTCGGTGGCGGTGCGGTTCGAGCGGGAGAACCGGATCACGATGACGAGCGTGACGACGACGAACAGGCCGAAGATCGCGATGTTGACGGCCGGCTCGCCGACCGTCTCGGCGGCCAGGGTCATCGGACCTCACCCCCAGCCGGAGCGTCGACGGCGCCGCCGGCGTTGACGGCGCCGCCGGCGTTGACGGTGCCGCCGGTGTCGACGGTGCCGCCGGTGTCGACGGTGCCGCCGGTGTCGCCCTCGAAGCGGGCACGCAGCGCGGCGGCGGCCGGGTCGAGCCGGCGGCCCGCCCAGCGCACGTACACCCAGGTGATCAGGAAGGTCGACAGGAACTGCCCGAACCCGAACAGCAGGCCGACGTTGATGTTCCCGCCGACCTTGTTCGACATGAAGCCGGGCGCGAACGCGGCCAGCAGCACGTAGAGGAAGTACCAGGCCAGGAAAAGGCCGGTCATGGGGAACACGAAGCGCCGGAACGAGCGCCTCAGGTCCTTGAACTCCTGGCTTTGTTGTATGTCGACGTAGGTGACCGGACCGCTCGCCGGCGCGCTCGCGGCGCCAGAGACTGACGGGATGGTGCTCACGCGGCTGCCTCGATTCCGCTGACGGCCTCCGCCCGCGCGCGGAACGCTCACGCGGCCGTTGGCTGACTGCCGCCCGGCCATGGAGAACGGTCGGGCAAACGGTGTGGTGGCGGTCACAGTAGGGTGTCGATCTGGCCCCGCGGCACCCCGACAGCGTGTCCCTGCGTCCGATGGCGGCAACCCGGCGCCGGGCGGGTCGGCGGCCGCGCGCCGAGCGGTCGGTGCGCCGCGCCCAGCGACGAGCGGTCGATCCAGCGCGACGAACGGCGCCGGCGCCACGGCGAGCGTCGCGCGATGGCGAACGTCGCGCGATGGCGAACGGGACGATGCCCGGCTGAGGATCTTTCCAGGTCCCGGGCCCCGGGCCCCGGGACCCGGGCGCCTGGTGCGCGGTGTGCCGGCCGCCGGGTACCGGCCGCCAGGTGCCGGCCGTCGAGCGCCGAGTGCCAAGCGCCGGCTGTCGGGTGCCGACCACCGGTGCCGGTTCAGGCGGCGAGGGCTGGCTGCTCGGCCCGGCGGTGCCGGTCGGCCGTGGTGAGCAGGGCGCAGGCGACCAGGAGCCAGGCGACGGCGTTGCCGAGGGCGCCGCTGTAGCTGCCGACGTCGGTCAGGGGTGAGATCGGTCGGAGGACCCAGGCCAGGCCGACGGTCGACGGCTCGGCCAGCGCGATGGCGACGCCCGCCCAGGCGGGGACGACGCCGGCCCGCCACGTGCCGATGCCCAGCGCCACCATGCCGACGACCCAGGCGAGCATCGCGGGCCCGAGCAGGGCGGTCCACGGCTCGTCGCCGCCGGCCATCCGCGGCAGCATCCCGAGGACGGACAGCGCCATGCCGGTCAGCGTCAGCCACGCCCCGGCCCGCTCCACGCGCTGGCCGGGGCGCCGCTGGACCAGGTGCAGGGCGAACAGCGCCAGCGCGCCGGACAGCCACGGCCACAGGAACACGACGTCCCGGTAGTACTTCGCGCCCGGGTGCAGCAGCGAGTCGATCGAGAGGTAGCCGAAGCCCAGGGCGCAGACCCCGGCCGCCCCGGCGCCGAGCAGCGCCGTCCGGCGCGCGGCGGACGGGTCGCCGGCCCGGCCGACGCCGCCGGCACGGGCGGTCGGCCGGGGTGAGCGCGGCGCCCTGTCCGCGAGGAGGGACGAGACGGGGCTGGTGGTGGTGGCTGGGCCGGCGGTGGTGGTCGTGGTGGGCATGACGCCTCCTGTGGGATCGGGTGCTGGCGTCGATGCTCGGCGGGCGCGCGTCCCGTACGCCCGGTCCCACCGTCACGACCTTCTCGGGACGTGATGTCCCGACCGGCCGCCACGCCGGCGGGCCGCCACGCCGGCCGGCTCCCACCAGCCGGCTCCCGTGGGCTGGCTTCCACTAGGGCGTGTATCTGGTTGCGATCTTTTCGTGATCGATTTTCGTGGTGGTTCCTGGTCCGGTAGAGCCCCGTGT
>NZ_JADWYU010000299.1 GCF_016786325.1 Frankia nepalensis | reverse complement strand
TTCGGTGCGGGCGACGGCCACGCGCTCGCGCTGGCCGGCGCGCTCGCGGCGGAGACGACCGAGACGTCGGCGGAGACGGCGGAGAAGACGGAGGTGAGCGGATGACACAGACCGCGCGGCCGTCGTCCTACGGCACGATCACGTACGAGGTAACCCCGGACAAGGTCGCCACCATCACGCTGAACCGGCCCGAGGCGCTCAACGCGTTCGACCGCCAGATGTGCGAGGAGATCCGCGACGCCTGGAAGCGGGTCAAGGACGACCCGGCGGTCAACGCGGTCGTGCTGCGCGCCGCCGGCGACCGGGCGTTCTCCGCCGGCCTGGACATCAAGAAGAGCTACGGCCAGCCGGACGACGTCTGGAACCACGAGGACCCCGGCGAGCTGCTGTCCCCCAAGTGGCAGAAGGTCTGGAAGCCGGTCGTCTGCGCCGTGCAGGGGATCTGCACGGCCGGGGCGTTCTACTTCGTCAACGAGTCGGACATCGTGATCTGCTCCGAGGACGCCACCTTCTTCGACTCGCACGTCTCCCAGGGCATGGTGCTGGCCCTGGAGCCGATCGGCCTGATGCGCAAGATCGGGCTCGGCGAGACGCTGCGGATCGCGCTGTCGGGCAACGACGAGCGGGTCACCGCCGCCACCGCCCTGCGCATCGGGCTCGTGACCGAGGTCGTCGCGCGCGACCGGCTGTGGGCGCGGGCACACGAGATCGCCGCCGGGATCGCCGAGAAGCCATCGTCAGCCACCCAGGGCACGGTCCGTGCCATCTGGGAATCGCTGGACCGTCCGTACCGCGCCGCCATGGAGCAGGGATTGATCTACACCCGTCTGGGCAACCCGATCGGCATGGCCGAGGCCAGGGCCAACCCGCTGCCCAAGCGTCAGCCGAGGCTGCGGTGACTCCGACTGCCGCGGCGGGCGCGCCGAGTGCGCTGTCCGGCCGCATCGCTGAGACCCTCGTCCTCGATCCGGCCGCGCAGTTCCTGGAGTTCGAGGGCCAGTGGCGCACCTGGGGTCAGCTGGCGGTGACCGCGGGCGCGGTCGCCGCCCAGGTGCCGGGGCCCGGGACCCGGGTCGGTGTGCTGCTGCGCAACCGGCCGGCGCATGTCGGTTTCCTCGTCGGTTTGCTGCGTGCCGGGGCGTGTGTCGTCACGATCAATCCGAGCCGTGGTGTCGACCGGGTGCGCGCCGATCTCGCCGGCCTTGGTCTGCCGATCCTCGCCGGCACGCCCGAGGACATCGCCACGTTCGGGGGCGACGGGGCGGGCGGGGCGCCCGCGGGCCGGCTGGTGTTGACGGCGACCGATCTCGGTGAGCCGGTCGCCGCGTCGGGCCGGCTGCCGGACGACCTGGGGGCGTTGCGGCCGGGTGTGGCGGTGGAGATGTTGACCAGTGGTACGACCGGGCCGCCCAAGCGGATCCCGTTGGGCTACGAGATGCTCACCCGGGGGCTGGTGGGTGCCAAGCACTACGAGTCCAACCGGGACGACAGCCCCCGGCTGCGTTCGGGTGTGGCGATCGTGAATGCGCCGTTGGTGCACATGGGTGGCCTGTTCCGCGTCCTGCAGTGTCTCTACGACGGCCGGGCGCTGTGCCTGTTGGAGCGGTTCGCGCTCGACACGTGGGCCGACGCGGTGCGTCGGCACCGGCCGCGTACGGTCAGCCTGGTCCCGGCGGCGTTGCGCATGGTGCTGGAGGCCGATCTGGACCCGGCCGTGTTCGCCAGTGTCCGTTCGGTGATCTCGGGTACGGCCCCGCTGTCGCCGGACGACGCGGACGCCTTCGAGGCGAAGTACGGCGTCCCGGTGCTGGTCTCGTATGCGGCCACCGAGTTCGGCGGCGGCGTGGCGGGCTGGAACCTGTCCGATCATCAGAGGTACTGGGCGGTCAAGCGGGGCAGCGTCGGGCGGGCGCACGCCGGCTGTGAGCTGCGTGTCGTCGACGCGGAGAGCTTCGAGCCGTTGCCGGCGGATGCCGAGGGCCTGCTGGAGGTCCGCGCCCACCAGTTCGGCGACGGTGCTGTTGGCCTGGGGGCCTCCGGAGGCGCGAAGGAGGAGCATTCTCGCACCTCCTCCGGCCCGGGCTGGGTGCGCACCACCGACCTCGCCCGCCTGGATGCCGACGGGTTCCTGTGGATTCTGGGGCGGGCCGATCAGGCGATCATCCGGGGTGGTTTCAAGGTCCTTCCGGACGACGTCCGGGTGGTGCTCGAGCGTGACCCCCACGTGCGCGCCGCCGCCGTGGTCGGCCGTCCCGACCCGCGGCTGGGTGCCGTGCCCGTCGCCGCCGTCGAGCTGCGCGCTGCCGTCGGCGCGGGCGGGGCGAAGGAGGTGGTCGAGGCGCTGCTGGCGGATGCGGCCCGGGTGTTGGCCGCCTACGAGCTGCCGGCCGAGATCCGGGTCGTTGACGCGTTGCCGCGTACCCCGTCGGGCAAGGTCGACCTCGCCGCCGTCAAGGAACTTCTCGCCTCGCCACTGACCGACCAGGAGGGCTGATGGACCTCACCTACAGCGAGGCCGACGAGCGGTTTCGCGCCGGGCTGCGGGCCTGGCTGGAAAAGGAGGTGCCGGCGCACGGCGCGCCGCCGCCGCCTGGTGACTGGGCGGCGCGGCGGGCCTATGACACGGCCTGGCAGCGCAGGCTGTACGACGCCGGCTACGCGGGCCTGCAGTGGCCGAAGGCGTTCGGCGGCCGGGGCGTGGCGGTCAGCCAGCAGCTGGTCTACCTGGAGGAGTACGCGCGGGCGGACGCGCCGTATATCAGCGTCAACTTCGTCGGGATGATGCACGCGGGCCCGACGCTGATCGCGGAGGGCACGGATGCGCAGCGGGCGTTTCACCTGCCGCGGATCCTGCGCGGCCAGGACGTGTGGTGCCAGGGCTTCTCCGAGCCGGACGCCGGCTCGGACCTGGCGTCGCTGCGCACCCGGGCGGTGCGCGACGGCGACGAGTACGTCATCCACGGCCAGAAGATCTGGAGCACCCGGGCGCAGGTGGCCGACTACTGTGAGCTGCTGGTGCGTACCGACCCGGATGCGCGCAAGCACCGGGGGATCACCTGGCTGATCCTGGACATGCACCAGCCCGGTGTCGAGGTCCGCCCGATGCGCACGATCGACGGGGAGAGCCACTTCTGCGAGGTCTTCCTCGACGGCGCGCGCGCCCCGGTGGCCAACCGGGTGGGTGAGGAGAACGACGGGTGGCGGGTCACCAACGTCACGCTGCGCTTCGAGCGGGGCACGGCGTTCGCCCAGCACATCATCACGCTGCGCTCGCAGCTGCGGGCGCTCGTCGAGGTCGCGCAGGCGACCCCGACCGGCCCCGGCGGCGTGTCGGCCTGGGACGACTCGGCGCTGCGCAAGCAGGTCGGCAGGCTGGACGCGGGCGTCGACGCGCTGTGGCGGCTCACCCAGCTGGGGATCGCCGAGGCCGAGCGGACCGGGCTGCCGGCGCCGACCGGCTCGGCGGTGAAGCTGCGGTTCAGCGAGCTCGCCCAGGAGATCACCGAGCTGACGGTCCGGATCCTGGGCCGGCCCGTGCTCGGCGGCACCCCACCGCGGGCGCGCCAGGCCGCGCGCGACTACCTGTGGTCCCTGCAGTACACGATCGCCGCCGGCACCTCACAGATCCAGCGCAACCTCGTGGCCGAACGCATCCTCGGCATGCCCAAAAGTTCCCCTGGCCCTTCGGGCCCGCCGCCCCGGCGGGAAACGGGTGTGGCCCGTTCGGGCGCGTGTGGG
>NZ_JADWYU010000298.1 GCF_016786325.1 Frankia nepalensis | reverse complement strand
GGCGCGCGGCGGGGGGGGGGGGTGGGGCCGGGGGCGGGGCCGCGCCGGGCGGGGGGGGGGGGGCGGGGGCGGGGGGGGCGGGGGCCCGCGCCAGCGCTCGGCACCCGCTACGGGGTGACCGTCACATTCGCGAAGGTGGACGTGTTGAGCTGCGATCCGTTGTGCGAGGTGACGAACAGCCCGATCGTGATGTTGGTCGGCATGGCGATGGTCGCCGTGCCGACCTGCGTCCACGCGGTTCCGTTGGTCGACTTGTAGGCGGTGATCACGTTGCCGACCCGGGTGAGCCGGAGCCAGGCGTGCGGCAGCGAGTACACCCCGGCGTCGGTGCCGTTGACGAACTGGTGCTGGAACACCGCGTTGTGCACCGGCGTGATCGCGAGCAGGGCGTACGGAGAGCCGCCCACCGCGGCCTGCTTGATCATCACTCCCGACTTGGCCCACTCGCTGGTCTGGGCCTCCTGGCTGGTGACCCTGGCGATGATCTCCCCGTCGCCGTTCAACGGCTGGCTGACGTAGTGGAACTGGTCCGCGTCCTGCCAGATGTCGTTGCCGGCGCCGTTGATCGTGAAGACCCCGTTCGAGTGCGTCGCCGAGCCGGTCAGCCCGGGAGACCCCACGTCACCGCCGGTCCAGGGGCTGGGCAGGGCCGTCAGGCCGGAGTTCTGGACCACCTCGACATGGTCGAAGGTGGCGGTGCCCAGGACGGAGCCGTTGTGCGAGTTCACGAAGAGCCCGGCGGTGACGGCGGCCGCCATCGGCACGGTCGCGGAACCCACCAGCACCCAGGTGATCCCGTCTGTCGACCGGTACGTGGTGAAGGTGTTGCCCTGGCGTTTCACCCGCACCCAGGCGTTCGGGAAGGCGTAACCACCGCCGCCGACGCTCTGGTTGAAGTTGTACTGCATGTTGAGGCCATGCAGCGGCGTGGTCGCGAGCATGACGTAGGGCGCGCCGGCCGTCGGCGCACTCTTGATCATTACTCCCGCCTTCGCCCAGCCGTCCGAACTGGTCGTCTGGCTTCTCACCCGGGCGGTGATCTGACCGTCACCAACCAA
Source organism: Frankia nepalensis (assembly GCF_016786325.1). Taxonomy (GTDB): domain Bacteria; phylum Actinomycetota; class Actinomycetes; order Frankiales; family Frankiaceae; genus Pseudofrankia; species Pseudofrankia nepalensis. The sequence continues at coordinate 2,780 of NZ_JADWYU010000298.1, read as the reverse complement.
CGGCTGGTAGTTGTACTGGAACTGGTCGGCGTCCGCCCAGATGTCGTTGCCGCCGCCGTTGACGGTCCACACGTCGTTCGCGAGGCTGGACGAACCCGCCAGGGCGGGGGCTCCGACGTCCACGTTCGTCCAGACCGGCTGCGCCGACGTGATCGAGACGTCGCCGAACACGGTCTGGTTCAGCGTGTTGTTGTGGGACACCACGAACAGGCCGGCGGTCACGTCACTGCCCATCGCCAGCGAGGTCTGCGCGAGCTGGGTCCACGTCGTCCCGTTCGGCGAGGTGTACGCCTTGAACAGGTTGCCGATCCGTTCCAGCTTCATCCAGGCGTTCGGGAACGTGTAGGGCCTCGAGCCGCCGTCGCCGTTGAAGTTGTATTGGAACGTCATGCCGTGCGCGGGTGTCACCCCGAGCAGGACGTACGGCGCGCCCTCGACCGCCGACTGCTTGATCATGATTCCGGACTTCGCCCAGCCGTCCGTGTTGTCCTGCGACGCGACGCGGGCCACGATGGCCCCGTCGCCGCGGAACGACTGGTGGACGTAGTGGAACTCGTCCGTGTCTCCCCAGATGTCGTTGCCGGCGCCGTGGACGGTGAACGTCCCGTTGTTGTACGAGGAGTAGCCGGCGACCGTACGCGAGCCGATGTCACGCTCCGTCCAGGGAGACGGCGGCAACTGGCTCTGGACGTAGTTGGCGACGTACGTCGCGTTGGTGGCGGGCGTGACGATCGTGTGCGACTGGGCGCCGCCGTCGGACCAGTTGCCGAACTGGTACTGGAACCCGCCGCCGTACTGCGGTGACGGCGCGCCGAGTACTCGTTCCACGCCCACCACCGCCTGCTCGGTGTACTCACCGGTGTGCGGGATGCCGTCGACGGTGTACTGGACCGCCGGGTTGCTCGCGTTGAAGGTGAGTGTCACCAGCCGCGGATGGATGTTCACCGAGGTGGTGCTGGTCAGGCCGCCGGCGTCCGTCACGGTCAGCCGGACCTCGTACCAGGTCGAGGCGATGTTGTCCTCGGCCCGCGGAATCGTGAACGTGCCGCCGCGCACGCCGTCGATGTCGTTGAGGAACGGGTGGACGTGCTCGGCGTGATGGAACACGATGTCCCAGCTGAACGCCGAGTCAGGCAGTGTGCCGTCCTCCGGGTCCGTGCCGTTGCCGCCGAAGGTCACGACATCGCCGGCGTTGTAGTTCGCCAGGTCCGTCGGCGCGGTGATGACGGCTGTGGGCAATCGATTCCCGACGGTGATGGTCACCGTCGAGGTACTCGATTTGTCACCGTCGCTCACCGTCAGGACCGCGTCGTACTCACCGTTGGTGACGTACCGGTGCGACGGGTTCTGCTCGGTTGACGTCGCGCCGTCCCCGAAGTTCCACGAATAGGTGACGGGGGTGCCGTCCGGGTCTCCCGAGCCGGCCGAGCTGAAGTTCACGTCCAGCGGCGCCAGGCCCGCGATCGGGTTGGCCGAGGCCTCGGCGACGGGCGCCCGGTTGCCGTCGGACAGGCCGATCCTGTAGAGCTCGCCGGGATAGATGTTCAGCTGGTAGATGCTGCCGTCCGGGCCCTGGCTGAGCTGGACGGGTGTGCCGGCGTCGTCATCGAACTCGTGCTCCTCGATGAACGACGTGTAGGTGTGGTCGAAATGCAGGTACTTGACGAAGTTGAGGGTGTAGTCGGCGTAGAAGATCGCGCCGTCGAACTCCTCGCCCCACGCGTCGCCCTCATACCGCATGATCGCGGTGATCGAACCCGCGTTGTCGGGCGCCGGCGTGTGCGCGTACGTGTACACCGGGTTGACGTAGGGGCATTCGGCGCAGTAGCCCTCGGCGAGCGGCCAGCCGTAGTTGCCGCCCCGCTCGATGATGTCCACCTCTTCATAGAGGGAACCGCCGACGTCGCCGGTGATGATCCGGCCGTCCGGCAGGAAGTCGAAGCGGAACGGGTTGCGCAGGCCGTAGGCCCAGATCTCCTTGCGCGCGCCCGGCGTGTTGAAGAACGGGTTGTCCGTCGGGATCGTGCCGTCCTTGTTGATCCGCATGATCTTGCCGTGCAGGTTGCCCAGGTTCTGCGAGTTGGGGTTGTAGAGGTTCATCCCCATCGCCCAGTAGAGCTTGCCGTCCGGGCCGAAGCGGACCTCGCCACCATGGTGGAAGACATTGCCGAGCTGGTCGGACTCCAGCAGCACGACCTCGCTCGCGGGGTCGGCGACGTTGCCGGTCACCGTGACGCGGGACAGCCGGTCGTGGTTCGCCGCCGTCGTGTACGAGACGTACAGATAGCCGTTCGTGGCGAAGTCCGGGTCGGGCTCGATGCCGAGCAGGCCCCGCTCCGCGTCGGTGTCACTCGGCAGCGTGATGAGCGTGATCACCGGAGTGGTGCCGACCTGGCCGTTCTCGATCACCTTGATCGCGCCGGCCTTCTCCGCGACGAAGATGCGCCCGTCCGGCATGAGACGGAACGCGGTCGGCTCCTCGAGCCCCTCCGCGATGAGCGTTCGCTCGAACTCCGGCGGCGGCGTGGCGCGGGCCGGCCGCGACGCCGCCAGCACGACCAGCGTCGCGAACGCGACCGCCATGACCGTCACCAGCGCCACCGGGCGCGCGAAAGTGCTCAGCCGACGGACGGAGACACTAAGGCCGGTCGGCATCGACCCTCCAGGCAAGTAAAGGACACACGCTTGGCCACCACATCCGGCTCAGGCCGTCCGGGCCTCTGCCGACGTTTGTCGGCAGGGGGCCGGGGGGGTTTTAACAAAGGGGGCGGGCGGCCCCG
>NZ_JADWYU010000297.1 GCF_016786325.1 Frankia nepalensis | reverse complement strand
ACGGCGGTCGGGACGAGGGACGGGTCGGCGGACAGCCGTCGCCACTGTTCCGGGTTGGTCAGCAGCGCGTGCAGCCCGCCCGAGATGGCCGCGCTGGTCGTGTCGTGGCCGGCGGTCGCGATCAGCACGTAGTAGCCGACCACCTCCAGCTCGCCGATCGGCCCGTCGTTGACCGTGGCGTTGGCGATGACGGAACCGAGGTCGTCGGTGGGGTTCTTGCGCCGCTCGGCGATGAGGGCCTGGAAGTACTGGAAGAAGTCGAGCAGGGCGGACGCGGCCGCGTTGTCGCTGGCGGTTCTGGCCAGGTCCTGGTCCTCGGCGCCGAAGAGCTCCTGGGTGAGCTTGAGCATCCTCGGGAAGTCCTGTTCGGGTATTCCGAGCAGCGAGAGGATGACGTAGAGCGGGTAGTGCGCGGCGACGTCGGTGAAGAAGTCGCACTCGTCGCCGAGTTCGGCCATGTGGTCGACGTAGCGCTTCGCGAGCTCGGCGATCCGGCCGGACAGCTTGCGGACACCGGCGGGCTTGAACCAGTCCGCGCTGATGTGCCGGTAGACCAGATGGTCGGGCGCGTCCATCTGGACCAGGGTGCGCACCGCCGGAGGCTCGGCGGCCGGGTCCTGCTGGACCGCCGTGCGTGGCGCGTTGTGCCACAGCTCCGAGTCGCGCGAGATCTCCATGACGTCGTCGTAACGGGTGATCGCCCAGAACGGCGGGTACTTCGCGGACTCGACCCGGTGCACGGGGGACTCGCGGCGCAGCAGCGCCGTGGCCGCGTGGAAGCGCCTCTCGTCCGCGTACGCCTTCGGGTCGGTGAAGACGCCGCCCGCCGCTTCCAGATCCATGCCTAGTCCCCTTCGACGCCAACGGATTCCACGGGAGCGCGCGCGGGCGGGCGGGTCGCCGGGGCCCTCGGAGCTCCGCGTCGGCGCCCTCGGCCGGCGGCCGGCCACCACCACAGTGTTTCTCGCCGCCGCCGCCGGTCGCGCTTGGGGCGATGCTACGAGGAGGTGCATAAAATATGCAATAGAGCGGGATGTGCTGACCCGGCTATCTCGTCCGGCTCGGCCGGCCGTCGCCAGCCGGCCGTGTCAGCCGCTCGCCCGCCCGGCTGTCCGCGCGCGTCGCCCGGTGGGCCGCCTGTCGCGGTGGGGGCCCACCCGTCCCTTGACGCCGGCATGGGTCCCGCCCGAAGGCAAACACGGTTCCGAGCGGTCGGGAACCGTGGAGATCCGGCTGCGGACCCTGCGGGCCGTCCGCGTGGCCGAAGTGCTCGCGCCGCCGAGCTGAGCCGGCGCCGCCCGCCCAGCCACCGGCCGCCGCGTTCATCGGCTCCCGGACGCAGCCACCTTCGGCTTGAGACTGGTCCAGGTGATCGGCACGGACGCGAAGCCGCCGACCAGGTTCGAGTGCAGACGCGGCAGGCCGGCGGGGTCGCCGTCGACGGCGAGGCCCTCGAAGCGGCGCGCGATCGCCTCGAACATCACCCGTAGCTCCAGGCGGGCGAGCGAGGCGCCCAGGCAGAAGTGCGGCCCGCCGGCGCCGAACGCGACGTGCTCGTTGGGCCTGCGGGTGAGGTCGACGCCGTCCGGGTCGTCGAAGACCCGCTCGTCCCGGTTGGCCGACGCGTAGGAGAGCAGGACGCGCTCGCCCTCGCGGATCGCGACGCCGCCCACCTCGGTGTCGCGCGCCGCCTGCCGGCTGAAGTACAGGACCGGGGTGGTGTGGCGGACGAGCTCCTCCACGGCGGTCGGCAGCAGCGACAGGTCGGCGCGCAGCCGCTCGAACTGCTCGGGGTTGTCCAGGAGGGCCACCGTGCCGCCGGCGATGACGCCGCGGGTGGTCTCGCTGCCCGCGTTCTGCAGCAGCATGAAGAACGCGGCGACCTGCCTCTGGTCGAGCCGGTGGCCGTCGACCTCGGCGTGCGTGACGATGCTCAGCAGGTCGTCGCGCGGCGCCGCCTGGCGTTCACGGGACAGGCCGTCGGCGTAGGCGAACATCTCGGCGGCGGCGGTGAGCCGGTCCGTCGCGTCGGCCTCGGGGTCGAAGGCGAAGGTCCGCTCCGTCCAGGCGAAGACCTGCGCACGGTCGGCCTCCGGCACGCCGACCAGGTCGGCGATGACGTGCAGCGGCAGGATCTCGGCGATGTCGTGCACGAGGTCGGCGCCGTCCCGGTCGAGCAGCGCGTCGAGAATGGCGTCGACCCGGGCGCGGACGAGGCTTTCCAGCATCGCGATGCGGCGCGGGGTGAACCCCCGGTTCACGACCTTGCGCATCTGGGTGTGGCCGTGGCCGTCGAGGTTGATCAGGATGTCCATCGTCGCCTCGGGCGGCGATCCCGGTGGGACGTCCACCGTCGGGCTCGGGGCGTTGCGCCAGGTCTCGGCGTCGCGCGACACGGCCTGCACGTCGGCGTGCCGCGCGACCACCCAGTAACCGCCCGCGTAGGCCTCGTGCTCGTGGTGGGACACCGGGTCGTTGTCCCGCAGCCAGCGGAACCGCTCGTGCGGAAAGCCGGCCGCGTAAAGGCGCGGGTCGTGTAACGGGAGGTCGGATAACGGGAGCTCGTTCATGATGTGCCTGCCCCTCCGCCGGGGAAGCCGGCGGTCTGGTCGCTGCCGCTGGCGCTGGTGGCCCCGGTCCAGTAAGGATCGCGCAGACGGCGCTCGTGGAGCTTCCGTTTGGGTCGCGAGGCCGCTCATCGATGAGATCGATCACCGGCCCCCAGCAGCCGATGCGGCTCAGCCCGCGCGGCGTACGTTGCGGCTGATCGGGTGGCCGATGTCGCGTGGGCCGAGCAGGCCGGGCCGGGCGGCGCATACGGCCGGGATGGCGTTGATGATCGGCATCGCGGTGCTCTTGCCGGCGGTGACCAGGCCGATGTCGTGGTGGCCGGCGCTCTTGGGGTTCTGGCCGCTGGTTGGTTTGCGGGGCCGGCTGGTGACCTGGTGTTCGAGGGTGAACGAGGGGCTGCCTTCGATCTCGATGCGGAACGCGAAGACCTCCGGGCCGAACGGGCCTTTCCACTGTGGGCCGGCGCCCATGCCGACCCGGTCGACGTGCTCGACGACGGCGACGGGCCGGCCGCCGTTGAGCGCCTGCAGCTCGAAGTGGATGACCGACGCGGTGCCCGCCTTCACGGTTCCGAAGCCGGTCTGGATGTCGTGGTCGAGGGAGTCCGTCTCGTAGACGATGTTCCAGTCCTCGATCTCGACGTTCATCGCGTCGCAGAGTTCCCGCAGGGTGGGCTCCCACATCTGGCGCAGGAAACCGCCCTTGAGGAGGATCGGTTCGAAGCCGGGGCCCTGGCCGAACCCGAAGTACTCGCGGCAGACATACTCGGCCTCGTACTGGCCCCAGTAGCCGAGCTCGCAGACGCGGACGCATTCGACCTCGTCGGCCATGCGCAGGGCGGCGAGCGCGAGGTCGGTGGTCGCCCAGCCGGGGTCGGAGCCGGAGAAGTACGCGCTGGAGCCGCCCTTCGCGCACGCCTCGTGGACCCGGTCGAACCCGGCCGGCACGTCCGCCGGGTAGCCCCAGGCGAAGATCGACGCGGTGACGGCGTTGGCCCCGGCCTCCAGGAACCGGCAGACGTCGTTGGCGGCGTCGAGTTCCCGGCCGATGCTGTTGCTCTGGTAGGACAGGCAGTCGGGCGCCAGCGCGAGCAGTGCGTCCCAGTCGTTGGTCGTGACGATGCCGGTTGGTGCGCGCCGGATGAACGCGCCCGCGTCTTTGCCGATCTTCTCCGGTGACTGGACGTACATGCCGACTAACTCGAGGTCGGGATGGTTGAGGATGCCGTCCAGCGCCGAGCGGCCGATGAGACCGGTGCCGCTGTGCACGACCCGAAGCGCCATGTCCAACTTCCTTTCGGCGAATGCGCGCCGCGGGCCGTCTGCCCGCCGTTGCCGGGTGTCGGGGCGGTAGCGCCTGCTGTCTAGTTGCTGCTATCTCGTGGTGGCGGATGAGTTCCGCTGGTCGGTGGCCGGGTGGGTGGGCCGCCCGGCGGGCGGCCCAC
>NZ_JADWYU010000296.1 GCF_016786325.1 Frankia nepalensis | reverse complement strand
TGGGAGCGGCCGGCGTTGTGGACGCAGACGAACAGGACCGACGGCTTGTCGGACACGGACGAGTCCTCTCGTGAGCAGAGCGAGGCGACGGACCACCCACAGGCGGCCGGGCCGCCGCGGTGGCGGGGTGGTCGGTCGAGGCTGTACGTCGTCGAACCCGTGTCGGTCGTCCAGGCTGTGTCGGTCGTCCAGGCTGATGGGGTCCTCGGGTCTGGTCATGAGACACCCCGCAGAGGGTGCACGGGTGCGGGCCGTCCATCCCCGTGCGCGTGGCAGCCGACCGATGATCGGGGAACTGGGCGTGGCGATGGCGGGGCTTCGCGCGGCGGTCGATGTGCGGGTCAGGCTGGCCGGCTGACCGTGGTGACGTCATGCTGGTGTCCGGACATGCCGGGCGGCCAGTCAGACACCGGGGGACGTCATGGAGTTCCTGAGCACCGAGGACGCGTTGGCCCTCGCCGCGGTCGCCGCGATCCACGGCGGCGACGTCGACGCCCTGCGGGCGCTGCTCCGGGAGCATCCGGAGCTGGCCACCGTCCGGCTTGGGGATGCGTGCGGCATGTCCCGGACGTTGCTGCACGTCGCGACCGACTGGCCGGGGCACTACCCGAACGGGCCGCGGGTCGTGGAAACCCTGCTGGCGGCGGGCGCGGACGTGAACGCCCGGTTCGCCGGGCCGCACACGGAGACCCCGCTGCACTGGGCGGCCAGCAGCGACGACGTGCCGGTGTTGGACGCGCTGTTGGACGCGGGCGCCGACATCGAAGCCGGCGGCTCGGTGATCGGTGGAGGTACGCCGCTCTCGGACGCGTGCGCGTTCGGGCAGTGGAACGTTGCCCGCCGGCTGGTCGAACGCGGCGCCCGTACCGAACTGTGGCAGGACGCGGCGCTGGGCCGGATCGACGGCGTCCGGTCCTACTTCGAGCGAGCGAACCCGGCGAGCGTGGAGGATGCCACGCATGCGCTGTGGTGCGCGGCCCATGGCGGGCAGGACGAGACGACGGCCTACCTGCTCGGCCGGGGCGCGGACATCAACTGGGTCGGCTACGACGATCTGACCCCGCTGGACGCGGCCGAACGCTCAGAAGCCCACGGCCTGGTGACCTGGCTACGCGGCAAGGGCGGGCTCAGCGCGAAGGACCTCACGGCGTAGTCCGGCGGCCAAGGACCGCCCTGTCGGTCACACCCGGCTCCCGGATTCGCCTGGTCCGGTCGACCACGGCTGACCGCTCATCCTGACCCGGCCGTTCCCGGGCCGAAATCGGCGGGTCCGCGGGCTTGCGTCCGGTACCCAGGTACAGGCTTACCGTCGAGCCAACGGCGCCGGCACGCGGCGCGACCAGGCCGACAGGAGAAGCCGATGCCCTTCGCGAAGGACGTGCCGCGGGTGGACGCCTGCAGCCTGCCGAGTGCCGCCCAGCCGCTGCGGATCGCCGAGTTCGACGCCCTGTTCGCCAACGCCCTGCACCGCCTGGAACGGGTCGACGCCCGCCACCTGCGGCTGACCCTGACCGGAGGCGACGGCCTGGAAGAAACCACCCGGGACCTGACCGCCCGGGAAAGCCAGTGCTGCTCGTTCTTCACCTTCACCATTACCCCCACCGGCGACCACATCGTGCTCGATATCGAGGTGCCCACGGCGCAGACCGCCGTCCTCGACGGCCTCGCCACGCTCGCCACCGACGCGGCGCCAACGGCGGGCCGATGACCGGCGCGGGGCTGCGCTCCGGTGAACTGGCCGCCGCGGCCGGGGTGAACCTCCAGACCTTGCGCTACTACGAACGCCGCGGGCTGCTCGCCGAACCCGCGCGCACCCCCGGCGGGCACCGGCTCTACCCGGCCGACGCCGTGACCCTGCTCGGCATCATCAAGGCCGCGCAACGACTCGGGTTCACCCTCGACGAGGTCGCCGAACTCCTCGACGCCGGCCGGCGCCGCCATCCCACCGGCGCGCTCAAGGAGCACGCCCTGTCCAAGCTCAACGAGATCGAGTCCAGGATCCGAGACCTGGAAACGATCAGGAGCGCGTTGCTCGGCGTCGTCGAGGCCGGCTGCGACAGCCTCACCGACTGCTCCTGCCCCGACTGCCCGCTGCCCTACGTCGAGATCGCCCGCACACCGCCCGCGGACCTCACGTCGTTCCGTCCAGCCCCATGACCCTCACCGGGAGCCAGCGATGACCGCCCCGCCCGCCGACGACCGTTCGAGTACCCGGCAGCCCGCCGGGGTCGCGGGACCGTTCGAGATCCAGACTGCCCCCGACGAGTCCCAGGCTCACGACCAACCTTGGACACCACGCCGGATCGCGCTGTCGGGGACACTGGCCGTGCTCGCCTGCGCCGCGTGCTGCACGCTGCCACTGCTGGTCGGCGCGGGGGTCCTCACCGCTGGAGCTGCTGCCGCGGTCAACCAGACGCTCGCCGCCGCGGCGATCGCCCTGGCCGTCCTGGCGGTGGTGTTTCTCGGGCTGCACCAGCGCGGCCGCGCCGCCGCCCGACGGGCCGCCGGCGAGTCACGCGGCTGTGGCGGGGGGTGCGCCTGTTAGCTTCCACGCTCATCCGCGTCGAGCCAGGTAGTCGTCACTACGGGAGATGGCTACGCCGCTGCGCGCCCGCGGGCCAACGGACGCCTGCCGCGGCGGCGGCCGTCGCCACTCCCGTTCGTCGGCCAGATCACAGCCAGCGCTTCTTGCTGAAGACCAGGTACAAGGTGACTGATACGAGGGCCATCAGGGCGAGCGCGAACGGGTAGCCGAGGGTCCAGCCCAGTTCCGGCATGGTCTCGAAGTTCATCCCGTACACCGTCCCGACCAGCGTCGGCGCGAAGAGGATCGCCGCCCAGGCGGAGATCTTCTTGACCTCCTCGCTCTGCGCGAGGCTGGCCTCGGTGAGGGTCTTCATCTCCTCGTTCTGCCGCTGGCCGACCAGCGCCGCGTTCACCGTCAGGATGTTCTGCAGCAACTGCCGAAAGGCATCGATCCGTTCCACCACGGTCACCACGTGGTCGGACACGTCACGCAGGTATTGCTGCAGCTCCGGGTCGACGCCGTACTTCGCGAACCCCGCGGCCAGACCGTCGAGCATCCCCTGCAGCGGTTTGGTGGCGCGCTGGAACTCGATGACCTCGCGGGACAACTCGTAGATGCGCCGGCTGACCGCCGGCTCACCCCGGAACACCTCCGTCTCGATCTCGTCGATGTCGTGTTCGAGACCGTCGACGACCGGACCATAGTCGTCGACGACCCGGTCCAGGATCGCGTACAGCACCGCTTCCGGGCCGCGGGCCAGCAGGTCCGGCTCGGACTCCATCCGGAGCCGCACCCGGGCCAGGTCCGGCGTGTCGCCGTGCCGGACGGTGATGACGAAGTCGTCGCCGACGAAGACGTGCAGCTCGGAGAAGTCGACCTCCTCGCGCCGGTCGTCGTAGTGGGCGGCACGCAGGACCACGAACAGCGTCGTGTCGTAGCGCTCGAGCTTGGGCCGCTGGTGCGCCTGAACCGCGTCCTCGATGGCCAGCTCGTGCAGATCGAACTCGGCGGCGAGCGAGGCCAGCTCGGCCTCGCCCGGGCGGGCCAGCCCGATCCAGGCCAGGTCCTGCCGGTTCTCCTCGCGGCGATCGCGCAGCAGCTGATAGGTCTCACCCAGCGTCTTCGGCCTGGTGAAGCAGCGACCCGCCGAGTACAGAGCGTTGTCGACAACGGTCATCACGAAAACTCCCAGCGTGGAACGGCCCGCCCAGCAGCCTCGCAGAGCACGGCAGTCGGTTCAGGCGATCTCGGCGACATAGACGATCGCGAGCCCGACCGCCAAGACGCCGAGGAACAGTTGTGGTGCCGGGTTGGGAAGGCGGGGTTGCAGCCAAGCACTGGCCCTCGGCGCCGTCGAGGCCGGCGGCCACGCCGCCGGGACCGTGGCCCGCATGGTCGGCGCCGAACTCGGCGCCCACACCCGCCGCCGACGGGCACTGAGCGCCATCGGCCACAGCGGGATCACCATCGGCTCCGCGCTGATCGCCCTCGCCACCACCGTCTGGGCCGCCGGCAT